>NZ_JACIHG010000002.1:0-874610 GCF_014198315.1 Bradyrhizobium sp. CIR48
GGCTCCTTCGCGTCTTCGGACACACCCGCATGAACGCGAGGGACTTAAGCGAAATGACCTAAACGGGACGACCTCGGGATGCCCCCCTCCGTCGCCCAGTCACCATGATCGATGCCCCATGCACACACAACAAGAGAACGCTCCGAAACGGGCCTATGAAGCTTGTTTTCGGACAGGTGTTGCACAAAAATCACGCAACTTCTTGAGAGGAATTCTCGTTTAAGCTATTGTTAGGTATGACAATTCTAGCACTCACAGCTGCGTGAGTGCTTCGCCGACGATGGGTCCTCAGGTCGGGAACATGCACGTCTAGTGCACCTGAAGGAGGGGAATCGATTTGGTCTTGGGGACGAATCGAGTGTCCGTTTAGACGGCGCAGCCAGCCATTCGGATCTAGGATCACTATGTCTAAAGAGAGCAGCAAAAAGATCTCAGCGGCGCCAAGTTGGCTTGGCCTCACTAAAAACCGGTTGTCTTTCGTGTTCCTCCCGGATCGGGCCGAAACCGTGCGAAAAATTTTCCAACTCGCGATCGGCGGGATGGGCAGCTACGCCATCGCGAATTATCTCGACGAACAAAAGGTGCCGACTTTCACCGGATCGCTCAACTGGGACAACACCACCATAGACTCCATGCTCCGGAACCGGGCGACCTATGGCGAATACCAGCCGAAGTCCTTCGCTGCAGGTCATAAGAAGGGTATCCCGAGCGGCCCTCCCATTGCCGGCTATTACCCTGCAGTAATAGACAAGGCCACTTTCGCTACTGCGCAGGCGGCACGCCAACAGAATCTGGCGCATCGTGGGCGCAAAGGAAATGACCTCGCTAACATCTTCGGTGGTTTGTGCTCGTGCGCCTACTGCGGTGGCGAGGTCATCTTCCATCGGATCTCAAACGTGCAGGTTCTGGTGTGCGAGCAGGTTTTGAACGACAGCGCATGCAGCCGCTCCGCCTGGACGTACAAGGATTTCGAGACCACCGTTCTCGCCTTTTTAGCTCACCCGGCCTTGCTCGACAAAATGGGGGAGGAGCAAAGGACGTCGCTGCTCGGTCTTGCGGAAGAGATCAACAGTCTCTCGTCAGACGGCGATCGACGTTACACCAGAAGAGTGAATATAACTGTCTTGCTCAAGCAGATTGTCGACAGTCTGATCGTTCACAGCGCCGGCAACTTCAGCCTGCCTAGACACTCCTCCTCTCAAATTCGGAAGGACATGGACGGCAGATTTGTCGAGATTCAATTACGAGATGGCCCATATTACCGCTGTATTTCAATTAACTGAGACGCCGCGGCGGCTCCGCTAGGGAGCACCACCGCGCCGGCCTCGTCGGGTATTTGTTCTCCTGCAAAGGCTTCATGGTGGTGCTGCACTTGAACTTGCCGCCGGTTCAAATTTGTCGACTACAGTTGAGAGCAAATCCGAGCAGCCGGGACCAGTTACGTGTCAATGGGGAATTCGATAAGACTGGATCTAGTTCATCGCGAGGGCACACTCAACGCGTCGCTCGGCTTCAAGCAGAGGCGCCGCGATCGATTCTTTCAGTGGAATCTGGTGACCGCACTTGGGGCAGGGATGTGGCCCGCGTGGATCAAACAGACTAATCAGACCGGAGATCGTGTCTGACTCTCGAGGGCCGACTTCCAATTGATCTTGGACATCGCGGCGCCATCCAAGCCGAAAGGCATCTCCAGTTCAGACAAGCCTCCCATCATAAGCGGGCACCTGCTCTCACCGTCGCAATGATCAAACATCCAGGTGTCGGAAACGCACCGACGCGATCGAGGCAGAGCCGGTCAGGGATTCGTAGTATCCGTCCGGTGAAGGCCGCCTTGCCGAATGAGGCGTGTTGTTGAGAACTGTCCTTATGGACAGTGATAGGCGCAGTGCCCAAGTCGAACGGCTTGAGGTGGTGGACACGGGCCGGCGGCGGCGCTGGTCCGAGGATAAGAAGCTCAAGACCGTCCTGGAGAGCTCAGGCGCCGCGCCAAGTCGCGGCAACGGCGCGGCGATATGGCATTTCGCGCTCATTGCTGCTGCGATGGCGACGGTCGTTTCGGCCTGAGCCGAAGGATGCCGCCCATCAAACCTGGCTTCGTACCGGCGATGGTGGTCGCGGAATCAGGGCCGACGCCTTGTCCAGTCGCACCGGCCAGCAGCGGCGGGTCGATCGAGATCGAGCTTGCTGCCGGGGCTCGGATGCGGGTCACGGGTACGGTCGACGCGGCGACGCTGAAGGCCGCCGTGGCGGCGCCGGCAGATGGACGCCTACGGTAATCCCCATTGCGTCGGGCGTGCGGGTGTGGATTGCGACCGGCCACACCGATATGCGTCGCGGCATGAACTCGCTGGCCTTGCTGGTGCAGGAAGCGTTCACGCGAGACCCGCACGGCGGCGACCTCTATGTGTTCCGTGGCAAAAGCGGCAAGCTGATCAAGATCCTTTGGCACGATGGACCTGGCATGTCACTTTATGCCAAGCGGCTGGAGCGCGGCCGCTTCCTGTGGCCGTCGTCGGCTGATGGCGTGGTGACAATCACCCCAGCCCAGCTCGGCTACCTGCTGGCGACTGGCGGATGCCGCAACATACCTGGCGACCGCAGGCGGCCGGCTGATCGCTGGGATTTGAATCGGTGGCACGATCAGCGGTTCGGACAGAGACCGGGTCTTGTGATTCTCTGGTCGCCAGCCCGCCGGCCGCTGCCGGAGCATTTGCCGCGGCAGCGCATTGTCTATCCGACACCTGCGACCTGCCCATGCTGTGGCGACAGCCGATTGCGGAAGCTCGGCGAAGACGTGACCGAGACGCTGGAGCTCCTTCAGCACCAGTGGAAGGTCAGCAAAGTCCCCGCCTGGGCCTCGGCTTCCGCGGCCAAACGGGCCGCTCGCTCGGCGCGCAGCATCGCCTGCAGCGTGGCGCTCTCTGCGGAAAATGACACGGCGTCGACTAACTCAAAGCCCGTCGCATGTAACGGTCTCCAAGATGTGCGCACGGCTATCGGTTGAAAAGCCCATTCAGGGGCGATTTCTCAAAGCTGCGCATGAAGATTCGTTGCGTCAATCCTGCCCGAGGTGATGCAAAAAGCATTCGCGCGACAGCCTGCATCGCGCGGCGGCTGGCGGTCTGGCTCTCGATGTTTCAAGGCCTTGCACGGACATCGACGAAATCTCGATCATGCTCTTCGCTACCAAACCCGTTCTAGATCCGAGTTTCGCGATACTGCGGCAACGTTCGCTTGAGAATACGGACAAGCGACCGGCGTGCTGAGCCAAATATGCGTACTTAGTTACACATCGCACAACGTAATCGTTGTCCGCTATCTCGATCCATCATTGGCGAAGCTTGAGCAACTTAAAGCAACAAAGGGGCGATTTGATGCACGTTCAACTAAATTGGTCACACCAACAGATGACGCAAAAAGCCAGTCACCGGAAAATGATTCCTCTCTTCTTCTCCTATTTTTCACTGGCTCACAATGAGGCTCGGCTCCTTCAGTTACCTCATAATGCTCGAAGCTTTCTTTGCTTTCACTAGAATGACGAGCCAACGCTGTGATTGCATGAATTGACGCAGAGCCTTCTTCCGTTAGATTCGTCATCTCTTGCGATCGCGAATCTGGCTGTCGAAACCAAGTTCACAGAGGCGGATGACAGGCGCGCTGCTCGAAAGCACGATGACGGCCTTGCTTGTGCGCAAACCGCGATGTCGGTCCCGACCTGGGCGGCGGACAAGGATGACCAGTCGAACACGAGGAAGGTCTCAATGGCAACGACAGACGGGCCCCATCAGAAAAGGACTCTGATTCCGTTGAAGAAGGCGTTGGAGCGCGGCGGTTTCGGTCGAACCAAGGCCTACGGGCTCATCAAGAAGGGAAAAATCATCGCCTACAAAATGGAGGGCCAGACCATGGTTGATGCCGCTTCGATCGACGCCTATCATATGAGCCTCCCTCGCATCGAGCCGAGCGGATGAGAGATGCGTTCTAACCTAGCTAGTTCGCCAATCTTTCAAAGGTTACCTCGATCGGTACAATCTTTTTTGGATCAGCAAAGCTGTCGATCCGGTCCGCCCAATGCTGCATCAGCTTGGTGCGTGAACCGATCAATGCCAGCGGTCCATGCCGTTTGTAAGTCGCCTTTACAGAGTCGCTATCGAGATGCGCCAACTGTAATTCGATGACATCGCTGTCCCACGCCTTGGCTTCATTGACCTCCTCATGATGGCAAAGGGTCGAGAACGTGGTGCGGAAGCCATGGGCGCAATGTTCGGTCTTGGTGTCGATGCCGAGCGTTCGCAGCCGATGACAGAGCGTTCTGCTGGACAGCGGTCTGTCTTTGGCACAAGCGAAAACGTAGCGCCGACTGCCGGTGATCTGCTGCACGCGCCGTAGGACCGTGAAGGCTTGCCGCGACAGCGGCACGACATGGTCCCATCCGGTTTTCATCTTTGCCGCCGGTATGGTCCAGCGTTTGGCATCCCAATCGATTTCGGTCCATTCCATGTCGTTGATCATGCCGGGTCGAGGGACCGTCAACGCATCGACCCGGAGGGCATCACCGACCACATCGCCAAATCTGGTCTTCTCCCAAGGCGGCATGATTAGCCTGAAGAGACGAACCACATCCTGCGGCTCAGTGACGCCAGGGCGTGGTGTCGAGACGTGGACACTGAGTTGCTTCTTGCAGGCACGGAACGGATTGTAGCCGTCGCCTTCGAGGTCGGCGTAGTCGCAGACTTGCTCACCGATACTGTGGACCCGGTCACGGGTCTCTAACCTACCCTCAGCCTGCATCGCCCGGAAGAAGGCAAGCACGTCAGGACGCTTGATGTCCGGCCGGTAGAGCTTGCCGAAACGATCCTTCAGGTAGCCGGCCCATCTTTCGAGTAGCGCGATGGTTTCGGGACTGCGCACGGTGACAAGCCTGCCACGTTTGATCTTCTCGGTTTTCTTCTCGGCAAGCCATTCGTCGATCCACGCGCCGAATGGGCGTTCAGCTGCCTGGCGATGCCGTTCGAATTGCTTTTCGATTGAGGGATCGACCGGCCTGTCTTGTGCAAGCAGGGCCTTTGCGGTGTCACGTTTCTGGCGGGCTGTGGCGAGCGAGACGGTGCCATCGTTGCCGTTTCCGTAAGACCCGATGGAGTAGGTCTTCTGCCTGCCGTGAAAGCGATAGGCCATCCGCCAGAGCTTGGAGCCGGCCTTGCCCGGCCTGTTCGGGTCTGGCGTGATCAAGAGATAGAGACCGCCGCCAGTCACGTCCGAAATCTTGGTGGCTCTCCACGCGCCGTTCTCGAACTTCGGTCGGGCGACGCGGCAGTCGACATCGGTCCTGATCTGTTCGGGAGCGGCGTGCTCCTCCTTGTTGCGTGCCATCTGCTTTGGATTTCCTGTTATTCGGAATATCGAAAGTTGCCAAGAACGTTTGTTCTTCCGGTACCAACAGATACCAACAAAAGTGCCAACAAATCGGATGGCTAGGAGCGTATGAGAACAAACAGTGACGAACACCGATGTACGTAGAAGCATTTGTTTTTCAAGGGATTTTGTGCACCTCGCGAATAGCGTCGAACAATTTAGAACGGTCTTGAATAGGCGCCTTTCTTACCCACGAGGTAATCGAATTGGCCCCCGGGCCGGCGCATCTTCAGTGGCGACAGGAGATGACCATGATCGCGCTGCTGCTCTACCGGACCGTCGCAGTCCACCTAGTTCCCTGGGCCACGGCCTTCGCAACGCGGATGCTGGCGCGCAGCCTCAACATGCCGGAGCCGCTGGTGCATTCGACCGGCGACTACGTGCTCGCGCAGGTTACAGCCTTCGAGCACGGCGTCGGCAGGAGCCTTTGTCCGTTCCGCATCGCCCGCCTGCTCCGCGCCTGGTGGCGCGCATGGCACTGAGTTTCACCCCGAGCCCACCCCAACCATGGAGACCTCTGATGATCGACGCTTCCACCTTCCTGCGCCGCGCCCTGTTGGCCGACGCCGTCTTCAGCGGCGTTGCCGCCCTCGGCTTCACTTTCGGCGCGAGCGCGTTCGCTGCTCTGTTCAACCTGCCCGAAGTGCTGCTGCGCGAGACCGGCCTGTTCCTGATCGCCTACGCCGCGCTGGTCGGCTGGCTGGCATCACGGGCCTCGGTGGCGAAGGCGCTCGTGCTGCTGGTCGTGATCGGCAATGCGGCCTGGACCGTCGGCAGCATTGCGCTGCTGCTCTCCGGCGCGGTGTCGCCGAATCTTGCCGGCGCGCTCATGGTCGTCGCGCAGGCGATCGCCACCGGCGTGTTCGCCGAGCTGCAATATGTGGGATTGCGGAGAAGTGCGAGCGTTGTGGCGGCTTGAGGCCCGGGCTTGGCCGCGCATCAGTCGCGGCCATCGCGCCTCGGCTACGCCTTGGCGCGGCCGACCTTGCCGGCAAAGTGCTTGCCGTTCAGCTTCTTCTTTTTCACGGACGCGGTTTTCGCGCCCGCCTTCTGCGCCTTGCGCTCCGTGCGCGCCTTCACCTTGGCGCGCTCGGCCCGCAGCTTCTTGCGTTTCCTCTCGCAAGACTCGCACTTGCAACCGATCGGCTTCAGATAGGCTTTGAAATAGTCGGTGCCGTAATCGTAGTTGATCTCGTCGCCCGGCTCGATGTTCTTGATGGCGCGGATGAAGACCTTGCGCTCGCGCGGCCGGACGTCGGACTCGGCGTTGGGCCGGCAGGAGTGGTTGATGTAGCGGGCGAGGTTCTTGCGCACCGAACCGTCGATGGTCCAGCGGCCATTGAGCTCGAACAGGTACTTGTTCTCGATGTCATCCTGCTCGGGGATCCGCGAATCCAGGATCGGTCCGAAATAGCGGATGATCCGGGTGCCCTTCTTGATCGGTTTGGTGGCGAAGAGGCCGAGCCCGGTCTTGGAGCGGCCGACGCGATAGGGTTTTTGCGAGGAGATGGCTGGCATGATCAAGTAAAGGAGGACGCGAACGAGGCTGGAAGAGCCCAAGCGAAGCCGCTCTTCTAGAACGATTCCGCGCCGCTGTCAGGTCTATCGCACACCTGTTTGAACCTTGCCCACAATGAAGACGTCTGATGCTACGGAGTTCCCTGCGATCGAAGCCCTCATGATGAACCGCATCACCTGCATCGGCCTGGCCGTCGTGATGATCTGCATCGGCCTGAACAGCGCCGACGCCCAATCCGTGGGCAGCACATACACCTCGACCGCGCCCAAGGATTGCCGTCAGATCGGCAAGCCCAGCGAGCTCGACGGCAGCACCACGCGGGCATGTTCGGGCAAGGACGGCCTCCTGGTGCTGATTGCCGAGGACGATCTTCGCGAAATCGTCTCGGTCGGCCGCAATCGCAGGGCTGCGGCTGAGGAACCGGCAGCCAAGGTCTGGTTCGCCCCGTTCAATTCGTCGGAGACCACGATCGAATGGCGTACCGTGGGCGCAAAGCCGTTCGCGATCATCCAGCGCTGGCACATCGCCGATAACGCCGATCCCGACAAGCAGGGCCGGCCCAACACCAAGGCCATGCTGGTCGTGACCCGGCTGCCGCCGGGCCCGGTCTGTCACGTCGCCTATGTCGATGCGATCGCCAATCCCACCGCCAACGAGCTTGCGCGCAAGGCTGCGGACGATTTCGCCCGCGGCTTCGCTTGCGGCAAGGACGAGGTGAAGATCATCGGCACGCGCGGCCGCGCCGTCGAGCTGGCGACGATGCGCTAGCCTCTCGCCTTGGCATGCCGATAGCGCGCCAGCAGCCGCTCTCCCTTCGCCGCGATGCGCCGTGCCGCCGCCACCGTCTTCGGAACCGGCTCGCCCCAGGCATGCGCTGACAGCGCGTGCCTGGTCGGCTGCCCCTTGGCATCGACCAGCGGCGGCAGTTTCGTGCGACCATAGAAGCGCACGGCCCAGCTCCCTTTCCGCCGCATCTCCTGTGGCGTCATCTCCGACTCTCTCTTCGTGACGCCGGGCCGCAAATGGGCGCCCTGCTTGCGCGCAAACGCCTTGCGGCCCGTCGCGGTCAGGCCGCCACGCGGATCTTTTTCGCGGCTGGATACGCTGCGCTTCCGGGACTTGGCCTTCTTCGCTGTGCGCTTGCGCGTCTTCTTCGCCGAAGCCTTCGACTTTGCTTTTGACGCTTTGGACTTTGAGCTCTTCTTCGCGGTCTTCTTCTTTGAAGTCTTCTTCGCTGCCATGCGCATGTTGTCCACGAGGTTTGGATAGCGGCGGCCGGCGCGGCGGGCGCGCGCCTTCGCCGCCGATTTCTGCGCGGGACTGAGATGCTTGGAGGCCTTGCCTGCCCGCTTGCGGGGATTCGAGCGTTTCCAGGGCGCGCGCGGTGTTCTTGCCATGCGGCGTCAACGCCTGACCACGGCAAGGGTTGCGTTTCGCGGTGGCGATCAGGTGCCGGGCGGCTTCGCCGCGATGGGCGCCGTCAGCATCGCCTCCAGCAGGCGTTCGGCCGTCGTCCCCTCGGGCAGCCGCCCGAGGATGTCCTCGAGCCGTCCATCGAGCAGCAGCATGGTGAAACCGTGCACCATCGACCAGGCGCGCGCGATCGCGGCGCCCTGGTTCAGCGTCAGCGCGTCTTCGCTGATCTGCTCCTGCCGCATCATGCCGATGGCGTTGGCAAGGCCCGCGAAGGAGGCTTCGGCGGCCTCGTGCAGCGAGGGTCTCGAATAATCCAGCCGCTCGGTGCGGAACATGATGCCGTACATGCCGGGATGGGCCTGCGCATAGGCGACATAGGCCTTCGGCCGCGCCAGCGCGCGCGCGAGCGGCGTGGTGGCGGCGTCGGACGACGAGGCCATCGCGGCGTTGAACTGGCGGAAGCCCACGGCCGCGAGTTCGCTGAGCAGGCCGGTGAGATCGCCGAAATGATGGGTCGGCGCGGCATGCGAGACGCCCGCCTCGCGCGCCACCGCGCGCAATGTGAGACCGGCGAGCCCGTCGCGTTCCAGCACCCGTTCGGCGGCCTTGAGCAGCGCCTCGCGCAGGGCGCCGTGATGGTACGGCGACTCGGTCTTCGCGCTCGCCGCGCCGCGCCTTGGGCGCGATGCCGCAGTCGACGTTGTCTTGCTGGGGGCACGCGCGCTTCGCGCCGTTTCGCTCTTGGTATCGGTCTTGGCCATTTGCAAGCTATATGACGCAATATTGACAGTGTAAAGATTTCGCTTGACCGATGCGGCAATCGGCGCTATCTGATCTTTACGATGTAAAGATTAGGAGGGATACGCCGTGCAGCACGACGCCGTCGCCGAGCGCCGCAACAACATCGCGCCGATCCCGTTTGAAGCGGACGCGCCATTCCTGAAGATCATCGGCGAATTGCCGCGCGAGCTGAACGGCGCGCTCTATCGCAACGGTCCCAACCCGCAGTTCGATTCCCCCGGCGCGCATTGGTTCGTCGGCGACGGCATGCTGCATGCCTTCCATCTCGAGAACGGCCGCGCCAGCTATCGCAACCGCTGGGTCCGCACGCCGAAATGGCTCGCCGAGCACAATGCCGGCCGCGCTTTGTTCGGCGGCTTCGGCCGCAAGCTGCCGGACGCGCCGGCTGATCTCACCGATGGCGGCGTCGCCAACACCAACATCATCTTCCACGCCGGCAAGCTGCTGGCGCTGGAAGAAGCGCATCTGCCGACCGAGATCGAGCCGGGCACGCTGGCGACGCGCGGCTATCACAACTACCAGGGCCGCGTCGCCGGCAGCTTCACGGCGCACCCGAAGATCGATCCTGTGACCGGCGAGCTCGTGTTCTTCGGCTACAACGCGGCGGGGCCGCTGACGCCTGCCCTCTCCTACGGCTCGATCGATGCCGCCGGCAAGGCGACGCGCTTCGAGCGGTTCGAGGCGCCCTATGCCAGCATGGTGCACGACTTCATCGTCACCGCGAACCATGTGCTGTTTCCGATCCTGCCGATCACCGGCAGCATGGAGCGCGCAATGCGCGGGCAGCCGCCCTATGCCTGGGAGCCGGACAAGGGCGCCTATGTCGGCGTGATGAAGCGGAGCGGCGCGGCAAAGGACATCGTCTGGTTTCGCGGTGAAGCCTGCTACGTCTTCCACATCATGAACGCGTGGGAGGACGACAACCGCATCATCGCCGACGTCATGCAGTTCGAGGAAGCGCCGTTGTTTCCGCATCCCGACGGCCGGCCGACCGATCCGGAGAAGTCGCGCGCCCGGCACTGCCGCTGGACCTTCGATCTCTCAGGGAATACCGATCGCTTCCAGCAGACCTATCTCGACGATCTCACCGGCGAATTCCCGCGCATCGACGACCGCCACGCCGGGTTGAAAAATCGCCACGGCTGGTACGCCTGCGCCAATCCGCGCCAGCCGATGTTCGGCGCGCTCTCCGGCGTCGTCCATGTCGACGGCAACGGAAGGCGTCTCGGCCATTATCTGCTGCCCGCCGGCGACACCATCTCCGAGCCGGTGTTCGTCGAGCGATCGAAGGATGCGGCTGAGGGCGATGGCTGGCTGCTCGCCGTGGTCTGGCGGGCGCGGGAAAACCGCAGCGACCTCGCGGTGTTCAATGCCACCGATGTCGAAGCGGGTCCCGTCGCGCTGGTGCAGCTCGGCCACCGCGTGCCGGATGGTTTCCACGGCAATTGGGTGGGAGCACAGTAGCTCCCGTCCTTCTGGGGCGCGCCACTTGGCGCGCGCCCGGAGCCACAGCACGGACGTGTCACCAAAGAGGCCCGTATCCAGATGCCCTCAATCACCGCAGGCTTCCTCGCCATCCTCGCCCTTGTCTGCGTCGCGCTCACATTCGAAGTGATCCATCTGCGGCGGAGCGGCCAAGTCATCTTCAACGGCGTCATCGTCAACGGCGGCATCCTGCTCGCCCTCGGCCTCGCGATCGCCTGCGCGCTCCCCATTCTGTCGCGCCTGCCCTGGGCGGAATTGGCCGACGAGGCGTCCGACCAGGCCGTTGCAGCCCTTCATCTTTTGGAGGTTGCCTACGTCATTTTGACACTGTAAAGATTTCCCTTGACCCGACCTCGCCTCTGAACTATTAATCTTTACATCGTAAAGATAGGCCTGACCGAGATAGGCAATGGCGATTTTCCTGATCCTTGCGCCCTACGGCGCTTACAGCCTCCTGATGCTGGTGACGTCGGCCGCGATGAGCGTGTTCGTGGCCTCCGCGATCTGCCTCGGCACCGTCGCAATCGATGTGGCGCGCGGGCGATCGGTGAAGACCCTGGCCGCAGGCTCGGCGATCGTGTTCGCCGCAATCGGCCTCTACCTCGTGCTGCTCGACCCGCAGCTCGGAACGCTCGGCGTCAAGCTGTCGGTCGATATCGGCATCTTCGTCATCTCGCTCGGCTCGCTGCTGGTCCGCCGTCCCTTCACGTTGCAATATGCGCTTGAAGCAGTGCCGGCCGAGACCGCGGCGATGCCCGGCTTTCTCTATGCCAATTACGTCATCACCGGCGCCTGGACCATGGCCGCGCTGTTGATGGCGGCTGGCAATCTCGTGCTGCTCTACGTCCCCGGCCTGCCGCTCTGGTCGAGCCTTGCAGTCGCCTTCGCCGCCCGCAACAGCGCCATTTACTTCACAAAATGGTATCCCGAGTATCGCCAGATCAAGTACGGTACGCCTGCCCGCGCATTGCCCAACATCCGCTGAACAGGATTGACGATGAAGGACGTATTCGCCCGCCTCGGCTCCGATCTCTTCTCCGCCATCCTCTTCCTCGTCATTTATCTCGTCACCGACAACGTCATCCTGGCGACGTCGGTGGCGATCGCCGGCGCGATCGCGCAGGTGATCCACGCCCGCATCAAGGGCCAGCAACTCAACTACATGACGTATGCGAGCCTCGCGCTCGTCGTCGGACTGGGCGGGATCACTCTGCTGACCAATGATCCCCGCTTCATGATGGCAAAGCCTTCGATCGCGCATTTCGCCATCGGCGCGATCATGCTCAAGCGCGGCTGGATGCTGCGCTACATGCCGCCGATCGTCGTCGAGACCGTTCCGGAATATGTGACGGCTGCAGGCTATGCCTGGGCGCTGCTGATGTTCGTCATCGGCGTCGGCATGATCGTGGTCGCTTCCACGGGCGATCTGAAGCTGTGGGCCTTCTATCTCACGGTGGTGGCCGGCGGCGCCAAGATCCTCGCCTTTGCCGTGCAGTATGTCGTTCTAAGGCTCATCGTCACCAGCCGCCGGCGCGCTGCAGCCCGCGCTTAAATGCCCTATCGCAGGGTTAGGCAGGAGCTGCGAGTTGGGTTATAGGCTCGCTTAAGGACTGGCCGCGGATCGTCGCGGTCCGCCGGGATTTGTTCGGGAGACGGGAATGGCCGTAGACGGCAACTGGAATCTGACCATGACGACGCCGATGGGCGAGCGCCAGACCACGCTGAGCCTGAAGGCCGCCGGCGGCACGCTCACGGGCACGCAGCAGGCGGAAGGTAATACCACCGAAATTTTCGACGGCACCGTCTCCGGCGACAACGTCTCCTGGAAGGTCTCGATCGACAAACCGATGCCGCTCACGCTCGAATTCACCGGGACCGTCTCCGGCGACAGCATCAACGGCGAGATGGGCATCGGCCCGATGGGCAGCTTCCCGTTCACCGGCGCCCGCGCCTAAGGCCGCGCAACATCATGCGCGTGCTTCGTCTCATCGCGGCGACGATGCTGTGCGTCGCGACACAAGCGGCGCGCGCGGATGACACCGAACCGGCGTGGCGCGCAAGCGCGCTCGCCCTGCTCCCGGCAGGCTATGTCGCCGGCGCCGCTTATCGAACCGATGGCTCGATGGGATATCTCGCGGTCTATCCGGCGACGTCGAACGATCCGAAAACACCGGCAAGTGTGTTCGCTGCGCGCCAGGCCCTCGTGGTCACGCTGACGCCGGATGCAACACGCGCCGTTTCAGCCGAGTTGAAGCCGCGCGCGGAGCCCGATCCCGACAATGACGAGACCGATTTCGCAAAGCTGCACGCCGATCTCGCCGCCGGACGTGCAAAGCTGCCCGATGGCACCGAGCCCTGCAGTCTCGGCGCCTGGTCCATCGACAAGGACCCTGCTGGCCTCAACGTGCGCGCCGAGCCGTCAGCGACGGCGCGCGTGCTCGGCACGCTGCCGCCGCCCTACCGCTTGAAGTTAGGCGGCGCCGAGAACACGCCCGACGGCGGCTGGCTCACCGAATTCCGCATCATCGGCTTCAAGAACGGCTGGTTTCTGATCGAAGGCGCCAAGCCGCCGGGCAAGGACTACGAGGACGAGAAGAGATATCCGCGGAGCGCGCCCAAACCCTATGCCGGGCGCGGCTGGGTCGCCTCCAACAAGGTCGGCGCGAGCTACGCCAACGGCTATACGCGCGCGGGCGGGCTGTTCCAGGCTCCCTTCGTCGATGCCAAATGGATGCCGGCCCAGCGCGAACTCGGTGGCCCGATCGATGGTGACGGCGGCCCGAAGCGCCTGTTCGCCTGCAGCGGCTTCTGGGGTCTGGTCGAGAGCCACGACGGCGTCCGCGGCTGGTGGCGCGCGCTGTGCTCCAATCAGGTAACGAACTGCAGTTAGTGAAATAGAGCGACCAAGCACCGCTCTCGTGTCCCGGACGCGGTGCAGCGCATAGCGCTGCTCCGCAGAGCCGGGACCCATCTTTCGCCGATGGACGCCGGATCAGCAGCGCATCACCATAGCGCGTCGAACACGCGCTAACGCGCTTATGGTGCTGCGCAGCGTCCGGGGAACGCGGCCTCAGCCCAAATTCAATTCCTTGAAGAAGTCGTTGCCCTTGTCGTCGATGATGATGAACGCCGGGAAGTCGACGACTTCGATGCGCCAGATCGCTTCCATGCCGAGCTCGGGATATTCGAGCACCTCGACCTTCTTGATGCAGTGCTCGGCAAGGTTCGCCGCGGCGCCGCCGATCGAGCCGAGATAGAAGCCGCCGTATTTCTTGCAGGCCTCGCGCACGGCCGGCGCGCGGTTGCCCTTGGCCACCATCACCATCGAGCCGCCGGCGGCCTGGAACTGGTCGACGAAGGAATCCATGCGGCCGGCGGTGGTCGGACCGAACGCGCCAGAGGCGTAGCCCTCGGGCGTCTTGGCCGGGCCGGCGTAATAGACCGGGTGGTTCTTGAAATAATCCGGCAGCGGCTCGCCCTTCTCCAGCCGCTCGCGCAGCTTGGCGTGGGCGCTATCGCGCGCGACGATCATGGTGCCGGTCATCGAGACCCGGGTCTTGATCGGATACTTCGAGAACGTCGCCAGAATGTCCTTCATCGGCTGGTTGAGGTCGATCTTGACGACCTCGCCGCCGAGCACCTGCTCGACCTGCGGCAGATACTGCGCCGGGTTGTGCTCGAGCTCCTCGAGATAGACGCCGTCCCTGGTGATCTTGCCGAGCACCTGTCGATCGGCCGAGCAGGACACGCCGAGCCCGATCGGGAGCGATGCGCCGTGACGCGGCATGCGGATCACGCGGACGTCGTGGCAGAAATATTTGCCGCCGAACTGCGCGCCGACGCCGAGCGATTGCGTCATCTTGTGGATTTCCTTCTCCATCTCGACGTCGCGGAAGGCGTTGCCGTCCGGCGAGCCGTGGGTCGGCAGCGCATCGAGATAGCGCGCGGAGGCGAGCTTCACCGTTTTCATGCAGAGCTCGGCCGAGGTGCCGCCGATCACGATCGCAAGATGATAGGGCGGGCACGCCGCGGTGCCGAGGGTGAGGATCTTCTCCTTCAGGAAAGCCAGCAGCCGGTCCTTGGTCAACACCGAGGGCGTCGCCTGGAACAGGAAGCTCTTGTTGGCGCTGCCGCCGCCCTTCGCCATGAACATGAACTTGTAGGCGTCATCGCCTTCGGCGTAGATCTCGCACTGCGCCGGCATGTTGTTGGCGGTGTTCTTTTCCTCGTACATCGAGAGCGGCGCGACCTGCGAGTAGCGCAGATTGCGGCGCAGGTAAGCGTCACGCGCGCCTTCCGACAGCGCCGCCTCGTCGTCGCCGTCAGTGATGACGTTGCAACCCTTCTTGCCCATGATGATCGCGGTGCCGGTGTCCTGGCACATCGGCAGCACGCCGCCCGCGGCGATGTTGGCGTTCTTCAAAAAGTCCAGCGCGACGAACTTGTCGTTCGGGCTGGCCTCGCCGTCCTCCAGGATCGCGCGGAGCTGCTTCAGATGGCCGGGGCGCAGGTAATGATTGATGTCGCCGAAAGCCGCCTCCGACAGCGCCCGCAGCGCCTCGCGCGACACCACCAGCATGTCCTTGCCCAGGACCTTCTCGACCCTGACGCCCTCGGCCGTGATCTTCTTATAGGGCGTCTCGTCCTTGCCCAGCGGGAACAGCGGGGTGTGCTTGTAGGGCGGAACGGGCTTTGACGGGTCGGGGAAGGCGGTGGGAGCGTTCATGGGGCGAATCTCGGGGTTTGGGGCCACGCGCGGGCCCTCGCGTAGAAGCGTTCTAAGCCCATTTTGGACGGAAAAGGAAGGGACCGATACGCATGAGAGCGCGCGGCCAGGGCTCGGGAAGGCATTGGCGCAGCACGTGGAAATGCCCGTTCCCACCCTTGCACTTCGCGCCCGACGACGCTTGAATGCGCGCCCTAAGGGGCTTTTCATCATGACATTGAACTTGAACGTCCGCGGCGCGATCCTGGTCGCCGCCGCCATCACCGGCCTTGTGACCCTCATTTCGCCCGCACGCGCCGACCGCTGCGACGACAGTGCCAAGGAGCTGGCGAACCAGGTCGATCGCCTCAAGGTGAATTTCCGGGCGGCCAACGTTGTTTACCTGACGCACCCGGCGGCCAAGGAGCTGTCCGTGGGTTGCCGCGGCGACAAATATTCCATCGAGCTCTATGCAAAGGGCGATCGCAAGCCGACGCCAGAATTCTATGCGCTGGTGGGATCGATGGCGGCGATCGTCTTCACCGTGACCAAGGACGACACCACGACGGGCGCGACCCGCTGCCTCAAGCGGATGGGTCTGCTGCGCGGCGACAAGATCAGCATGCGATATCGGCGACTCAACATGGAATGCACCCGCACCAAGAAGGATGCGTCCATCGCGATCACGCGCGGCAAGGACGAATAGAAGGGCTTCGCTCTTTCCGCGAAGTGGTGACGCAACGCTGCCGCTACAAGCTCCATCATTGCGAGCGTAGCGACTTGTCCGCCGAAGCCTTGGCGAAGGCGGAAGCAATCCAGACCGTCTCCGCGGAAGGGCACTGGATTGCTTCGTCGCAAGGGCTCCTCGCAATGACGGGGAGAGGTTCGTCGCCTCCTTTGGCGCGCGCGGATGACGGCGCTGCCGCCACGCCAATCCCTCGCATTTTAACGATTGCCTTGAAGGAATTTTCGCTCCTCGCAGCGCAGGGTCAGTTGTTTCCATGTGTGAGGATTTGCGGATGAAGGTTTCCACCGTTGCGCCGCCGCCGATCGCGATCGTGGTTCCGAGCTACGACACGACCAAGCAGCAGGACGATCAGACCAAGACCAAGGACGCCGACCCCACCTACAAGCCGCAGCCGCCCGCGCCGCTACCGCCGGGTCAGGGCACGCGGATCGATCAGCTCGCCTGATCAGGTTTGCCTAGGCTGAAGCGCCCGATCCGGTCGATCGGGCCTTTCGTACGTCTGGCCCTATCTTTGCCGGATAGCAAAGCCAACATCGTGCGAGATTGCCGGGGGAGCCGCGCATGATCGCCAGACTGCTGCTGCAGAACACGATCACCACCGCCGCGATGGGCGCGCTGCTGTTCGCCTCCGCAGGGACGCTGCGCTGGCCCTCGGCCTGGGTGTTCCTCGCGACCTGCACCCTGCTCGGCCCGCTCTGCGGCTGGTGGCTCTACCGGATCGATCCGGCGCTGCTCGCCGAGCGGCTGCGGCCGGTGCTGCAGAAGGATCAGCCCGCCGCCGACAAATTGTTCATGAGCGTCTTCGTCCTCGCGATGCTGGCCTGGCTGGTGCTGATCGGCATCGATCGGCGCCTTCAATCGTCCGACATGCCGGTCGCGCTTCAGGCGTTCGGCCTCGCGCTGTTCCTGGCCTCGACATTGTTCACGATGTGGGTGTTCCGCGAAAACTCGTTCGCTGCTCCCGTGGTGAAGCTGCAAGCCGAGCGCGCGCAGCGCGTGATCTCGACCGGCCCCTACGCCCATGTGCGTCATCCCATGTATAGCGGCATGGTCCTGTTCTTCGCCGGCGTGCCGTTGCTGCTGGGATCGTGGTGGGGACTCGTGATGGTCCCGATTCTGGTCCTCCTGTTCGCGATCCGCATCGGCATAGAGGAACGCACCTTGCGCGAGGGCCTGCCGGGCTATGCCGATTATGCGGCGCGGGTGCGCTATCGCCTGATGCCGGGCGTCTGGTGAGCGCGCATCGCGCTGCCTCCTCCGAACGGCTGACGCCTGGGAATGCGGACTTCGCTAGACAGCGGCGGCACGCAACGCAACGAAAGACGCGACGATGTTCTGCAAGCCGCCCTGCCCCGACGAGCATGACCTCTCGCCTCTGCCCGATGATTCAGACGACCGCTCTGGGCCGCAGCGTCTACAGACGCCCACCGGCCACGACGCGTTCGGGCGATTGATCGCGCCCGAAGCGGCCGGTCCGGAACGGGGGCTGCCGCCAGCCTCCCTCCGGACCGGCTAAAGTTTCTTCTTTTGACGCGTTTTCTTGACGCGAACCGGTATCCACTTCGCTCGAAACGCTTTAGCCATCCAGTTCGCGATAGCGGCGGAAGATGCCCTGCTCGTTGAAGGAAATGCGGCGCTCGCTTGCCAGATAGGCCTTGATGTTCGGCCGCGCAGCGATGCGGTCGTGCAGGCCGAGGAGGCCCGGAATGTCTGTCTCGAACGCCTTCATGCGCTTGGGAAAGGCATAGCGCAGCCCCGCGACGATCTGGAATAGCGAGAGATCGACATAGGTCAGCCGCCGGCCAGTGACATAGGCGCCGCCATTCTCGGTGAGAAGCTGCTCGAAATAGCCGAGATATTTCGGCACCCGCTCCTCCCAGAAATCGGCCGTGCGTTTCTTCGCCGGCGGCTTCTGGTCCTCGTAATAGAGCGAGGGTCCGAGCGGATGATGGGTGTCGTGGATCTCGACCACGAGGTCGGTGATGGTGAGCTGAAGCTGGTGCACCCAGAGCCTGCCGGCTTCCGTCTTCGGCGCGAGCGCATGGCGGGCGCCGAGATAGAGCAGGATATTGGCGGTCTGGCCGATGACGATCTTGCCGGCTTTCAGGAACGGCGGCGCAAAGGGTGGCGTGTCCTTGTGTGCGTCCATCATCTTCATCATCGCAGCCGTGCCGCGCGGCCCGCGCGCGACATCGACGTAAGCGGCCCCCGCCTCCTCCAGCGCCAACCGCACATATTCGCCGCGGCCCTGGATCTCGGGCCAGTAGTAGAGCTCGTATTTCATGAGAGAGGTCCGTGAGCGTGAACACGTACGGACCAATGTAGCATGTGGCTCGGAGTTCCGGCAGGGTGAGACGGAACGGCGCCACCAAACACTCCGTCATTGCGAGGAGCGAAGCGACGAAGCAATCCAGACCGCCTTCGCGGAAAGATTCTGGATTGCTTCGCTGCGCTCGCAATGACGGGTGGAGAGAGTTGCGTCCAAACTCAATTCGCAGCGAAACAATACAGCAGCCCGTCGCCGCCGGTGCTCTTCAAATCAGCCTGCGAGCAGCCACCATCGGGACCGCGCGAGGGGTGCGAGCTGTTCCAGGACTTTGACGGTTCGTCGTCGCGCAGGCCGCGGCGATCGAAATGGCCGACCATCGCGGTGCCTTGCGTGCTCGACGTCCAGTTCTTGCAGGTGCGATCGTCCGGACCGGCAAACGCGGTGCCGTCTGGTTGCGATCCCGTGAGGACGTCGTGCCGGTTCGGCTGGTCACCCATACCGTTGATCCCCTCGGCCTTCTCGCTGAGCGCGGTCTGCTTGGTGAGGTTGTTGGCGAGGCCATGCAGTTCGGCAACATCCTTGGCAATGACCGCGCCCTTGGCATTCTGCCACGGTCCCTTGCCGATGCGATCGCGCGCGTTGACGGCCGGCTTGCCGTCGGCGGCCTGCGTCGAGAGATAGGCGCGCCAGGTCTTCGCACCGGCGCCGGCGGTCTGAGCGAGCCTCGCGCACTGTGCATCGGCTCCCTCCAGGCCGCCGAGATCGGCACCCTTGCCCGGGCCATTGGAGGTCACGAAGAACGTCATGTCGGCCGACTGTGCCTGCACGGCTGGCGCCGCAAGGCATGCAAGCGAGGCCGCAGCGAGCGCTGAAATCGTCACGGATCTCTTGATACGGATCATCTTGTCCTCCCGTTGTGTTTGTCGTTGGCCGCCTGATTTCAACCCGATGCGCCCCCACTTATTCCGATGCCGCGATGAAAGGGGTACAAAAGAAAAGGGCGCCGTGAGGGAAGCACGACGCCCTTGTCTTCAATCGCTTTGCAATCAGTTGGTCTGCTGGATCGCCGACAATTCCCAGCCGCTGCCGGGCCGTCGGGCAAAGGTCCAGACTTCGGTGACTTCGCCCGGCTGCTCGCTGCCGGCGACGACCGTGCCGCTGTTACGGTCGAGCGTCTTGTCGGTGAGCGCGAAGCGCAGTGCCACCGTGGCGTAGTCGGTCTCGCCTTCGCGCCAGGCTTCCGCGAGGTCGCCCTGCAGCAGCTTGACGCCAGTCACCTTGTTGACGACGTTGCGCGCGCGGTTCTGGGCGAGGTCCTGCTCGAAATAGGAGACCATCTCCGGCGTCGCGAGCGTGTGCAGCTTGGCCACGTCCTCGTTCGACCATGCGGTCTGGACATCGCCGAGCAGGCGCTCGAACGCCTCGTAATCGTCCGGCTTGATCTCAAGCGGCGCGTTATTGGCGTTCGCGCCGAAGCCGAAGCCGCCGAGACCACCACCAAGACCGCCGCGCTGGTTCGGCTGCGGTCCGGAACCTGCGCCCGCGTCGGCATTGGCATAGGCCGCCTGCGGCGTGTGACGGCGCTGCCACCAGGACATCGCCAGCCGCACCACCAGCACCACGAGCGCGATCTGGATGATCAGGCCCAGGATCGAGGACAGGCCGCCGAGGCCGCCGAACAGGCCGCCGCCGAACAGCATGCCGAGCAGGCCGGCGCCGAGGAAGCCGGCCGCGAGGCCGCCCATAAAGCCGCCGGCGCGGCCGAACAGGCCGCCGCGCGCGGGCGCGGAAGCAGCCGAGTTCATGCCTGCACCCGGCTGGGTGTAGGTGCGGTTGAACTGCGAGGCCGAGCCGGGCGCCGTCGTGGTGGGGGGCGGGGCCGAATAGGTGCGCGAGCCGCGCGAACCGGACGAGCCGCCGCCGCCGACACGCGCGTCGGCAGACGAGATCGCCAGCGCAGTCGGCAGCGCAAGCGCCAGCACGACAGCGATCGTCTTGAAGAGACTGCGGGAGCGTAGCGAGAAATTCATGTGCGTTTCCCAAATCCCCGGCATGGGGACGTGCGCCTAAGATGGGCAGACTTCCCGAAAAGTGAAGCCGGTTTCGGAACCTATGGCTGCGGCCCTCAGTCGCGGGGATGTGGCAAAAGCCCATATTTGGCGGGGGCTTGGCCGGGTGCGTCGGGGAACCGTGGTCGCGGGATACCGGCGGTTTTGGGCCGAGATTTCCCCGTCATTGCGAGCGTAGCGAAGCAATCCAGACTGCCTCCGCGGAAGGACCCTGGATTGCTTCGTCGCACCAGCGCAAAATTGCTCCGCAATTTTGTCGCGGGCTCCTCGCAATGACGGAGGGGGCGAACGGCGTGCGCCGCCGACCCTCACCCCTGCTTCGCCATCGTCTCCTTGACCGCCGCCACGAGCTGGCTGAGCGTGAACGGCTTCGGCAGGAAGTCGAACTGCTGGCCTTCGGGCAGGCTCTTCTCGAACGCATCCTCGGCATAGCCGGAGACGAAGATGAACTTGATGTCGGGGTTCTTCTCGCGCATCGCCTTGAGCAAGGTCGGGCCGTCCATTTCGGGCATGACGACGTCGGAGACGACGAGATCGATCGCGCCGCTCTGCTCCTCCAGCACTTCCATGGCCTCGACGCCGTTCTCGGCCTCGACCACGGTGTAGCCGCGCGAGCGCAATCCGCGTGCGTTCAGCGCGCGCAGGCCCTCTTCGTCCTCGACCAGCAGGATGGTGCCCTGCCCCGTGAGATCGGTGCGCGGCTTGGCCTCGGCCGCCGCGGCGTCCTTGCCGGCGCCGCTGGTCGCGCTGACTACAGCCGCCGGCTGCTCGACCTGCGCTTCAGGCTCGGCATGGTGACGCGGCAGAAAGATATGGAACGAGGTGCCCTGGCCCGGCTCCGAATCGACGTAGATGAAGCCGCCGGTCTGCTTGACGATGCCGTAGACCGTGGAAAGGCCGAGACCGGTGCCTTTGCCGACTTCCTTGGTCGAGAAGAACGGCTCGAAAATCTTGTCGCGGATGTCGGCGGGAATGCCGGTGCCGGTGTCGGCGACCTCGATCCGGACATAATCCGCGGCCGGCATGCCCTTGTAGGCGAGCTTGGCCGCTTGTTCCGCGGTGACGTTGGCGGTGCGGATGATCAGCTTGCCGCCGTCGGGCATGGCATCGCGCGCGTTCACCGCGAGATTGACGATTACCTGCTCGAATTGGGAGACGTCGACCTTGACCGGCCAGAGGTCGCGGCCGTGGATGGTCTCGTGCTTGACCTTCTCGCCGATCAGGCGGCGCAGCAGCATCGCGAGATCGGACAGCGCATCGCCGAGATCGAGCACCTGCGGCCGCAGCGTCTGCCGCCGCGAGAACGCCAGCAACTGCCGCACCAGGGTCGCGGCCCGCGTGGCGTTCTGCTTGATCTGCATGATGTCCTGGAACGACGGGTCGGTCGGCTTGTGCGCGTTCAGCAGGAAGTCGTTCGCCATCATGATGGCGGAGAGCACGTTGTTGAAGTCGTGGGCGATGCCGCCGGCGAGCTGGCCGACCGTCTCCATCTTCTGCGACTGGTTGATCTGGTTCTCCAGCGCGCGCCGCTCGGTGGTCTCGAGCATGTGCACGATGGCGGCTTCCGCCTCGTTCTCGGCCGCATCGACCGGCGTGACGAAGAACTGGCCCCAGCGCTCCTTAGTCCCTTCCAGCGCCACCTCGACCGGGGCGATGTCGGCCTGGCCGTCGGCGGCCTGGTTGATGGCCGCGATCAGGAGGTGCCGGTCGCGCGAATTGACCGCGCGGAAGATCGACTTGGAGGCGCTGTCGAGCCCGAGCGCCTGGCCGAGCTTGGCGTAGCGCGCATTGGCGCGCACGACATTGCCGGCACGGTCGACGGTCGCGATCGCCATCGGCGTATGGTCGAAGAAGCGCATGAAGCGCACTTCGGCGGCGCGATCGGGATCGCTGCGCTCGTCGCGGGCGCGGCTGATGACGAGCGTGCGCGACGGCCCCGGCGCGCCGTCGGCGCCGAAGGCGAGCTTGTGATAGAGCCGCACCGGCATGGTCTTGCCGGTGCGCATCCGCAGGTCGATGTCGAAGACCTCGGTCTTCACCTCGCCCGGCACCGCCACGATCGCGGTGAGCAGCGAGGCGCCATCGCCGGAGACGATGTCGGTCAGCTTCAGGCCGCCCGAGCCGATCTCGGCGAGGTCGTAGTCGAGCCAGTTCGCCAGCGTCGCGTTGACGTAAGCGAGCTCGCCGGCCGGATTGACCGAGAAGAAGCCGCACGGCGCGTGATCGAGATATTCGATGGCGTGCTGGAGCTCCTGGAACACGTCCTCCTGGCGCTCGCGGTCGCGGGTGATGTCGGCAATCGACCACACCGCGTATTTCGCCTCGCGCTTGCCGGTGCCGAGCGGGCGCACCCGCATGCGCAGCCAGCGGCCCTGGCTGCCGTCCTGGCCGGAGATGCGGACCTCTTCCTGCTGCCGTTTGCCTTCGCGCGCGGCCTTGAGCAGGCGGAACACGGCTTCGGAGACGTCGGGGTTGCCGATGAAGACACGCTCGACCGGGCGCACGTCTTGCGGACCGGTCGCGCCGGTCAGCGTCAGATAGGCGGCGTTGGAATAGACCACGTGGCCGCGCGCATCGGTCACGGCGAGGCCGTCGAACCCGTGATCGGCGATGCGGCCCACGACCGGGTCATCAAGACTGCGGTCGGCGAAACGGATGATCCCGGCGGCGAAGGCGAACAGGTTGAACAGGCCGACCATCGCCAGCACGGCGAGGATGCCGAGGATATAGGGCTGCGCCTGCGCGCGCCCGAGCGTCATCAGCCCGACGGCGACGGCGACGAGGCCGGCAGCCACCAGCAGCACCAGCGCAATGCTGCCCGAGCGCGGCGACGGCTCGTGCGTCGCAACGGGCTCGCGGGTGAGGTCGTGGTCGGTCTCGGCGGTCATCTCAAGCTGGCGCAGCCTGTCGGCAGAGAATCAACGCGCTACGGGGCGCGTGGGGTCCTCCCTGCCTGAATCGGACCCTGAGGTGCAAGGGCAGCGGGGACGAAAGGTACGCTGATTCCCAGATTACGGCCATTTCCGGTACTTTTCGGGTGTTTTATCCTCGCCCGGCGCTGAATCCGCGCTTCAGCCGCATGACGTAGCCGATGACTTCGGCGACCGCATGGTAGTGCTCGGTCGGGATTTCCTGGTCGATCTCGACGGTGGCATAGAGCGCGCGTGCCAGCGGCACGTTCTCCACGATCGGGATGTCGTGCTCGCGCGCGATCTCCCGGATCTTGAAGGCGAGATTGTCGACGCCCTTGGCGACGCAGATCGGAGCCGTCATGCCGCGCTCGTAGGACAGCGCCACCGAATAGTGGGTCGGGTTGGTGATGATCACCGCGGCCTTGGGAACCGCCGCCATCATGCGCTTCTTGGCGCGCTGCTGCCGCAACTGCCTGATCTTGCCCTTGATGTGCGGATCGCCTTCGGACTGCTTGAACTCTTCCTTGATCTCCTGGAGCGACATCTTCTGCCGCTGGAACCAGCTTCTGTACTGGAAAAAATAGTCGGCGATGGCGACGATCGCGAGCGCGGCGACCACCGCACCGAGCAGATGGATCGTCATGCTGGTGCTGGCGCCGAGCATGGCGGCCGGATCGAGCCTGACCATCGCCTCCATGCGATGCCGCTCCGGCCACAGGATCATGGTCATGACCACGCCGAGCAGCACCAGCTTGCCGATGCCCTTGAGAAAATTGGCCGCCGCCTGCTTGCCGAAGATGCGCTGGAAGCCGGCGCCGGGCGAGATCTTGCTGAACTTCGGCGTCAGGGATTCGGTCGACCAGACCAAGCGGTGCTGCAGCATGTTGCCGGCAATCGCCGCCAGCATCAGCAAGAAGAGAGGCACGCCGATCGCCGCGAGCAGGGCGAACTCGATCTGCTGCATCAGCGCGAGCAGGGCCTTGCCGTCGGTCTTGATCATCCAGGAATTGGCGAGCAGGTTGCGCATCGGCGTCAGCAGCCCGCTGCCCACCGAGCCCGAAAAGGTCGAGACCACGAGCGTGCCGCCCGCCATCATGAACCAGGTGTTGATCTCCTGGCTCTTGGCGACGTCGCCGCGTTCGAGCGCGTCGTCCAGACGCTTTTGCGTCGGGTCTTCTGTTTGACTCTCTGGGTCCTTGTCTTCTGCCATCGATCTACCGTGACCTCAGCGGCATCAACTGGTGCATGACACCGATGAAGTAATCCAGATACGTCCCCATCATCGCCGTGAGCACCACGGCGAGCACCAGGAAGCCCGCGAAGATCGAGAGCGGCACACCGACGAAATAGACCTGCATCTGCGGCATCAGCCGCGCCAGCACGCCAAGGCCGATGTTGAAGACCAGGCCGAACACCAGAAACGGCCCCGAGAGCTGCAGGCCCAGGCGGAACGCGGCGGCGAAGGCGCGCGTCGCGAGCGAGGCCACATCGCCGCTTGATATGGTCTCACCCGGCGAGAAGATCGTGTAGCTGTCGTTCAGCGCCGCGATCACCAGATGATGGCTGTCGGTGGCGAACAGCAGCGTTACCCCGAGGATGGTCAGGAAGTTGCCGACCAGCACGCCCTGCTGGCCCTGCGTCGGGTCGACCGAGGTGACGAAACCGAGCCCCATCTGCTGCGCGATCACCGATCCCGCAACCTGGAGCGCCGAGAGCGTCACGCGCGCGGTCGCGCCCAGCACGATTCCGATCGCGATCTCATGCAGCATCAGGACCAGGAGCGGCGCGAGCGAACCCATGTCGACCTGGTAGGCGTTGCGATGCAGCGGCAGGATGATCAGCGTGAGCAGCAGTGCGATCGACAGCTTGATCCGCGTCGGAATATTGGTCTCGCCCAGCCCCGGCAACAGCATCACCATCGCACCGACCCGGGCGAAGGCGAGCATGAAGGAAGCGGCGAGCGCCGGCAGCAGCGAGACGTCGATGCGCATAATTGACGCATCTTGCCTCAGCCGCCGATGATTCGCGACGAGATCCGCAGCATGTGGGCGTGGAGCGCGTCGGCCATGAACGGCAGCGCCAGCAGCATCGTGGCAAAGATGGCGAGGATCTTCGGCACGTAGATCAGCGTCTGCTCCTGGATCTGCGTCAGCGCCTGGAACAGCGACACGATGACGCCGACCACCAGACCGACCACCATCAGGGGGGAGGACACGATCACGATCGTCCAGATCGCATCGCGCGCAACGTCGAGGGTCTCGGGTCCGGTCATTGCTTGATACTCGCTATTGGTTGTCTGACGTGCCGGGAAATGCGAATGGCGAATCGGAGACGTCCCCATTCGCCATTCGCTACTCACCATTCGCCAAAATCAGATCGGCATCTTCATGATGTCTTCATACGCCGCGATCACGCGGTCGCGGACCGAGACCAGGGTGGACACCGCGACGTCGGTGTCCGCCACCGCCGTCACCACGTCCATCACGTTGGCCTTGCCGGAGGCCATCGCCACGGTCTGCGCATCCGACTTGCGGCCGGACTCCATGACGCTGCCGACGGCGTCCTTCAGCATCGAGGCAAAGGATTGCCCGCCGGCCTCGGTGGCTTTGCCGGCACCGCTGTTCTCCAGCACCCGGGCGAGGTTGGCATAAGCGTTGGCCGCGATTGTCGGTGATGCCATGGCTCAATTGTCCTGTTCAGCTCTTGAGGATGTCGAGCGTGCGCTGGATCATCCGGCGCGTCGCACTGATGATGTTGAGATTGGCCTCGTAGGACCGCTGCGCATCGCGCATGTCGGTCATCTCGACCACTGAGTTCACGTTGGGGTATTTGACGTTGCCGCTGGCGTCGGCGACCGGATTGTTCGGCTCGTATTTGACGCGGAAGCTCGACTGGTCGGGCTTGATCTTGCCGAGGGTGACGACCTGCGCGTCGAGCGTGCGGTCGAGCGCGGAGGAGAAGGTCGGAACCTTGCGTCGATAGGGATCGCCACCGGCGGTCTGCGAGGTCGAATCCGCGTTCGCGATGTTTTCCGAGATCACCCGCATGCGGCCGGCTTGCGCCCGCAGACCGGAGGTTGCGATCGCCATCGAGCGGGCAAAGTCGCTGCTGTCATTGGCCATGATGCGCCTCCTCTAGCTGTTCTGTTCCCGGATCATGCGGCTAGCCCTTGCCGATCGCGGTCTTGAGCAGATGCAGGCTCTTCGAATAGAGCGAGGTCGCCGCCGCGTAGTCCATCTGGTTGCTGGCCGCCTTCATCATCTCCTCTTCGAGATTGACGGCGTTGCCCGCGGGGCGGGTCTCGAACCCCGCGTTCCTGTTCTGGTCGAATCCGGAAGGGGCTCCCGACGGCGTCATGTGAGAACCGCTGGTGCGGGCGAGCGCGAGGGGGCCCATCGAGCCGGTGACCGCCCCGGACTTGTCGAGCTTCGGCTCGACCAGGTCGCGCGGCCGGAATTTGGGCGTGTCGGAGTTGGAGACGTTCTCGGACAGGACGCGCTGGCGCTCCTGGTGCCACTGCATCTTGGTGCGAAGCGCCGACAGTACCGGGAGGTCGTTGATGGACATCGTCGCGGCTCCTTCCGCCTCTTGCGAACCTTGAGGTCCGCAACTAGGCAGAATTTGCCGCGTGTATGGTTAACAGCTGGTTAAGGACGCCCTCGCGGCGTGTCCCCGGGCGGGACACTATTTTGCGCCCCGTGATTCTACGCGTCCAAAAATGGCATTAACCCAACCATTTGGCGGCGCATGCACGGGCCAAGAAGTCGTTTTGGATCGGGCGATTCATAGGTTATTAAGAGTTGGGGACGGCAAAACTTGCCGTGGGACGTTAAGAGATCGCAGTTTGGGGCATCGTTAAGCCGGTGGTTGGCGCGTCTGACCATGGGCACGAGAACAGCGCCATTTGTCGGGGACAAGTATGCAAGGCAGCCCTATCACCTTCATCGTCGCGTTCATCGTCGTTCTGGCGTTGATCGGCGTCGCTGCCTGGCTGGTTCGCCGATTCGCCGGCAGCCGGGTCGGCGCCAACACCCAGCGCGGCAGGATGCCCAGGCTCGCGGTGATCGACGCTGCCGCGGTCGACGGTCGGCGCCGCCTGGTGCTGGTCCGGCGTGACAATGTCGAGCATCTCCTGATGATCGGTGGGCCCACCGATATCGTCGTCGAACCCAATATCGTTCGCGCCGCGCCCGGCCGCGACCAGCTTCCGCAGCGTCCGAACGCCGCGGAACCGCCGCGGCTCGCGCCCATGCCGGATACCAGCAGCTGGGCCGACGAAGCACCGCGGCCCGAACTGCTCGACCATCCCGAGCCGCAAATGCCCGAGCCGCCGCAGCGGCCCGCGCGCCCGTCCTTCGCCGACGAGGTGCGCCGGCCCGCTCCCGCGCTTGCCGAACGCCGCAGCGATCCCCTCGCCGGCTTCACGGCCGAGCCGATCGCGCCGCGCCCCGAGCGCGAACCGCGGCCCGAGCCGCTGCCGCCGCGCGTTCCGCGCAGCGAGCCGCCGCTGATGCCGCGGCCGCCGCGCCAGAGTGAGCCGCCGAAGATGCCGCCGGTGCGCGCCGAGCGCGCACCTGCCCCGCCGCCTCCTCCGCCGGTGCCGCAGGCTCCGCCTGTTCCGCCGACGGCTCCCGCCGCGTCCCCCTCCAGCGCCGAGCAGAATCTCGCCGAGATGGCGCAGCGGCTGGAGGCAGCCTTGCGTCGCCCGGCCGGCGAGACGGTCGCGCCTCCGGTTGCGCCCGAACCGCCTGCGCCGCCGCCCCGCGCCGCACGCAGCGAGCCGCCGGCCCCACCGGCCCCGCCCGCAAAGCCGGCCACGGAAAAGACCAGCTTTGAAAATCTCGAAGACGAGATGGCCTCCCTGCTTGGCCGTCCGAAGCCGTCTTCGTGAGGCTGCCGTCCCTCCCGCGTAGAGTTGTTTTTCTTTCTGTCCTGATCGGCGCGGCATCGGCAGCGATGCCGGCGCATGCGCAGGACATCAGCATCAATCTCGGCGGCGGCGCTGGCGGCGGCGGCGTCACCGAGCGCGCGATTCAGCTGATCGCGCTGCTCACCGTGCTGTCGATCGCGCCGTCGATCCTGATCATGATGACGTCGTTCACGCGCATCGTGGTCGTGCTGTCGCTGCTGCGCACGGCGTTGGGCACGGCGACCGCTCCGCCGAACTCGGTGATCATCGCGCTGGCGATGTTCCTCACCTTCTTCGTGATGGGACCGGTCCTGCAAAAATCCTACGACGACGGCATTCGCCCGCTGGTCGCCAACCAGATCGGCGTCGAGGACGCACTGCAGCGCGCCTCCGTTCCCTTGCGCGGCTTCATGCAGAAGAACGTGCGCGAAAAGGACCTCAAGCTGTTCCTGGATCTCTCGGGCGAGGCACCGCCGGCCACCCCCGACGACCTCGCACTGCGCATCTTGGTCCCCGCCTTCATGATCTCCGAGCTGAAGCGCGCCTTCGAGATCGGCTTCCTGCTGTTCCTGCCCTTCCTGATCATCGACCTCGTCGTCGCCTCGGTGCTGATGTCGATGGGCATGATGATGCTGCCCCCGGCAACGATCTCACTGCCGTTCAAGCTGATCTTCTTCGTGCTGGTCGACGGCTGGTCGCTGGTGGCCGGAAGCCTGGTGCAGAGTTACGGAGGGTGAGGCGGAGTCGCGGGCCGCGCTTCGCGCGGGCAGCAGTCCTACCGCGTCATCTTGATCTGTCGCACGACGGGGATCGTCGGCAGCGAGCCGGTGTGGTCGGCTTGTTCCTTGGCCTGCGGTGAGCCAGGGGCGCGGGCGGTGGCGTCGGGGAAGCGCTGCTTCATCTCGCGCAGGAAGCCGTCGAGCGTGTCGACGCTGGCAGCCAACTTGGCGATCTCGGCGAATTCGGCGCTGGAGGCCGCGGCCGGCTTGCTGGCCATGTCGAAGGCGAGACGGTCGGCGCTCTCGCTCATCAGCGGCGCGTATTTCTCGCGGAAGCGCGACAGGCCGATCGAGTCGTCGGCGAGCGCATAGCCGACGGCGGCGCGGATGATGTCGCTCTTCTCCACCGCGTTGAGCGGCTTGAAGTCGCGGAAGCGCTCGCCGTAATAAAGCTCGATCTGCTCGGCGGACTCGCGCCAGCGCCGCCCCGCCCAGAAGATGTCGGAACGCAGGCGCAGCACTTCGCGCCCGGAGACGTTGGAGACGATGTCGAGCGCGAGATCGTGGCGGCCGACGTCGCTCTGCGCGCGCGCTTCCAGCAGCAGGCGCTGCTGCCTGAGCTCGCCGGAGAGATCGCTGATGCGGCTCGCGCGCAGCGCGGTGATCGCCATGTCGGGCTTGCGGTTGGCGAGATAGATCATGGACAGGCGCGCGGCGACTTGGGCGCGCGCAGCACCTTCGAGGCGGTGATCGACCTGATATTGCAGCAGCTCGGCGGCCTGGTCGAGCAAGTCAATCGAGGCGAGACGGTCGGCGAGACGGCGGATCAGCTCGTCGCCGCGCCGGCCGATCGGCGTCAGCTCACGGAATTCGTAGAACATCCCGAGCGCCTCGACCGGCGGCAGCTCGTCGCCCTTCGGTCCCAGGAAGATCTTGGTGAACAGGTCCGAGGCGAGATCCTGCGCCTGGCGCGAGGCTTCGGCGTTCGGCTGCAGCCTGGTCGCGGTGCGCGCCGCGGTGAGCGCATCGCGGTAGCGCCCGTTCTCGGCAAACATCTGCGACAGCATCTGCAGCGTCTTGACCTCGATCGCGTCGCCGCGCCAGGTCATGGACAGGGTCTCGAGCTCGCGCAGCGCGTCTTCCTTGCTGATCTCGTCGCGCTTCTGCCGCAGCGCGACCTCGAGCTGCTTGGCCTCGGCCGCAGCCGGCCGATCGGCCGAGGCGGCCGCGAACTTGTAGTCGTCGAGCGCGTCCTTGTCGTGGCCGAGCGCCTCGGCGAGCCGGCCGCGCAGCACGGCGAAGCCGGGCGCGGCCTCGGGCGAGACGCCGACGACCTCGAGCTCGCTGCGGCGCTTGGAGGCGCCGGCATAGTCCTTCACCTCGAGCGAGGCGCGCATCGCGTCCATCGTCACGATGCGCTGGATGTCGAGCGGCAGCGAGGCGATGGCGAATTCGACGTTCTTGAATTTTTCACGCGCATCGGCCCATTTGCCCTGGCGTGCATAGGCGAGCGCCTTCCAGAGCTGGGAATCGTGGCTGTTGCCGATCACGGGATTGGCGAGGTCCTTCAGGCCCTGCGCCGGCCGGCCGATCAGGATGCTGGCGATCGCATGCATGATCAGCGCGCCGCTCTCCTCCTTGTTGAGCGGATCGCTCAGCATCAATTCGGTCACGGCCTTGGCTTCGTGATACATCGCGCGCGACATGTAGAACTGCGCGAGATCGAGCCGCGGCAGCGAGCGCAGTGCCGGTTCGACGTTGGAGATCGCCGTGATCAGGTCGCTCTGACGCGTCATGAAGTTGTCCGACTGACCCTTGCGCCAGCCTTCGGGGCTGAAGATCGGGCGCACTGCGGTCGGCGCTCGCTCGGCGGAGATGTCGACCGGCGACAGCGTCAGTCCGCCCTTCTTGCCGAGGATCACCTTGTCGGCGCCGACCTCGACGCCGACCTCGTCGGAGTTCGGCCGGATCGCGATGCCGTGCGCGGATTCCAGCAGCGAGAGATCGACGAGGTCCTGCCGCTTGATGAAGCCGCGCACCGGCCGCTGCGCGGTGACGACATAGAGCGCGTCGCCGGCGTCGGGGTCGGTGAATCTGTGCAACAGGCCCGGATTGGCGAAGGGGATTGCGATGTTGGCGAGCGCGGGGTCGGTGATGTTGCGCGACATCATCAGCGGCAGCGGCGTCGACTGGATCTTGTCGGCGAGCGTCAGGAGCCAGTTGGTCTCCTTGCCGACCTCCTCGCTCGCCAGCGAGTAGACCAGCGGGCGGGTGAGACGGATACGCACCGCCTGCCCCTTGTCGAGCGGGATGCGGCCGACCTCGCCGATCATCGCCCCGCCCCTGGCGCGGATCGCCTCGACGTCGATCGGCTTCGGTGTATCGAACACCAGCCACACCGTGTCGCCGCGGCGGAACGCGGCCGCCGGTGTTGCGACCTGAATCGGGAACGTCACGCGCAAGCCGTCGCTGTCGCGGCGCGCATCGACGCTGGCGACGGTGGGCTGCGGCGCGGCCGGCGCCTCGGCGGGCGCAGCCTTGGCGGCTTCCTTCACGGCCTCTTTCGGCGCTTCGGCAGGCACCGGCTTGGCCGGCGCGGCCGCAGCCTCGGAAACCGGCGGCGCGGGCTTCGCAGCTTCCTTCGCCATTTCCTTGGGCGCTTCCGGAGCGTGCACAGCCTCAGTGGCGGCAGCCGGCGCCGGTTTCGGCGCTTCAGCGGGCGGCATCGCGGCGGGCGCTTCCGGCCTCACCTCGGGCTTGACGTCGATTTTGGCGTCGCGCGCGATCGTCTCGGAGGTCGGCGGCGCGATCTCGCGATGGGCCTCCTTCGGCTTCTCGGCCGCGGGCTTGTCGGGCGCGGGCGCCGGTCCGTGACCGGCAGGCTTCATCTGCGCGATCGCCGCCTCGGCCGTCGCGGCGGTCTTGCCCTTGTCGGGCTGGAAAGAGACGTCGACGACGTAGTTCTTCTCGTCGCGGAACGAATGCACGTCGGAATCGCCGATCAGCGCGATCTCGACATTGGTCTGATCGATGTCGGCCTTCTGCTTGATCGAGGCGACGTTCGGCGGCGCCGCGACCACCGCGTCCGCCAGATCGAAATTGAGGTTGGCGTTGAAGGCAAGCGTGAGCTTCTGCTCGTTGAGCACGGAGGAGACGCCGACGCCGTCGGGCATCTCGAACACGAAGCGCACGAAGGTCGGCTGCACCGAGGCCCGCACGCGGATCTGCGGACGCTTCTTGGTCTCGGCCGCGGCGCGCTGGGCGCGCAGCGCGCGCTCGGCCACGCGGGCGCGCTCGGCGAGCTCCTTGACCACATCCATCGGCAGGCTCGGCGGCGGTCCCTTCCAGCCCTCCGGCAACAGGTCGACGAAGGTGCGCTCGCCGGCATTCATGGTGTTGACGGTGACGCGCCGCGCCAGCGACAGGCGGATGGCGCCGCCATCAGGATCGCGGCGCGCTGAGTTGACGTAATCGGGCGCGCCTTCGGGAACGCGGTCGACGGGAACGTCAACCGCGCGGTCGAAGCGGATGATGAGGATGGAGCCTGCCGTCGTCACCTCGGAGGGGACGTCCTCGCCGAGCTTGATGACGAGACGGGCAAAGCCGCCGCCGGCCGAAAAGCTCGCCTCGCCCCTGATCGGATCGGCCGCCCGGGCAGGCGCACCGAGACCGATCAGCAGGCAGGCCGCCAGCGCGCCCGCCGTTCGGACATGACGCGACAGCCCCGGCGCCAAGGCGCGGGCTCGCGACACAAATCCAGCGGCAGCCTTTCGCGCCATTGGCGGCATTTCTTCCGGTTCGGCGGTCCATGCCGGCATCAAGGCCGGCCCATGCCGTCGACTGTAGGTCCCGCCAATTAAGGACTTGTTAATGCTATATCTTGATTTGCTTTGGAGGCAGCACGCCGTGCCGCATCGAGCGTGGGCGAATCCGCCGGGTCTGAATTTGAGACACCGATGGTTAAGGCTTCGTTAACACCTGCAAGACGGTGCTGTCGCGGTCGGCCAGTCCCTTCACGGGCACCCCATAGCGGACAAAGGCTTCGTCGATCCCAGCGTCGATTTTTCTGGCCGCCGAGATATCGCTTTGACCACCAACTGCGTCGCCGAGCTTGAATCTGGCAATCCCTCGGCCGTAGAGCGCGCTCGCAAGCTTGGGCGCCAACTGCAGCGCTGAGTTGTAGTCGACCATCGCCGCGGAGAATTGCCCCATTTTCAGATTAATGAGAGCGCGCGAGTCGTATGTTGCCGCGCTGTTTGCTCCCGATCGAAGCACAATATCGCAATCCTCCAGCGCAGCCTGCAGAGCGCCAAGGACGGCTCGGGTCCAACAGCGTCCGCTCCGCGCCGCCTCCAGCTTCGGATCAAGGCGAATTGCCTCGTCATAGTCCCGCGCTGCGCGGTCGTACGCGTTCCCCTGCAGGTAGGCCGCCGCACGGTTGGCAAAAGCCGCGCCATAGTTCGGGTTGAGCTTGAGCGCCTCCTCAAAGGCGCCGATCGCCAGATCGCGCGCCCCCGTTCTCAGATAGGCCACGCCGAGGTTGTTGAAGGCTTTCGCATAAGTCGGATCAAGCCTGGTCGCTTCGACGAAATCCTTGATCGCGCGTTCGTAGTCGGCTTTGGCGCTATAGGCATTTCCCCTGTTGTTGTAGGCGATAACGAAGCCGTTCACCACTCCCTCGCCCGCATCGATAAACGCCGTGCAGCCATCGATCCGAGCTTCGGGTGACACGCGGTCCGAGCCGTTGCACAGTTCAACATTCTTGAGGGAGCTGCCCTTCTTCTGTGCCCAGCCCGACGAACTGGACAGCCCAAGGACAAGAATGAGCATCACGGCCTTGATGAAACTGGCTCTTGCGGTCATTTCCACACCAAGTGTCCGACACCGACGGCGAACGAAGCGCCAATCCTGATCTCAGTGCCGGCCGGCACTGCGGCGTCGCGGCGGCTTCGGGCCAAGCAAGTTTCTCAGCACCCCCGACAGATGTTGAGTCTCCGATTGAGGCTTCGATCGGGCTCCGGCGCCGCGGATGTCGACGGCTTCTTCAAGAGCTTGCTCTTGCCCTCTTCGATCAGGGTCGAAATTTTGACTGACCCATCGTCCGAAATCTCGACATGCGGCGTCGTGCCTCGAATCCCCAGCGTGGCGACGGGAGTATCGACCTTCATGTCGCCGGTCTTTGCGACCCCGCCCGCAACAAAAGTAAATGTTCCCTTGGCGAGATTGAACAGAGTCGCATTGGACTTGCCGGCCGGCTCATACACATAATGATCCAGCACCATACGGGCGTTGCTCGATAGATTGAACGAGCTGCCGTCGGTAAAGTTGATGCCGACGCGGCCGTCGGCGCCGGTGTACACCACGTCACCAAGATATACGGGATCACCCGTGTTGGTGCGGCCAGGGTCACTCGACACATTCGCCTGAACAATCACTGCGCCCGCGTGTTCGATCGTGACCGAGCCTGAGACCACCACCACCTTCCCAATCGGTTTCGGCGATGAGGCCGCGACGGCGGGCTTGGCGGAATCGCTCTGCGCTTGAGCCGCGCTCGGCGAGAAATTGGCAAGCGCCAAAACAAGACCAATCGCCAAAGCAGCTATCGTAGGTCTGCACATGATCCCCCCTTTCTGAGAAGATCTTGTCGCTATCGGTGGCCCATTTCTTGAACCGCGTAGCGCAGCCATAGCAAATATAATTGTTGTTTAATTCTATTAACCAGCCTAATTTATCTCCGGCACTACGCAAGCGCCACAAATTAAATGCGTTCCGTTTGTCAATTTAATCACATTGGCGGGAGGGGGCACGGCGGGAATGGCGGTACGCGTCGCCGTCCCCCCGCGCAATGCGTCTCTCTCGATCAGACTTGATTATTTCGGCGGGCAAGCCTTCGGGCTGCCAGCGCCCAGGAAATTTTGTCCCTTGGCGAGGGCCCGAGCAGGATTATGGCAGCACGCCGAGCCTGAATCGATCACCCAGGCGAGGTCGAGCCATGTTAGTTGCATCCGGCATCCACGCTGATAACGGGGCCACCATGGCCCTGCCCGTCGAGCTCATCGGCCATATTCATACTGTGGTCGGTTGCTGTGCGCTTACGCGAGCGAGCGGTGTCGCCACACAGGCGGTAGCTGGTGCGCCTATCTGTCGGGGCGACGTGCTGGAAACCGACGCCGACGGGCGGATCACAATTGGCTTCATCGACGGTACTTTTTTCAACATCGCCTGCGGCACTCATGTTGTGCTGAGCGAGTTCGTCTTCGACGTCGAAGGCATGCCATCTGCAGCCTTGTTCGACGTGACCCGAGGGAGCTTCGGTTTCGTACCGGGCCGGCTGGCGGAAACCGGAGCGCTCCGGCTGAATACGCCCATTGCAGGCATTCGCGCCCGGGGCCACGCGGGCGGTTTCGGGATGCTGACACTTGCTGCATTGACTTTCTCGGCCGCGCAGAATGCCGAGGCGGCGGATCCGGATGTCACATTCCTGGATGACGACTCCATTACCTACAAGGACCTTGCGCACGGCGCATTTGAGCTCGTGACCAAGGAGCGGGTCCCGCGACACATCATCGTCGAAGATCCCGGCGAGACGATCGTCATCAAGAAGGTGGGATCCACCATCAGCGTCAATCAGGTCGCGAATACGGCGGCTCGCATGGAGGAGTTGCGCGCCGCCCAACAGGATGTGCTCGCCAATCTAGGAGAACAAGGGCCCCGTGGCTCGAGCACGCCTTTCTTCGTCAAACCCCAGCCACTGCAGCCGATCAATTTCATTCAGCCGGATGCGCCCACGCTGCAGATCTTGCCGACCACGTTGCCACCCATCACTTTCGCGCTGGTGGACCCTGTACCGCCGACTCTCAGCACCGGGGCTGGGCCAATCGAGCTCGATACGGTCGTGTTTGACACATTCACGGCGACGACGGGAACCTTCAGTGCCAGTAGCACCAGCGGCGGTGGCAATCTGACCTTCGGCATCATCGGGGCCAGCGCCGGCAGTACGGTTCTGGATGGAGTGACGTACGATCTGTCGAAGACAAGTTCCTACGGGATTCTCTACGTCAACAGCACGAGCGGCGCTTATACGTTCGTGCCCGACAATGCCGCAATCAACGCGCTGAAGGCGCCTACGACCGACGGTTTCGTTATCACCGTCTCCGACGGACTCACCTCCGTCACCCAGACCTTCACGATCACCATCAACGGTGTCAACGACGCTGCAATCATCTCCGGCACCACGACCGGTTCGATCATCGAGGCTGGCGGCATCGCCAATGGAACGCCCGGCACGCCGATTGCAACCGGCACCCTTTCCGATACCGACGTCGACGATCCGCCCAATACGTTCACCGCCGTGAGTTCGCCAACCGCGAGCGCCGGTGGCTATGGCACCTTCACGATGACGGCTGCCGGCGTGTGGACCTACACCTTGGACAATGCCAACCTCGCAGTGCAGGCACTCAATGCCGGCGAGACGTTGACCGACAGCTTCACGGTGACCTCGATCGGAGGCACCCCACAGGTGGTGACGATCACCATCCACGGGACCAGTGACGCGGCGATCATCTCCGGTGAGACGACCGGTGCAGTTATCGAAGCCGGCGGCACCGCCAATGCAAACCCCGGCACACCCATCGCGACCGGCACGCTCACCGACGTCGACGTCGACACCACCGCAAACGCCTTTACGCCCGTCAGCTTGCCCAAGGCAAGCGAGGCGGGCTACGGCACCTTCACCATGACGGCAGCGGGCGTGTGGACCTATACGCTCGACGACGCCAACGGGGCAGTGCAGGCGCTCAATTCAGGCGAGACGCTGACCGACAGTTTTGCGGTGACCACGCTGGACGGAACCGCTCAGGTGGTGACGGTCACCATCCATGGCACCAACGATGCTGCCGTCATTTCCGGCATGACGACCGGCTCGGTGACCGAGGCTGGAGGCCTTGCCAACGCGACGCCCGGTACTCCGAGCGCAACCGGCACGCTGCTTGCGGCTGACGTCGACAATCCATCCAATACCTTCACGGCAGTGACCTCGCCGAAGGCAAGCATCAGCGGTTTCGGCACCTTTACGATAACCGCCGCCGGCGTGTGGACCTACACGCTCGACAACGCCAGCGGCGCGGTGCAGGCGCTCAATGTCGGCGGCACGCTCACCGACAGCTTCACTGTCACGACCCTCGACGGTACGCCGCAGGTGGTGACGATTACCATTCAGGGCAGCAACGATGCCGCCCTCATTTCCGGCACCACGACCGGCTCAGTGACGGAGGCGGGAACTTTCTCACCCGGCGTTCCCATCGCGACCGGCACGCTCACCGATACGGACGTCGACAACGCTCCGAACACGTTCACCGCAGTCTCTTCGCCGGCTGCGAGTGACGGCGGATACGGCACCTTCACGATGACCGCAGCCGGCGTATGGACTTACACCCTCGATAACAACAACACCGTGGTTCAGGCGCTCGATGTCGGCGACACCTTGACGGACACCTTCTCGATAACTGCCATCGACGGTACGTCACAGACGGTGACCGTCGCCATTCATGGCGCCAGCGACGCAGACCCGAACGATTTTGATAATTTGGCCACCGGATCTGCCGTGATCTCCGATCCCCCCAACGTGTATGGAACGCCGGGGAGCGAAACCATTGCCGGCGGCGGCGACACAGGTCAGATCATCTACGCGGGAGCCGGCAGCGATACCGTCAATGGCACTGGTAAAGCCGACGTTCTCTACAGCGGATCAGGCAATGACACGATCAAAGGCAACGATGGGGATGACACCATCTTCGGCGGCTCGGGCAACGATACGATCAACGGCAACAACGGCGCCGACACCATAACGGGCGGATTTGGTGCGGACCAGCTCACCGGCAGCAATGGGAACGACCGTTTCGCTTACTTGTTCGTAGCCGATTCCAACGCAAGCCAGTTCGACACCATCACCGACTTTGCATCGGGAGCGGACAAGATCGACTTGACCGCCATGGGCGCGCTTGGGTTCGCCATATTGGCATTGAGCTCAACCAGCACGGCCGTGCCGGCACATACGATCGCCTGGCTCTACGACAGTGCGGCGAATGAAACGATCGTGTACGTCAATTCAACGGACCAGACCCTGCACGTCGGCGATTCCAGTCTGCTCGAAATCCATTTGCAGGGCATCGCCACCATCGACGCGTCGGACTTCATCACGGCGCCGGCAGCGGCACCTGCGACGGCGGTTGCCGGCGAGCTGCTCGACCTCATCGCAACCTCGCAGGGTGACGCGACCGCCGTGATGACGATCACTTCCGAAGGCTTGTCCGACTCCGGCAGCGCCGACGGCACGCTTCTCGCTGCAGAGAGTTCGACCATCCAATCGACCGAGGCGACCTACAGCCTCGATTCGAACTGGGACCAGATCGGACAGGCCGAATATTCCAGCTTGTCCAGTTCAGACGAAACGCAAATGCTCGCGACCGAAACGCTCCGAAGCGACACGGCAGCTCCCTCAGCCAGCGGACTGTCTTTGATCGTGCAGCACGTGATCCCACTCACCGAGGCCAGCTTTGTCTTTAACAACCCGACCGGGTTCAAAAATGGCGCGGTTGCCGCAAGCGGCCAGATGCCTGACGTCGCCATGCTGAATTTTGCCCACGACGCTGCCGGACAGCACGTCGGTAGCGGGCTTGCGCTCGGACACGATGCAGGGAATGACGGCGTCGCGTCATCAAGAGGCGCCGCCCAGGCGGCTCATGCCCATGGTTATACCAGTGGTGAAACGGCAGACACGACGTTCAACCCAATCCTGCTGAACCCAAGCCTCCTGAAGTCATCGACCGGCGGCGCCAACCATTCGCTCTCAAGCGGGGCGGACCAGCACAACCCGTCCCTGGAAGCGTCTGGATCAAAGCCTGCCAATCCGCTTCAGCTCGGCGACTCGTTCCAGTTCAGGGATGTCGCGTCGCAAGGCTCACTGCACGGCGCAGTGTTGGATCATCTCTCAGACTTCGTCGGTCATCACGAGCACGCTGGGGAATTCCATGGATCCGAGCCGGCATTCATGCCTGAAGCATCGCCGTCCGATGTTGATTCACCTTTCCCGGCAGGTGCCGTTCACGGCCATGTGTCGCACGATCTGATCGTGTGACGGCCTCAAGCCGATTGCGGCTTCAATGTTGCTTGCCGGCGCCTTCCGGCGCCGAGGAGCTCTCTCCGTCGAGAGAAGATTCATCATCGTTGCCGTTGTCGCCTTCTGGCGGCTCTGCATGCTGATGGCTGAGGGCGGATGTCCACGCCGATGTCATCGCCGCGATGAGCAGCCGGTTGAGGGCCTCGATGACGCGTTCTGCTGCGGACGAGTAGTTCATGGCCTCCTCCTGCGCTGCCGATTGCGACCAGCCAAGCGTAGGACCGGGCCTTGAACGCCACTGTACGCCACTTCACACCTGCGCGCGTCAACTCATCGCAGTCTCAGAAGATGCCGCCAGCTTCGACTGCATCCGCCACGAGAGCTTGATCTGCCGCATTGAGGAGTTGCTGAGCGCACCCACTCACAACCTTCGGGGCGTTGCAGTTCGCGCGCGACTCTGACTCAGATGTGACCTCGGCGATGCGAATCGCATTGGTTAGCTTTGGGGGTAATCAATGAGCGGAGAAGCCGGTTGCATTGTGTGTAGCAGGGCAAGAGCGGTCGTAGCGGTCGTTCCGATCGCCAGAGGATATGCCCTGAAAATATACGAGTGCTCCTGTTGCCATAGCACCCTGCAGCTCGTGACTCGCGTCACGAAGGCGGCGCTGATCAAGCAGCAGGCCGATACTCTTACTCAGGTGGAGAAGCAGTTGCGCCCGCCTGTTCGCAGGGTGCAACAGGTCTTCGCGAATTAAGCGCACGCGATGTCTGCTTCGCTCCTGTGCCGATTGCCCTTGCAACTGCGAAAATGTCGCAATGGGCAGCGAGCAGACTCGTGCAACGAAACAAGGCGCGTTTGTTGAAGCCGTGGACTGAGCTTACTCTTTGGCTGGCAACGATGGTCCGTCAGTTCGCATGAGATCTGATGTTTTAAAACTGGTTAGGATCGGTGCATCCAAGCTCGGTGAGCACAGCAGTTGCCCGCTTCAAGTCGAAGGTGTCGAAGCCTTCGGTGAACCAGCCGAGGACGGGAGCGAGAAGCTGTTTGGCATGATCCAGTTTTCCTTGATCGCGCCAGAGACGCGCCAGGCTCGTGGCTGCGCGCAACTCCCAGGATCGCGCCTGCTGGCCGCGGGCGATTGCGAGCGACCGCTCGAAATGGGTTTGGGCCTTTGCCGCATCCGGTTCTGACGGCAGAAGCGCGATTTCGCCGGCGATTCGATGGAGCTCGGCCTCGTACCATTGTTCCTTTGTTGTCTCGACCAATGTTTTGGCTTCTTCGATGCAGCGCCAGGCGTCACCGAACTGGCCAAGCTCACCATAGGCTCTCGCCAGATGGGATAGCCATACTGGCAGGTAAATAGTGGTTCCCGTTGCTCGCATCGCGGGGATCGCGGTGGTGAAAATACCGAGTGCACCGGAGGCTTTGCCTGTCGAGACCAGAACCGCTGCGCGCCGTAACATTCCGGCGCTCTTCCAGAAGATCGAGCCTTTGTCTTCTGCCAGTTGGATGAGTTCGTCAGATAGATTCTTCGCGGCGACGCAGTCACCATTGAGGAGCTTGGTGAGGCATACAGGTGCCAGCGCCAGCATTAATGTACTGGCGTGACCGGTGTCGCGGGCATGACTGAGCGCTCGTTCCGCATCCAGGATCGCAGCCTCGCGATAACCAAGCGCCCACTGCGCTCGCGATCGATAAAGCAATGCAGCCTGCCTGATGTCCTGGCTGCGACGTCGGGCAGTCTCGCGATGTTCAAGGGGATCGTAGAGCGTAATCGTCCGCAAGTGTGCCAAACCTTGCGCGAAGTTTCCCATTTCCACCAAAGCGACGCCGAAGCGGCAATGGGCGAATACGATCGGGAGCGTGTCCTTCTGTTTCTCGGCAAGCGCCAACAGCCGTGCGGCGCTCTCACAAGCCCGGTCGCCATCGAACGCAGTGAGGTATGTTCCACTCAAGGTACTCAGCGCCATGAACAGCAGCAGCGGATCCTCGGGAGCTTCCCCGAGTGCTTCAGCCTGTTCGATGAGCAGGATCGTCCGCTCGGCAGCCGCCTTGACTTCCGGGGCACCTTGTCCTTTGACATGCTGGAGCGGATAGAGCAATGCAACCCGAAGCTTGATCTCATCGCGACGGAGCCGCGGTGAGGCAGGCAAGGTCGCAACCTGGGCAAGCGCGCGCGTGAGCTGCTCGACGGCCTCTACGAGCGCGGAGTGCTGGATTGACCGCAATCCGGCTTTGCCCCAAAGGGCAGCAGCGGTGTCGATCAATCCGGCCTCGGTGTAGTGCCTGGCCAGAAGATCCGGTTGCGCGTCGGCGATGTCGGCAAGCTGGGGGCTCTGCAGTGCCTCCGCGATGCGAGCGTGGAGTGCGCGTTTGGGCTCCCGCAGCAGGGTGCCATAGGCAGCGTCCTGGACCAGCGCATGCTTGAAGAAATAAGTCGCGTGCGGCGGCGTGCCGCGGCGGAACAGCAAACCCGCCTGGATCAGACGGTCGAGTGAAGAAGACAGGGTCGCCTCCGGCTGGTGCACCACCGCCGCCAATAGTGCGTGCGAAAACTCGCGGCCGATTGCGGCGCCGACCTGCGCCAGTTCCTTTGCCGGGCCGAGTCTGTCGAGCCTGGCCATCAGGGACGCCTGCAAACTTGCGGGGACTGCCAGCGCCGGCACCGGAATTGCGGCGACCATCTGCCTTGCCTGCACTTCGCTTCCGGCCTCCAGCACCGCCTTGGTCATCTCTTCGACAAACAGGGGGATGCCATCTGTTCGTTCGACAATGTCGTTTCTGATATTTGTCGGTAGTCGATTGTTGCCGACGACGCGGTCAATCAGCGAGTTGACGTCGCGACCTGCCAGCCGATTGAGCGCCATGGCTGTTACGTGCGGCTGTCCGACCCACGGCGCCGCGAATTCTGGCCGGAACGTCACGATCACGAGCACGCGAAGAGTCGTGATCTGGTCAATGACGCGACCGAGCACTTCCAGGCTCGTGGGATCACTCCAGTGTGCATCCTCGAAAATCATCAAGACTGGGCTGGAGCGCGCCAATGCTTCGATCTGGCCGCCAAGTGCCTCCAACGTTTTCTGCCGGCGCTGTTCGGGAGCAGGATCCAGCGCAGGATAGCGTCCGTCATTGGGGAGCGACAGCAACTCGGCCAGCAGCGCGGCGTCGAGCTTGGACGTCGAGGTCTGCGCGAGTATCGCATCGAGCTTGTCAAGCTTCGTCTGCAGAGTATCTCCGCGCGTAAACCCGGCGACGCGTTCGAAATGCCCAATGATCGGATAAAAAGCACGGTCTGTGTGCTGCGGCGAGCAGAAATTGCGTAATCGCGTGTGCGGTTCGGATGCGAGAATTTCCATCAAAGCGGCGGTGAGCCTGGATTTGCCTATGCCAGGCTCACCGGACAGCAAGACCACCTGGCCTTCGCCGGCCTTGGCTTTTGCCCAGCGTCGCAGCAGCAATTCAAGCTCTTCGTCGCGTCCGACCAGCGGAGTCGGACCACCAGGATGCATCGCCTCGAAGCGGCTCTCGACGGAACTTGCCCGCAGCACCGCGAAGGCTTTCACTCGCCCGGCAATTCCCTTGAGCCCCTTTGGCTCGAACTCTCGCAGCTCGAAAAGATTGCCGAGAAGGCCGCGCGTGGCCTCGGAAATCACGACTGTGTTCGGTTCAGCGATTCCTTGAAGGCGTGCTGCAAGATTCGGCGTCTCGCCGACGATGCCCCGCTCCTGCGCCTGGCCTGATCCGACAAGGTCTCCAACCACGACCAGACCGGTGGCGGCTCCGACCCGCACCTGTAGGGGCTCAGGAGCTGCGAGCGTTGCGACCGCATCGATCATGGCGAGCCCGGCCCGAACCGCGCGCTCGGCGTCATCCTCGTGCGCAACCGGATAGCCGAAATAGGCAAGCACTCCATCGCCCAGGTATTTTGCGACATATCCGCCGAAGCGGCGCACCGTTTCGGCGACGCATGTCTGATAGGCTGAAATGATCTCGCGCAGGTCCTCCGGGTCCATGCGAACGGAGAGTGCGGTCGAGCCCACCAGGTCCGAGAACATGACCGTGACGTGGCGACGCTCGGCGGTATCTGTGGCGGCTTCGTCGCTATCCGCCGTGCTTTCGGGAAATTGTGCCGATCCGCGGCCGCCACCGTGCAACACAGCGATGGCGTCGAGCAGCTTGCGGCGATGCCCGACGGAGTGGACACCGAGATCCTTCAGATCCTCGGCTGTCAAGCTCGGCAGGACCGCGCCGTCGATCTCGTGTTCGCGAAACACCGCCTCATATCGTTCGAGGCCGAGCTTCCGCAGCCAACCTCCGACCTCCATGGCGAAGCCTCTCGTTCGCCTACCGCTTCCATGATCCCCCTGAGGAATTGGCCTGTCTAGATGCCGCTGTCGAGCAAACGGACGGAACTAACGATCGCGCGCGCATTTCGGGCAGCGGAGCTTGATATATGTCAATAGCCAGCCGGTGCCACGGCACAAGCTCGTCCAGGTTGCAGTGGCCATTCGTCGATTCTACGGCCGCTCGCATTATGCGCGTTTGCCTCAAAGTCGCCGGAGCCAATTGGGAAAGAAGGACTGACGTAGATCCTGACGAATGCTGCTTTGGGGCTGGAATGAGGGAGCGTAGAAAAATGCTGCCGATGCCGAACGCCATCAATCGCCACAGGCAGAAGTCACTCACTCCGATCTTGCTTGTCGCGGCCTGCCCGTAGCGACAGTCGTGCGCGGAGTTCGCGATGTTGCGAGCAGGGGCCGAGGTAAGCGGGCCGGGGCCGGACGATATCAAGGCCGATGACATGGTCTGGATCCCCGGCGGCACGTTCCGCATGGGCTCGAACCGCCATTATCCGGAGGAAGCGCCGGTTCACCGCGCCACGGTGGACGGCTTCTGGATGGACCGCACGCCGGTGACGAACCGCCAGTTCAAGGCGTTCGTCAATGCGACCGGGCATGTTACGACGGCGCAAATTCCGCCAGACCCGGAGCAATATCCGGGCGCGGTTCCGCACATGATCTACGCGGGCTCGCTGGTGTTTGTGCCGCCGCGCCGGGTCACGAACCTGTCCGACTGGAGCCAGTGGTGGGTCTTTCTGAAAGACGCCAATTGGCGGCATCCGCGCGGTCCGAAGAGCAACCTCGTGGGCTTGGACGATCATCCGGTCGTGCACGTCACGTACGCCGATGCATTGGCCTATGCGAAATGGGCGGACAAGGATCTGCCGACCGAAGCGGAATGGGAGTTCGCCGCGCGGGGCGGACTTGATGGTGAGGACTACGCTTGGGGCAATGCGTTGACGCCTGGCGGCGCGCAAATGGCAAACATCTGGCAGGGCAATTTCCCGGTTAAGAACCTCTGCGAGGACGGCTATGAGAGCACCTCGCCCGTAACAGCCTTTCCGCCGAACGGCTACGGCCTCTACGACATGATCGGCAATGTCTGGGAATGGACCTCCGACTGGTGGTCGGCGAAGCACGAAGCCGACGCCGCAAAGCCGTGCTGTGTTCCGTTCAACCCGCGCGGCGGTCCAGAGACCGCGAGCTTTGATCCGTGTCAGCCCGAAGTGCACATCCCCCGTAAAGTCTTGAAGGGCGGCTCGCATCTCTGCGCGCCGAACTATTGCCGCCGCTACCGACCGGCCGCGCGTCACGCGGAGGCGGTCGACACGTCGACGAGCCACGTCGGCTTCCGCTGCGTGGCGAGAGAACCAGAGAGGTTTGCCGAATGAAGTGAAGCTTTCGTACCAAGGGAGAACAGCATCATGAGCAATGACAATTCGGATCAGAACCGGAAGTCAGGAAAGCCGAACAACGGCGCAGAAGGGCATGTGGGTAGCCCACGCTCAAGGATCAGCCGACGCAACATCCTGCTTGCGACAACGGCAGCAGGTGCGGCAGCCGCACTTCCAAGGTCGCCAACGACTGTCTCGACGGCGGCCGCGCAGGGTACGACGACCACAGGCGTCGGCGTGGGTGGCCCGCCACCCCTCAAGAAACCTTTCAAGGGCACCATGAAGCTCGATATTCGCGAGTCGAAGCCGGACTGGGATCCGTTCATACCGGCGCGGGCTCCTGAAGGCTCTCCCAACATCCTGGTCGTCCTTTACGACGACACGGGCCTCGCCAGCTGGTCGCCGTTCGGCGGACGCATCAGCATGCCGACGCTGCAGAAGCTTGCAGACAATGGCCTCATGTATTCGCAGTGGCATACGACGGCGCTTTGTTCACCGACGCGCTCTACATTCCTGACCGGGCGTAATCATCATCTCAACGGATGTTCGACAATCACCGAAACTGCACAGGGCTTCCCTGGTGCCAACGGCCGCATTCCCGATGCCTGCGCAACCATCGGCCAGGTTCTGCAGGACGCCGGCTGGAGCACGATGTGGATCGGCAAGAACCATAACGTTCCGGAAAACGATGTCGCGCCGGGCGCCACGCGCTCGCAATGGCCGTTGAACAAGGGTTTCGACCGCTATTACGGCTTCCTCGGCGGCGAGACCAACCAGTGGTACCCCGATCTCGTCGAGGACAACAGGTTCATTGATCCGCCCTACACGCCAGAGGAAGGCTATCACCTCTCGAAGGACCTCGCCGACCAGGCGTTGCAGATGATCCGTGACCAGAAGGCGAGCAATCCTTCGAAGCCGTGGTTCATGTGGTTCTGCCCCGGTGCGAACCACGCCCCGCACCATGCCCCCAAGGAGTACATCGCCAAGTACAAGGGCAAGTTCGACGACGGCTATGAAGCCTATCGCGAATGGGTGCTGCCGCGGATGATTGAAAAGGGCCTGTTGCCCAAGGACACCAAGCTCACGCCGATTAATCCGATGCCCAAGGAAATTGCCGAGCCCAATGACGCGGTGCGGCCGTGGGCGACGCTGAATGCGGACGAGAAGAAATTGTTCTCGCACATGGCCGAGGTCTGGGCCGGCTTCTCGGAATACACCGATGCCCAGGTTGGCCGCATCATCGATTACCTGGAGCAGAGCAAGCAGCTCGAGAACACCATCGTGTTCTATTGCGCCGACAACGGCACTTCGGGCGAAGGCAGCCCCAGCGGCTCGGTCAACGAGAACAAGCTGTTCAACAACTACCCCGATGAATTGTCGGAGAACATGAAGTATCTCGACGTTCTCGGCAGCCCGGAAACCTACAATCACTTCCCGACCGGTTGGGCCGTGGCGTTCTCGACGCCCTTCCAGATGTTCAAGCGCTATTCCCAGTTCGCCGGCGGCACGTGCTGTCCGCTGGTCATCTCATGGCCGAAGGGCATCAAGGCGAGAGGCGAGGTGCGCAACCAGTACCATCACTCCACCGACATTGTGCCGACCATCCTCGATTGCTGCGGGCTGGAGATGCCCAAGGTCTATCGTGGTGTCGAGCAGTACCCGTTGTCGGGCGTCTCCATGCGCTACACGTTCGATAGTCAGGACGCGCCGACGCAGAAGAAGCGGCAGTACTACGCCATGTTCGGCACGCGAGGGATCTGGGAAGACGGCTGGAAGGCCTCCGCCCTGCACGTGACCTACTATGGTCATGGAAAGTTCGACCAGGACCAGTGGGAGCTCTTCCACGTCGACGCCGACCGCTCTGAATCGACGGATCTGTCCAAGCAGAACCCGGACAAGCTCCAGGCGCTGATCAAGGTGTGGTTCGATGAGGCGAACAGGAACTACGTGCTCCCGCTGGACGACCGGAGCCCTGCGGAAATCCTGGGAGCGGAGCGGCCGAGCGAAGAGAAGCCTCGTACGCGGTATGTCTACTATCCCGGAACATCGGCCGTTCCAGAAGGCGTCGCGGTCAGCATCCGCGGCCGATCGTACAAGATCATCGCCGACGTCGACATCACCGATGCAAATGCGTCGGGCGTGATCTTCGCGCACGGCTCGCGCTTCGGCGGCCACACCTTGTTCATCAAGGACAGGAAGCTGCACTACGTCTACAACTTCCTCGGCATCAAGCCGGAACAGAAGCTAGTCTCCGAGGAGCTCACGCCAGGCAAGCATACGCTCGGCATGGAGTTCATCCGCGAAAAGGCCGGTCCAAAAGGCGAATCGATCGGCAAGACGACGCTCTACGTGAACGACAAGGCGGTCGCGCAAGACGACATGCGCGTGCAGTCCGGCAAGTTCACGCTGTCGGGTGATGGACTCTGCATCGGGCGCGACAGCGGCGATGCGGTGAGCCAGGAATACAAGACGCCCGGTACGTTCACGGGAGGCACGATCCTAGGGGTCGCGGTGGATGTGAGCCCCGAGGTCTACCTGGATCTGGAAAAGGAAGCTGCGCGGGCGCTGAAGCGCGCCTGACCGAGCGCGTTCGGAAGCAGACGCCGGGTGGCCGACCGCCCGGCGGCTGTTGTCAGCTCGGTTGCCTCCGAGAGATCAGCCATCTTTGCGATGGCAGTCGGGATTAAGGCGCCTTCACATGCCTGGGCCCGCGCGGCGTCACAGGCTGTGGGGTCGCCGGCGCGAAGCTCAGTGTCATCATTACCGTGCTGGATTTGGCACGGTTCTCGGTGAAGACATCCCAATAGCCGCGCAAGTTCAGATAGCCCTGATATCCTTGGCCGGCAGCAAACATAAATCCGATCTGCGGGCCGACGCCGACCGCGCTACCCTTGAAGTCGCCGAGCCTTGCACCCGCGCCGCTGTCGCCGGTGAGCTGCTGATAGGCATAGCCGACGAAGCCGGCGTGGACGGACTTGCCGATAAATTGCGACATACCCCAGTCGAGATGGAAATCGATGCCGTTCTGATATTGCAGCGCGGAGTTGATCGCGTTGTAGGTAAATCCCCCGACCACGGAGAATTCGCGCCCGGTCTCCGGATTGAGATAGGTGTAGCCTGCGCCGGCATCTACGGCGACGTGGCCAGCGCTCAGATTGGCAAGACGGGTCGAGTCATAGGTGCCGCTCGGGATATTGCCCATGAGGTAGACCATGTAATTGTCGACGCCATGATTCCATTTCAGGGTGCCGAGATAGTAGACGTCTGCCCATGTGGTTCGGCTGTCGTTGACCGCGCCCGAAATCTGGTTACCGAACGGCCCCGTCAGCGTGGCATTCACGCCGACCCCGACATGTCCGGGCACGCCGAGCGCTGCGAGCGTGAGCTGTCCGCCCAGCACTGGCGTTTCGAATGTATAGGCCGGCATGAATGCGACGGCATCGGCTCGCGCATACAGGCCGGTGACAACGGATGCATTCTGTTGCAGCTGCTTCCCCGAGCCGGCCACGAGCTCGTAGTGGAGATAGATGTTGGTCATGCTCCAGCCGGGCTGGCCGGGCACGGCTGCGAGACTGCCCATCATGCCCGGCAACCAAAAACCTACCCCGGCGAGGTCGGCACGACCAGTAGCCGGCGTCAGCACGGTAGCGGCCAATATCGCAGCGCCTGCTGCCTGCCGAGAGATTTCGTTCCTCATCATGCAACCCCTCACTTGGAGCTAGTCGAGGCAGTTTAGGAGAATGACAGTCCGTTACCTTGCCAGTTTTGTGGCTGTGGATGCGGCAGCATTGTCTTTCTGCCGGCGTGACAAAATCATCACGCATTATGACCGACGCAGGGCATTGGAACTGGCGCCGAATGAGTCTTCGATTTTAGCGATAGAATTCAAGCGAAGGGCATCTTCGCCCGGCGCGTTGCCTGTAGGCGTCATTTTCGACGTGAGTTTGTTGGTCGGTCGCCGTCCGGTTCTGCCCAAACGCGTCGAACCCGGGTCAGGAGCGTTGCGTGTGACGTCCGGATCGAAAGCGCGCTTCGCCTCGCGCCCTCAATTCGGCTTTTGCGTCGGCTTGCCGTCGATCTTGGGCAGCTCGCCGGCCGAGGCCGACTGATCGCCGCCGCCATTGGCACGGCGGGCCATCTCGACCGTCAGCTTCTCGGCGGCCTCCGGCGACATCAGTCCCATGATGTCCGACATCTTTCGCGGCGCGATCGCCGAGGCGATCTCGATCAGCACGCCCATCTCGAGCCGGTCGAACACCCGTGCGGCGTCCTTGGGCTTCATGCCCTCATACATGGTCACGAGGCCCTTCATGCGCTGGGCTTCGGCGGCCTTCTGCTCGGCCTGCGTCGCGGAGATGCGGGTTTCCACCGCCTTCATCTCCTCGACCTTGCCTTCGATGCGCTTCTCGGCTGATTTGAGCAGGCTCTCGCGAATGTCGATCTCGCGCTGGCGGGCCTCGATCTCCTGGCGGCGCGCCTGCAACCGCTCGAGGATCGCGCGCTCGGAGGCCGAGACCTGCGGCTGGGCTTCGTCGACCTTGACCACGGTGCCTTCCGGCTTGGTCTCCGGCGCGGCGGGCTTGGGCGCCTCCTTCGGCGCGCCATGGGTCGAGCCGGTGATGATTTCCGGCTCCTCGCGGCCGGTCGGGAAGTTCAGATTCTCCTGCGCCCAGGATTTCTTGGCCTGGTTCGGCTTGTAGTCGAACACATAGCCGCCATTGATCACGAGGCCCGCCACCTTCAGCGTGGCGAGGCCTGCGACGGCAACCAGGACGACCGGGATGACGCGGATGTTACGAAAGGACTTCATACCCCTGACTTCATGCGGCAAGGCCGTTGGATCGTCGGCGCTCGGAGAAGGCTTCGGCCGCAGCCGCCACCGCCTTCGCCGTCGACGGCTTGGCTGCGGGCGCAGCGACCGTTTCCGGAGGGCGCGCCGCGATCGCGATCTTGGACAGCCGCCGCACCACGTTGTCGGCCTCGCCGAGCTGCTTGTAGAGCTGGTCCGACATCTGCGTCGCCGCGGCGAGCTGGCTGCCAAGGTTCTCGTTGACGTCGCGCACCGCCAGCTTCAGCCCGCCGATCGCGCGCTCGGCGATCTCGGTCGCGGTGATCAGCTCGCCGATCACCGCCTTCAGCGAGTGCTCGTCGGCCTTCAGCCGCGTCAGCCGCTTGTTGAGCATGACGCAATAAACGATCGTCAGCATCAGCAGGATAGCCACCAGCGTCTCGATCGCCATTCCCAGGGAGTGGTTCATGGGGCCTCCATCATCTTGTTCTGCTCGTCCACCTTCTCGAACATCGCAAGTGTCGTACTTGGCTTGCGCAAGGGTTTCGTCACGCGGATGGCGACGCGGTCGCCGACCCGGCCCATCCGCCCCTCGGTCAGCGTGACGTCGCCGCAGCGCACGGTGACGTTGGCGTCGGCGCGCATGTCCAGCGGCAGGGTGTCGCCCACCTTGAGCCGCATCAGCTGCTTGAGCGGGATGTCGGCCTCGTAGAGCACCGCATCGACGGCGATCTCGGCCTGCACGATCTCGGTGGCGAAATGGCCTTCCCAGACCGGGTCGCGGCCGAACTTTTCGCCCATGAACATCTGGAGCAGGACGCCCCGGATCGGCTCGATCGTGGCATAGGGCAGCAGCAGCTCGATGTTGCCGCCCCGGTCTTCCATGTCGATGCGCAGGCGCACCAGGATCGCGGCATTGGCGGGACGGCTGATCGCGGCGAAACGCGGGTTGGTCTCGAGCCGGTCGATCGTGAAGGTCACCGGCGACAGCGGCCGGAACGCCTGCTCGGCGTCGGCCAGCACCACCTCGACCAGCCGCTTGACCAGCTCGGTCTCGATCGTGGTGTAGGGCCGGCCCTCGATGCGGAGCTGGCTGGTGCCGCGGCGGCCGCCGAGCAGCACGTCGATCATCGAATAGATCAGGTTGGAATCGACCGTCGCCATGCCGAAGTTTTCCCACTCCTCGGCCTTGAAGACGGTGAGGACGGCGGGCAGCGGGATCGAGTTCATGTAGTCGCCGAAGCGCACCGAGGTGATGCGGTCGAGCGAGACTTCGACGTTGTCGGAGGTGAAATTGCGCAAGGATGTCGTCATCAGCCGCACCAGGCGGTCGAAGACGATTTCGAGCATCGGCAGACGCTCGTAGGAGACCATCGCCGAATCGATGATCGCGCGGATGCCGGAATGGTCGTCGAGGGTGACGTCGCCAACGGTGAAGCCGAGGAGATTGTCGATCTCCTCCTGCGACAGCACACGCTCGCCGGAATTCTTGCCGCTGCCGAGATCGCGGCTGCCGTCCTCGACCATGGCCGCCCATTGCAGGGCCATGGTCTCCGACAGCTCGTTCTCGGCCGCAGCCTTCGCGGCCTCGGCGGGATCCTCGGAATCGAGCGACGCCTCCCACTGGGCGGCAATCGCATCCTGGTCCATTTGCTCGTTGCCGGCCATGACGCTAGCCCATCACCTTCCGCAGCGTCCTCACTGGATCACGACTTCCTTGAACAGCACCGCGCTGACCTGGACCGGAGCGACCGCCGCGTTGACGCGCTTGGTCAGCTCCTCCTTGAGGCGGAAGATGCCGGCGGAACCGTTGAGGTCGGAGGGCCGCAGCTCGCGCACATAGGTCTGGAAGATGTCGGTGACGCGCGGCATCGTCGGCTTGATCGCCTCGATCTGCTTTTCTTCCTTCAGCTCCAGCACGATCTTCAGCCGCAGATATTGCACGCGCTCGCCGGGCGCACCGGCGAGGTTGACCATGATGTCGGGGACGTCGACGAAGGACGGCGGCTTCGGCGGAGGCGCGGCCTCGGCATGATGCTCGTCGTCGCCGTGCCGGAAGAAGAAGAACCAGGTCGCAGCACCGCCGCCGAGAACGGCGAGCAGCCCCACGGCCATGATGATGAGCTTGAGCTTGTTCTTCGGCGGAGCGGCTTCCGCGCCTTCGGCAGCTGCGCCGCCTTCCGCTTCATTCTCTGCCATGGTCGCCGCGCCCGGATCTCTCAAAGGGGTCGAAAGAGCGAAGCCTTAAGACAAGGACGCGATACAAATGCCCCGGCGCAATGCGCTCCTCTTCATGGCAAACGCTACGGTAATAATGGTTAACGGAATCTTTCAATTGGGCCTCCACTAGGAAAAATCTGCCGGGCAGACATGGCTAACAGAACCTTTCTGCCGCCCTCCTGCGCCCCTTCGAAATCAGCAAGCCACTGAAATTACGAAGTTTTCCAGGTTGGCACGGCTTTCGCTGAGAAAGGGCCGAGACCCGACGGTTTGGGAGAACCCGACGGTCTCGTTCACGGGGTCCGCCAAGGCGCTTGGGAGAGCGAAATGGCAGATCCGCTCAGGGGAGATTTCCGATGCAGAACGCGCTTCTGATCGGCTTGTCACGGCAGATGACGTTGGAACGGCAGATGGATGTCATCGCCAACAACGTCGCCAATGCCAACACCAACGGCTTCAAGGCCGACCATTCGCTGTTCGAGGAGTACCTCAACTCGAACGCGCGTGAGGACAATTTCATCGGCGCGGACCGCCGTGTCTCCTATGTGCAGGACCGCGGCACCTATCGCGACATCGGCCAGGGGCCGATGGAGCCGACCAACAACCCGCTCGACATGGCGATCGACGGCAACGCCTATTTCGCGGTGCAGGCCAATGGCGGCGAGCTGTTCACCCGCGACGGCAAGTTCTCGCTCAACTCGACTGGCCAGCTCGTCACCCCCGACGGCAATCTGGTGCTCGGCACCGGCGGCCCGATCACCTTCCAGCCGACCGATCACGACATCAACGTCGCGCCCGACGGCACCATCACGGTGCTCGAGGGCACCGCCAAGACCGACTCGATCCGCGGCAAGATCCGCATGGCCTCGTTCGACGATCCGACCAAGCTGACCAAGCTCGGCGCCAATCTCTATTCGGCCGGCTCCGCCACCCTGCAGCCCGACGCCAAATCCAGCAGCGTGCGCCAGGGCTATGTCGAGAAGTCGAACGTGAATTCGGTCGGCGAGATGACCCGCATGGTCGAAGTCATGCGCAGCTACACCGCCATCGCCAATCTGCTCCAGCAGCAGAGCGACCTCCACAAATCGGCGATCGAGAAGCTCGCCGACGTTCCGGCCTGATTGAGGGAGAACTGACATGCAGGCGCTTCACACCGCAGCGACCGGAATGGCGGCACAGGAACTCAACGTTCAGGTGATCTCCAACAACATCGCCAACCTGCGCACCACCGGCTTCAAGAAGCAGACCGCGGCGTTCCAGGACCTGATCTACGAGCACGTCCGCCGCGTCGGCGCGCAGGCCTCGGACCAGGGCACCATCCTGCCCGTCGGCGTCGACATCGGCGGCGGCGTCAAGACCGTCGGCACGCCGCGCAGCATGACGCAGGGCACGCTGTCGCAGACCGGCAACGATCTCGACCTCGCGATGTCCGGCGAGGGCTTCTTCAAGATCCTGATGCCCGACGGCACCTACCAGTACACCCGCGACGGCACCTTCCAGATGGACAATCAGGGCCGCGTCGTCACCGCCCAGGGCAACCCGGTGCAGCCGAGCATCACGATCCCGCAAAACGCCTCCGGCATCAGCGTGAGCGAGCAGGGCCAGGTCTCGGTGACGCTGCCGGGCTCGTCGACTTCTACGATCGTCGGCCAGATCGGCGTGACCCGCTTCATCAACAAGGCGGGCCTGCAGCCGGTCGGCAGCAACCAGTTCACCGAGACCCCGTCGTCCGGCCCGCCGCAGGACGGCACCGCGAACTCCGAGGGCTACGGCAAGATCACCCAGGGCAGCCTCGAGCAGGCCAATGTCGACGTCGTCTCGGAGATGAGCGACCTGATCGCCGCCCAGCGCGCCTACGAGATGAACGCCAAGGTGATCAGCGCCGCCGACCAAATGATGCAATCGACCACGGCGCTGTTCCGCTGAGGCAATGACGATGATCCGCACCACCCTCGCCACCATCTCCGCCCTGCTCGCGCTGGCCCTGCCGGCAGCGGCCGCGGACGACTTCATCGCCTCGCCGACGCTGCGCGCGAGCGTCACCGTGACCTCGGACGTGGTGCGGGTCGGCGATCTCATCGACAATGCCGGTTCGGCCGCGCTGATCCCGGTCTACCGCTCGCCCGATCTCGGCACCACCGGCACGTTGACGGTCGCGCAAGTGCTGTCGGTGCTCCGCGCAAAACAGGTGATCGGCGTGATGACCGGCGACCTCAAGGAGGTCCAGGTCACCCGCCTTGCCCGCACGCTGGCGAACAAGGATCTCGAAACCGCCGTCGCCTCGGCGCTCGAGCGCCGCTTCGGCCTCGGGGACGCCGCCAACATCACCGTCACCTTCGACCGCGGCGTCGCCGAGATGCGGCTGGATGCCTCCAACTCCGGCGCGCTGCAGCCGGTCGCAACCCGCTACGACGCCCGCAGCGGCCGGTTCGACATCGCCTTCGAGATTGCCAACGACAGCAATCCGGCCGCGACCAAGCTGCGCTTCACCGGGACCGCGATCGAGACGGTGGAAGTGGCCGTGCTGACGCGCGACATCGAGCGTCTCGATCTCCTGAAGTCCTCCGACGTCACGCTGGAACGCCGGCCGAAAGCCGAGGTCACCGGCGAGCCCGCCTCGCGCGACCGCAGCATCGGCATGCAGCTGCGCCGGCCGATGCGCGCGGGCACCCCGCTCCGTGCCGCCGACATCGTCAAGCCCGACTTCGTGGTGCGCGATCAGAACGTCACCATCATCTACCAGGTGCCCGGCCTCTATCTCACCTCGCGCGGCAAGGCGATCGAGAGCGGCGCCGAGGGCGACACCGTCAGCGTGCTCAATGTGCAATCCAAGCGGACGCTGACCGGCGTCGTCACCGGCCGCGGCCAGGTGACGATCCAGGGCGCGAGCCAGTCGGCACCGATGGCGCCCGCGGTCGAGCAGACTTCCTCGCTCAAGCGCGATGAGGCGCCCGCCCCTGCGGCTGCGGCAGCAGCCCTCGCCCGGAGCCTGATCGAAGCGCCGGCGTCGCCGGCCCAGATCGCACAAGCCCAGATCCCGCAAGCTCGCGTCTCGCAAGCTCAAGCCAAGTAAGAGTTCGTCATGTCCGCTTTCAGTTCGGCTTACCGTCTTCGTCGCATCGCGATCTCTGCGCTGCTGCTGGCCAGTTGCGCGCTGGGCGGCTGCTCCTCGATCGACCGCCTGTCGCAGATCGGCGAGCAGCCGAAATTGTCCGCGATCGACAATCCGACGGCGCAGCCGGGCTACAAGCCGGTGCAGATGCCGATGCCGAAGCCGGAAGTCGCCTCCTACAATCCGAACTCGCTGTGGCGCAACGGCAGCCGCGCCTTCTTCAAGGACCAGCGCGCCCGCCAGGTCGGCGACCTCCTCACGGTGACCGTCAACTTCACCGACAAGGCCAACATCGCCAACGAGACCCAGCGCAGCCGCACCAACTCGGAAAACTCTCAGGTCACCGACTTCCTCGGCGCGAAGACGATCACGCAGGCCAACAAGATCCTGCCCGGCAGCCTCCTGACCGCCGGCTCCACCGCCTCCAGCGACGGCAAGGGCTCGGTCAACCGCACGGAAGCCTTGCAGACCAACGTCGCCGCGGTCGTCACCCAGGTGCTGCCGAACGGCAACCTCGTGGTCGAGGGCAAGCAGGAGATCCGTGTCAATTACGAGATCCGCGAGCTCGTGGTCGCCGGCATCGTCCGCCCCGAAGACATCCAGAGCGACAACACCATCGATTCCAGCAAGATCGCGCAGGCCCGCATCGCCTATGGCGGCCGCGGCCAGATCACGGACGTGCAGCAGCCGCGCTACGGCCAGCAGGTCATGGACGTGCTGCTGCCCTTCTAACCTCTTCAAGAGCTCCCACATCGTGTTTGCGAACCTAGGCGCGAACGACGATGTACGACGCGGCCCTCGCTAGCTCCCCTGGCGAGGGCCGCATGTATTTTGCCTGCGCCGCGAAAGCGGCGCAGGCAACTCTCACAGCAGCATGATCCCGCGTGCTTGCGCCCACCGCTCCAGGATCTTGCTCTCCTCCGCGAGCGGCGGACGGTTTGCAAACCCGCGAACTTGAACCGCCCGGGAACGGGAATCCAGCTCGATGGTCAGCAGCCGCTGGACGTCGCCCGAGGCACGGCGACGGAGCGACCAGATCGACGCCTGCCCGGCAATGCACTTTGTCGCGTAAGTGGCGACGCAGTGGCGCATACCCCGCGTCTCGGCCACGAGATCGGCTGCGGTCCGCAACTGGACCACAACATACTCTTCACGCTTGGCCCGGTCCTTGGACGACTTGGTCCATGACCAGTCCGCGATCGCTGCACCGAGCCAACGGTCCTCGATCTGCTCGGGGCTTGCTGCCAGCCCACGCGCACGGTTTCGCGCAGCCTCGGCGCGACGGCGTGCGGCCTCGATACGAGCGATCGCATCGAGATCGCGATGCCATTCGCGCATCTGCCGACCAAGCGAGATCAGTGAACGCCCCTTGAGGGTGTACTCCGGATCACGCCGGTGGCAATCGGCGAGGTAATCGTGGAAGTCATCCATGTCCTCGACCGTGGTGGGATGCGCGCAGAAGAAGCGCACCACCTCGCGCCAGAAGCGATTCTGAGCGCGCGGCGTCTGCGTGATCCTGGTGCGTGCGATCCGCATCGCAATGGCGGGATCGTTCGCATAGGATCGCGCGATCGCCTGCCAGATCGCAGCCTCGAAGCCAACGCTCCCCAACGGATTGAGGAACGCATGGACCTCCTTGCGAGACAGCCATTCGGCCGCACCGGCATTGTAGAGCGAACCGCCGCCGGCCGCCGCGATATACCAGCGCTTGCGCAAATGAATCTCGCCGGCGCCCAGTCCCGCGCCGTCGATCCAGATCTGCTCCAGATGTTCTGCGACAGGATAGCGCGCGAAGAGATAGCGAGCCGCGGCAAGACGAAGACGCGCGGCATCGCGAGTCTTCATCCGCGGCTTCCAGGCCTTGGCATCGCGCACGATGTCGGCCTCGAAGCCACGCCTGGCCTCGTAGATCGCGGTCTCGAAATCCGGTGGAGGACGCGTCCGCTGCGACACATGCCGCAGCGACAGCTCGTAGGCTTCAACCCGCGCGCGCTCGGCCTCCCGCCGGCGCTGAATCAATGAATGTGCCATTGTCGTTCAACATGATTGGATGACTGTCAGCCGGACGCAGTGAGAGCGTCGGCACGGAGCGTGTCGATCGCCACAGACTGTTCACGGCTGGTCTCCTCATTGTTGAACGCGCAGGTTGAATGGGACGGGGCTCATAGACCCGATCGCCGGCGGGCGCAAGATGTCTCTGTCGGATGGAGACAGAAACTGCACATCACGAGAGAGGCTCGCGACATTTTGGCAACGCTGTCGCCGCACGCGGTCTTTGCCAGCGGCTCCTCCGCCGAAGCTCAAAGAGCGAAGGCGGAAGCGAAGCAATCCAGAATTGCTCCGCCAAGGGGTTCTGGATTGCTTCGCTTTGCTCGCAATGACGTGGATGAGGGTACAGCATTCAAGCCAGCCCTCTGTCATCGTCCGCGAAGGTGGACGATCCAGTACTCCGAGATATTCGTGATTGTACTGGTGCAGCGCGGCGTACTGGATTCCCCGCCTTCGCGGGGAATGACTGCGGGGACTACCGGTGCCCCTCAGGTAAACTTCACGTCCACCGCTCCCAGCCCGTCCAGTTCCATCCGCACCTTGTCGCCGGCCTTCAGCCACAGCGTCTTGACCAGGCTGCCCGTCAGCACGAGCTGTCCCGCGTGAAGACCCTTGCCCTCGGCGGCGAGATGGTTGGCGAGCCAGGCGAGCGCGTTGTGGGGATGGCCGAGCACGTCGGCGCCGGTACCGTGGCTGACCTCCTCGCCGTTGAGGATGGCGCGGCCCTTGACCGCCTTCAGGTCCGGCACCGACGAGCGCGGAACCGCCGGCGCCAGCACGCAGCCGGCCGCGAAGAAGTCGTCGGCGATCAGCGTCGGGGCGCCCATCGCCTCCCACTTCACGTAGCGGTCATCGACGATCTCGATGGCGGGATGATAGGCCTCGACCGCCTCGCCGACCCATTCGGCCGTGAACGGCGCCTCGCCGGCGGCAAGGTCGCGCTTCAGCCGCACCGCAATCTCGCATTCGACCCCGACCCGGACATAGTTGGAGGCGGCGAGCTTGGCGCCGGTGTCGTGCACGCCCTTTTGGAACACGCCGCCGCCGCAGGGATGCGGGATGCCGATATAGTCCTGCATCACCTGGCTGGTGCAGCCGATCTTGTAGCCGACCAGCGGCCCGAGATGCGGCAGCAGCAGATCGTGCACCGCACGCTGGACCTGGTAGCCCTCGGCCTCATCAATGGGGGGACGCTCCAGCGCCGCGAGCGGCGCATGATTGCGACGCGCCAGCGCGATCGCCTTTGCGGCTTCGAGAATCTTATCCATCGGCGCCGCCTCCCACGCTACGCAACATTGCGGCTCAGTTCAGCATCCCCGTCCGCGCCTGACAAGCGCTGGTCGGCGCTCAGCCGGGCCGAATACGGGGGGGCTCCCGCCGCTTAAGGAAATATTGAGCTGGTCCGGTCTTTATGGAGCCACGCGCCAGGCCCACCCGCCCCGCGCGGAACGAGACGCTGATTGCAGCGATGCGTGAAGCCGCTGCGCCGCCGTCTCAAGATGCCGGTCGATCTCCTTGATGCGACTCGCAAAACTTCCCGCACCTGAAGTGAAGGCTTTTTCTCATGCGAACTCACGTGAGCATGCAGGATTCGACTCTAGCCCATTGATCGAGATTCATTTTTCGCGATTCCGCATCGGACGACAGCGGCGCTGTGGCGCAGGAACCCGCCACAACGCCGCGTGCAATGCCATCGCTTCCGTCAAATGCGTCCAAGCGCGAGGCGGATAGCCACCTCGACCGGCGAGTAGTCGCCCTCGCTCCGCTCCAGCCGGTACGGTTCGGCGAGATGCAGCGGTGGTTGCGCCAGGAAGCGCGGTCGCGTTCCCCGATGCTTCTGCGCGGCATGAACCAGGAAGGGATGACAGAGATAGACCGTGCCGGCCGCACCGGTCGCGAGCGCCACCGGACAATCGGCCCCCATCTGCTCCAGCATCATGTGCGCCCGCCCCGCATCGCCGGCTGGCGCCAGGTAGCGCGCCATCGGCAAATGCGAGCCGACCCGGATCCGCGTCGGCGCATCGTCGTCACCGACATCGGAGAACAGGAACAGCAGCAGCAGCGCCCGCCCCCGCGAGGTGATGTTGACGCGCCAGGCCGAGAAATCCTGCGTCTCGTTCGCGTTGCTGGCCTCGCCGGGAAAGCTGAGATCGACATGCCAGCCGTCGTCGCCCGGATCGTCCGGGTGCGGAAAACGCACCAGAAAGGTGCCGATGTCGCGTCGCGGCCGCCACCGCCCCTGCCCGACGATCTGGTCGAAGGCGGCATGGAGCACGGCGGTGTTGATGGCATCCCGGAACGGCGGGCCGCCATAATAGGGCAGCCGCACCACGGGCCGGGTCCAGCTCGCTGGGTCGTGCTCGCTGCATGGCAGATCGCGCCAGATGATGGCGCGGGCGGCCTCGGCGAGCTCACTTGCGAAAGCATTGTCGATCCGGACAAAGCCGTCGCGGATGAATTGGGCTATTTGCGCGTCGTCCAACGCGCGTGGATTGGCAGTCATGATGATCTCTCAATTGCTCGCCAGCCCTCATCGTCCGCTCGCTGCGGAACCGGCTGGCTCAATCGGTTGGGAAACCGCAAGTCGAACTCGCGGGACGCAATGCCTCCGCGACGGAGGCGCCTGCGCTCAGCCCAGGAAGAAGACCGATGCGATGTTGAGAGTGCAAATCATCATGACGGCGCGAATCTACGCGCCGTACCAGCGGCGTTCAAGCGACGCCGTGAGCCAAAAACAAAAGAGCCGCACGCGGCGGCTCGGGCTCTATTCGTCGCGATAGACCTTCTCGCGCTTCTCGTGGCGCTCCTGCGCCTCCACCGAGAGCGTCGCGATGGGCCGGGCCTCGAGCCGCTTCAACGAGATCGGCTCGCCGGTGTCCTCGCAATAGCCGTAGGTGTTGTCCTCGATACGCTGGAGCGCGGCGTCGATCTTGGCGATCAGCTTGCGCTGGCGGTCGCGGGCACGGAGCTCGATGGCACGGTCGGTTTCGGACGATGCCCGATCGGCGAGATCGGGGTGGTTCACGTTCTCCTCCTGCAGGGCTTGCAGGGTGAGCTTGGACTCTTTGAGGATCTCATCCTTCCAGGCGAGGAGCTTCAAACGGAAGTACTCCTTCTGCCGGTCGTTCATGAAAGGCTCTTTTTCGGTCGGTCGGTAGTTTTTCAACTTTTCCAAGGGCGGCCTATCTGTCTAATCAACGACTCGCAACGGAAACAGGGTCCGTTGAGCCGGGCCTTATATAGTGGCCTCCTGTGACAGACAATATTTCCCTGAAGCCCCGGCTGGCGCCCCCCAAGCCCTTGCACAGGAAGGTTTATCCTGGAGGGCCCGGGGACCGCCGAAAGCCTAGTAACCGACCGTGAAACGCTGCCGCAGATGGGCTGGCCGCTCGATCTCATCGGCGAGCGCAATGGCGTAGTCGGCGAAGGTGATCCAGCTTTTTCCGTTCGCATCTGCGAGAAGCTGATCGGTGCCGAGGCGGAACTTGGCCGTGCGTTCCCCTTCGACGAACAGGGCCGACGGCGAAATGAAGGTCCAGTTCAGATCCTTTTCCTGCCGCAGCAGGTCGAGGAAGGCCGAGCCTGCCTCCGCTTCCGCCTTATATTGGGCCGGGAAATTGGGAGTCGTGACTAGTTTCACGCCCGGCGCGACCTCGAGGCTGCCGGCGCCGCCGACGACGAGGTAACGACCAACCCCGGCGTCCTTCGCCGCACCGATCAACTTCCGCGCGTCGCTGGCCAGGAAGTGCACGGAACTCACGGCGACGTCGTGCCCAGCCCACAGCTTGGCAAGACCCGCCTGGTCGAGCACGTCCCCCTTGGTCGGCGTGACGTTCGGCAGGGCCGCGATCTTCTCGGGGTTCCGGGCGATGGCCGTGACGGCATGGCCGCGGCGGGACAGTTCCTTGGTGATCTCCGACCCGGCCCGACCCGAGGCGCCGGCAACTGCGATTTTCATGGAAGGCTCCTTTGCTTCTATGGTAACTAGAAGTGACTAGATATCGCAAAGAATGCTGGTGTTAAGAGGGCACTTTGTGCTTACCTGATTACGCAAGGGTAACCGCCACGCGTGGAGCAAGCGACGAACATGGATTCCGAGGACCGACGATGAAACCCGACGTCTATGCAGCGAACTGCCCCACGCGCCAGATCCTTGATCGCATCGGCGACAAATGGGCGGTGCTGATCCTGCTGCTGCTGCGCGAGGAGCCGATGCGCTTCAATCATTTGCGCCGCACGATCGAAGGCATTTCGCAGAAGATGCTGAGCCAGGTTCTCAAATCGCTCGAACGCGACGGGCTGATCAAGCGCCATGCCATCGCGACCGTGCCGGTCACGGTGGAATATTCGATCACGCAACTCGGGCTGACGCTCGCCGGCGCAGTCGATCCGCTGCGCGATTGGGCCGAGCAGAATCTGAAAGACGTTCTCGCCGCCCAGCGCCGCTACGACGCGCAGCAGAAGGAGGAAGCGGCGTAAGGGGTGCGGCGAAGATGCAATAGCAGTCCCGTCATCCTGAGGCGCGAGGCATGGGACGCAACGCGTCCCATGGGGAGCCTCGAAGGATGCACGGCCGAGATGCTTCAGCGGGCCCGTCGCCCTTCGAGGCTTGCCCTGCAATTGCATTGCAGGGCGCGCACCTCAGGGTGACGGATGACGATTAAGCCCGTCCGGCCTTGGCGAGTTCAACCTCGACGCGCAGCTCGATCTCGGAGAGCACTGCATCGAGACCGGGATCGCCCGAGGACGATTTCAGGTTCGCCGCGGCATCGCGCAGGCGCATCACGGTCGAGGCGTCGAGATTGCCGGCCAAGAGGCCCATCTTGAGATCGTCGAGCACGTCGAGCGCGGTCCTGCCGCGGGTGACCGAGCGCTTGCGGCGCTCGACCGGATCCTCCTCGACGCCTTGCAGCGCGAGCAGCCCGTCGATGTTGGTGGCGGCCTTCGGTGCGGCAGCGCTCCGGGTCTCCTGCGCCGACGAGGTGTCGGGCAACACGAAAGTGCCGGAGCCGGTCCGCCTGGCCTGGTTGGCCGGCGTTCCAAGCGTCGTGCCGTTCGGTCCGTAGATGCGCATCGGAGGGAATCCGGGTGATCGATGCGGTCACCTTCGCCGTCTTATGGTTAACGGCGCGTAAACGGCCCGGCAAAATCTGCCGACGGGCGGCAGTTTCGCTCCTCAGGGACAACGCTCGCTGACACCGGTCGAAACAGATTTATTCAACCTATTCAGCGGCCTATCCCTTCCGCCCCGGGTTGGCACAGCCCTCGCAAGGACAGCGCCGGACCAGCTCGTCATGGGAGTGTCGTGCAGGTCCTTCCGATTTGAGGAGCCCTTTGAGGATCCTTGGGGAGCAGAGGATGCCAAGCGTTCGTTGGGTGAGGATTGTTGGGGTGGCCTGCGCCGCGCTGTCGGCGCTGGTGCTGTCGCTCGCGCCGGCGGCTGCGACCTCGCGCATCAAGGACCTCGCCAATATCGAAGGCGTGCGGCAGAACCAGCTCATCGGTTACGGTCTTGTCGTCGGCCTTAACGGCACCGGCGACACGCTCAACAACATCCCCTTCACCAAGCAATCGCTGCAGGCGATGCTCGAGCGCATGGGCGTCAACATCCGCGGCGCCACCATCCGTACCGGCAACGTCGCCGCCGTGATGGTGACCGGCAATCTGCCGGCCTTCGCCACGCAAGGCACGCGCATGGACGTCACCGTCTCCGCGCTCGGCGATGCCAAGAACCTCCAGGGCGGCACCCTGCTCGTCACCCCCCTGTTAGGTGCCGATGGCAATGTCTACGCGGTGGCGCAGGGCTCGCTCGCGATCTCCGGCTTCCAGGCCGAGGGCGAGGCGGCCAAGATCGTGCGCGGCGTTCCGACCGTGGGACGCATCGCCAACGGCGCCATCATCGAGCGCGAGATCGAGTTCGCGCTCAATCGGCTGCCGAACGTGCGCCTGGCGCTGCGCAACGCCGACTTCACCACGGCCAAACGGATCGCGGCCGCGGTCAACGACTATCTCGGCGTCAAGACCGCCGAACCGATCGATCCCTCCACGGTCCAGCTTTCGGTCCCGCCCGAGTTCAAGGGCAACGTCGTCGCCTTTCTCACCGAGATCGAGCAACTCCAGGTCGACCCGGATCTTGCCGCCAAGATCATCATCGACGAACGCAGCGGCATCATCGTGATGGGGCGCGACGTCCGCGTCGCCACCGTCGCGGTGGCGCAGGGCAACCTCACCGTCACCATCTCCGAGAGCCCACAGGTGAGTCAGCCCAACCCACTGTCGCGCGGCCGCACGGTGGTCGCGCCGCGCAGCAGCGTCACCGTCACCGAGGACGGCAAGAAGCTGGCCGTCGTCAAGGACGGCGTCTCGCTCCAGCAGCTCGTCGACGGCCTCAACGGCCTCGGCATCGGTCCGCGCGACATGATCAGCATCCTCCAGGCAATCAAGGCCGCCGGTGCGATCGAAGCCGACATCGAGGTGATGTGATGCAGGCGAGCACGATCAGCACACCGCGCCTCGCCACCTCCTCGGCTTTCTCGGTCGAGAGCCGCAACGGCCGGCCCGATTTCGAGCTCGCCGCCGCCCTACAAAAGGTCTCGCCGAAGCAGCAGGCCAGGGCGCAGAAGACCGCCACCGACTTCGAGGCGATGTTCCTCAACAGCATGTTCTCGCAGATGACATCGGGCCTGAAAGGCGAAGGTCCGTTCGGCGACACGCCCGGCACCGGCGTGTGGCGCTCGATGCTGACCGAGCAATATTCCAAGAACTTCGCCAAGGCCGGCGGCGTCGGCATCGCCACCGAAGTCTACCGCACCCTCATCATGCAGCAGGCGAAAACGATCCGCACGGCATAAGGTCAAACGAGATGAACCATTTCAACGCCTCACGTCAGCCGATGCAACAGCGCCCGAACACCGCGCCCGGCAGCGCCGAGGCGCGCAAGCTCGCCGAAGACCTGATGGACGCGATGAGCGCGCTGCTCGGACTGATCGAGCGCGAGACCGAGCTCGTTCGTGCCGGCAAGGTCCGCGAGGCGATGACGCTCGAGAGCAAGAAGCAGGAGCTGTCGCGAAACTATGTCGGCGCCGTCAGCCAGTTGAGGGCAAACCAGGCGCAGCTTGCGAAATCCGCGCCGGAGCTGCTCTCGACGCTGCACCGCCACCACGATGCGTTCCGCGCGATGCTCCAGGTCAATCTCACCGTGCTCGCGACCGCGCACGCGGTCTCCGAAAGCGTCGTGCGCGGCGTCAATGCCGAGCTCCAGAAGCGCAACGTGCCGAACACCTATACGGCCGCTGGTCGCCGCGCAGCTCCAGGTCCGCGCCACATCACGCCGTTGGCGGTCAGCCGCTCGCTCTGAGCTGAGCGCCACAAGAACAAGCGACAATTTTACGAAAAACCGCGCGGCGAAATCGTCGCGCGGTTAGTCACGTTTCCTTACCGGGTCTTCAGTCCTGGTGTTCCATGGTTGCGTTATTAGAGGGGTTGGGATTTGACTCACATTAGGCAACCAGGAGGCTGCCATGAGTACAGATTTCAGCATCAGGCCGGTGGGGATCCCGGCCCCCGTGCAGATCGTCACGACGTCCAATGCGGCGGCGAACGAGGCTGTGCAGACTGATCTTCCGGTGCGCCAGACGGTCGCCGCGGCGGATACGGGCGCGCCCGTGCGCAACGATCTGCCGAACCACGAGAACGTCTCGCGCCAGGTCGTGTTCGACCAGGCGGCCGCATCGTTCGTCTTCCAGGTCGTCAACGAGAGGACCGACGCGGTGGTCAACCAGTTCCCCGACGAAGCGATGCTGCGCCGGCGGGCCTATTTCCATGCAATGGATATGAAGTCCGAGCCCTCGCGTCCACTCAGCACCGACGTCAGCGCCTGACGATTGCGCATTGAGCTGGCCGGCAATCGCTGGCAAATGCTCGCGATGCCGACCATCACGTGTCCTCGTCACGGCCGTCCGGACAGGCCCGCAGCGATATTGCGGTTGATCTCGATCAGCGGACGGAAGTGATCGAACTGCGGGCTCATCTGCAGCGCGGCGGTCTGGCTCAGCACGAACACGCTGATGTTGGCGATCTTCTGCCGGACGTCGATCGGCTGCGGATTGTTGTCGCGCATCGCCTCGCTCAGGAAGATGGTCCAGAGCTTGCGGTTGAACATCAGGGCCTGCATGGTCTGCTCGCTGAGCGGATCGGCGTTGTTCACCGCATCCTGGAGTTTGTTCGCGGCCTTGAGCAGGGTCTGCGCCTCGATGTCGCGAGGAGATGCGGTGGTTGTTGCAACACGCGCATAAGCCGAGGCAGCGGAATTCGACATCAATCACACCCTGGAGGTTACCTAGCGCGTTGGACGCGCTTAAGGATTTCTTTCCCAACCCTAGGCAGCACCGCTTAAGATTTGCTTACGTGTTGTGCTTGGAAGCCCTCCGGATAATTACGGGTCACGGAGCTCTTCGTCGGCGCAACGCTAGATCCACGCACGCACGATGTAAATTCGCTTCGCGTGATGCGTGTCGATCTCAGCTAATCTTGTCTTAGCGATCTCCCTCAAAAGAACGGCGGAGCGTTAGCCCCGCCGCGATATATCGTGTGGCGATCTTGCGCCTCGAAATTAGCGGAGCAGCTGCAACACGCTCTGCTGCGACTGGTTGGCCAGCGACAGTGCGGACACCGCGATCGACTGGCGGGTCGACAGCGCCTGGCTGTTGGCCGCTTCCTCGTTGGTATCGGCGAGCGTCAGGTTGGACGAGCCGGTCTGCAGCACGTTGATCAGGTTCTTGGAGAAGTCCTGGCGCACCTGCACGATCGAGAGGTTCGAACCGAGCGAGGAGCCTTCCGAGCGCAGTCTGCTCGAGGCGGCATTCAGGCTGGCCAGCACCTTGTTGGTGGCGCCGTTGTCGATGAAGTCCGTGCCGGGAACGAGATTGCTGAGGCCGAGGCCGGCCGCGTTGAACACGACGCCGTTGATGCCGAGCGTGGAGCTGCCGGTTTCGTTGAAGACCAGCTTCAGCGTGTCGCCGTTGAGCAGGTTGATGCCGTTGAAGGACGAGTCCTGCGACGTCGTATCGATCTGCGCCAGGATGTTGTTGAACTGGCTGACCAGGCTCGAACGCGCCGTCTGCGCGACGGGATCCTGAACCGGCGGCTGTGCAGTGGTAAAGGCGAGCACGCCGGTGAGCGTACCACCGACCGCGCCGCCCGCCGCCGTCGAGCCAAGGGTCGAGGAGGCGTATTCGTTGACGGTGGTGACCGTCAGCACGCCGTTGGCGTCGATCGTCGCCGTCAGGTGGTTGGCCTGAAGCTGCACATTGAGCTGATCGAGCGTCTTGACGGTGCCGTTGGTGCCGTCGCCGAAGGTGACGTTCACCGGCGTACCGCCGTTGAAGGAGGAGAAGGTCAGGGTCTTGCCGCTGACACCGCCAACACCGGAGGTTCGCGCCGCGGTAAAGGCGGTCGCCGTTCCCGTGTTGCCGCTGAGGCCGAACGCGCTGAGGGCGTTGCCGGTGCCGGTGATCGAAAGATCGGAGTTGATGCCGGTGGAGAGCGCAAGCTGACCGCTGCTGTTGACGGACGACGGGATCTGGCCCGCAGTGGTCGACAGGGTCGCCGCGCCGTTAAAGAGGCTCGCGGTCTTGACGCCGGTGGCAAGGTCGACCGCGTTGAGCAGGTCGGTCAACGTCGCGCTCTGGATATAGACCGTCGAGTTGCCGTTGCCGTCGGTGACGATGTTGCCGCTGACGCCACCCGACGTGACGCTCGCCGCCGATTGCGGCGTCTGCGCGTTCTTGAACGTGATGGTGTGGCCGTCGATGTTCAGCGTCGAGCCGTCCTGAACGAGAGAGCCGAGCGAGCCGGCGGTTGTCGACCGGTTCGCGGTCACGCTTGCATTGCCTGCGCCGGTCGCCGCGGTCAGACCGAGCTTGTTGAGGAAGTCGGCCTTGCCCGTCACGCTCAGATCGGCGCCGGTCGAGCTCTTCAGCGTGACCTGGCCGCCGGTGATGGACGATGCGACTTGAAGCGTGCCGACGGGACCCGCCGAACCGCTGACCGCGATGGTCGCCGCACCCGCACTGATTGTAGCGGTCTTGACGCCGCTGGCGAGGTCGATCGCGGTGAGGACGTCGTTGATGGTCGCCGCGGGCGCCGCCGCCGTTCCCTCATAGACGATCGAATTGCCGTTGCCGTCGGTGGCGATGTGCCCGCTGGCGTCGAGGCCCCAGCCCGTCGGCTGCGTGGCCGGAGCGACGCCGGTGCGGAAGGTGATGGACTTGCCGTTCACCGTGATGGTGTCGCCATCCGCGGGCGCGGCGCCGAAGGTGGTGGAAGCGGTGGTGCCGACCAGCGTGGCGGTGCCACTGAGCACGGTGGTGCCGTCGGCCGCGGTCGCCGCAAATCCGACCAATGTGCCGGCGCTCGAGCCCAGCGAGGCGCCAAGTGCGGCGGTTCCGGTGACCGGGGTCGTGCCACCGGCAGCACCGGTATAGAGCACGTTGCTCTTGGCGGTCGCGCTTGCATAGGAGGTCGTCCCGCGCAAGTCGGCCGGCGTCGCACCGGGAATGGTGGTGGAGACGTTCGACTTGGTGGAATAACCGACCGTGGTCTGCAGCGCCTGGTTGGCGATCGATTTCGCGCTGTCGATCAGCTTCTGCAGCGAGGTGATGCCGGTGTTTGCGGCTTGCAGCACCTGGACACCATTATTGATGCCATCGAGCAGGTTGCTGATGTCGCTCGCCCGGTTGTCCAACCCCTGCGCCGTGAAGAAGTTGGTGGGATTGTCGAGCGCGGTATTGACCTTCTTGCCGGTCGACAGCCGCTCCTGCGTCGTGGCCAGCAAGTCGGCCGTCGACTGCAGCGACAACAGGTTCTGGCGAACGGACGCCGAGAGAACGATGTTGGACATTGGCGAGTCTTCCTCTTGAACCGGATACGAATCGGCCGCGCGGTCTCGAAAGCGGGCTTTTGTCCAGTTTTAGGAGGTGTCCTTTAAAGTATGGTTAACGCCGGTTTAATCGATAGGGTTAACCGCCGGTGAACGCCCCTGCCCGCCTCCGGACGCAAAAAAGAGCGGCGGGGCAAATGACCCCGCCGCCCGATTTTATTTAGTAAATTCAGTCGCTTATTAGCGGAGCAGCTGGAGCACGCTCTGCTGCGAGGTGTTGGCCAGCGACAGCGCGGAGACCGCGATCGACTGGCGGGTCGACAGCGCCTGGCTGTTGGCCGCCTCGACGTTGGTGTCGGCCAGGGTCAGGTTGGACGAGCCGGTCTGCAGCACGTTGATCAGGTTCTTGTTGAAGTCCTGACGGATCTGCACGACCGAGAGGTTCGAACCGAGGCTCGAGGCTTCCGAGCGCAGCGTGCTCGACGCGGCGTTCAGATTGGTCAGCACCCTGTTGGCGGCGGCGTTGTCGATGAAGTCGACGCCGACGGTCAGGGCAGCAAGACCAAGACCCTTGGAGTTGTAGGTCACGCCGGTGATGTTCAGGCTCGACTTGCCGGTCTCGTCGAACACCAGCTTGAGCTGGTCGCCGTTCAACAGGTTGACGCCGTTGAACGAGGAGTCCTGCGAGGTCGTGTCGATCTGGTTCAGGATGTTGTTGTACTGGGACACCAGATTGGCACGCGCCGTCTGGGCAACGCCATCCTGGACGGGGTTGGAGGCCGTCGAGAAGGTCAGCGCCGAGGTGAGCGTTCCGCCGATCGCGCCGCCGGCAGCCGTCGAGCCCAGCGTCGAGGACGCGTAGTCGTTGGACGCGGTGATGGTCAGCAGGCCGTTGGCGTCGATCGTCGCAGACAGGTTGTTGGCCTGCAGCTTGGTGTTGAGCTGGTCGAGCGTCTTGACCGTGCCGTTGGTGCCGTCGCCGAAGGTGACGTTGACCGCCGTGCCGCCGTTGAAGGAGGAGAAGGTCAAGGTCTTGCCGGCGATGCCGCCGATGCCGGAGGTGCGGGCCGCGGTGAAAGCGGTCGCGTTGCCGGTATTGCCGGCGAGGCCGAACACGTTCAGCGCATTGCCGGTGCCGGTGATCGAGAGGTCGGCGTTGACGCCGGTCGAGATCTTGAGCTGACCGGACGTATTGATCGTCGAATTCGACTGACCGGTGGCGGTCCCAAGCGTCGCGGTGCCGTTGGCGTTGATCGTCGCGGTCTGCACGCCGGTGGCAAGGTCGATCGCCTTCAAGACGTCGTTGACCGTGCCGGCCTGCAGGTAGACCGTCGAGTTGCCGTTGCCGTCGGTGACGACGTTGCCGCTGACACCGAAGCCGCTCGGAACGCTCGGAGCCCCGGTCGAGCCCGGAACCGGCGCGTTCTTGAAGGTGATGACGTGACCATCGACGTTCAGCGTCGAGCCGTCCGCGATCTCCGCACCCAGCGAGGCCGCGCTCGTGGTGCGGTTGACGTTCACGGTGGCATTGCCTGCACCTGTTGAGGTCGTCAGGGCGAGGGCCTTGAGCAGGTCGGCCTTGCCGGTGACGCTCAGATCCGCACCAGTCGAGCTCCTCAGCGTGACAGCGCCGCCGGCAACGGTCGAGGCGGTCTGGCCGACACTCGTGGCGATCGTCGCAGCACCCGCGCTGATGGCAACTGTCTTGACGCCGCTGGCGAGATCGATCGCGCTCAACAGATCGTCGACGGTCGCAAGCGTCGCAGGCGTGCCGGTGCTACCGAGATAGACGGTGGTATTGCCGCTGCCGTCGGTGACGAGATGGCCGCTGACGCCCGAACCGGCGGGAACACCGGTCGCCGCCGGCGCGACGCCGGCGCGGAAGGTGATGGTCTTGCCGTTCACGGTCAGGGTGTCGCCGTCGGCGGGCTGGGCGTTGCCGGCCAGGCCGCTGGCGCTCGTGCCGTTGGTGGCGATCAGGGTGATGGTGCCTTCCAGGGTCGTGGTACCGCCGGCGCCGGTCGTTGCGCCAGTGCTCGCGAAGACGCCGATGCTGGCGCCGAGCGTCGTGGTGCCGGTCGCCGCCGTGGTGCCGCCCGCCGCGCCGCTATAGAGCACGTTGCTGGATGCGGTGGCGCTCGCGAACGAGGTCGTGCCGCGCAGGTCGGCCGCGGTCGCACCGGAGATGGTGGTGGAGACGTTCGACTTGGTGGAGTAACCGACCGTGGTCTGCAGCGCCTGGTTGGCGATCGACTTGGCGCTGTCGATCAGCTTCTGCAGCGAGGTCAGGCCGGTATTGGCAGCCTGCAGCACCTGCACGCCGTTGGCGATGCTGTCGAGCAGGTTGTTGATGTCGCTGGCGCGGTTGTCGAGCGACTGTGCCGTGAAGAAGTTGGTGGGATTGTCCAGGGCCGAGTTGACGCTCTTGCCGGTCGACAGACGGTTCTGTGTGGTGGCGAGAAGATCAGCGGTGGACTGGAGAGAGAGGAGGTTCTGGCGAACCGACGCAGAGAGAACAATACCTGACATGACTCTTACCCTTCTGGCTTACGCGTCTTCGTTCGATCGCTTCGGATCGAGTGACGGGGCCAGCGTGCCGCGACATGGCTAACAAAGGGTGAAACGAACATCGCCCGCATAAGCGCCGGTTCACCATAAGCGGGTGGGAAACGCGGAGCGAGATGGCAATCAGCCTGAAATCATTGGCAATTCTTTGCGCTTACGCTCCATTAACCATAACCGCTGGTTACTTTTCGGAGTGTCGCCTGCCCTCTCAAAACCTCGAGCGATAAACGAAAAGCGGCGGGGCCGAAGCCCCGCCGCCGGATCTTGCTCGCGATGTCGTCCGCGATTTAGCGGAGCAGCTGGAGCACGCTCTGCTGCGACTGGTTGGCCAGCGACAGCGCGGAGACCGCGATCGACTGACGGGTCGACAGCGCCTGGCTGTTGGCCGCCTCGACGTTGGTGTCGGCCAGGGTCAGGTTGGACGAGCCGGTCTGCAGCACGTTGATCAGGTTCTTGTTGAAGTCCTGACGAACCTGCACGATCGTCAGGTTCGAACCGAGGCTCGAAGCTTCCGAGCGCAGCGTGCTCGAGGCGGCGTTCAGGTTGGTCAGCACCTTGTTGGTGGCGGCGTTGTCGATGAAGTCGACGCCGCCGGTCAGCGCAGCAAGGCCGAGACCCTTGGAGTTGTAGGTCACGCCGGTGATGCTGAGGTTCGACTTGCCGGTCTCGTCGAACACCAGCTTGAGCTGGTCGCCGTTCAACAGGTTGACGCCGTTGAACGAGGAGTCCTGCGCCGTCGAGTCGATCTGGTTCAGGATGTTGTTGTACTGAGACACCAGGTTCGCACGCGAGGTCTGGGCAACCGTGTCCTGGACGGGGGTGGAAGCCGTCGAGAACGTCAGTGCCGATGTCAGCGTACCGCCGATCGCACCACCCGCCGCCGTCGATCCGATGGTCGAGGACGCGTAGTCGTTGGTGGTCGAGACCGTCAGCAGGCCATTGGCGTCGATCGTCGCCGTCAGGTTGTTGGCCTGCAGCTTGGTGTTGAGCTGATCGAGCGTCTTGACCGTGCCGTTGGTGCCGTCGCCGAAGGTGACGTTGACCGCGGTGCCGCCGTTGAAGGAGGAGAAGGTCAAGGTCTTGCCCGTGAGGCCGCCAACGCCGGAGGTACGAGCCGCGGTGAACGCGGTCGAGGTCCCCGTGTTACCGGCGAAGCCGAGCACGTTCAACGCATTGCCGGTGCCGGTGATCGAGAGGTCGGCGTTGACGCCAGTCGAGATCTTGAGCTGGCCGGAGGCGTTGATCGACGAGTTGGTCTGGCCGGTGGCGGTCGCAAGCGTCGCGGTGCCGTTGGCGTTGATCGTCGCGGTCTGCACGCCGGTGGCAAGGTCGATCGCCTTCAAGACATCGTTGACCGTGCCGGCCTGCAGGTAGACCGTCGAGTTGCCGTTGCCGTCGGTGAGGACGTTGCCGCTCGCACCATAACCGCTCGGAACGCTCGGAGCACCGGTCGAGCCCGGGATCGGCGCGTTCTTGAAGGTGATGACGTGACCGTCGACGTTCAGCGTCGAGCCGTCCGCGATCTCCGCACCCAGCGAGGCCGAGCTCGTGGTGCGGTTGACGTTGACCGTGGCGTTGCCGCCGCCCACGGCCGTCGTCAGGGCGAGCGCCTTGAGCAGGTCGGCCTTGCCGGTGACGCTCAGATCCGCGCCTGTCGAACTCCTCAGCGTGACGGCACCGCCGGCAACGGTAGAGGCGGTCTGGCCGACGCTTGTGGCGAGCGTCGCAGCACCCGAGCTGATGGCAACTGTCTTGACGCCGCTGGCGAGATCGATCGCGCTCAACAGATCGTCGACGGTCGCAAGCGTCGCAGGCGTGCCGGTGCTACCGAGATAGACGGTGGTATTGCCGCTGCCGTCGGTGACGAGATGGCCGCTGACGCCCGAACCGGAGGGGACACCGGTCGCCGCCGGCGCGACGCCGCTGCGGAAGGTGATGGTCTTGCCGTTCACGGTCAGGGTGTCGCCGTCGGCGGGCTGGGCGTTGCCGGCCAGGCCGCTGGCGCTCGTGCCGTTGGTGGCGATCAGGGTGATGGTACCTTCCAGGGTCGTGGTACCGCCGGCGCCGGTCGTTGCGCCAGTGCTCGCGAAGACGCCGATGCTGGCGCCGAGCGTCGTGGTGCCGGTCGCCGCCGTGGTGCCGCCCGCCGCGCCGCTATACAGCACGTTGCTGGATGCGGTGGCGCTGGCGAACGAGGTCGTGCCGCGCAGGTCGGCCGCGGTCGCACCGGAGATGGTGGTCGAGACGTTCGACTTGGTGGAGTAACCCACCGTGGTCTGCAGCGCCTGGTTGGCGATCGACTTCGCAGAGTCGATCAGCTTCTGCAGCGAGGTGATGCCGGTGTTGGCAGCCTGCAGCACCTGCACGCCGTTGGCGATGCCGTCGAGCAGGTTGTTGATGTCGCTGGCGCGGTTGTCGAGCGACTGTGCCGTGAAGAAGTTGGTGGGATTGTCCAGGGCCGAATTGACGCTCTTGCCGGTCGACAGACGGCTCTGTGTGGTGGCGAGAAGATCAGCGGTGGACTGGAGGGAGAGCAGGTTCTGACGAACCGACGAAGAGAGGACGATACCGGACATTGAGTGTTACCCTTCTGGTACGCAACGCAACAAACAAACTTCGATTAGGATTAATCGATGCCGGGACGGTGAACGCAGACGGCTAACAAAGCATGAAGCGTGTCGCACCAGTCCTTGCGCGGATTCACCATACGCGCGTTCGGAGCCTGATCCGCTCCTCCCATATCGTCATGATAGGATGACGCTTTTTGGTGCAGCGACGAGCCATTTGCCACTTGTCAACCATAACTCAGAGTGAGCAATTGGCTGCATTCGAATGCATCATTCCCGGTTCGTCATGCGGCACCTGATGCCGGCGCAAAAAAGAAAGCGGCGGGGCCGAAGCCCCGCCGCCGGATCTTGCTTGCGATGTCGTCCGCGACTTAGCGGAGCAGCTGCAGCACGCTCTGCTGCGACTGGTTGGCCAGCGACAGCGCGGAGACCGCGATCGACTGGCGGGTCGACAGCGCCTGGCTGTTGGCCGCTTCGGTGTTGGTGTCGGCCAGGGTCAGGTTGGACGAACCGGTCTGCAGCACGTTGATCAGGCTCTTGTTGAAGTCCTGACGAACCTGCACCACCGAGAGGTTCGAACCGAGGCTCGAGGCTTCCGAGCGCAGCGTGCTCGACGCCGCGTTCAGGTTAGCCAGCACCTTGTTGGTCGCGGAGTTGTCGATGAAGTCGACGCCGCTGGTCAGGGCAGCGAGGCCCAGACCCTTGGAGTTGTAGGTCACGCCGGTGATGCTCAGGTTCGACTTGCCGGTCTCGTCGAACACCAGCTTGAGCTGGTCGCCGTTCAAGAGGTTGACGCCGTTGAACGAGGAGTCCTGCGCCGTCGTGTCGATCTGGTTCAGGATGTTGTTGTACTGAGAGACCAGGTTCGCACGCGAGGTCTGGGCAACCGTGTCCTGGACGGGGCTGGAAGCCGTCGAGAACGTCAGCGACGAGGTCAGCGTGCCGCCGATCGCACCACCTGCGGCGCTCGAACCGATGGTCGAGGACGCGTAGTCGTTGGTGGTGGAGACCGTCAGCAGGCCGTTGGCGTCGATCGTCGCCGTCAGGTTGTTGGCCTGAAGCTTGGTGTTGAGCTGATCGAGCGTCTTGACCGTGCCGTTGGTGCCGTCGCCGAAGGTGACGTCAACCGCCGTGCCGCCGTTGAAGGAGGAGAAGGTCAAGGTCTTGCCGCTGATGCCGCCGATGCCGGAGGTACGAGCCGCGGTGAACGCGGTCGAGGTGCCGGTGTTGCCGGCAAGACCAAGCACGTTCAACGCGTTGCCGGTGCCGGTGATCGAGAGGTCGGCGTTGACGCCGGTCGAGATCTTGAGCTGACCGGACGTATTGATCGTCGAATTCGACTGACCGGTGGCGGTCCCAAGCGTCGCGGTGCCGTTGGCATTGATCGTCGCGGTCTGCACGCCGGTGGCAAGGTCGATCGCCTTCAAGACGTCGTTGACCGTGCCGGCCTGCAGGTAGACCGTCGAGTTGCCATTGCCGTCGGTGAGGACGTTGCCGCTCGCACCATAACCGCTCGGAACGCTCGGAGCCCCGGTCGAGCCCGGAACCGGCGCGTTCTTGAAGGTGATGACGTGGCCGTCGACGTTCAGCGTCGAACCGTCAGCGATGGTCGCACCGAGCGAGGCCGAGCTCGTGGTCCGGTTGACGTTGACCGTGGCGTTGCCGCCGCCCACGGACGTCGTCAGGGCGAGGGCCTTGAGCAGGTCGGCCTTGCCGGTGACGCTCAGATCCGCGCCTGTCGAGCTCCTCAGCGTGACGGCACCGCCGGCAACGGTCGAGGCGGTCTGGCCGACGCTGGTGGCGATCGTCGCAGCACCCGAGCTGATGGCAACTGTCTTGACGCCGCTGGCCAGATCGATCGCGCTCAACAGATCGTCGACGGTCGCAAGCGTCGCAGGCGTGCCGGTGCTACCGAGATAGACGGTGGTATTGCCGCTGCCGTCGGTGACGAGATGGCCGCTGACGCCCGAACCGGAGGGGACACCGCTCGCCGCCGGCGCGACGCCGGCGCGGAAGGTGATGGTCTTGCCGTTCACGGTCAGGGTGTCGCCGTCGGCGGGCTGGGCGTTGCCGGCCAGGCCGCTGGCGCTCGTGCCGTTGGTGGCGATCAGGGTGATGGTGCCTTCCAGGGTCGTGGTACCGCCGGCGCCGGTCGTTGCGCCAGTGCTCGCGAAGACGCCGATGCTGGCGCCGAGCGTCGTGGTGCCGGTCGCCGCCGTGGTGCCGCCCGCCGCGCCGCTATAGAGCACGTTGCTGGATGCGGTGGCGCTGGCGAACGAGGTCGTGCCGCGGAGGTCGGCCGCGGTCGCACCGGAGATGGTGGCGGAGACGTTCGACTTGGTGGAGTAACCCACCGTGGTCTGCAGCGCCTGGTTGGCGATCGACTTCGCAGAGTCGATCAGCTTCTGCAGCGAGGTGATGCCGGTGTTGGCAGCCTGCAGCACCTGCACGCCGTTGGCGATGCCATCGAGCAGGTTGTTGATGTCGCTGGCGCGGTTGTCGAGCGACTGTGCCGTGAAGAAGTTGGTGGGATTGTCCAGGGCCGAATTGACGCTCTTGCCGGTCGACAGACGGTTCTGCGTGGTGGCGAGAAGATCAGCAGTGGACTGGAGGGAGAGGAGGTTCTGGCGAACCGACGCGGAGAGGACGATGCCTGACATAACTCTGTTACCTTTCTGGTAAACGACGCAACTGTTACTCGTCTGCTTGGATCGAGAGTGACCCAGCGACCGGCGGACCGTGGCGCCGAGACCTCTAACGAAACATGAAATGAAATCCGTGCCTTTGCCGGGTTTCGCGTGATTCGGCCGGGGACGCCGCGCAAGATCGCCGCGCAGCCGCAAGGGTACGACCTTGAAAATATTGCGGTTTCCCGCGTGAACGGCTGGAATTTACAGCTCGTTAACTAATTCCGAGCGAGAATCACGTCTTAATAGGCCGCAACGAGCGCTCGGTTACGAAAGCGTTGATGGAGAACAGGCAATGGCCCTCAAGGTCGAGCTCAGACCGCACGAACGCATCATCGTCGGCAACTGCGTGATTACCAATACGGACCAGCGTGCGCGCCTCCTGATCGACGGCGACAACGTGCCGATCCTGCGCGAGCGCGACATCCTCACGCCCGAGACCGCGGATTCGCCGGCGAAGCTCGTCTATCTGGCGGTCCAGCTCATGTACATCTCGCCGGATCCGCAGAGCCAGCACGGCACCTATTTCAACCTGGTGCGCGATATCGTCACCGCGGTGCCGAGCGCCTGGCCGATCATCGAGGGCATCAACAACAACATCCTGAACGGCGACCTCTACCGGGCGCTGAAGGATGCCCGCAAGCTGATCGCCTATGAAGAGAAGCTGCGGAGCCAATTCGAGGCCACCCATCCCCAGACGGAAGCGGCCAAGGACGTGAGCTCCGCCGCCTGACCATCGACGCAAACGACAACGGCCCCGGATCGTCTCCGGGGCCGTTGTCGTTTCAGCCATGCACCAGTGCTATTGCGCCGCGAGCGGCGGTGCCTCGACCTCGATCATTCCGTCGGCGAACCGCCGGCTGCCGAACTCCAGCACGGCCGCGACCAGCGCGTCGATGTCCGCCTCCTCGGTGCGGTGATTGACGATCGCGGCGCGGATCGCAAACCTGCCGTCCAGCGTCGTGCTCGAGGGAGCTGCTATTCCGGACTCCTGGATGTCGGCGACAATCTCGCGATTGACCGCATCATCGGCACGATAGCGGAAGCAGACGATGTTGAGGTTGACCGGCGCCAGCAATTCCAGCCGCGGTTCGGCCATTACGCGGGCCTCCAGATATCTTGCCAGCGCGCAGCTTCTCGTGATCGTCGCACCGAGCCGATCGGTACCGAATGTCTTCAGCGTGAACCACGTCTTCAGCGCACGGAAGCCGCGCGACAGATCGGGACCGAGATCGCAGGGCCAGATCGCGCCCGCCGCAAGCCCCCTCGCCTCGCGGCGCAGATAGGCCGCGGGCTGTGCGAAGGCCTGCCGATGCTGCTCGCCATCGCGCACCAGGAGGAATCCGGCGTCGTAAGGCACTTGCCCCCATTTGTGGAAGTCGAGCGCAATGGAATCTGCGAGCTCCATGCCGCCGAGCAGCGGCGCGAGCTCGGGCGAGAAGATCGCAAGCGCGCCGAAAGCGCCGTCGACGTGAAACCAGATGCCCTCCTCGCGGCACAGCTCCGCGATCGCCTTGAGGTCGTCGATCGCACCAATGTCGACCGTGCCGGCAGACGCCACGACCAGGAACGGCTTGAAGCCGACCTCGCGATCAACAGTGATTTGCGCACGCAGCGCGGCTACGTCGATGCGATGATCGGCATCGACGCCGACCTTGCGCAGCGCATCGGTGCCGAGCCCGGCGATGTCCATCGCCCTGGAGACGCAGCCATGCGCGGCCTGCGACGTATAGGCCGTCAGCACCGCACCGTCATTGCCGATGCCGTATTGTCGCGCCAGCGTGCCGAGCGCAGCCGTCCGCGCCACCAGCACCGCCATCAGATTGGCCATCGACGTGCCCGTGACGAAGATGCCGCTCGCACTGTCCGGAAACGCGAACAGGTGGCGCATCCAGTCGACGATCTGGCGTTCGACCTCGATCGGCATGTGGTCGCGTCCGCCGAGATTGGCGTTGAGGCTGGCCGCGAGCATGTCCGCGACCATGCCGACCGCGGTGCCGCCGCCATGCACCCAGCCCATGAAGCCGGGATGGACGTTGCCGGTCGCATACGGCGCGACGTGCTCGGCGAATTCGCGATAGACCTCGGCGAGGTCGCTCGCCTCGCGCGGCACGTCGGCCCTGAAGGCCGCGCGGGCGCTATCAGGGATCGGCTGCCAGACCGGGCGCGCCCGAACGTTGGCGATGCCGTCGATCGCATCGTCGAGCATGCGATGGGCGAGCGCGCGAAATTCGCTCCAGTCCTGCGGGTCGAGCGAGGCGTGCGCGACGGAGCTTTGCGCGTTGCGGATGATCTCGTTCATGCTGCACTCCCCTCGCCTGCTCTTGCATGCCGCGACAACATCGCCGAGAACGCCGCAAAGATCTTGCGCATCTGTGGCGGCTTGTAGGGAAACACGGCCGGCGAATCCATGTTGTGCACGACAGCGGTGTTGTCGGCCTCGAACACCAGGAGCTCGCCGCCCTGGTTCTCGGCGCAATCGACGATGAAATAATCGAGGCCGACGCGCCTGCTCATCTCGTCGAGCGCGCTTTTGTGGCGCGCGGCGAAGGCGTGATCGAAGTCGCGCATGAAGATCGCTTCTTCTGCCCGCTTCTCCTCGCTGAACGCCATGTAGGCGTTGAGATACCAGATGTCCCAGCGGTCGGCGATCGCCATGTGGCAGGCGTAAGGTTTGCCGTCGACCATCGCGAGACGATATTTGCGGTAGAGCCCGTCGGGATTCACATAGTCGACGAAGCGCGCGACGAAAAAATCCTGCTCATCACGCTCGGTAAGATAGGCTGCCAGCGCGGCCGCATCGTCGAGCTTCGCGAGTCCGACGCCGGCATGCGAGCCGCGCGGCCGCGCGATCATCGGAAAGCGCAATTCACCCGCGATGTCCCGGCAGGCGATCTGCCCTCGCGAAAGATCTGACAATTGCGCGCGCGTCGCGTGAATGGTCGCGGGAATATCGAGACCCGGCACGCCGGCCAGTAGCCGATGCAGCTTGTCGCGATCGAGGTTGCCGATGCGATCGGGACGATTGAGCAGCGGCCGCGGCCAGTGCGGCGCGGCCTGCTCGATCGAAGCGAGCGCCTCGCGGCATTCCTCGGAATCGGAGGCGACCACGATGGCAACGTCGTGCTCGGGCAAGTTCTCCGGCAGACCGACGCCCTTGACAACGTAGAGCGTCAACAGCTCGATGTCGGAGCCTTCGAGCAGGAAATCGATCGGCGTGTTGCCGCCCATGTCGATGTCGGCTGCTAGCGCGAGCACGCGCAAGCCCGGCTTCGGAGCAGCGCTCGGCGTGCGAAACAATTGGTGGAAGCTCAGCACCTCCGACTGGATCGCAAGCCCCTGATCCTTGTCGCCGAGTAGCTGGGTGATCAACGACAGATCCAGTCCTTCGCCTGCCAGTGCGGTCCCCGCCGCGATCCGCGCCAGCAGCTGGTCGCGCAACGGATGCAGGTCGACACCTTCGAAGGCCTGGCGCGTCAGCTGCGAAAAGCCGATGCGATCGGCATAGTTCGCCGTGGTCATGCGAAGCGGCGCGGAAACCGGATGCTGCATCTCACACCTCGAACGCGGAGTTTACCGGCGCGGCCGCGACCGCGCCACGGTCAAGCAGCAGCTCGATCTTTACCAGGACATGGGCGATGCGATCGAGAATTTGCTGCACGTTGCGTTGCGCCTGCGCTATGTCGGGCGACCAGGCCTCGGTCACGAGCCGTGCGCCGACGCAGAGGCGCAGCACGGCCTGCGGTGCCTCGTCCTGCCGCTCCAGCCGGACCGGCTGGCCGATCAGGCAGCGCTGCACGGCGACCTGCCGGTCCGCCGCACTGCCGCCGATCGCCTCGTTCATGTCGCGCGCCAATGCCCGATGAACGGCGGCGGTCTCGGCGATCGAGACCGGCTTGCCGTCGCGCAGCAGGATGAACGGAAAGATCGTGGTTTGTGCAAATTCCTCATCATCCGCGCCGGCAGTCCCGATCGCGGATGGAACGGGGCGAAGCGACGGCGACAGCGCGATCATGCTGTCGATGCCGGCGGCGAGCTCGGCGAGTATCTCCGCGCGGAAAGCCCCGGGCACCGTGTAGTAGCGGCCGATCTCGGCCAGCGCCGCTTCCCAGCGCAACCATTGACCGAAATTCGGACGGCGCTCGAAGCGCGAACGCAGCGCCGTCCAGGCCACCGGCCAATCGCAACGGCCGGCATAGTCGAAGATACCAGGCGCGATCCCCTCGACCCGGTCGAGCGACCGCGAAAGGCCCTTCGGCACCAGCACCGCGCCGCTGAAGGCCGGCCCGCCGAAGAATTTGGAGCCTGTCATCAGCACCATATAGCCGCGGTCGAGATAGGAGCGCAGCCGGCGGCGACCGAACCGGGCCTGGCAGGCATCGACGACGATCTGGACCTTGCGCGGCCAGCGCCGCGCGATCTCGTCGAGACAGGCCGCGCTCGGTGCACGCCAGCCGAGCTTGGATGCATCCATGATCTGGAGCAGCACCGGCGCACCTTGCGCGATCGTGGCCTCGACCGTACGCAGCACCGCGGCATCCGTGTCCGCGCGCATCGCAATCCCGGGCTCGGTCGCGAGCAGCGGCAATGCGAGACTGGCGCCGGCGAGCCCCGCAACCGCACCGTCCTTGCGAACCGCAAGGCCGCTCGCCGTCATGGAGCTGAAATGGTGCCCGCGGGCGGTGTGGATCGTCCCGCTTCCGGTCTGGTCGGCGCCGACCACGATCGTCACCGGCGGCGCCCCGAGCACCGCGCGCGCCAGGAACAGGGCATGGAGCTGGGAGTCGGTGCCGGAGGGCGAGAACACGACGTCGACACGCGGCGAGAGCTGGAGATGGCCGCGCAGCTCGTCCCGCATGTCCTCGCAGCGCGCATCGAAGGCGATCTCGACCTCGTCGAACAGGCACTTGTGCATCAGCTCTTCGCGCGCCAGCGCGGCACGGTCGTAAGCCACTTGCGAGATCGTCGATGCGGTCGAGGAGGCGAAATTCCAGATCTCCGGCTCCGGCGAAGCCGCGCAGCCATAGCCGTTGACGCGATCCCTGGCGTCGAGCGCCAGCCGCGGATCACCGCCGGAGACCAGCAGCGTGTCCAGTGGCGTGAAGAGATCGCGCAGGAGATAACGTGAGCCGCCGTCGGGGGCGCGCTCCTGACCTGACAGACGGGATGCGCCGGCGCTCATCCCGGAAGGCTCACGCCGCATCGGCCGCAGCCGCCGGCGCGAATTGCGAGGCGATATCGCCGTGGAACACCGACGGCCCGACGTGATCGAGCGAACTCTGGATGTCGGCCCAGATCTCGCCGCCGATATCGGTCCAGCGCTTGCAGAAGGCGAAGTCCTCGGACAGATACGTGCCGGTCGCCGCATCGATCATGCATTCGAACAGCGCAAACCGGTTCTGGCTTGCCGCCAGCGTGTCGTGCGAATGCTCACGGAAGAACTGCAACGCCGCATAGTCCGGATGGCGGCACATCGCCTCCAGCGCCTGGCGCCGGATCATCAGGAAGCCGGTGCCGGCATAGCGCACCCGGGTGAAACCGTTGACCACGACGATGCGGTCGGGATCCTCGATCTCGAGCACGTAGTCGAGCGAGGCGGCCGGCACGTCGGTGCGGCCCGACTGGATCGCCCGCGCGGCCTTGTCCCAATTGACCCGCTTGATCGGATAGCAGCCGGCGACGACATCCGCGCCGCATTCGATCAGCCGAAACACCTGCTCCGGCTTGAAGCCGATATCGGCGTCGATGAACAGGAAATGCGTCGCCCTGGGATCGTCCAGGAACATCGCGACCAGATTGGCCCGCGCGCGGGTGATCAGCGCATCGCCGTCGCGCAGCAGCACCTTGAGCTCGAGATTGGACATGCCGTGCACAGCGCGCTGCAGCGCGAAGATCGAGCTCGCATAGATGCTCGACACCTGCCCGCCGAAGCACGGCGTTGCCACCACCAGTTGCATCCTGTCCGACATCGGCAGCTCCGCCCCGCTCCAATCCTCACCAAGAGGTAAAGAGGCATGGTTAACGGCGCCTTAACGCGTCCTTACAGGAACTTGACGAGCGAGAGCTGCGCCAGGTTCGAGGTCACCTGATAGGACGCCTGGAGCGCGTTCTGCAGCGCCAGCAGCTGGCTCGCGACCTCGTCCGGCGAGGCCGATTCCGCCTGGTCGATGATGGTCTGGAGCTGCGCCTTGGCCTGGGTCTGGCGCGTGCTCGCGTCCTTCATCGTGTTCTGGGCCATCGCGATGTCGGTCTGGATGTCCTCGATGCGCTGCTGGCCGGGCTGCTGGGTCAGCGCCTGGGTCGTGCGCAGGCTCAGCGCAGCGACCTGCCCGCCCGAATACTGCCCGGTCGGCGAGGTCGAGAAGGTTCCGAACACCGCGATCGCCTGCAACTGCCGGCGGATCGCGTCCTCGTTCGCCTGGGCCCCGTACTGCACCGTGACGGAATCGTCGACGCGCGCCATCGCGGTCGAGCGCGCCGAGCCGGGCCCGTCATTGCCAAGATACCATTCCACGGTGGCGGCCGAGCCGTTGACCAGCGTCGTCGCCGAGCTCGCGGGCGAGGATCCGACCCGCAGTGGCGGCTGGGTGGCGGTCACGGGCGTCGCGCTGAAACCGAGCGAGCCCAGCGCGCCGGTATTCGAGCTCGTGATGTTCAGGCTCGCCGCATCGTCGGTGTTGATCGTGATCGAACCGCCATGGACCGTCGAGGGCTTCGACGTCCCCGTGATCTGGTCGATCTTGCCGAGCAGATTCTGGATGCTGTCGGTGACGTTGAGCTGGTTGCCGGTCGCGCCCGAACTGACGAAGGTCAGCGTGGTGCCGTTGACGGTGATGGTGTCGCCGGCGACGAAGCCCGGCGAGATCGAATCCGAGGGGCTCACCCCGGACAGCGCGGTCGCGCCGGTCACGGGCGCCGGCGGCGCCGCCTGGTTGTTGACGGGCGTGCCGATCGCCGAGCTTGCGGTGTTGAAGAAATTGTCGCCGGCGACGATCGCGGATGCCGCCACCAGCGAGGTGTTGGCGAGCTTCGTGATCGCGGTGTTCAGCGCGGCGTTGAGGTTGTTCGCGGTGTTGGTCGGGTTGACGGGGGTGCTGGCGTCGATCGCGAAGCTGCCGAGCGGCGTTGGCGTCGCCGTCGACGCGGTCAGATCGATCTGCTCGGTCGAGCCGTCCGGCAGCGTAAACTGCACGCTCAGCTTGTCGCCATTGTTCGGGTTGACGCCGTTGAGATCGACCGAGAACGACACCGGCGAGCCACTCGGGCCGGTGATGGTCGCGCCCGTCAGGGTCGAGGATACCGCCTTGAGCTTCAGCCCGAACGGCGATCCGGCGGCGTCTTCCGACACCTGGATCGAGCTCGGCGTCGGCTGCGTCTGCACCAGGCGGCCCATGCCGTTGGCGCCGAGGTCGGCGGCCTGGCGCTCCGCCATCACGGTCTTGAACCCCGCCTGCGTCGTGGTGCCGTTGATGATGTCGCCGGCATCCGCAACCGACTGCGTGTTGACGGCGGTTCCGGAAAACAGATAGCGGTTGCCCGTCTGCGTGTTGAGCACGCCGACCATCGAGCCGAACTGGGCGGCGGCGGTGTTCTGCGCGATGGTCTGGCCGTTGACGTTGAGATCCTGCGCGGTGTTGGCCGCGCCGGTCTGCACCGTGCTGCGGATCTTGGTCAGCGACTGCAACGCCGTGTTGGCGAGGTTGATGCTGACATTGACGTTGGTGATCGTGTCGGTATAGGCGGCGATGTTGGAGAGCTGCGCGCGCCCGGCGATCGCAAAGCCCTCGTTGGTGCCCATCCCGGAATAGTTCTGCGACAGCTTGCCGGTCGAGAGCTGCGTCGACAGGTCGGTGAGCTGCTGATTGATGTTGCGGATCTGCGAGCCGAGAATCGACGAAGAGTAGTTGATGCTGCTGATCGACATGTTTCAGAGCCCTGTTACTTGTTACACTTGAGCCTGGAGCAACGTATTCATCATGCTCTGCACCACCGACATGACGTGGGCGTTGGCGGCATAGGCATTCTGGAGCTGGATCAGGTTCGACATCTCCGAGTCCAGATTGACCTTGGAGGTCGAGTCGAACTTGGCCTGGAGCGTCGAGACCACGACGCTCTGGCCCTGCTGCAGCTGGGTGGCCTGGGTCGCGGAATTGGCCTGGACGCTCAGGAACTGCTGCAGATAATTCGAAACGCTGCCGGTGAAGGGCTGGCTCGCCGAGCCGAGACCGCTCGCTGGCGAATAGGAGAACACCGCCGAGGTGAGCTGCGAGTAGAGATAGTCCGAACGCGCGGTGTCACCCGACGGCGTCAGCGGCGAGGTGTTGTACACCGACATCCGGGTCGGGTCGGAGACCAGCTGCGTGTTCACGGCGATGCGTCCGGCAAGGCCGGTCATCTGCGAGCCCGAGGCGGTGATCGCGCCGGTGTAGAGCGCCTGTCCGCCGTCGGTGAACAGCGGCAGTTGCGGATTGCCCGAGGTCAGCGACGAGATCGTCTTGGTGATCGAGGATGAATTGACCTTGGCGAGGCCGCTGTTGTCGTCCGTGATCCGCAGCGTCGTGGCGGTCGCCGGCGACGGCGCGGCGGAGAACGTCAAATGCGAGGTGGAAAGCGCCGTGTTGAGTGCCGAAGCGATCGCGCCCATGCCGCCGGAGAAGTTCACGCCGATCTGCATCGGGTTGGCGTTGGCCGCGTTCTGCAGCGGCAGCGCCGCCGGGTCGGTGACGTTGACAAGGGTGACCTGGCGCTTCGTGTTGGTCGCCGTGTCGGTGTAGGTGAAGGTGGCGGTGTTGCCCGGCAGCGCACCGGCAAGGTCGATGTCGAAACCGACCGGTGGGCCCGACACCGTGGTGCCGGCGGTGGTCTTGTCCGACAGCGCGCTCGACATCGTGGCGGCGAGCTGGTCGATCTGGTTCTGCGCCTGCACCAGCGTCTCGTCGCGCAGCTTCAGATCGGCCGCGATCTGGCCCGAGGAGACCACGTTGTTGGCGACGACGTCGACCTTCGAGCCGTTCGGCAGCACGATGTTGAGCGCGCCGACGCCGGACTTGGCCGGATCGATGTTGTAGAGCGAGGTCGCCGACAGCGCGCCGGCGGAAGCAAAGGTGAATTGCGAGGCGAGCCCGGCCCCGACGAGCTGGATGCCCGTCGTGGTGTAGATGTTGGCCTGGTTCGAACCGTCGGTGGTGACGCGCACGTCGACATATTTCGACAGCGTGTTGATGGCCTGGTCGCGCTGGTCCATCAGCGTCGCGGCCGAGGGGTCGTTGGCCGACAGGCCCTGCAGCTTGGTGTTGATGTCGGCGATCTGCTGCATAGCGACGTTGGCCGCTTGCGCCGAATTGCCGAGATCCTGCTCGACGTTGGAGCGCAGCGACTGGATGCCCTTGGTGGTGACGTTGAGCTGCGTGGCCAGCGCCTGCGCCGCGCCGAGCGCAACGGTTTGCGCCGATGAGGCGCCCGAGCTGGTCGACAGCGCTTGCAGCGCCGTGGTGAACTTGTTCAGCGCGGTTTCGAGCGTGCCGCTGTTGCCGGGCGTGCCATAGACATTCTGAAGCTGCTTCAGGATGTTGGCCATCTGATCGGCGTAGCCGCTGCCGCCGGTCTCGGTGCGCAGCTGATTCAGCACATAGGTGTCGAGCTCCCGGCTGACGCCGGTCGTCATCGCCGTCGAGCCGAAATCGCCGGTGGTGACCTCGATCTGGTTCGGGGTCTGGACGACGTAACCCGGCGTCTGCGCATTGGCGACGTTCGAGGAGACGATCGAGAGCGCGGCCTGGTTGGCACGCAGACCGCTCATCGCACTGGCGAGGGCTGAACTCAAACCCATGTTACTTGCCGCCTTTGGTTACGTTACGCGCCGATCAGCGCAACACGTTCAAGAGGTCCTGCACCATCGAATTCGCGGTCGTGATCACCTTGGTGTTGGCCGAATAGGCCTGCTGGGTCACGATCAGCTTGGTGAATTCGTCGGCGATGTCGGTGTTGGATCCCTCCAGCGACGAGCCGCTGATGGTGCCTGAAGCACCGTCGATCGCGTCACCCGACTGCTCGGTCGCGGCATAGGCGCCGCCATCCATCGCCTTCAGATAGTTGGTGCCGTTGAAGTGCGACAGCTGAACCTGAGCGAGGTTGAGGTTCTGGCCGTTGGAGAAGGTGCCGACCACGATGCCGTTGTTGTTGACGGCAACCGAGCGAAGCTGACCGGCGGCATAGCCGTTCTGCGTGATGGTGTTGATGGTCACCGCGCCGCTGGTGCTGGCATATTGCGTCAGTCCGCCCGAGGAGATGTTGAAGGCGACCGAGCCGAGCGACTGACCGCTGACGCTGACGTTGTTGATGGTGATGCCCGAGCCGCTCGGCGAGGTCAGCGAGCCGTCGCTGGCAAAGGTGAAAGTCTGGCCGGTATTGACCCAGCCGACGGTCGTGCCGGTCGCGTTCGGGTCGGTCTGATAGAACAGGTTCCAGCTATCCGAATGACCCGCGCCCAGCGAAGCGCTGTCGGTCTTGGCCCAACGCAATTGCAGGTTCACCGGCGTGCCGGCGGCGTTGTAGGCGGTCACCGCGCCGCCGCTGATCGATTCCTTGGTGAAGGTCGCGATGTCGTTGCCGATCACACCGCCGGTGCCAGCGGTGCCGCCGCCGTCGCGGTTCTTGGTGATGGTCGAGGTGAAGCCGAGCGCCGAGAAGGCAGCGCTGTTGGAGCTGGACACCGAGAGGTTGGAGACGGTGCCGGTGTTCAGTGTGATGACGCCGCCGCTGCTGACCGTCGATCCGGAGGCGCCGGAGAGCGCATCGATCTTGCCGAGCAGAGTCGTGACATTGTCGGTGGTGAGGATCTGACTGGCGCTGGGAACCGTAGGCGGCGAGACGAAGGTCAGTGTCTGGCCGTTGACGGTGATGGTATCGCCGGCGGCGAAGCCGGACGAGAGCACCTGGGCGCCACCGGCGGTCGCGCTGCCGCTCAGCACCGTTGCCCCCGAGATCGCGGGCGAGGACAGCACGTTGCCGCCGCGGGTCACGCTGCTGATGCCGAGGGCGGTGGCGGCGGTGCCGCTGCCGACCGCCACATCGGTGCCGGTGCCGGTGGAGATCACGATGTTGCCGCTGGCGGAGAGCGAGGCCGTGACGCCGGCGCCGCCCGCGGTCTGGATCCCGTTCAGGATGTCCGCGACCGTCGCCGTCGTGCCCGCGCCGAGACCGATGGTGGTGTTGTTGCCGACGGTCGAGACCGTCGTGCCGCCGTTGAACGTGATGGTGTTGCCATTGATCGTCAGCGTCTGGCCGCTCAAGGCGGTGAGGATGCTGGAGGCGAGATGCGTGCCGACCGTGTTGTCGAGCGATGTGGTGGTCGAGGCCACCGCCGCCGAATTGTTCTGGAGTGCGACCGTGCCCGTGCCCGTCGTCGACGAATAGGCCGAACGGATGTTGCCGGTTGCAGCCGCGCCGGACACCATTGCGTTGGCGTAGGGCGCGGGAGGTGTGCCGACCGGCAGCGGGTTGGCGGCGAAATCGGACGGGTTCAGCCCGCCGGCCGCCAGCAGCGTGCCGCTCGACGCGGTCGTTTTCGCCACCGTGTTCGGCTGGGTCGGCAGGTTCGCAGCGTACTGGATCGAGGTGGTCGCCTGCGCCGGAATGAAGTTGTTCTGGAATTGCAGCACGTTGGCCACGCTGCCGGTCGGGTTACCGGTCTTCGGATCGACCGTGACGCCCATCAGGTAATAACCGGCGCCGTTGACCAGATTGCCGTTGGCATTGAGCTGGAAGTCGCCGCGCCGCGTGTAGTAGGTGACCCCGGTGAAGACAGGCACGTTGTCGACGACGCCGCTCGCCTTCTGGATCGAGAAGAAGCCGTCGCCGGTGATCGCCATGTTCGTGGCGACGGTGGAGCCCGAGATCGTGCCCTGCGTGGTGATGGTGGCCTTGGCGTTGGCCGTCACGCCGCCCGCGACCTGCTTGCTCGGGACCGAGGAGTCGGGGATGAGATCGACGAAGCTGGTGCCGATGCCCTTGTAACCGGTGGTGGATGAGTTCGCGATGTTGCCGGAGATGTTCTGCAGCGCGTAGGACTGCGCCTGCAGGCCACCCACCGAGGTGTTCATTGCATCGAAGATACCCATAACTTTGTCTCCAAATCCGATCTCGGCGGCGGGTCGACATGGCCGCAGTCGGAGGAGACAGTCGCAAGGGCTATGCCAATGCAGGTATTCTCAGGAAATCAATGACTTAATGAAAAAGCCCCGGCCTGACGACCGGGGCACATTTGCCGGGACCGGCAACAATTGCCGGGACACATCGTCGTTCCGGGGCGATGCGAAGCATCGAGCCCTGGTGCGCATTGCGCACCTGAGAACCTCAAGATTCCGGACTCGATGCTCACGCATCGCTCCGGAATGATCCCCGCGAAACCTACGTCGCCGAGGCCGCCGCCGGATGGAACACCAGCCCGAAACCGTCGATGCAATAGCGCAATCCGGTCGGCTTCGGACCGTCGTCGAAGACGTGGCCGAGATGGCCGCCGCAGCGCCGGCAATGCACCTCGGTGCGCACCATGCCGTAGGCGCGGTCCTCGGTCTTGCCGACATTGCCCTCGATCGGCTGGTAGAAGCTCGGCCAACCGGTGCCGCTCTCGAACTTGGTCTCGGAGGCGAACAGCGGCAGGTCGCAGCCGGCGCAGGCGAAGATGCCTTTGCGGTGCTCCTTCAGCAGCGGGCTCGAGCCGGGCCGCTCGGTGCCATGGTTGCGCAGGATCTCATATTGCTGCGGCGTGAGCTGGGCGCGCCATTCAGCCTCCGTCTTCGTGATCTCGAACTTTTCCACGGCTTTCTCGCCAGCCTCGGCGGGCGTTCCTCTCAGCCAGCGGAAGGCCCCGAGGCCGAACAGGCCGGCGGCAGTCGTCAACAGGATGCGTCGATCAAACATCTCATTCTCCGTGCGCGGGCAATCCACGCCCTGAGATACGGGCTTCTGTCGGCCGAAGTTACGCGTCCGGGCGGAATTTCTCTCAACTTATTGGGAGGCGGCGCCATCATGCGAGGCCGGTTCCACGGCATGCTCTGCCTCCCGGACCGCGCGTATCGGCGGCGGGGCCGGTCGCTGCCTGACGCCGGGCGCTGGACGGCGCGGACCGGTGCCGGCGGCCCGGTTGGCTTCGGCAAGGCGCGCCTCGCGCTCCCTGTCCTTGACCCTGGCGCGTTCGCGGTAGCGGGCGAGCGAGCCCGCGGCGGCAGAACTCGCCCTGCCCCAGATCCCGACCAACTGGCCCGCGACCCGCCCCGTGGCGCCGCCCGCCCAGACCAGTTCGAACGGCGAGAACAGCTTCCACCGCTCATCGCCCCACAGGATGCTGCGCGCGATCATCTGCCCGGCCATGGCCGAAATGTTCATGCCCTGGCGGCCGAACCCGCTCGCCACCCAGAGGCCTTTGCGCAACTGGCCGATCTGCGGCATGCCGTGCACGGTCTGGCCGGTGGCGCCGCCGAACATTTCGCTGATCTCGACATTGCCGAGCTCCGGAAAGATCGTGCGGATCCGCCGCCTGACGCTGCCTGCAAAGCGCTGCGGACGCGCGGCCCAGGTGGTCTCCGGGCTCTCCCACATCAGCCGGTCGCCATCGACGATGCGGAAATGGTCGACCCCGTCGGAATCCATCACCGCTCCCTTGAAGGCGATGACCTCGTGCACGCGCTCGCCGAGCGGCGCGGTGATGCCGGCGTAGCGCCAGACCGGCAGCAGCGTCTCTGACAGCCGCCGCAGGGGCGCGCCGAGATGGATGTTGCCCGCGAGCACGATGTGGGTGGCGCGCAGCCGCGCCGACGGCGTGACGATGCGCTTGCGGATGCCGGAATGATCGATGCTGACGACCGGCGTGTCCTCGAAGATGCGGGCGCCGGCCCGCCGCGCCAGCGCCGCAAGGCCGTGCACATATTTGCGGCCGTCGACCTGGAATGCTTTGGGATAATACACGCCGTGGAAATAGCGATCGGTCTTGAGCACCTCGCGGACGCAATCGACCTGCCAGCCCTCGGCCTCGGTGTCGAAATCCTCGTTCAGCATCTGCAACCGGCTAATCAGACGGTCGCCGGCATCGACGTTGGAGACCTCGAGCACGCCGTTGCTCGGGGCAATCCCCGGCATGTTCTCTTCCGTGGCGTTGGCCCGGACGAACTCGGCCCCCTCCTTCGACAGCGTCCACAATTCACGCGCGTCCTCGAAGCCGATGCGCTCGATCAGGTCGGTGAGCGGCAGCGCAAAGCCCGGCATCACGGTGCCGAGCTGGTTGCCGGAGGCGTTCCAGCCGATATGACGGCCCTCGAGCACCGCGACACTGGCCCCGAGCCGGGCTGCCTCCAGCGCGATGGAGAGCCCGGCGAGCCCGGCACCGATGACGCAGATGTCGGCGTCGAGATCGAACGACAGCCGCACACGGTCGCGAAAGCCGGCTTCTTCCTGGGACACGCTTGTGAAAGTCTCGCTCATGTCGTTTTCTTAGAGGACTGAGCGGGCGCTTGTCACCTTGTCCTCACCCGCGTCTGTACATTATCCGCGACCGTAACGATTCGAGAATGCCATGCGCCGTTTGATGCTGCTGCGTCACGCCAAGACCGAGACCGACGCGCCGAGCGGCCGTGACCAGGACCGACGGCTCGACGATCGCGGCCACAAGGATGCCGCCCGGATCGGCGACTGGATCGCCGCCCACCCGCCCTTCCCCGAGACCGTGCTGGTGTCGCACGCCGTCCGGGCCCGGCAGACCTGGGACATCGCCTGGGAGGCGATGAAGCACCGCGTCCCGACGCCGCAGGTCGAGATCCTGCCCGAACTCTACGGCGCCGATCCCGCGCAGATCCTGGACTCCATTCGCACCGCAACCGCCCCCGCCGACCCGAAGCAATTGCTGCTGGTCGCCCATAATCCCGGCATGCACGAGGCCGCCTTGATGCTGATGGGCGGCGGCGATCCTGATGGCGCCAGGGCGCTCGCCGACAACCTGCCCACCGCGGGGCTTGCGATCTTCGATTTTGCCGTCAAGGATTGGGGTGACGTGGCCTACCGCCGCGGCAAGCTGGTGCGGTTCACCAGCCCCAAGCTGCTTCGATCGGGATGATCGCGACGGCCGGCAAAACGTGCTGACTGGAAGATTTGGAGGCGCAGATGTTCAAGTCCATCCTCGTGCCCATCGACCTCGCCGACACCGACCTCGCCAAGCCGGCGATCGCGACCGCGGCAACGCTGTCGCAGACCTGGAGCGGCCAGGTGCGCCTGCTCAACGTGCTGCCGATGACGCCGGTGATGCTGGCCGAATACGTGCCGGCCGATTTCGACGAGCAGCAGCGCCAGACCTCGGAAGAAGCCCTCGCCATCGTCGCACGCGAATCCGGCATCGAGGCTTCCCGCATCTCCAGCGTGGTGCGCCAGGGCGGCATCTACCACGAGATCCTGGAGGAAGCCGTGCACATGAAGGCCGATCTGATCGTAATGACCTCGCACCGGCCGGCGATGCGCACCTATTTCCTCGGCTCCAACGCCGGCCACGTCGTGCGCTACGCGAAGTGCTCGGTGCTGGTGGTGAGGCATTGAGGATCGTCATAGCCCGGTCTCGTAGGGTGGGTTAGCCGTGCGGACTGCGCGAAGCGCTGACCGCTCGGCGTAACCCACCACTTTAATATCCGCGGCGGCAGAGAGGTGGGTTACATTTGGGGACTGCGCTACGCGCAGCCCGGGGCTAACCCACCTACTCGTCTACAATCCCTTGCGTTTCTACAATCCCTTGCGTTGCCCGACGGGCAAAACACCCAATTGGTCGGTCAATCCGCGCCGTCGAAAATATTCCACTTTACCGAAATTCGGAAATAACGTATGTGTCGCGACAACCCGGCCCAAGGAAGAGGGGCGTATCGCGATCGTCACGAACGCGGGCCGGGCGGCGGTGGACGCAGGTGACATCGGCGCGAAGAGCCTTCGCAGGGCGGGTAACCGTGAGCGAAGACCTCGCGCACACGACCGATGTGATCCGCGTACGGCAAAATCGTGTGGTCCTGACGCCCGGGGTCTGTGCGTCAAGTGTTGCGGTGATGGGTGTCGTCCAACCGGACGCATCCGTCAGCCAGCCGCAAGGCGACGGGGGCAATAGTGCAACGCTCCCCGGGGAGAGCACGACATAAGCCGTAAAACCACTGCGCAGGGAAGGCCGGGATGTCCTGGCTACACCTGTATGCCGCTGTGCAGCTTCTTGTTACGCAGGTTTCGCACAGTGGACCGCGGGTGCCAGCCGGCGCCCGGTCTTCCCTGCGCCCTCTTTCAATCGAGGGTGAAGCGACGAAGCAAAGCTCGGGCGAAATGAGCCGCGAGGATGCGAAGCTGTGTCTGTTGTTCGAAAATGAATCGATACATGCCGCGAGCACCAAGCCATCCCCGTCACCCCCGCGCAACGGCGAAGCCGTTGTCGCTGGAGGTGCGCGCACTGCGGCGCGACAGCGTCGCAGTGCAAGCCTCGAAGGGCGACGGCCCGGCTGCATCTCGGCCACTCATCCTTCGAGGCTCAGCATGCGATGCGTTCGCATCGCATGCCTCGCACCTCAGGATGACGGGACAGATAGTGTCGATGCGGAAAGAGTCGGGATGGCTTGAGTTAGAACTGTTCGCCAAACACCGCTCTCGTGCCCCGGACGCAGCGCAGCGCAGCTTCGACGGTGCGCTGCAGAGCCGGGGCCCATGTATCAGCGACTGCGCGGCTTCCTGGGTCCCGGCTCCGCGCAGCAACGCTTGCGCGTTGCGGCGCGGCCGGGACACGAGAGGCTTACAGATACCGCGTCAGCTCGGCCTTGACCTGCCCGTAGACGGCGTCCTCGATCTGGCTGCGCGTGATCCCGATGTCGCGCAGGGCGCGGTCGTCGAGCTCGTTCAAGGTCTTGACCGCCGAGCGTCGCTCCAGGCGGTTGAACAGCGCATAGGCGCCTTGGGCGAGCGTTGCAAAAAATCCGCTCGAGGAGGATGGGCGTAAACTCTGCCCGGCAGTTTGCGAGATCGTGGTCATTTTTCTTCTCCGGCCTGGTGTCCCGCGCGGCGAAGCAGGTGCCGTTGGCGCCGACGCTTGTGGGCGCCTGCACCTCATTTGCCGTCGGATTGCTCTCGCTCTCCTCGGCTCAATCGTGGAACTTGATGGAACTTAAATGCTCCAGTACACTGCTCGGAGCAAGTAAAACATTGCTCTCGGTGCAATAATGTCCAAGTTCGAGTACGTGAAGCTTGCCGATGCCATTGCCTCGGATATCTCTAACGGCACGTTAAGGCCCGGCGATCGGCTGCCGCCCCAGCGCAATTTTGCCTATGACCGCGGCATTGCGGTCTCGACCGCGAGCCGGGTTTATACGGAGTTGCTCCGCCGCGGGCTCGTCGTCGGCGAGGTCGGCCGCGGCACCTTCATCTCCGGCGACATCAGGCGCGAGGTCGAGGCATTGAGCGAGCCGCGCGATGCGCGGATCGATTTCGAGGTCAATTATCCGCTATTGCCGCAGCAATGGGCGATGATCGCCAAGAGCCTTGCGGGGCTGGAGCGCGTCGACGCGCTCGAATCCGCGCTGCGCGTCTCGACCAGCACCGGCACCAAGAGCGCGCGCAATGCTGCCGCCGCCTATCTCGCGCGCAAGGATTTCGCGCCGCAGGCCGAGCAGATCGTCTTCACCGCCAACGGCAAGCAATCGCTCGCAGCCGCGCTCGCGGCGCTGGTGCCCACCGGCGGCCGCTGCGGCGTCGAGGCGCTGACCTACCCTTACGTCAAGAGCATCGCGGCGCGGCTCGGCATCACGCTGGTACCGATTCCCATGGACGAATTCGGCGTACGTCCCGATGCGATCCAGAAAGCGCATCGCGAAGCGCACCTGTCGGCGCTGTATCTCCAGCCGATCATCCAGAACCCGCTCGGCGTCACCATGAACGCGACGCGACGCGCCGACATCATGCGCGTCGCCGAGAAGCTCGACCTCACCATCATCGAGGACGCCGTCTACGGCTTCCTCGCCGACGACACGCCGCTCGCCGCGCTCGGGCCGGACCGCTGCATCGTGCTCGACAGCCTGTCCAAGAAGGTCGCGCCGGGCCTTGCGCTCGGCATCCTGGTGGCGCCGCCGCACTTGCGCGAAAGCGTGATGAGTGCGGTCCGCACCGGCGGCTGGATCGCCTCGGGCCATGCGCTGGCGGCCGGCCAGCGGCTGATGGCTGACGGCACCGTCGCGGAATTGACGCGGCTGAAACGCATCGACGCGGCGCGCCGGCAGCAGACCGCGGCAAGGCTGCTCGCCGGCTACCAGCACGCCGCCGATCCGCGCTCCTACCATCTCTGGCTGACGCTGCCGTCGCACTGGCGCTCGCAGACCTTCGTCGCCGCCGCGGCCCGGCGCGGCATCGCGCTGACGCCCTCCTCCACCTTCGCGATCGCCCACGGCCATGCACCGAACGCGGTGCGCCTCGCGCTCGCGCCGCCCACCTTCGAGCAGCTCGATTCCGGCCTGCGCACGATCGTCTCGCTGCTCGGCACCAAGGAAGAGGATTTCGACTCGACTGAGTAGCGATTGGTCGTAGCCCTCGGTCTAGGGCAGCAGGGCCTTCGGCACCTGATCGAAGCTGTATCGCTGCGGCTGGTTGCGCCGCACGAAGCCGCCGACCTGCCAGGCGAACAGCGTGGCAAAGCCGAGGATGAACAGCGCGCCGGCGAACTCGCCGCTCACGAGGGCGCGGATCAACAGGCCCGCCATCGCCACCGTCAGCACCGCCAGGAATGCCAGCACCGCGGCATAGGCGGTGCGGCCGAGCCCTGCCGTCAGCACCGCGCGGCTGCCCGCCTTCGCCATCCGCGCGTGCAGCGCGAGGATGAACGCGCGAAAGCCGTTGTCCTGCGGCGCCATCAGCGCCGCGGTCTGCCAGCTCGTCGACAGGATCGCGATGCGGCGGCCGCTGCTGTGAGTGACGTCGGCGCGAAAGCGGTGCTGCTGCATCGACACCGGGCGGAACGACAGCCGGATCGCGCTGATCTCGTCATAAGGCCACAGCGAGGAGCGGCCGCCGATGTGCCAGGACAGCCCCTGCTCCGTCAGCTCGAAGCGATGCGCCGAGCCGATCAGCGACGCCTTGTAGGCATAGCTCGTGACCGGCGTGGCCTCAGCTTCCGACCCCTGCATCCCCTCAATCAATCCTATCCGCCCCATCCCGGCCGCGATCCGCTTGCGCGATCGCCCTCGCCCATCCTACAAGCGAGGCATGGCTGAGACGACCTTTTTTCCGCGCCGCCTGATTCTCGGCGCCGCCGTGATATCAGGCGTGCTGCTCGCGCTCGCGGTGCACATGCTGGGGGCGCGCTATGGGCTCGACCTCGGCGGTCTCTGGCGCTCCAACACGCATGAGTTCATCCCGGCGGGCGCGGCGATCGCGTGGTGGCTGATCGCGACCGTCGGCTTCTCCGGCGGCTATTTCACGGCAACGTTGATGCAGAGCGCCGTCTCCGGCCAGATCCCGCAACGGATGCGGCAGTTCCTGATCGCGGTCGGCGTCCTGCTGCTCGCGGGTGCGGGCCAGGTGGCCTCGGCGCCGAGCCCGATCCCGACCGTCGCGGGCGTGCTGGCCGGACTCGCCGCGCTGTGCCTCGGCGCCGTCATGGCATTTTGCGGCGCGCATTTCGCATTGCGCCGAGGCTAGAGCATGATCCGGAAAAGTGCGAAGCGGTTTTCCGAATAGATCATGCTCAAACAATAGTCTCCCTCAAGCCGAGGCCAGCAGCCGCGGGCGGTTGAGCATCACCGCCACGTCGGAGGCGGGCCGCGGCTTGCTGAACAGATAGCCCTGCGCCTGGGTGCAGCCCTCGCGCCTGAGCAGCTCGAGCTGCGTGTCGTTCTCGACGCCTTCCGCGGTGGTGACGATCCCGAGGCTGCGGCCGAGCCCGGTCACGGCGCGGATGATCGCCATGGAATCCTCGCGCGTCGCCAGCTCCGACACGAAGGAGCGGTCGATCTTGATCTTGTCGAACGGAAAGCTGCGCAGATAGCTCAGCGACGAATAGCCGGTGCCGAAATCGTCCAGCGAGATGCGCACGCCCATGGCGCGCAGCTCATGCAGCGTGGTCAGCGTCGCCTCGCTGTTCTGCAGCAGCACGGATTCGGTGATCTCGAGCTCGAGACGGCGCGCGTCGAGTCCCGAGGCAGCCAGGGCCGCGATCACGGATGCGATCAGGTTCGGATTCTTGAACTGCACCGGCGACAGGTTGACGGCGAGGTCGACATCATCAGGCCAGCTCGCCGCATCGATGCAGGCCGAGCGCAGCACGAATTCACCGAGCTGGACGATCAGACCGGTCTCCTCGGCCAGCGGGATGAAGTCGATGGGTGCGATCAGGCCACGCTGCGGATGGTTCCAGCGCAGCAGCGCCTCGAAGGCGACGACGCGACCGCTGGCGACGTCACGGATCGGCTGATAATACACCTCGAACTCGTCGCGCTGCACCGCCGCGCGCAGGTCCATTTCCAGGAGGCGCCGCGCCTGCGCGCGTGCATCCATGCCGGTCTCGAAGAAGCGGTAGGTGCCGCGGCCGTCCGCCTTGGCGCGGTAGAGCGCGAGGTCGGCGTTCTTCAACAATTCGCTCGGATCGCTGCCGTCCTGCGGCGACAGCGAGATGCCGATCGAGACGCCGATCACGATCTGATGGTCGTCGATCTCGTAGGGCGCCGAGATGACCTCGACGAGGCGGCCGGCAAGCGATCTCGCAGCGGTTTCCTCGGAACGACCGATCTGGACCACGGCGAACTCGTCGCCGCCCAGTCGCGCCACCGTGTCGCTCTCGCCGACGGCGGCCGTCAGCCTGCGGCCGACCTCCTTCAGCAGCGCATCACCGATGGGATGACCGAGCGAGTCGTTGATGTCCTTGAAGTGATCGAGATCGAGACAAAGCACCGCGAGCTGATCGCCCGACCTGGTCCGCCGCAGTCCCTGCTCGAGCTGCTCGTGGAACAGCACGCGGTTCGGCAGGCTGGTTAGCGCATCATGGCGCGCCATGTGCGAGATCTTGGCCTGCGCCTCGAGCCATTCGGTGATGTCCTCGAAGGTCGCGACCCAGCCGCCGCCCTGCATCGGCTGGTTGACCACCCGGATGGAGCGGCCGAACCGGCTGACGATGTCGGTCGTGGTGCGCCCCTCGCGCGCGTCGGCGACGAGGCGGGCGAAGAATTGATCCGCATCGCCCTGCCACTGGCCCTTGGCCTGCTCCTCCCTGAGCACGTCGACCAGCAGGCGGCCGGTCAGCGCGATGTCGGTGCGACGGAGCATGGCGGCATAGCGCTCGTTGAACAGCATGATCTTGCCGTCTGCATCGAACATGCACAGACCCTGCGACATGTTCTCGAGCGCCGTATCCAGCACCATTTGCTGGGCGCCCAGTTCGCCCTTGGCGCGGCGGTCGAGCAGCGCAGCCACCAGCGCGATCGCGATGATCGCGACCGCGGCGCTGGCCGTGAGGAAGGACAGCGAGGCCGGCGGGATCGACAGGCCGCCGATCGCGAGCGTCGGATCAGGCGTCAGCAGCACCGCGCCCATAGCGGTGAAATGATGCGCGACGATGGCGACGGTCAGCAGGACCGTCGCGGTCAGCGCATGGAAGAGGTCGTCGCGCCGCGCGGCCACGAACAGTGCAAGTGCCGCAAAGACGATTCCTGATAGCACCGAAACGGCGACCGTGCTTCCGATCCAATTGACCCGCGCCGGTAGCTCCAGCGCCGCCATGCCGGTGTAATGCATCGCCGCGACCCCGGTGCCGACGATGGCGCCGCCGAGGGCGATCCACACCGCCCGCGAGGACGATACGGCGATGCTCAGCCCCACGAAGGTCACGGAGATCGCAAAGATCAACGACAGGATCGTCACCGGGATGTTGTAGGCGCCGGCGCCGCCCGGCCCGTAGGCGAGCATTGCGATGAAATGCGTCGCCCAGATGCCGCAGCCGCTGACGGCGGCGTCGAGGCCGAGCCAGGCCAGGCGTCCGACACCGTTGGTCGCGCGCGCCCGGTGGAACAGGCTGATCGCCGCCGCGCTGGCGAGCAGACACACCGCGCCGCCTAGCGCGACGAGCCGCCAATCGTGCTCTTCGGTGAGACAGTAGAGAACTTGATACATCGCGAGCCCCTATGGACCCGCAGTTGAACCAACAGAGGTGGACAGGTGGTAACTGGCTACGCGCCTGTTGCGGCAATGGTGAACGGAAGATGTGCCCATTCGCTCGGATTGTTCATCCTCGCGCCGGCGCACCGAGGCCGATCGCGACGGCAGCGAGCAGCAGGACGGATGCGGACACGACCAGCGACAGATGCAGCCCCGCCATGAACGCCCCCTCCGCGGCCACCAGCGAGCCGAACAGCGCGACGCCGAGGACGCTGCCGGTTTGCCGCGTCGCGTTCAGGACGCCGGCCGCGATGCCGGAGCGCGCCTTGTCGACACTGCCCAGCAAGGTCGAGGTCAGCGGCGGAACCAGCAGCCCAAGTCCGCCGCTGATCGCGATCATCTGCGCGAAGATCGCCCAATAGCTCGTATCAGCCGCGATCCACAGCAAACCGAGACAGCCGAGCGCCGACACGCTGGCACCGACCACGATGGTCGGGCACGGGCCGATGCGCTCGGCGAGGTGCGGCGCCAGCAGATTGACCGGCAGCACCGCCGCCATCATCGGCATGAAGGCGAGCCCGGTCCACCACGCCGACAGCCCGTTGATCCGCTGGAAGTACAGGCTGAGCACGAAGATGAGGCCGTAGATCGCGATATTGACGAGCAGGCCGACCAGCGAGGTCAGCGCGAACAGCCTCTGGCCGAACAGCGACAGCGGCAGCATCGGCTGCGCCGCGCGGCTCTCGCGCCAGATGAAGAGCGCGGCGAGACCTGCGGCACCGACGAAGGCTGCGATCACGGCCGGATGATCCCACCCGAGCGCACCGCCTTCGATGATGGCGCCCGCCAGTGCCCCCAATGCGCCGATCGCGGCAAGCTGGCCGGGCAGATCGATCTCGCGCGAGCGGGCCCGCGTGGTTTCGCTGGCGTAGCGCCAGCTCAGCCACAGGCCGGCGAGCCCGATCGGCAGATTGACCAGGAAAATCGCGCGCCAGCCGACCAGCGTGATCAGCGCGCCGCCGACGAAGGGGCCCGCGGTGAGCGCGAGGCTCGCGCCAGCAGCCCAGACCGCGACGGCACGGCCGCGCGCTCGCTCGTCCGGATAGGCATGATTGAGCAGCGCGAGGGAATTCGGCACCAGAATCGCCGCCGCCAGCCCCTGCACCAACCGCGCTACGATCAGCACGGTCGCATTGGGAGACAGCGCGCAGGCGAACGAAGCCGCGGTGAAGATGGCGAACCCCGCCATGAAGACGCGCTTGGCGCCGATGCGGTCGCCGAGCGCGCCTGCCGTCAGGATGAAGGCGGCAAACGCGATGGTGTAGGCGCTGACCACCCATTGCAGTTCGGCGACACCGCCGCCGAGCGTCCGGCCCATCGCATCGAGCGCGGTGTTGACGATGGTGACGTCGAGCTGCACCACGCCGTAGCCAAGGCTCATCGCGGCCAGCGTGAGCGAGGTCGCAAGAGGCGAACCGGCGCGCGACGCGCCGGTCCTGTCCTGAAAGATTTCATGTTTGATGGTGGTGGCTCGCATGCTGCACCTCGATTGCAGCCCCATGCGAAATATACGCTCTCATTGCGCAGTCATGTTTCGATAATGGACGAAGGATGGATGCTGCGGGCACTCGCCTTACAAGCGGTGTCGTGCCCGGCGCATGCGGGGATTCCAGTACGCCGCGGCTTCTCCGTATCCCATTATTGTCTCTGGAATACTGGATCGCCCGCCCCTGTGCGCAATCGCGCACTAGGCGGGCGATGACAGAGCATATGTGGCGAGAGCGCCGCACGGATAGCCGCGCGGCGCGCCCGTCGCTTTACCTTCATCAGCTCGCCGCGCGCAGATTGACCTTGCTCTCGGCGAGCGTGGTCAGCTTTTTGTCGGTCGCCTTCTCCTCCTCAAGCGTCTTGGCGAGCACGGTCGCGCAGTCATTGCGGCCGAGCTGCTTGGCCCAGGCGATCAAGCTGCCGTAGCGTACGATCTCGTAATGTTCGGCGGCCTGCGCCGCGTTGATCAGGGCGGCATCGAGCACCGCCTTGTCGGCGACCTCGCCGGCGGTCTCGTCGGCCTCCTCGATGATGCCGTCGATCGCCGGACAATCGACCGCCTTCACGGGGACGCCGTGCATCTTGAACACTTCTTCGAGCCGCGCGACGTGCTGCTTGGTTTCTTCAAGGTGCGTCAAAAAGCCCTGCTTCAGCTGCGGATCGGTGGCCTTACTGGCCATCTTCGGCAGCGCCTTGGTCAGCTGCTGCTCGGCGTAATAGATGTCCTGGAGCTGGTGCACGAACAGGTCGTTCATGGTCTTGATGTCTTTTGTGAACAGTCCCATCGTTCCGTCCTCTTCGGTTTTGTGGAACACGAAGGCAGCGGCTTGCACGAAAAGCCGCTTATTCCGCCATGTTCGGTTGCTGATGGGGCCCAACGGACACGCGGCATCGACGTTCCAAAAAGACCCGGATGGCTTGCGCTGGAACAATGCGGACGGCAGCGGCATCTGAAATGGTGTCGGCATACGAAACGCGCGGGCCGAGTCGGTTTCACGACTCATATGCTTAACGCGCCGCCGATGTGAACCGCGTATGACAAAAGTGACCGGTCCGACGCAGAACCAATTGTTGTCAAGGGCTGCACAAGCCGGTGTTTTTGCCTTAAATGAGCTGGATCATGCCCCGCGATCGATGCCTGCTTTTGGCCGTGATCGTACCCGACTGGCCAATGTCTGGCCTGGTCGGTCTTGCCCCCCGCCGGGAGGATGAATGCACGGACTGCTGCCCGCGCTGCAACGCGGCTTCAAGAGATGGATCGGCTGGCGACGGCTCGGAGTAGCCGCGAGCGTCTTCATCATCGCCTTCGCGATCACCTCGCTGGTGCGGACCCTCAAGGGCATCGATACCGGGGTCATCCTGACCGCGTTAACCGAGATTCCCCGCGGGAGCATCGGGCTGGCGGCGATCTGCGTGTTCTTTGCGTTCTGTACGCTGACCTTCTACGATTTTTTTGCACTGCGAACGATCGGCAAGAAGCACGTGCCGTACCGCATTGCGGCGCTCTCCAGCTTCACGTCCTATTCGATCGGCCACAACATCGGCGCCACGGTCTTCACCGGCGGCGCGATCCGCTTCCGGATCTATTCGGACTACGGGCTGAACGCGATCGACGTCGCCAAGATCTGCTTCCTGTCGGGCCTGACCTTCTGGCTCGGTAACATCTTCGTGCTCTCGATCGGCATGGCGATCCATCCGGATGCGGCGTCCTCGATGGATCAGCTCCCCTCCTCGATCAATCGGCTGATCGCGCTCGGCGGCCTCGCCTCGATCGGTGCCTATCTGGTCTGGCTCTGCATGGGCGAGAAGCGGCGCGAGCTCGGCCAGAAGGGCTGGAAGGTGGTGCTGCCGTCGGCGCCGCTGACGCTGGTCCAGATCCTGATCGGGGTGGTCGATCTCGGCTTCTGCGCCACGGCGATGTACCTGCTGATGCCGGCCAATCCGCCGATCGACTTCATGTCGCTGGCGGTGGTGTTCATCCTGGCGACGCTGCTCGGCTTCGCCAGCCATGCCCCCGGCTCGATCGGCGTGTTCGATGCCGCCATGCTGCTGGCGCTACCCGAATTCGGCCGCGAGCAACTTCTGGCGACGCTGCTGGTGTTCCGCCTTCTCTATTTCGTGATCCCGTTCGGCCTCGCCATCTCGATCATGGGCACGCGCGAGCTCTGGATGAACGTGGTCGAGCCCTGGCAGGAGCGGCGGCGGCTGGCGGAGGCCTGCGCGCAGGCCAATCTGCCCAAGCAGGTGACGCCGATGGAGCGCGAGCGGATACTGCGCCAGGCCAACAAGCGGTAGGCCACGATCTGGACCCGGCGGGGTTGCGGGCGGCGGAGCAATGCTCTCTTATTTCCGCCTCAACTTTGCCGTTGAAGACGCGGGCCATGATCCCTGTATTCCTTCGTACCCTTTCCGCAGGCGCCCTGTTGCTTGCCGGGATTCTGACGGCCATGCCGCCCGAGCGCGCTAGCGCTCAGGACACCGGCGCCCTGCAGATCAATTGGGAGGTGCGTAACCGCTTCCGGCTGTTCCGCGAGGAGCGCGACTTCCTGCTCCATGTCGAGAACGCCCGCAACCGCAGCATCCTGGCCGCCGAGCAATCGCTGGAGCTCCAGAGCGAGGGCCGCGGCTGGGCCCGCAACATGGTCAACCGGCTCTGCATCGACCTCCAGGGCCGGGTCAACCAGCCCTGCACCCGCGACAACACCAAGGAAAACTACCTCACCCCGATCGATCACCCCGTCACCGTCCGCCTCGTTGGCGCGGTGCCGGTCGGCGCCACCTGCGCCTGGTCGTTCGACGACGGCGACGGGCCGCAACAATCGACCTTCGACTGCGCCGAGCCGATCAATTTGCGCGTCCGCTACGGCAAGCAGACGGTCGCGACCGTCGACGTCTCGTCCGGCTCCGATCCGACCCAGCGCGTCCAGACCGAGATCCAGGTCCGCGACATCTTCGTCGCCGGCCTCGGGGACAGCATCGCCTCCGGCGAAGGCAATCCGGACCGGCCGCTGGCGCTGTCGGACGAAGGGTTTTGCTTCCGCTCCTATCTGGGCACCGCCGGCGCGCAGTACTACCGGCCGAGCCGCCACGGCTTCAAAGGCGGCCGCGCCTGCGAGGCGCCGGACACGCTCGCCAACTGGCAGCGCTACAGCGCGCTCTGGTTCAACTCGCCCTGCCACCGCTCGCTCTACAGCTACCAGACGCGCACCGCCCTCGCACTCGCGGTGCGCTACACCCACATCGCAGTGACCTACCTGCCGCTCGCCTGCACCGGTGCCAGCATCGGCGATGGGCTGCTCGGCTCGCAGCGCGCCCGCGAATGCCCGCCCGGCAAGACCGGTGTCTGCAACACCAGCGTGAACGCGCAAGTCGCCGAATTGCGCGAGGCGCTCACCGCGGCGAAGAAGCGCCAGCCCGACCGCACGCTCGACCTCGTGCTGCTCTCGGTCGGCGCCAACGACGTCTATTTCTCCGGTCTCGTTGCCGACGTGATCGTCGAGACCGCGACCGAGCGCGCGCTGTTCCGCCGCTCCGGCGTGATGGCGAGCGTCGACGATTCCCGCGATGCGTTGGCGCGCGAACTGCCGCAGAATTTCGTCAAGCTGCGCGAGGCGCTCAAGCCGCTGGTCGGCGGCGACCTCTCGCATGTCGTCTATGTCTCCTACGCCAACCCCGCGCTCGCCGACGGCGGCGTGCCCTGCCGCGGCGGCCGGGCCGGCTTCGACATCCATCCGGCCTTCAACGCCGATCCGCAGCGCCTTGCCCGCGTCTCGACCTTCGTCGACACCGAGTTCTTGCCGCAGCTGAAGGGGCTCGCCACCTGCACCCGCGGCGCGCTGTGCCGCGATCCCGAAGCCGACCGCATGACCTTCGTCGATGCGCATCAGGCGGCGTTCGCCGATCACGGCTTCTGCGCCCATTCCGGCAACGACCCCGAATTCGACCGCAGCTGCTTTGCCGAGAACGGCCAGAGCTTCAATCCAGACATCGTGAGCGCGGCGAGCCAGCCGATGCTGTGCGGCCGCGGCGCCTCGGAATACCGCGCCTATTTACCCCGCGCGCGCTGGATCCGCGATGCCAATGACAGCTATTTTGCCGCGATGACCTATCCGCAGGGATTGCCGGCGGCGAGCCAGCCGACCGACATTCACGACGCCACCTGGGGCGTGCTCTCCGCCGTCTATGGCGGCGCGGTGCATCCGAGCGCAGAAGGGCATGCGGCGATGGCGGATGCGGCGCTGCCGGCCGCGAGCGCGGTGCTTGGACTGGACGCGGTGCCGCCGGGCGTGACGCGGGGATTTCTGCCGCAGCTGTTGCCGAGCGCAAAGCAGTAGCGCGCGCGAAGACTCCTTTTGCGAGTCGTAGCCCGGATGAGCGCAGCGACATCCGGAGCCATCTCCCCGCATATCGCTTCGCTCATGCGGGCTACGCGCAACGTCCTCGCACCTCGGTGTCGCAGCCCGGCTTGACCGGGCGATCCAGTACGCCGCGACGGCAGTCTTGAATCGAGGCTGCGGCGTACTGGATTCCCCGCCTTCGCGCGGAACGACAGCGGAGTGCTTGGTGCTCGCACATCGCCATCGCTCGCACATTCACTCCGCGCCAGCATCGTTCCCCGCTACTTGCCGTTTCATCAATCCAAAAACGGTATCGATCGATACCCCCTTGAGCTTGGACACTTTGCCGCGCGCGCCTCTAGGAGTCGGATCGAGGAAACATTTCGACTTGAGGAGGCGCCTGATGAGCGCAGTGGTGTCCGCAGCGGACGTGAGAAGGTCCCGCGTCAGGCTGTTCATCGTGACCATGTTGTTCCTGGTCACCACCGTCAATTATGCCGACCGCGCCACGCTGTCGATCGCAGGCCCCGCGCTGTCCAAGGAGCTGCATCTCGATCCCGTCGCCATGGGCTGGATCTTCTCGGCGTTCGGCTGGTCCTATGTCGCGGCGCAGGTCCCGGGCGGCTGGCTGCTCGACCGCTATGGCTCGCGCCTCGTCTATGCCTTCAGCATCATCGTCTGGTCGCTGTTCACGCTGATGCAGGGCTGGGTTGGCTTCCTCAGCGCCGGCACGGCTGTTGTCGTGCTGTTCGCGCTCCGCCTCCTTGTCGGCGTCGCGGAAGCGCCCTCCTTCCCCGCCAACGCCCGCATCGTCGCGGCGTGGTTTCCGGGCAACGAGCGCGGCACCGCGTCGGCCTTCTTCAACTCGGGACAGTATTTCGCCACCGTGATCTTCGCGCCGCTGATGGGCTGGATCGCGCATGCCTATGGCTGGCGCTTCGTGTTCTTCGTGATGGGCGCGCTCGGCATCGTCATGGGCTTCGTCTGGCTCAAGACCATTTACGGCCCGAAGGAGCATCCTTCGATCAACGATGCCGAGTTCGACTACATCAAGGAAGGCGGCGCGCTGGTCGATCTCGACGCACCCAAGAACGATCAGCTGCGCGCGCGTGCGCAAGAGGCCGGCTCCGGCTGGGACCACATCCGCCAGCTGCTCTCCAACCGCATGATGCTCGGCGTCTATCTCGGCCAGTATTGCATCAACACGCTGACCTATTTCTTCCTAACCTGGTTCCCGGTCTACCTGGTCAAGGAGCGCGGCCTGTCGATCCTGCAAGCCGGCTTCGTCGCGACGCTGCCGGCGCTGTGCGGCTTCATCGGCGGCGTGCTCGGCGGCATCATTTCCGATGCGATCCTGCGCCGGACCGGCTCGCTGACCATGGCGCGCAAGATCCCGATCGTCGGCGGCATGCTGCTGTCGATGTCGATCATCGCCTGCAACTATGTCGACGGACAGGCGCTGGTGGTCGGCTTCATGGCGCTCGCCTTCTTCGGCAAGGGCATCGGTGCGCTCGGCTGGGCGGTCGTCTCCGACACCTCGCCGAGGGAAGCCGGCGGCGTCTCCGGCGGCCTGTTCAACACCTTCGGCAATTTGTCCTCGATCACCACGCCGATCGTGATCGGCTACATCCTCGCCGCGACCGGCTCGTTCAACGGCGCGCTGGTGTTCGTGGGCCTCAACGCGTTGGTGGCGGCGTTCGCCTATCTCGTCATCGTCGGCAAGATCGAGCGGGTGACGCTCAAACGTTCCTCCTGAGGGCTCCCGATGGGAGCTTGACCAGGCAACTCAACGGCGGCCCAAAAAGCCGCCGTCTTTGTTTTGGGGATGATCGATGCTAGAAGTACCGGGGAAACGCCTTATCCATCTAAGGCATGTATCGATGTTCGACCTCAACCAGCTCCGCTGTTTCGTCACGGTGGCGGAGGAACTGCATTTCGGCCGCGCCGCGACGCGGCTGAACATGACCCAGCCGCCGCTGTCCCGGCAGATCCAGGTGCTCGAGCACATCATCGATGCGCCGCTGCTCGAGCGCACCAGCCGCTCGGTGCGCCTGACGCCGGCCGGGCGTAGCTTCCTGCCGGAGGCGCGGCGCATCCTCAAGCTCGCCGAAAGCGCCTCGCAAGTCGCCCGCCGCATCGCGCTCGGCAAGACCGGCTCGCTGAAGATCGGCTTCACCGCGGCCGCGGCCTATGGCTTCCTGCCGGAACTGGTCGCGGCCTGCCGCGCAAAACTGCCCGAGGTCGACTTCTCGCTGAAGGAGATGGTGTCGGGCGACCAGTTCGAGGCGCTGACGTCGGGCCAGATCGACGCCGGCCTGCTGAGGCCGCCGATCGCGCGGCCCGAGCTCACCAGCCGCCGCGTCGTCGCCGAGCCCCTGCTCGCCGCGATCCCGAAGAAGCATCCGCTGGCGAATGCCGACAGCATCACCATCAAGGATTTCGACGACCAGCCCTTCGTGATGTATTCGCCCTATGAGAGCCGCTACTTCCACGATCTCCTGGTGGCGCTGTTCACCCGTGCCGACGTGCTGCCGCGCTACGTCCAGCATCTCAGCCAGATCCACTCGATCCTCGCCATGGTGCGCGCCGGCCTCGGCCTTGCCATCGTGCCGGCGGCGGCGGCCAGCCTGAAGATTTCCGACGTGCGCCTGCGCCCGCTGAAGCTGCGCACGCGCGTCCCCGTCGAGCTGTTCATGGTCTGGCGCCGCGACGACGAGAATCCGCTGCTGTCGGCGCTGGTCAAAATCGCCGGCGAACTGGCCTCTGCGGAGCCCGTGGAAGATTGATGCTGATTTCGCATCGGTCGATATAGGCTTTGGCTTGGACCCGCATCGAACGGTCTCCTAAACCACGGCGCATGGACGCGCAGCCTTCTGCTTGCGTCCTCCACAACACGCAATGAGGGAGCCGCGCCCATGAGCAAGATGACCCCGCAGGAAATGGCCCAGAAGATCGGATCTGGCCTCCTGTCTTTCCCCGTCACGCCCTTCAAGGCTGACTACTCCTTCGACGAGGCGACCTATCGCGCCAACATGGACTGGCTGTGCGGCTATGATGTCGCAGGCCTGTTCGCCGCCGGCGGCACCGGCGAATTCTTCTCGCTGACGCCGACCGAGGTCCCTGAAGTCGTCAAGGTCGCCGTCGACGAGACCAAGGGCCGCGTGCCCGTGCTCGCCGGCACCGGCTATGGCACCGCGATCGCCCGCGAGATCGCAATCGGCGCGGAGAAGGCCGGCGCGGACGGCCTGCTGCTGCTGCCGCCCTACCTCACCCACTCCGAGCAGGAGGGCCTTGCCGCCCATGTCGAGGCAGTCTGCGCCGCCGTGAAGATCGGCGTCATCGTCTACAACCGCGACAACGCGATCCTGCAGCCCGACACGCTGGCGCGCCTCGCCGAGCGCTGCCCGAACCTCGTCGGCTACAAGGACGGCATCGGCGACATCGAGCTGATGACCCGCGTCTACACCAAGCTCGGCGATCGTCTCACCTATGTCGGCGGCCTGCCGACCGCCGAGACCTTCGCGCTGCCCTATCTCGACATGGGCGTGACGACCTATTCCTCGGCCGTGTTCAATTTTGTGCCGGAATTCGCCACCAACTTCTACGCCGCGGTACGCAAGCGCGACCATGCCACGATCCAGGCCGGGCTGAAGGACTTCATCCTGCCGCTGATCGCGATCCGCAACCGCAAGAAGGGCTATGCCGTCTCGATCATCAAGGCCGGCATGAAGGTGATCGGCCGCGACTCCGGCCCGGTCCGCCCGCCGCTCACCGACCTCACCGAGCAGGAGATCGCCGAAGTGACCGCGCTGGTGAAGAATCTGCCCGCCATCCGATCGACACAACAGGCGGCAGAATAGGACGACAACAGCGAGGAGCGTGCGATGGCCCAGATTGAAATCTCCGGTGCGCCTGTCGTCACGGCGATGCAGGTGATCCCGGTCGCGGGCCGCGACAGCATGCTCCTCAACCTGAGCGGCGCACATGCGCCGTTCTTTACCCGCAACATCGTCATCCTCACCGACAATGCCGGCCACACCGGCGTCGGCGAGGTGCCGGGCGGGCAGAAGATCTGGCAGACGCTCCAGGATGCCCGCGATCTCGTGATCGGCAAGACCGTCGGCGCGCTCAACAACATCCTCGCCGACGTCCGCACCGCCTTCGCCGACCGCGACGCCGGCGGCCGCGGCAAGCAGACTTTCGATCTTCGCGTCATGATCCATGCGGTCACCGCGATCGAATCCGCGCTGCTCGATCTGCTTGGCCAGCATCTCAACCTGCCGGTCGCCGCGCTGCTCGGCGAAGGCCAGCAACGCAACAGCGTCGAGACGCTCGGCTATCTCTTCTTCGTCGGCGATCGCCGCAAGTCCAGGCTCGACTACGTCAGCGGCGGAACCGGCAAGGCGGAATGGTTCGACCTTCGCCATCAGGAAGCGATGACGCCGGAGACCGTGGTGCGGCTCGCGGAAGCCACCCACGACCATTACGGCTTCGCCGACTTCAAGTTGAAAGGTGGCGTGCTGCGCGGCGAGCAGGAGATCGAGGCCGTCACCGCCATCGCAAAGCGTTTTCCGAACGCGCGCGTGACGCTCGATCCCAACGGCGCCTGGTCGCTCGACGAGGCGATCAGGCTCTGCAAGGACATGCACGGCATCCTCGCCTATGCCGAGGACCCCTGCGGCGCCGAGGCCGGCTTTTCCGGCCGCGAGATCATGGCCGAGTTCCGCCGCGCCACCGGCCTGCCGACCGCGACCAACATGATCGCCACCGACTGGCGGCAGCTCTCCCACGCGCTGCGTCTGGGCGCGGTGGACATTCCGCTCGCCGATCCCCATTTCTGGACCATGCAGGGCTCGGTGCGGGTGGCCCAGACCTGTCGCGACAACGGCCTGACCTGGGGCTCGCATTCCAACAACCATTTTGACATTTCGCTGGCCATGTTCACCCATGTCGGCGCCGCCGCCCCCGGCAAGGTCACCGCGATCGATACCCATTGGATCTGGCAGGACGGCCAAGCGCTCACCAGGGAGCCGCTCCAGATCAAGGGCGGCGAGATTGCCGTCCCTGATAGCCCGGGCCTGGGTATCGAAATCGACAGGGCCGCTATCGACGCGGCGCATGACCTCTACAAGCAGCATGGACTCGGTGCCCGCGATGACGCTATTGCCATGCAGGACCTGATCCCCGGCTGGACCTTTGACGACAAGCGTCCGTGCCTCGTGCGTTAAAATACTTCCTCGGAGGAAAAGATGACTGCGATCCTGAAGAACTTCATCGGCGGCGAATGGGTCGATGGCTCCGGCGTCACCAAGAACATCAACCCCTCCAACACCAACGACGTCGTCGGCGAATACGCCAAGGCCGATAAGGCGCAGACCGAGAAGGCGATCGCCGCCGCCAAGGCCGCCTTCCCCGCCTGGGCGCAGTCGACGCCGCAGGTTCGCTATGACGCGCTGAACAAGATTTCCCTCGAGATCCTCGCCCGCAAGGAAGAGCTCGGCCGCCTGCTCGCGCGCGAGGAAGGCAAGACGCTGCCTGAGGGCATCGGCGAGGTCGCGCGTGCCGGCCAGATCTTTGCGTTCTTCGCCGGCGAGGCGCTGCGCCTGATCGGCGAAAAGGGCGCCTCCGTGCGTCCCGGCCTCGACGTCGAGCTCACCCGTGAGCCGGTCGGCGTCGTCGGCATGATCACGCCCTGGAATTTCCCGATCGCGATCCCGGCCTGGAAGATCGCGCCTGCGCTCTGCTACGGCAACACGGTGGTGTTCAAGCCGGCCGAGCTGGTGCCGGGCTCGGGTCACGCGCTGGCGGAAATCATCACCCGCTCCGGCATTCCCGCCGGCGTGTTCAACCTCGTGGTCGGCTCCGGCTCCGTCGTCGGCCAGACCCTGCTCGACCACCCCGATGTGGCCGCGATCTCCTTCACCGGTTCGGTGCAGACCGGACGCAAGATCGCGCAGGCCTGCGTGCTCTCGAACCCGATGAAGAAATTCCAGCTCGAGATGGGCGGCAAGAATCCGCTGGTCGTGCTCGACGACGCCGACCTCAAGACTGCCGTCGAAGTCGCCGTCAACGGCGCCTATTTCTCCACCGGCCAGCGCTGCACCGCCTCCTCCCGCCTGATCGTCACCGAAGGCATCCACGACCGCTTCGTCGCGGCGGTGGCCGAGCGCCTGAACGGGCTGTCGGTCGACGACGCGCTCAAGGCCGGCGTGCATATCGGCCCTGTCGTGGACCAGAGCCAGCTCGACCAGGACCTGCGCTACATCAAGATCGGCCAGGACGAGGGCGCCAAGCTGTCGTTCGGCGGCGAGCTGCTCAAGCGCGAGACGCCCGGCCACTACCTGCAGCCGGCGCTGTTCACCGAAGCCAACAACAACATGCGCATCGCGCGTGAGGAGATTTTTGGCCCGGTCGCCGCCGTCATCCGCGCCAAGAACTACGAGGAAGCGCTGGCGATCTCCAACGACACCGAGTTCGGCCTTGCTTCGGGCATCTGCACCACCAGCCTGAAATACGCCTCGCACTACAAGCGCAACAGCGAGTCCGGCATGGTGATGGTCAATCTGCCGACCGCCGGCGTCGACTATCACGTGCCGTTCGGCGGCCGGAAGGGCTCGAGCTACGGCGCCCGCGAGCAGGGCTCCTACGCGCGCGAGTTCTACACCACGGTGAAGACGGCTTATACGTTCCCGGGTTGATGCACGATCGTAGGGCGGGTTAGCAAAGCGTAACCCGCCTCCTATCTTCAGCATCGAAAGAAGTGGCGGGTTACGCCTTCGGCTAACCCGCCCTACAAGACGGAGTCCTCCCATGGACCAGGACGTCGCAGCGAAAGAGCAGCCCCGCTACATCAAGCTCAACGAGCGCGACAATGTCGCGATCGTGGTCAATGATTTCGGGCTTCCCGCCGGCTCCCGCTTTGCCAGCGGCCTGACGCTGCGCGCCTTCGTGCCGCAGGGGCACAAGACGGCGCTGGTCGACATCGCGCAAGATCAGCCGATCGTCCGCTATGGCGAGGTGATCGGCTACGCGCTCTCGCCGATCCTGGCCGGCGAATGGGTCGACGAGGCGCGCATTCGCATGCCGGATGCCCCCGACCTCGACAAGCTCGAAATCTCGACCGCCGTCCCCGCGCCGCTGCCGCCGCTCGAAGGCTTTACGTTCGAAGGTTATCGCAATCCGGACGGATCGGTCGGCACCAAGAACATCCTCGGCATCTCCTCCTCCGTGCAATGCGTCAAGGGCACGATGGAATACGCGGTGAAGCGCATCCGCGCCGAGCTGCTGCCGAAATACCCCAACGTCGACGACGTCGTGCCGCTGACGCACGCCTATGGCTGCGGCGTCGCGATCACCGCACCCGACGCGGTGGTGCCGATCCGCACGCTGCAGAACATCGCGCTGAACCCGAATTTCGGCGGCGAGATCCTGGTCGTCGGCCTTGGTTGCGAGAAGCTCGCACCGGAGCGGCTGGTGCCGGAAGGCGTCAGCGATGCCATCGTGCGCATGCAGGACGAAGCCTTCGACGGTTTCGGTGCGATCGTCGACGCGATCATGACCCAGGCGGAGGCGCGGCTGAAAATCCTCAACACGCGCACCCGCGAGACGTGCCCGGCGTCGGATCTGGTGATCGGCCTGCAATGCGGCGGCAGCGACGCCTTCTCCGGCGTCACCGCGAACCCCGCCGTCGGATTCGCCGCGGACCTCCTGGTGCGCGCCGGCGCCACCGTGATGTTCTCGGAAGTGACCGAGGTGCGCGATGCCATCCAGCTGCTCACCCGCCGTGCCATCAACGCGGACGTCGGCCGCGCGCTGGTGCGGGAGATGGCCTGGTACGATTCCTATCTCGCGCGCGGCGGCGCCGATCGCAGCGCCAACACCACGCCCGGCAACAAGAAGGGCGGCCTCGCCAACATCGTCGAGAAGTCACTCGGCTCGATCGTCAAGTCCGGATCAAGCGCCATCACCGGCGTGCTCTCGCCCGGCGAGAAGGCGACGCAGAAGGGCATGCTGTTCGCGGCAACGCCGGCCTCCGACTTCATCTGCGGCACGCTCCAGCTCGCCTCCGGCATGACGCTGCAGGTGTTCACCACCGGCCGCGGCACGCCCTACGGCCTTGCGGCCGCACCCGTGATCAAGGTCGCGACCCGCAGCGAGCTTGCCCGCCGCTGGAAGGACCTGATCGACTTCGACGCAGGCCGCATCGCCACCGGCGAGAAGACCATCGAGGAGACCGGTTGGGACCTGTTTCGCCTGATCCTCGATGTTGCCAGCGGCCGGACGAAGCCGTGGTCGGACCGCTGGGGCATCCACAACGATCTGACGCTGTTCAATCCCGCGCCGGTGACCTGAGGCCGCCAGCCGGCTTCACTGACCACCGATCAGGTGCATGTCATCGAGCGTGACAGGCAGGCTGCGCGTGATGAGATCCGCAATCGCCGCGCGGAGCCGTTCGCTCGAAGCCGGACCGTCAAATGTCCCGTCGATCGGCCCGCTGGGGCCTGCGATCCTCAGGGTCCCGGTGTTGTCGAGCGGCGCGGCCGCCCGCTTTTCGATCACATCGAACGTCTTGCCGTCGATGACGCGGACCTCATACAGCGCGTGGATCAGGCCGTAGTCTGCAAGCAGCGTCCGGTATTCGGCGATCCCGACACCCTCGATGTTGCGGCCATTTCCGAGTTTCGATCTCGCGCGGGTGATGACGATGTACGCATCGAGTCCCTGGGGCGTGACATCGGTGCGAACCAGCTCCTTGAACGGATCGCTCCGCAGCAGATTGACGGGCGTAACCGCCGAATCCCGGATCTCGGCGAACGCGGCGCGGGTGTAGTTGACGGCCTGAACGCGATAGCGTGCGCCCAGCAGCCTGGTCGCCTGCTGGACGATCAGCTCGTCCAGTCCCCATGCACTGATCGAGGCGCTTTGCCCGGTGGAGCCGAGCTTGGTAAGGCCTGTCTGTGAAAGGCTCATCTCCTCGCCGATGGCGGAGACGATGCCGACCGTCTTGATCGCCTGGAGCCGGCTCGCGCGGGTCTCGAACGCCGCGGCGGCGCCGAGGGCGATGCAAGCGGCTGCGAGGCCAATCCATAGAAAAGCAATGCGTCGCATGCCGGCTCATCGAATCCTGAAATCGAACGAATAGGATGCGCCGAGGCCGACGGTGGTCTGGTTCGACGACCCCCGCAGCTTCACCAGCGGACTGTCCGCGGCGTCGCCGAGCAGCTTCTCGTATTCGACATAGGCGTGGACCTCCCATTGCGGATTGATGCGATAGGAGACCTGGCTGCCGAACCCGACCGAGTGCGCACCGCCTTTGGGATTGTACGTCGGCAATCCCGACACCAGTGCCTGCGCGGCATCGACGCCGAAATACGGCGCGGTCGCGTTGGTGCTCTTCCAGGTGAAGCGCGGGCCGGCCGAGATCGTCAGCCTTTGAATCAGCGGCACGATGACGTCCGCGGAGATGTCGGCGACGGTGCCGGTATGGCCACCCACGCCCTGGCGCAATTCGCTGCGCAGGCGCAGCCAGTCGACCGGATAATATTCGACGAAGCCGCCAAGCTCGTAGGCGGCCTTGACGTCGCCAAGGCCTGTCAGCTCGGCATATTTGTCGGCCTTGCGCGAGGTGACGTATTTGAACGCAGGCCCTGCGCGAAAATTGCCGACGTCGAGCAGCGCGATGCTGGCGCTGTCGCGCGGGCCCCGAAACTGGTCGATCGATCCGGCGCGGCGGATGGAGAAGATCGGGATCGGCATGAGCTTGCCGTTCTTCGATCCGACGAAATTCGGTGTGTACTCACCACCGATGCCGACCATGACCGTCCAGTTGCCGGAGGGCGAAGGCAGCATCGGCAGCTCGAACGGCGGCGCCGGCAGCGTGAACGCGGTCTGCGCCGATGCGGATTGAGGGATCGCCATGATCGCGCCGGCGAGCAAGGTGGTCGTGAGCCGCACATTCACCGTGAGGCGAAGAGCGGCGTCGTCAAAATGCTTCATTACAGGGCCCCGGACCGGCCGTCCTGGCCTGGTCGACTCGTGTGGTTGGAGCTCCAGCATGTGGTCCGGCAAAATTGCCCCAAGATTGCAAGGCGAAAACCGCCGGCCAATCCGTTGCCGGTATCCGCCGGGCACGGCATCGCCGAACCAACATTGCCCGAACATTGCCGGGAGGCGCTCACGCGCCCAAACTTTGGCCGGCACTGCCGCTCACCCCACTCGCATCTGCCTTTTATTCGCCAAGCTCGCTGCCTTTATGGGAACCCTGCAACGAGCCGAAACGCCAGATTTCGGCCAGGGAGCGACACGCTCGGGGCTGTGTTGCCCAGCAGAGTCAAGGACGACCCGCGTGCGTTCCCTCGTGATCGAAGACGAACCGCAGATCGGCGCCTATGTCAGCCGTCTGCTCGGACAATTACACGGAATCGTCGACATCGTCGGCTCGATCGCCGATGCCCGCCAAGCGCTCGACAATTTCAAATATGATCTCGCGATCGTCGACCGGATGCTGCCCGACGGAGATGCGCTCCAGGTCGTCACGGCGCTGAGCCAATTGCCCGACCGCCCTGCGATCATCATGCTGACGTCCAGGGATGCCAAGGAGGACGTCGTCGACGGCCTCAACGGCGGCGCCGACGACTATCTCGGCAAGCCGTTCGAGCCGCAGGAGCTGCTTGCACGGGTGCGCGCGGTGCTGCGGCGACCGCGGCTGCTCGCCCCCTCGGTGCTGTCGCTCGGCAATGTCGAACTGCATCTCGGCAGCAACGAGGCGGTGGTCGCCGATACCAGGATCCTGCTGCGGCGGCGCGAGGCGCTGATTCTCGGAGCGCTGCTGATGCGGCGGGACCGCGTCATCACCCGCGCCGCCCTGATCGAAGAGATCTACGGCTTCGACGACGAGATCGAGTCCAACACGCTCGAAGCGCAGGTCTCGCGCCTGAGAAAGAAACTGACCGAACTCGGCGGCGACGTCGAGATCCGCAGCATGCGGGGCATCGGCTACATCCTGCGGCTGGCAACGCCGCGATGAGGTCGATCGCCCAGACGTTTGCGTTTTCGCTCGGCATCGCCGCGACGACGATCTTCCTGATCATGGTCGCGATCTTCGTCTCGAGGTATCCGGTGGAGGAACGCGAGTTCAGGGCGTGCCGGGTCGTGGCCGCCGTTCTCGATCGCGCCACTGTTATCGATGGGCAGAACCTGACGGTGCGCCCCACTCCCGCGCTCGAAGAGCTGAAGGCGGACAGTCCAAACCTCTGGTACGTCGTCTCCGTGGGCGATCTTGTCAGCGAGTACGGCAGCGAGCACCGGCCACAGCTACCCTTCGCCTTTCCCTATCGCGGGCCTGTCGGCTTGTCCGTCTTCAGCACACCCGACCAGAACAGCACGTTCTGTCTCGCCGTTGCGCAACGAGGCGCCTTGCGGCTCACGACGATGGTCGGCGAGCCTCAGGTCCGCTTCGGCCGGCTCGCAAGAAGCTTCCTCGCCCGCAGCTTCTCTTCGATCCTCGTGGTAGCGCTGGCCTTTGCGGCCACCGTCGCGATCGGGTCGGCGCTTGCTGCGCGTTTCGTCTCACGCGGCATCGAGCGGGTCGCGCGTCGCGCCCTCGCGATCGATCCCTCCGCCCCGCAGGGCCTGATCTCGTTGTCCGAGGTCCCGCGCGAGCTGAAGCCGCTGGTCGAGGCGCTGAACCGCGCCTTCGGCGAGATCGATGCCTATATCAGGATGCAACGCCGCTTCCTCGGCAATGCCGCCCATCAGCTCCGCACGCCACTGACGCTGCTGCGCGCGAAGGTCGAAGACGTACCCGAGCCGGCCCTGAAGGCCGAATTGGTCCGCGATATCCGCCGCCTGACGTCGCTGGTGTCCGCCATGCTCGACCTGGCCCGGCTGCAAAATCACACGATCGAGAAACGGCCGATCGATCTCGCCCAGATCACGCTGGACGTGCTCGCCGATTTCGGCCCCTCGGCGCTGGACGCCGGCATCGAGCTCGCGCTGGAACAGGCCGAGAAAGGTCCGCTCCTGGTGCAGGGTGTCGACGCCGCGATTCGCAGCGCGCTCGCCAATCTCGTCGGCAACGCACTCATCCACGCCCATGGCGCGCGACGCATCGTCGCCACGCTCGGCCGCGACGGCATCTCGATTGACGACGACGGCGCAGGCCTGCCGGACGGCGTGGAGCACGGGCTGACAGAGCCGTTTCAGACCGGCAACACTGCCGGCGATGGCGCGGGCCTCGGCCTGTCGATCGTCCGCGAGATCATGGCCGCCCACGGCGGCGAGCTGGTCATCTCCTCCACGCCTGGCCGCGGCACGAGCATGAGCCTGCGCTTTCCCATAGCCGCAGCGCCGACCAGGTCTCCACAGGTGGATCTGCAAGCAGGCTGACTGCGAGCTGCGCCGGTCGATCCGCGAAACCGTGCGGAAACATTGGCGCCGAAAACGTCTTCCTCGTTTCGTCGTTGCGCATCAAGCAATCAATATGTTCGCCGACGGCCACGGGAATGTTCTCGCACAAGCGAACCTGTTCCGGCATCGAGACGACCAAACCTCCGATTGACATCTTCAATGGAGATTTTCCAATGCGTGTTCTCACAATGATTGCCGTCGCCAGCGCCGTGATTGCGAGCTCGACCAGTGCTTTCGCCAGTGAGCTTCCCACTTACGAGGTGAAGTCGTTGCCGATCTCGGCGACGCAGGTGCAGGTGCTCGGCGGCGCCGGCGTCGAGGAGCAGTCGGCCGCACCCTCGATGATCATCGCCGGCATGCCTGCCTCGCCCGCGCAGGTTTCGGTGCTGTCGCCGCGCGTCAAGCGGCTCGCGAGCGCCGGTTCGGAAAGCGAAGCGCGCTGAGCCTTTCGCATCGCTTGCGGCGCCTGCATCCGATGCGGGCGCCGTCAGCGTTTTCAGGTCATGCTGCCCGGCATGAAGCAGCGCACGCGCGGATGGCCGTCGATATAGTGCTTCCACACCATGGTGCGGCCGATCTTGTTCGGCACGGTGATGACAGCCCCCTCGGGCACCACGACCCACTCGTTGTCGATAAGGACTCGGTAGCGTCCCTGGTTGGACTCCCAGTCGACATCGGCGACGACATAGCCGTCGGCATCGGTGCAGCACTGGCCGTATTCGCTGTGCAGGCTTTCGAACCAGGGTTTGAGCGGCGAGTTGGCGTAGCGCCCGTCGTCGCGCGCCAGCGCCGAATTGGTCAGCAGAACTGTCAGCCCCAGCAGCACGGCGGCACACTGTCTTGCAGGTCTCATGTCGTCTCCGCGGTCGAAGTGATCGCCGCGAGGCAAACGCCGCCGTCTGCCCGCAGCACCGCGCACGGCAGGCATGGAGACGGCGACTCGCTCCCCAGCAGCTTTGCGGACAGATATGCAAATCCGGCGCCAGCGCGCATTCCGGGGAACTACTGGAGCAGGCGCGGCACGCATTCGCCTTTCGGCGAACGTCGCCGCGAAGACCGTCTGCTCATGCAGGGAATGACCGTGAGCGGAAGCTACCGTCGATCAGGCAGCACAGAACTCGAGCCTACTGCTTGGGCGCCGGCGCCATCATCGTGCCGCCGCCCTTCTTCGTCGGTGCCGGAGGCTTGGTGGCCGCAGCCTGCGCGGGCAGATATTTTGCGACGATGGCGGGATCGACCTGGGCGAGGTTGGTGTCAGGCAGGCGCGTCCAGGCCTCGTCCTTGCCGAGCAGCGCGATGCCGAGATAGCCGCGCAGGGTCAGGGTCTGGCCGTCAGGACTGACCTTCATGTTGGCCTTCCAGATCTGGCCGTCGCGCGGATTGAGCACGTTGCCGCCTTCGTACTTCAATCCGTCGCGCTTCATGTTGCGGACGAAGGAGATGCCGAGCACCGGGGCGTTCTTGCGATCGTCGGTGCACTTGCTGCAGATCTCGTTCGGATCGTCGCCGGGCCGCGGGAAGGTCTTTGCGATCACGCCTTCGAAGATGCCGTTGTGGTCGATGAAGAGAAACCATCCGACCGTCTTGCCGTCCTCGACCTTCTGCCAGAGGCCCGCCGCCGTGGGCTCGGCAATTTGTGCCGCAGACGGCGTCACCGTCGCGAGCGACAATGCGAGCGCGAGGAAGGGGAGCAGCCGAGAGCTGGAAAAATTCCGCATTAGATCACCTTGTTATTCCACGACCGGAATGGCCGCAGACTACGGCGATTTCGCGAACGGTTCCAGCGCCAGAAACATGGGGCATCCCCTCCCACCCCGCCGCCGTCAGTTGACACCGAGCTTCTTTTGCAGGCTGGAGGACGAAGTCGTGTACTGGAACACGAGCCGCTTCTCCGGATACACGTAGCGATGGGCTTTTTGCGACATCAGCGCGCCCTCGTGGAAGCCGCAAAGGATCAGCTTGATCTTGCCGGGATAGGTGTTGATGTCGCCGATCGCGAAGATGCCGGGAACATTGGTCTCGAACGCGGAGGTCTCGACCGGCACCAGATTGTTCTCCAGCGCGATGCCCCAGTTCGCGACCGGGCCGAGCTTCATGGTCAGCCCGAAGAACGGCAGCATGGTGTCGCAGGCAATGTCCGTGACGCTGTTGTCGTTGCCCTTGATGGTGGCGCCGGTGAGCATGCCCTCAGCGCCGGAGAGAGCCGTGACCTGGCCGAGCCGGAGATCCATCTTGCCGCCGGCGACCAGCGCGCGCATCTGCTCGACGCTGTGGGGCGCGGCGCGAAACTCGTCACGCCGGTGCAACAGCGTGATGCGCTTCGCAATCGGATGCAGATTGAGCGTCCAGTCGAGCGCGGAATCGCCGCCGCCGACGACCAGCACGTTCTTGTCGCGGAAGGTCTCCATCTTGCGCACGGCGTAATGGACTGAAGTGCCTTCATAGGCCTCGATGCCCGGCACCGGCGGGCGCTTGGGCTGGAACGAGCCGCCGCCGGCCGCGATCACCAGCACCTTGCATTCGAACACCTTGCCCGCATCCGTGGTGCAGCGAAACAAGGGATCGCCGATCTTCTCCACCGTCTCGACCATCTCGCCGAGATGGAAGGTCGGATGGAACGGCTTGATCTGCTCCATCAGCGCGTCGGTGAGGCCCTGCCCCGAAACATGGGGAATGCCGGGAATGTCGTAGATCGGCTTTTCCGGATAGAGCTCGGCGCACTGGCCGCCGACCTTGTCGAGGATGTCGACGAAATGCGCCTTCATGTCGAGAAGGCCAAGCTCGAAAGCGGCGAACAGACCGCAGGGGCCGGCGCCAATAATCAGCACATCGGTTTTGATCACATCGCTCATGTCGTCTCTTTATCGGTCGTTATCGGTTGGACGCGCCCGGCGGGCAGAGGTGACCCTGCCTGTCTAGCCAACGGGGATGGATCAGGGAAGGCATAAAAGCGGGAGCACCCCGCGGCCACGCCCACTTGCCGGGGCAGGATAACTGAGCTGTAACGAGCAAGACATGACGGAGATCAATCGGTGAACGCACCAAGCCGCCTCGATACGACGCCGCGCCTGGAGGACTATCCCTACCGCCTCAGCGACAACGTCCGCTTCGGCGATCTCGATCCCAACCAGCACGTCAACAACGCTGTCTACGCCACCTATTTCGAGACCGGCCGCGTCACGCTGATGAAGCTGCCGGAGTACGGACTGACGCCGCCAGGGCTCGCCTGGATCATGGTGCGCCTCGACATCCATTTCCGCGCCGAGCTGCACTGGCCGAACACGATCGAGCTCGGCCTCGGCGTGGTGAAGCTCGGACGGACGTCCGTGACCTTCGAGCAGGTCGTGTTCTCGCAGGGAAAGTGCATCGCCTCGGCGATGTCGGTCGGCGTCATGCTCGACGAGGCGACGCGGCGGCCAGCGCCGCTCAGCGCGGAGATCGTCGAGAAGCTCAGACCCTGGCACAAGCGCGGCATCGAGGTCGCGACGCCGAACATATAGTTCAGTTCAGAAGGGGCAGGCCTGTAGGATCAGGCTTGTCAGGATCAGGCCTGGCAGGATCAGGCCTGGCGTTCCGGCGTCGTCACGACGAGACCGTCGAGATCGTCGGAGACCTTGATCTGGCAGGACAGGCGCGAATTCGGGCGCACGTCGAAACCGAAGTCGAGCATGTCCTCTTCCATCGGCGTCGGGCTGCCGACCTTCTCACGCCAGGCTTCGTCGACATAGACATGGCAGGTCGCGCAGGCGCAGGCGCCGCCGCATTCGGCCTCGACACCGGGAATGCTGTTGCGGATCGCGGCTTCCATCACGGTTGCGCCGTTCTCGATTTCCACCGTGCGGGTTTCGCCCTTGTGGTCGACAAAGTGAATCTTGGCCATGTGTGCTCGTGCTGCCGCGGTGCTGGGAATGAAGGAGGGTCCGGGCTGTCCTATAACGGGTCGATCAGCCCGGCGCCATAGGGTTTTCAGCCGAAGTGAATCCCGCTTTGCGGGAAGAAAACGCGTCAAAACAAGAGACTAGAGTCCGGCTCGGTCGCGTAACCTCAAGGCTTCAGCATCGCCTCGATGGCGGCGCGGGCCTCGGTCACTGCCTCTTTCAGCGCAGCGAAAGCGTGGCGCTGGTCATGGCCGGTCTGGACCGCGATCTCCAGGCTTGCGGCCGCATTCGCCACCGCAAAAGCGCCGATCCCGCGGGCCGAGCCCTTGAGCTTGTGGGCCAGTGCGCCCGCCTCGGCCGGCAGCGCCGCCATCGCCGCGATCAGGCGGACCGCCTGCTCGGCGAACATGGCCAGCACTTCCTGTTCCAGCTCGGCGTCGCCGAGCGTCATCCGGAAGAGATGGTCGAGGTCGAGCGGGCTATCGATGGGTGCAAGCGGGGGCGAGGGCATCCAGTCCATCCGTTGCAGTTCAGGCGTCATGGCGCAGGCCCCGGCATCGCGCGACGGTTCCGTCGGTCCGGCGGTGAGATTGACCTCACCCAAGCATGGAAATGGTTAACGAAATGTATGGGGTCAGAGACGCAGTTCCGCCGGTTTATTGACGAAAAGTTGCCGCAATCGGCCGAGTCCAGTGGAGAATTGCATTTATTGCTAAGGTCTTACGGCGCGATCCTGTTAACGATGATTAAGATTGTCTTAATCGCGGGCATTTCATTCGCCACGCTCTGCCAATAGGATGTTGCGGAAATTGGCGGACAAGCCGTCCGGGTGGGGACGGCTCGGAGATCCGCGCAAGCGGCATGATCCGGTCTGTGGGCTTGCGCAGCGCGCAGGGCTCGCGGGGGGACGCGTACAAGTAACGAGGGCTCGGACTGAACATGGCGAACACTCCGAAAAAGGTCAAAGACCCCACAGAAGTTGCGCTTTCTGCGATCCAGGAAGCCCTGAACATCAGCGACACGGCTGCGGACACCAGCCGCAACGCCGCGATGCGCAACGAAACCGCGCCTTCGGTGGCGCCGCCGCCCCCGATCTTCGACGAGCCGAACTTCGAGCCGCGCCCTGCCGCCAACGAACGCTCGACCGTGTTCGATCCGGTCGAGGAGCCGCGCTCTTCGCGCCGCGCCGCCAATGACGACCGCGAGACCATCGGCCAGCTGCTCCAGGCCCTGCAGAAGGGCCGCCCTGCCCGCAACGTCTATACCTTCGCCACCATCTTCGCCGGCGTCTGGCTCGCCGCCTGCGCCGCGCTGACCTTCGGCTTCCTGCCCTCGATCCAGGCCGCCATGGGCCAGAGCGGCGGCGTGCTCGTCATCGCCGGCCTGGTCGCGATGTTCTTCGCGCCGATCATGCTGTTCTACTTCCTTGCGAGCCTGGTCTGGCGCGGCCAGGAAATGCGCATGATCGCGCAGGCGATGGCGCAGGTCGCGATCCGCTTCTCCGAGCCCGAGGGCTCGGCCTCCGATTCCATGGTCACCGTCGGCCAGGCCATCCGCCGCGAGGTCGCGGCGATGGGCGACGGCATCGAGCGCGCCATCGCGCGCGCCGGCGAGCTCGAGACGCTGGTCGCCAACGAGGTTGCCGCGCTCGAACGCGCCTACTCCGACAACGAAGTGCGCATCCGCGCCCTGCTGCAGGACATCGCGCATCAGCGCGACAATCTGGTCGGCCAGGCCGAGCAGGTCCGCAGCGCCATCTCCGGCGTGCAGATCGATTTGCGCCACGACATCGCGCTGATCTCTGATGCCATCGCCTCGCGCGTCGACGAGGTCGCCAAGTCCATCACCGGCGCGCTGGAAGAGCGCGGCGCCCACATCACCAGCGCGCTGAGCAATGCCGGCGACAACATGATCCTGGCGCTCGGCGAGCGCGGCGGCGACCTGCTCGACCGCCTCGAGGAAGCCAGCAACGAGACCACGCGCGCCGTGCTCGATGCCAGCGAGCGGCTGACCACCAGCCTCAACTTCAAGACCGGCCACGTCCACGACGAGTTCGTCGACCTCGCCGACCGCGTCCACGAGATGCTCAACGAGCGCATCGACCGCATCACCGGCGAGTTCGAGCAACGCTCCGCCGCGATCGTCGACGGCATCTCCGAGCGCACCGAGCAGGTGCATGACAGCCTGAAGAATTCCTCGGATTCGCTGCTGCTCGAGCTCGAGCTGCGCTCCAACGACCTCTCCGCCAAGATCGACGACGCCGGCAACCGCCTCGCCGGCCAGATCCTGACGAGCGGCGACAAGGCGAGCGAGGCGCTCGACGCCACCGTCAACACCCTCGTCGCCAAGGTCGTCAGCCAGACCGAGACCGCGCACGACTCGCTGTCGCTGCAGATGAGCGCGTTCGACGAGCTGGTCAGGAACCAGGGCACCGAGCTGGTCGAGAAATTCGCCCGCGACAGCGGGACGCTGGGTGCGCTGATCACGCGCCACATCTCCGAGTTCGACCGCACCGTGAAGACCTTCGGCGGCGAGATCGTCGAGCGCATGGGCCAGCGCACGCAGGACATCCACGAGTCGCTGAAGACCTATGTCGAGAATTTCGACACCCGCTTCACCGCCAATGGCGGCGAGATCACGGCCGTGCTCGACCAGCGCTTGGTGCAGTTCGAGACCACGGTCGGCGAACGCGTCAACCACCTCGACGCCTCGCTGAACAGCAAGATCGCCAGCCTCGACGGTACGATCGATGGTCACATCAAGACCTTCGACGAGCAGCTCGTCGGCCGCGTCGCCGCACTCGAACAGTCGTTCGACACCCGCGCGCAATCCATGACCGAGACCATCGACGGGCGCATCAACACGCTCGCGACCTCGCTGACCGACGGCGCCGCGCAGGCGATCCAGTCGATCGACTCCCGCCTCACCCACCTCACGACGTCGCTGACCGGCGGTGCTTCGCAGGCCATCGAAACCATCGATGCGCGCCTCAACCATCTCACGAGCTCGCTGACCGGCGGCGCCTCGCAGGCCATCGAGACCATCGATGCGCGCCTCAACAACCTCACCACCACGCTGACCGATGGCGCTTCGCAGACCATCCAGTCGATCGATACCCGCCTGACGCACCTCACGACGACGCTGACCGGCAATGCGACGCAGGCGCTCGAGTCGATCGACTCCCGCCTCACCTACCTGACCACCGCGGTCACGAACGGCGCCTCGCAGGCCGTGCAGTCGATCGACACGCGCCTGACCCTGCTGACCTCGACCCTCACGGACGGCACCGCGCAGGCGATCGAGGCGGTCGACCGCCGCATCACCGGCGTCACCGAGATCATCGACGGCCGCAGCACGCACCTGACCGACACGGTCACGGCGCGCTTCCAGGAAATCCACCAGGTCATCGAGACCCGGGTCGGCTCGGTCGCCAGCGACATCGACGTGCGCGTGGCACAGTTCGAGGACCTGCTCGGCTCGCGCGTCGAGGCCGTCGCAGGCCGCATCGAAAGCAGCGGCCGCCAGGCCAGCGAGGACATGATGTCCCGCGCCGAGATGATCTCGACCGCGATCCGCTCGCATGTCGAGGACGCCGAGCGCTCGCTCACCAACCTCGTCGTCAACACCAGCGAGACGATCCAGACCGGTGCGCGCACCGCCCAGCAGTCGCTGATGACGGTCTCCTCCGACGTCAACGCCCAGCTCAAGATGACCTCTGCCGAGGTCGAGCGCGCGCTGACCGCGGTCGGCACCGGTTCGGCGAACTCGATCCTCAGCAGCGCCCGCGAGGCGCAGTCGACGCTGGTCGCAGCCTCGGGCGAAGCCTCCAACCAGATCAAGGGGCTCGCGGCCGACGTCGAGCGTACGCTGTCGGCGGCAGGCTCCGCCACCGCAGCCTCGATCCTGGCCGGCGCCCGCGAGGTGCAGACCACCCTCGTCACGGCGTCCTCGGACGCGGCCAACCACGTCAAGACGCTCACCGCCGACGTGCAGCGTTCGCTGTCGCTGGCCGGCTCCACCACGGCGGAATCGATCACCGCCGGCGCCCGCGATGCGCAGAGCGCGCTGATCGCGGCCTCGGCCGAGACCGCCAACCAGATCAAGGCGCTGTCCTCGGACGTGCAGCGCTCCCTGACGATGGCCGGCACCTCGACCGCCGAGACCATCATGAGCGGCGCCCGCGAAGCCCAGAGCACGCTGGTTACGGCCTCCTCGGATGCGGCGAGCCAGGTCAAGTCGCTCGCGGCCGAAGTGCATCGTTCGCTCTCGCAGGTCGGCCAGTCGACCGCCGAGACGATCACCACCAGCGCCCGCGACGCCCAGAGCACCCTGCTCTCCGTCTCGGCCGAGCAGACCAGCCAGGTCCGTTCGCTCGCGGCCGAGATGCAGCGCGCGCTGGCGACCGCCGGCGGCGCCACCATCGAGGCGCTCACCAGCGGCGTGCGCGAGGCCCAGGGCTCGCTGATCTCCGCCTCGACCGACGCAGCCAGCCAGATCAAGTCGCTGACCACGGACATCGAGCGCACGCTGACCGCGGTCGGCGCCGACACCGCCTCGACCATCCTCAACAGCGCGCGTGAGGCCCAGACCTCGCTGACGTCGACCTCGGCGGACGCCGCGAGCCAGATCCGCACGATCTCGACCGAGATCGAGCGGACGCTGAGCGCGGCCACCGCGAACGCGACCAACGACATCCAGACCAGCGCGCTCAACGCCCAGAACGCGCTGATATCGGCCTCCAACGAGGCGAGCTCGCGGGTCAAGTCGAGCTCGTCCGACGTCGAGCGTTCGGTGCTCGCCGCCAGCTCGAGCTTCGGCCAGGCCATGACCGGCAAAACCGACGAGATCGTCACCTACGTGCAGCAGCAGGCCGACCGTCTGTCGAACATGATCGACGCCAAGCGAGGCGCCCTGGTCGACGCGATCGGCTCCAAGACCAGCCAGCTCACGCTCGACATCGACCGCGTCACCTCGGACGCGCTGAAGTCGATCGAGACGCGCGGCCAGGCCTTCTCGCAGACCATGATGGGCAACGGCTCGGAAGTCGCCCGCACCATCAACGCGGCGAGCGAGATCGCCACCGGCGCGGTCGGCAAGTCGCTCAAGGACCTCGAGCAGGCCTCGCGCGCGGCGATCGACCAGTCGCGCCAGGTCTCGATCGCGGCCGTCACCGAGATGCAGGAGACCAGCAAGATCCTGCGTACCGACACCGTGGCGCTGTTCGAGCGCCTGCGCGAAGGCAACATCCTGCTTCAGGAGGTGCTGACCGGTGCGCACGACAACCTCAACTCGCTCGAGCGGGCGCTGGTGACGCGCGTCGCTGACTTCGTCTCGGCGATGAACGACGTCACCTCGCGCAACGGCGCGGCGACCCAGAACCTGGAAGAGCAGCTCAACGTCTTCAACAGCAAGACCACGAAGGCGCTCCAGGATCTCGGCGAGCTGTCGACCCAGTTCGACGCGCACGGCAAGGCCTTGGTCGATGCCGCGCAGGTCGTCGAGCAGAGCAACAAGAACACCACCGCTTCGCTCGCCGAGCGCAAGCAGGCGCTGGAATCGCTCGTCACCACGATCGATCTGCGCACCGCCGATCTCGACCAGCGCCTGTCGCGCTTCACCGGCCTGCTCGATGAATCGCTGGCGGCCGCCGAAGAGCGCGCCCGCGACATCGCCCGCGTCGTCGCCGAGACCGCCGGCGCAGGCTCGGCCGCGATCACCCGCCAGTTCGAGGCGGTGCGTGCGGCCTCCGAAGAAGAGCACCGCCAGACCATCGAGGCGATGCACGACATCTACCGCCAGACCACGGACGAGGCGGATACGATGTTCAAGCAGTCGACCGAGAAGTTCACCAACCTCGTCTCCAGCATGAAGCAGATGGCCTTCGAGATGCATAACGAGCTCGAAGCCACCCGCAACGAGCTGCGCCGCGGCGTGCTCGAGATGCCGCAGGAGGCCGCCGAGAGCACTGCGCAGATGCGCAAGGTGATCGTCGACCAGATCGAGGCCCTCGCCGAGCTCAATCGCATCGTGGCCCAGCATGGCCGCGGCCTCGACGTCACCACGACGGGCCGCGCGTCCGTCGCCTTCCAGCGCCAGGAGGAGCCGATCATGGCGGCTGCGGGCGGACGTAGCGCCGAGACCCGCATGCGCGACACCGGCAGCGCTTCCACACTGCCGCCGCCGGACCTCGGCATGCCGGCCGCGCGCCGCACCGACGCACCGCCGGTCGCGCCCGCCGGTAACGACCAGGGCCGTGACGGCTGGCTGTCGGACCTCCTCAACCGCACGGACGCCAATCAGGGCGCCCCGACCGGCCGTGAGGCTCCGCGTGGCCGCGCCGCACCCGCGCCGCAGCCGCAGGCGCCGCAGGCGAGCAGCAATCCGCTGGAATCGCTGTCGCTCGACATCGGCCGGCTGATGGACCGCAACCTCGCTGCCGAGATGTGGGACCGCTACCAGCGCGGCGAGAACAAGGCCTTCACCAAGCGCCTCTACACGCCCGCCGGCCAGAAGGCCTTCGACGAGGTCGCCCGCAAGTACCGCGCCGACCGCAACTTCAAGGGCACGGTCGACCGTTATGTCGCCGAGTTCGAGCGCCTGCTCGACGAAGTCGCCCGCGACGGCCGCGGCCCGCAGGAGCTGCGCAGCCATCTGACCTCGGAGACGGGCCTGGTGTACACGCTGCTGGCACATGCGGCGGGACGGCTGGGGTAAGCGGCTCGCAGCGACACGAACAGCGAATGAAAACGGAGGCCTCACGGCCTCCGTTTTTGTTTGGATGTTCTGAAGCTCAATTGCTGCCGGGCTGGCCGAACGACAGCCGTTCCGCGAGGACGGCCGCCTGCGTGCGCGAGCCGACGCCCAGCTTGCGCAAGATCGTCGAGACGTGGCCCTTCACCGTCTGCTCGGCGATATCGAGCTCGCCCGCGATCTGCTTGTTGAGCTTGCCTTCCACGATCATCGCGAGAATGCGCAGCTGTTGCGCCGAGAGGGTGGCCATGCGCGCGGCGAGCTCGATGTCGGCGCTCTGGATCGAGCCGCGGCCGCCGACATTGGGCGGCATCCAGATCTCGCCGGCGAGGATCTTCGTGATCGCATCCGCCATCTCGGGCAGGCTGAGCGATTTCGGGATGTAACCGGATGCGCCATAGGCGATGGCGCGGCGGATGGTGGCGGCGTCCTGCCGGGCCGAGATGATCGCGACCGGCACCGTCGGGAACTGCGCCGACAGGATGAACAGCGCGGCAAAGCCCTGAATGCCCGGCATCGTCAGATCCCAGAGGATCAGGTCGATCTCGTCGGACCGGACCGCCAGCACGCTGAGCGCCTCGTCCAGCGACTGGCAGGCGACGATGTCGAGATCGGGCAGCACGGTCGACAACGCGCTACGGAGCGCGGCCTGCACCAGCGGGTGGTCGTCGCCGATCAGGATGCGCATCGTCAGGGTGTCTCCGGTTTCGTGCCGAACTGCCGGCTCAGGGCTTCGCCGCCGAGAAAGCGCCGCAGGGCCGCCGGCTTGACCGGCTTCGACAGGATCTCGCAGCCGCGCGCCCTCGCCGCCCGGCGCACCGCCTCGCTGCGATCGCCGGTGACGACCAGCGCGCGGACATCGCGTCCCGCCTTCTGCCTGAGATCGTCGAGAAAGTCCAAGCCGTTGCAGCCGCCGTCGAGATGGTAATCGAGCAGCACGACGTCTGGCAGGACGGTCGCGGCCGCGTCCATCGCCGCGGTGGCGTCGGCTGCGACCAGCACGTGATGCCCCCAGCCGCCGAGCAGCGCGGAGAGGCCGTCGAGGATCGTCGCGTCATTGTCCAGGCACAGGATGGTCAGAGCGCGTTCCGCCGGTGCCGGCGGGGCCATCGAAGGGTTGCTCTGAAGCGGCCGGCCCGGTCCGTGCGCCAGCGGCACCGTGACGGCAAAGCACGAACCTTGTCCCGGGCGCGACCGGACATCGACGGCGTGGTCCAGCAGCCGCGACACGCGCTCGACGATGGCGAGCCCGAGGCCCAATCCCTTCTCCGCCCCCGGCGCGAGGCGCTGGAACTCCTCGAAGATGCGCTTCTGGTCTGCCGCCGCGATTCCGACGCCGGTGTCCCAGACCTCGATGCGCAGCACCTCTCCGCGCCGCCGGCAGCCGAGCAGGATGCGTCCCTTGGGCGTGTAGCGAAGCGCATTCGACAGCAGGTTCTGCAGGATCCGGCGCAGCAGATGCGGATCGCTGCGCACCGCAAGGCCGCAATCGACGACGCGGAAGGCAATCCCGCGCTCGCGCGCCATCGCCGAGAATTCGACGTTCAACTGCACGAAGAGATCGGCGATCGGAAAGTCGGATATCTCGGCGCGCACGGCGCCGGCATCATAGGAGGAGATGTCGAGCAGCCGGTCGAGCACGTGCTCGGTCGATCGTAGCGCCGTAACCGCGCTGCTCGCCAGGGTCCGCTCCTTGTCGGCGTCGCCAGCGCGCGACGGAGCGCTCAGGCTCTCGTCGAGCGCGGACAGAAACAGACGGGCCGCATTCAGCGGCTGCAGCAAATCGTGGCTGGCCGCAGCCAAAAAGCGCGTCTTGCCGAGATTGGCCTGCTCGGCTTCGGCCTTCGCCTGCTCGAGCGCCTCGGTGCGCTCGCGGACGCGCAGCTCGAGCCCCTCATTGGCGCGTCGCAAGGCCTCGGCGGCACGGTGACGCTCGGTGACGTCGGTATAGGTCGAGACGTAGCCACCCTCGGCGACGCGGTCGTAGACGATCTCCAGCACCGTGCCGTCCGGCCGCTTGCGCTCGTAGAGATAAGGCCAGCGCTGCGTGGCGACGTCACGGTTGACCAGAAGCGCGGCGAATTCGGATGCGGCATATTCGCCGCGCTCGACATTGAAGGCGATGAGATCCGCCAGCGGAAGCCCCACGCGCACGAAGTCCGGCGGCAGATCGAGCAGCGCGATGAACCGGCCGTTCCAGGCTGTGATGTTGAAATCGGCGTCGAAGGCGCAGATGCCCTGCGGTACGCTTTCGAGCGTAGACTGCAACAGGCTGCGGTTGAAGCGCAGCGCTTCCGAGGCCTCGTCGAGCATCGCCATCGCCTCCCGCCGCGACAGCGAGTGGCCTTCCAGCGACGCCGCGATCACGACGCGCGCCGATGCCGCGCCGATCGCGCCGGCCAGCAAATTCTCGGTGAACCGAATCGAGTCGAGATCGACCAGTCCCGACGGATCGAGACGCGGCCCCGTCCCTGCGATGCGGGCCGCCAGATAAGCGTCGAAGGCCGCCGCGCCGCGCTCGGCGCCGACGAAACGCAGCGCCAGCGCGCGGAGATCATCGAGCCGCACCACCACACGCGACGACAGCTTGGGGATGGATTCGCGGACGACGCCGTCGGCGAACGCGGCCGCCTGATTACGCTCGACTGTCGATTGCCGGCCCAGCGCCGAGACCATCAGGAAGCAGACGAGATTGGCGCCAAGGCTCCACAGCGTGGCGTGCGAGATCGGATCGATCCCTTCGAGGCCCAGCAGCGCATTCGGCTTGAGCCAGGCGAGTTGCCAGGGACCTTGGCGAACGATCTCCTCGATTCCCGGCCAGAGCGGCGCGGCCGAGGGCAGCAGCAGCGTGTAGGCCCAGACGAAGAAGCCGACCGCGATCCCGAGCGAGGCGCCGGCCTTGTTGGCCCGCGGCCAGAACAGCCCGCCGACGAACGCCGGACCGAATTGTGCGACCGCGACGAACGACAACAGGCCGATCACGGTGAGCGGATAGGACTGGTTGACGAGGCGGTGCATCAGATAGGCGAGCAGCAGGATGCTGAGGATCGAGAGCCGGCGCACCGTCACCAGCACCGACGTCATCGGCCGGCTCTGTGCGTGCAGGCCGAAGACGCGCGAGCGCAGCAGCAGCGGCATGATGACGTCGTTGCAGAGCATGGTGCTGAGCGCAACGGATGTCATGATCACCATGCCGGTGGCGGCCGACAGCCCGCCCAGAAACGCGATCAGGCTGATGGTGCCTGCATCGGCTGCGATCGGCAGCGAGATGACGTAGGTGTCGGGGTCCATCATCCCGCCGAAGCGGGTGAGCCCGGCCGCAGCGATCGGCAGGATCAAGAGGCTGAACAGCGCAAGATAAGCCGGATAGAGCCAGGCCGCGGTGCGCGTATGGCCTGGGCTCTCATTCTCGACGACGGCGACATGGAAGGCCTGCGGCAGGCAGAGGAAAGCAATCGCCGAGATGATGATCGTTGCAGGCCACACCGGCTGCGCCGGATCGAAGCTCAGGATGCCGCCCAATTGCGGATCCGATTGAAACTGCGACAGCAGAGCGGCCGGCCCGCCGGAGGGTCCGAACAGCACGAACAGCGCGACGATCAGGAATGCGAGCAGCTTGACGACGCTCTCGAAGGCGATCGCGAGCATCAGGCCGCGATGATGCTCGCTGGCATGGACGTGCCGGACACCGAACACGATCGCGAACAGCGCCATCGATGCAGCGACGCCAAACGCCGAGTCTTGCCAGAACCGCAGCGCCTCGCCGCCGGCCCGCTCGGGCTGGAGGATCAGATAATCAAAACTCTTGCCGACGGCCTTGAGCTGGAGCGCGATATAGGGAAGCACGCCGAGCAGCGATGCGAGCGTCACGAAGGCCGCAAGCACCTGGCTCTTGCCGTAGCGCGCGGCGATGAAGTCCGCGATCGAGGTGACGTTCTGTGCCTTGGCGATCGCAATCACCTTGGACAGGAGCCGCTGGCCGAACAGCAGCACCAGGGTCGGACCGATATAGATCGTGGCGAAGTCCAGCCCGCTGGTGGCGGCCCGTCCGACCGAGCCGTAGAAGCTCCACGAGGTGTTGTAGACCGCAAGCGTCAGGCAATAGCTGATCGCGGCCGCCCAGGAGTTTGGCGACACCAGCGGCCCGCCGGCGCTTCGCCGGTCGCCCCACCAGGCCACCAGGAACAGCGTGGTCACATAGCCGGCAGCGACCGCAAGAACGAACCACGCCTGCAAGACATCCTCACCCGAAACAGTCTGATGCGCTCGCGACGAGCGGCCGGGCGCGGGCGGATACTAGAGCGTTTTCAATCGCATGGAAGGCCGTTTCAGTCCGCAGACAAGCGGCGGCCGAAGGGATTTCCCCGGCCGCCGCCCGCAATCGCTCAGGCCGCCTCGCGGGACAGCCGTTGCTGCGGCATGCGCTTGAGCGCCAGGTTGACCACGACGGCCACCACGATGTTGAGCGCGAGCGCCAACAGACCGGTGTAGATCGCGACCTTCCCGGCGCCGAAGTCGATGCTGTGCAGCGGCTTCAATCCGTCCGACCAGGCGAGCCACGATCCGCCTGCCAGGCCGACGGCCCAGCCAGCCAGCAGTGCCGGGCTCGAGAACCAGTTCAGATAGAGACCGAACACCAGCGCCGGCAGCGTCTGCAGGATCCAGAGGCCCCCGAGCAGTTGCAGGTCGAGCGCGAACTGCGTCGGCATCAGGAGGATGGCAAGCAGCGCGCCGACCTTCACCAGCATGGAGGTGATCTTGGCGACCTTCGCCTCACCTGCCGGCGTCACCTTCGGATCGACCCACACCTTCCAGAAGTTGCGGGTGAACAGATTGGCGGCGCCGATGCTCATGACGGCGGCCGGCACCAGCGCTCCGATCGCAATCGCGGCGAAGGCAAAGCCCGCAAACCAGCTCGGGAACAGCGTCTTGAACAGCTCGGGCACGACGTCGTTGTTGCTGGCGAGCTTGAGGCCCGCCGCATGGCCCATGTAACCGAGCAGCGCAAGCAGGCCGAGCAGCAGCGTGTAGGCCGGCAGCATCATCGCATTCTTGCGGATGGTGTTGCCGCCCGAGGACGCGAAGATGCCGGTCAGCGTGTGCGGATACATGAAGGCGGCGAGCGCCGAGCCCAGCGCCAGCGAGGCATAGGGCACGATCTGCGCCGGGGACAGCAGGATGCCGCCTGCGCCTTTCGCTGCGAATGCCGCATCCGCCGCGGTGAAGATCGCTCCGTAGCCGCCAAGCTTCGAGGGCACGATCGCAATCGCGGCGATCACCACGATGTAGATCATGATGTCCTTGACGAAGGCGATCAGCGCCGGCGCGCGCAGGCCCGACGAATAAGTGTAGAGCGCCAGCACCAGGAAGGCGAGAACGAGTGGCACCTCGCCGTGCAGGCCGAGCGCCTTGATCGCCACCTCCATGCCGATCAGCTGGAGCGCGATGTAAGGCATCGTCGCCAGCACGCCGGTGGCCGCGACCGCAAGCTCGAGCCCGCGCGATCCGTAGGCGCCGCGCACCACGTCGCCCGCGGTGACGTAGCCGCGCTCCTTGGCGACCTTCCACAGCACCGGCATCACCGCGAACACGAACGGATAGACGATGATGGTGTAAGGCAGCGCGAAGAAGCCGTAGGCGCCGACCGCGTAGACCAGCGCAGGAACGGCGATCACGGTGTAGGCGGTGTAGAAGTCGCCGCCGACCAGGAACCAGGTGATCCAGGTCCCGAACTTGCGGCCGCCAAGGCCCCACTCGTCGAGATGGGCGAGCGTCTCCGGCTTGCGCCAGCGCGAGGCGACGAAGCCCATGCCGGTGACGAGAATGAATAGTGCGAGGAATACGGCGAACGCCGCGCTATCGACATTAGTCAGCACGGCGCACGCTCCTGTAGACGATGTAGGTGAGCAGCGAGGTCAGCGGCACCCAGGCGAGCTGATACCAGTAGAAGAACGGGAAGCCAAACAGATGCGGCTCCCTGATATTGTAGAACGGCACGATCATCAGGCCGATGAACGGCAACAACAGCAGCAGGCGTACCACGCGCTCTCTCCTCCCCTGTGAGTGAAGTCGACGCGCCTTGTCGTGGGCACGCCTTGAGCGCGATATAGCGGACAATACCGGCCTACCCCTCCCCCTACCTTGGCTCGGCTGGACCCCCATACTTTCGTATCGCGCGGGGTGAAGAAGGCCGCGATGGTCTCCGCAAGCCGTCATTGCGAGGAACGAAGCGCAGGTTGCAGCGCGTCCGGGACACGAGACCTACGATGACGAAGTGCGCGAACTTGCGCTCGCCTAGCGCCTGCCGCTCGCGGTGGGGGCCGGCCTCGGCGGCTCGGGCGGCGGGGCGGGCTGCGATGAGTTGCTGGCGCCGAACAGCACGCGGGTGGGGTTGCGGTCGAAATTGTTCACGGCGCGGCTGATGTCACCGAGGGTACGACGGCCGTCGCTCATCAACGCGCCGGAGCGCTTGTCGAAATCGTCGGCGAGCTCGCGGATCGACTTCACCGCCTGGAACAGCTCGCCGCCGTCCTTGCCGCCGGCGAGCGTGTTGAGTCCGAGCATGAGGTTGTCGGCCTTGAGCATGACGCCGTCCACCTTGGCCATCACGCCGTCGATCTTCTCGGAATTGCGCGCGAGCGAGTTGGTGAAGGTCTCCAGATTCTTCAGCGAGTTCTTCACCGATTCCTGATTGTCGGCGACGATCTTGTTGATGTTCTGCAGCGTGCCGCGGATCGCCTCGGTGACGTCCTGGAGCTTGTTGGGGTCGGCCGTCAGCGTCGGGATGCCGTCCTGGTCGAGCGGCGGCGGGGCCGCGGCCTCGTCGCCGCCCTTGAGCGAGATGGCGGCGACGCCGGTGAGACCCTGGAATTCGAGGCCGACCAGCGTGTCCTTGCGGATCGGGGCGTTGTTCTCGATCATGGCGAGTGCGACAACCCGCCGCGGGTTGTCGAGCTTCACCGAGACCACCTCGCCCACCCTGATACCGTTGAAATTGACACTCCCGCCGTTGCGCAGGCCCGCCGCCGGGCCCTCGAACACAACGCGCAGGGGACTGCGCTGCTTGGTGGTGTGAAGCGACTGGAACCAGAGCACGAAGCCGATCGCCGCGGCGATCACCGCCAGCGTGAACGACCCGATCAAGACGTAGTTTGCCCGCGTTTCCATCAGGTGCTCCGGCTACTCATCACAGCTATTCAACCCAGCCACTCAACCCATGACCGCGCGGGCGCGCTTGCCATGGAAATATTGCCTCAGCCAGGGATGCTGCGAGGCCTGCATGTCGGCGATCGACCCTGCCGCTATGATCTTACCGTTCCCTAAAACGGCGATGCGGTCACACGCTGTGTAAAGGCTGTCGAGGTCGTGGGTTACCATGAAAACGGTCAGCCCCAAAGTGCGCTGGAGCGTCCTGACCAGCTCGTCGAAATCGCCGGCGCCGATCGGATCGAGGCCCGAGGTCGGCTCGTCGAGGAAGACGAGATCCGGATCGAGCGACAGCGCGCGCGCCAGCGCCACGCGCTTGATCATGCCGCCGGAGAGCTCGGACGGGAAGCGCTCGGCGACCTCGGGCTTGAGGCCGACCATGGTCAGCTTGGCCATGGTGATCTCGTCCATCAGCCGCTGCGAGACCCGAAGATATTCGCGCATCGGAAACTGGATGTTCTGCCGCACGGTCAGCGAGGAGAACAGCGCGCCCTGCTGAAACAAGACGCCCCAGCGCCGCTCCACGTTCCGGCGCTGCGAGGTGCTCGAGGAGTCCAGATCGACGCCGAACACCTCGATGGAGCCCGCAACCTTCGGCACGAGACCGATGATGGTGCGCGTCAGCACCGACTTGCCGGCACCGGAAGGACCGACGAAGCCCAAGATCTCGCCGCGCTTGACGTCGAGGTTAAGGCCGTCGAGCACGCGTGTTGAGCCGAACTGCACGGTGATGTCGCGCACGCGGATGATCGGATTTTGGATCTCGCTTTGAGCTTCTTTTGCCATCGTCACATCCCGATCGAGGCGAAGAAGATGGCGAACACGCCGTCCATGACGATGACGAAGAAGATGCCCTTCACCACCGAGGCCGTGGTGTGCTGGCCCAGCGATTCCGCGCTGCCCTGCACGGCAAGGCCCTCGACGCAGGCGACGATGCCGATCACGGCGGCCATGACCGGCGCCTTGACGATGCCGACGATGAAATGGTCGATCGAGATAGCGTCGCGCAAGCGCAGCAGGAAGGCTTCGGGCTCGACCCCACCATAGAGCCAGGCAACGAGACCGCCGCCATAGAGCGCGGCCATCGCGCCGAGGAAAGCCAGGATCGGCAGCGCCAGCACCAGCGCCATCATGCGCGGCAGCACCAGCACCTCGATCGGGTCGAACCCCATGGTGCGCAGCGCGTCGATCTCCTCGCGCATCTTCATCGAGCCGAGCTCGGCGGTGTAGGCGCTGCCCGAGCGGCCCGCGACCATGATCGCGACCAGGAGCACGCCGATCTCGCGCAGCACCAGCACGCCCAGCATGTCGACCACGAAGATGTCGGCGCCGAACCTTCGGAAATGGAAGATGCCTTGTTGGGCGATGATGCATCCGATCAGGAAGGTGATCAGCACGATGATCGGCACCGCGCGCCAGCAGACCTGCTCCATGTGATGCACGGTCGAGGTCAGGCGGAACGAGCGCGGATGGATCAGGACGCGAAACCATGCCGTGAGCACGGCGCCGAGCATGTCGACGAGGCCTGCGACCGTGCCGCCGATGCCGGCCACGGTCCGGCCGATCTGCTCCAGCATGCCCGTGATGGTCACCGTGCCGCCGTCGACCACGGCCGTCGCCCTGACCCGCCGCACCTCGTCCACGAGGCTGGAATAATTGGCGGAGAGACCCGCGATCTGCGCCTCGACGGTCCCTTTCGTCAGGCTGCGGCGCAGCCGCTCGATCAGCCAGGCGCCGAACGTGTCGAGCTTGGCGACCTCGGAGACGTCGATGAAGATGCTTTGCGGGCCGCCGGCGAGCTTCTCGGCGTCGGCCACCATGCGCTCCAGGACCGGCGCGAAGCTCGCGGTCCATGTCCCGGTGGCGCAGAGTGCCAGCGCGTTGCCCTTGGCAATCCGCTCCAGCTTCGGATCGCTGCTCAAGATGTCCGCTCCCGTGCCGGGGCGGAGAAAATCAGATAGTTGCGCACGCGCCCTTACCCAGAGAAGGTATCCCCAAGTGGTTAATGTTAGTTGCTAGAGGTAACTAGCAGGTTCAGATTTCGCCAGAGTTCAAAATGACTTCCATGAAATTTGCTTCCCTGGCGGCGCGAATCGAGCGCTTCCCGATCGCGGGCAGCTTTACCATCAGCCGGGGGGCCAAGACCGAGGCCGTAACGGTCGTGGCGGAGGTCGGCCGGGACGGGCTGACCGGCCGCGGCGAGTGCGTGCCCTATCCCCGCTATGGCGAGACGCCCGAGGCGACGCTGGCGGCGATCCAGGCCATGCAGCAGGCCTTGGCGGACGGGCTGACGCGGCAAGCCCTCCAGGCCGCCATGGCGCCCGGTGCGGCTCGCAATGCCCTGGACTGCGCCCTGATCGACCTGGAGGCCAAGGCGGCGGGCCAGCGGGCCTGGAACCTACTCGACCGCCCGGTGCCGGGCGAGCGCACTACGGCGTACACGATCTCGTTAGGGACCCCCGTGGCCATGGCGGCCGCCACCGCCAAGGCGGCGCACCGGCCGCTGCTCAAGATCAAGCTCGGCGGCGACGGCGATCCGGAGCGGATCGCAGCGGTACGCAAGGCCGCTCCCGAATCCGAGCTGATCGTTGATGCCAACGAGGCCTGGACCGAGGCCAATCTGGCGCACAATCTCGCCGCCTGCGATGCCGCCGGCGTCACCCTGGTTGAGCAGCCACTGCCCGCGGGCAAAGACGAGGCACTGGCGCGGATCAAGCGCCCGCTCGCGGTTTGCGCCGACGAGAGCGTGCATGACCGCTCCTCGCTTGCCCCCTTGCGCGACCGCTACGACGCCGTGAACATCAAGCTCGACAAGACCGGCGGCCTCACCGAGGCCCTTGCGATGGCGGACGCCGCGCAGGCGCTCGGCTTCGAAATCATGATCGGCTGCATGGTCGCAACCTCGCTGTCGATGGCCCCCGCGATGCTGGTGACGCCGCAGGCGCGCTTCGTCGATCTCGATGGCCCCTTGCTGCTGGCGCGCGACCGCGATCACGGCCTGCGTTACGACGACAGCCTGGTCTATCCGCCGGATGCCTCGCTCTGGGGCTGAGGCTTGAGCCGGTGCCGCGCCGACCAGATCAGAAGCGCGCCGGCCGCCGCCATCGCGGCCATCACATAATACAGACCATCGCCGATACGGGCGTAGATCGCGCCTGACGCGATCGAGGTCGCAGCGCCCAGAAGCCCGTTGCACGCGGCGTAATAGCCCTGCCCTCGCGCGATCTGATGCGAGGGCACGCGCTGCACCAGCAGATTCATCGTGCCGACGATGGTCATGCCGAAGCTGAGACCGTGGCCGAGCTGGACGATCGCGAGCAGCGCGAGCGGCGGCTCGCTCGCGGTGACGATCCAGCGCAGCACGGCGCTGAGCCCTCCAATCGCGATCATGGTGGACGGATGCAGCGAGAAGCGCGGCGACAGCGCGAATACCACGATCTCCGCGATCACGCCCAGCGTCCACAGGCCCGCGATCGTCAGCCCACTGATCCCATGGAGCTGCCAGTTGATGGCGGAGAAGGTGTAGTAGGCGACGTGGCTGCCCTGAATCAGCGCAGCCGAGACGATGACGGCCCAGAAGCCGGCATCGCGCAGCAGCGCCTTGCCGGCATGTCTCTCGGTCGTCTTGCGCCTGACATCGTCGAGCGGCTGAAGCAGCAGGCCGGCTGCGACCGCAACGACGGCCCATGCGACGATGACCCAGATCAGGTCGCGCGCGGCGATGTGGTCGACGAGATAGCCGCAGGCGAGCGAGCCGGCGGCGAAGGCCGCCGAGCCCCACAGCCGCAAGGGTCCGTAGTCGAGCCCGTAACGGGCGACGCCGCGCAACGCGTAGGCATCGGTCAGCGGCATCGTCGGCGTCCACATCATGCAGGTCAGCGCGTAGATCAGGAACAGCGCCAGCGGCTGCTGCTGCAAGCCGACCGCGGTGAAGCCAATCGCGGTCGCCAGCACCGACACCATCATGCCGGCGCGAATGGCATGTCGCTTTTCGGCGAAGGCGGTCACTTGCGGCAGCGTGGTGAAGCGCGTGATCGCCGGCAGCGCGTTGATGAGCCCGATCCAGGCCGCGTCGACGCCGATCGCCTTCAGCCATACCGGGAAGAACGGCAGATGCGTGCCCGAGACCGCGAAGACGGCCGAATAGAACAGGGCGAGGCTGACGGCGAATCGCCGTTTCGCGGATGCTGGCGTGGGGATTTGTGATTCGGGTGCCATCAAACCAATTGCGATTCGGACGATATCGTGGTGATCGTTACTGTAACGCGCGGTGATTTGCGCGACGAGATCGCAATGGCCAACGAAGCATTCGCCCTTTCGCCCATGTCTGCCCGCGCGGCCGAGCCGAACGAGCAGGATTACGACGCGATCCGCGAAGCCTTCATGGAGACGGCGCGCGGCCGCTGGTTCCTCGGCGAATACGCCAAGCGCAACCGCAATGCCGACACGCGCATGGTGCTCGACGCGGTCGCGAAAATCGAAGAAACCCTTGCGGCGCAGCGACAACCCGTCGTCGAAGACCGCCTGCCCGAAGCGCTGGTCGAGATTCGCCGCGCGATCCGCGAGGCCGAGACGATCGCCATCGCCGCCGTCGACCCCGCCGCGATCGAGACGAGCCTCGCCGCGATCCCGCGCGGCGTGCGCATCATCAAGGAGATCTCCTGGCGCTGGCGCGAGATCGGCGCCGACGGACGAATCTGCGACCTCATTGATTCGCAGCTCGCCTCGATCGAGGCCGCCTGCGGACAGATTTCGACCATCGACCCCCGCGTCGAGCTCAAAGCCGCATTCGATCTCTTGAGGGATCGGGTGGAGCAGACCGACGGCGGCGCATCGCCGCAGGCGGCGCCGTCCACGTCGGCTCCGATGCAGCAGGCGCCATCATCCGCCGCCGACGCTCCGCCCGCCGCGCCCGCGGCGATGGCGAGCGAAGCATCCGTGGCTTTTACGGAGCCGCCTCAGGATCTCGCAGCGGCTGCCGAGCCCGAAGCGACCGTCGCCGGCGAAGCGTTCGCCGAGGCGGAACAGGCACTGGACGCGGCCGTCGCGCCGGAGATTGCGGCCGAGAGCCAGATCGCCGTCGAGAGCACAGCGCTCGACCAAGTCGCGCCAGAAGACGTCGCGCCCGAAGCCGTCCCGTTGGAAGAGCCGGCCACGGACACCGCCGCCTTCGCGGAAGCCGCTGACGCGTTCGCGCTCGACGCGGCCGCGCAAGCCGAGGACGACGCCGTGCTCGAGGCCATCGCGCTGGAGATGGCCGCGCCCGATCCGGAGTTCGACGAGATCATCGCGCCGGTCGAGATGGAAGCGGCCGTTCCGGAGCCGATGGTGGCGGAGGCTGCAGGGCCCATTGCTGCGGAGCTTCCGGAACCGATCGCGCCTCAGCCTGTCGTCGCTCCCATGGTGGAAGAGCCCGCCGCCGACGCGCCGATCGCAATGGACTCGCTCGCGCGCCTCACCGAAGCCATCGCGGAGGCCGCCGCCGAAGTGATGGAGCAGCAGGCCCCGGCGATGGCAGCCACCGCATCGCTCGCCGCAGCACCGGCCGCAACGCTTCCGATGCCCACGCCGCTCCCCGAGCCCTCGCTCGGCGCCACCATCCTCGCCAGCGGCATCCTGCAAAAACCCCGCGCGCCCGCCAACGACCCGCTCGCGCCGATCCGCCGCATGACCCAGGCCGAGAAGATCGCGTTCTTCTCGTAAAGGGGAGCGCTCTCTCCGCGTCATTGCGAGCAACGAAGCGACAGCGAGACTGCCAACTCCGTCATCCTGAGGCGCGAGACGCACGATGCTCAGCATCGTGCGGGGAGCCTCGAAGGATGCGCGGCCCCGATGCAGCCGGGCGTCGCCCTTCGAGGCTCGCCGAAGAGGCGAGCGCCTCAGGGTGACGGTGATGGACGGGTGCTCGCGGCTCAATCTCGTGGCCGGGCTGCCAAGTGCTGTTGCCCCGTCTGGCCGTAGGTGTATGTACGAGCTTGAACCTAGTCCTCTCAACAGATGTCCGTGGCCGAAGACACCCTCACCCTCTGGCGCCCCGTCGGCCCGAAAGAACTGGAACTGATCCAGCAATCCGGCATGCGCGCGTTTCCGCCGCGCCTGCCGGACCAGCCGATCTTCTATCCGGTGCTGACGGAAGACTACGCCATCAAGATCGCGCGCGACTGGAATGTCCCGGCGAGCGGCTCCGGCTTCGTGACGCGCTTTGCGGTCAAGCGCGACTTCATCGCGAAGTATGACGTGCAGGAAGCTGGCGGACGGTCGCATCTGGAATACTGGATTCCGGCCGAAAACCTCGATGCCTTCAATGCAGCGATCGTCGGACCGATCGAGGTCGTCCGCAGCTTTCCCTAGCCGTCGCGCGCCCTATCATCCGCAATTCCACACCGCCCCGATCGGCGTGCGCGTCCAGCACGGGCCAAAACTGCCGCCGTTGTAGCGGCCGCCGTTGAAACCGGGGCGGCCGAAATAGTGCCACTCGCCGTCCCAGCGATAATATTGCGGAACCGGATCGATGTACCAGTGGCGGCGGTCGTTGCGCGCGAGCCGACGCATCGCGTCCTTCTGCTTGTAGAGCGGAATGCTATTGCTCAGCGGCTGACGATAGCCCGGCAGGAAGCCGTAGCCCTTCCAGACGGGCTTGGGACGCTTTTGAAGGGGCTCAGCGGGCGCCACAGTCGGCAGCAGCGAGAGGATGATGGCAACAGACAGACACATAAAGCGGGACATGGAGAAACCATAGACAGTCAGTTCCCGCCGCGCCATTCAAATTCGAGTGCGGGACGTTTCGCCGCTTCTGCCGAGCGGCCACTCTCGATAAGCTCAGCTCGCAACGCGTAGCGTGAACGCGGCGCGGACCGCTTGCATGTGCCGGAGTGACCGAATGCCTGAGAGCCCGCGCGTCGGCGCCTTTGCGATCGTTCCCAGCGACGATCTTCCCGCCGCAATTCCATTCTGGGAACGGCTCGGCTTTGCGCGCATCGGCGGCGATGCCGGCTATGTCATCATGAGCGGCTGGGGATGCGAGGTGCATCTCACGCAAGCCGGCGATGGCCCGTGGCGCGTGCCGGAGCACAATCCCTTTGGCATTTTCATTCGCACGCCCGAGGTCGAGGCCATTGCCGCGCGCGTGGACGATCTCATCATCCGGCCCGGCGGCGTGCTGCGCCACCGCGAATGGGGCATGTATGAAGTCGGCATCAACGGCCCCGATGGCCTTCTCGTCCGGATTGGCTGGCCCTCGGCGCTGATGCGCCAATCCGGCTAGCTGATCACGCCCTTCCTGATCAGGAAGCAGCCGTACCCCCTGCTGTCGCCGACCTGCACGACACCAAACCCCGCCGCGGCCGCGCGATAAAAATCCGCCCGCGAGAACTTGCCGGGAATAACGGCGCGTCCGACCGCGCGCTCGATCTCAGCCAGCACGGCACCCTGCACGTCGGGCACGCGGTCGGGATCGTCGACCGGCGCCATCACCCGCACCGGGTCGGGATCGAAATCGTCGAGCGGGTAGAGCGTCATGATGGCGCGAACGGCCGTCTCCATCGTCATGCCCGGCAGCTGGATCAGGCGCTGCGACGATGTCGAGCGGGCGATGTGCGTGGCCGGGTGGTTGGCGTCGACGACGACGAGATCGTCGCCGTGGCCCATGGAGGCCAGCAGCCAGAGCAGGTCGGGCGTGAGGATCGGATCGATCGATTTCAGCATGTGACGGCAGTTCCCATTATCGATCGCTAACCATAGCAGGTTCCGAGCGTGATTCAGATCACGCAAGGCCACCATGGTGAGGGGGATCACGGACCTCAAGCTCGAACGCGGCGAGGCTCCCTCGCAACCAATCTCGCATCGAGATCAGTGCCAAAGGAGCACGCCATGTTCCGCCTAAAGCCTTTCCTGATGACAGCAAGCCTCGTGGGGAGCCTGTTCGGCTTCGCTTGCGGCCCTGTTTCCGCGCAAGTTGCCCCGGTCGAGCCGGCCCCCACCGCGCTGCAGGGCCCGGAGCAGCGGGTGGCGCTGGTGATCGGCAATTCGAACTACAAGAACGCGCCGCAGCTCGCCAATCCCGACAATGACGCCGAGTCGATGGCGAAGTTCTTGAACTCGGCCGGCTTCGAGGTGGTTGCCGCGACCGACCTGACCCAGAACGACATGCTCCGCGTGGTGCAGGACTTCTCCGCCAAGGTGTCCGCGCGCGGTCCGAACACAGTGGCGATGGTCTATTACGCCGGTCACGGCGTGCAGCTCGCCGGCGAGAACTATCTCGTTCCCGTCGACGCCAAGGTGTCGAGCCAGACCGAGCTCGTCAATAATTCGGTGCGGCTGGTCGACGTGATGTCGACGCTGGAGACGATCCCGAGCCGCATGCGTATCGTCATCCTCGATGCCTGCCGCAACAACCCGTTCCCTGATGTCAATGACGCCGGCCGCGGCCTTGCCATCGTCGATGCGCCGAACGGCTCGATCGTCGGTTACTCGACCGCACCGGGCGCTGAAGCGCTCGACGGCACCGGCGGTCACAGCCCCTACACGCAGGCGTTCCTGAACGTCGCACGCGAACCCAACGTGCCGATCGAGCAGCTGTTCAAGCGCGTTCGCCTGCAGGTGAACCAGTCCACCAGCGGTGCGCAGATCCCGTGGGAGAGCTCCTCGCTGACCTCGGACTTCACCTTCTTCGGCGACACCGCGGTTGCCGCCAACCGCGCGCCGGTCAGGGCACCGGTGGTGCAGATGGCCTCCAACCTGCCGAGCCGCTCGACTCGTCAGGCCTATGACTATGTCGTGTCGGAGGGCCGGCCGGAATATTATCAGGAGTTCATCCGGATGTACCCGCACGACCCGCTGTGCGACCACGTCCGCTGGCTGCTCAACAACATCCTGCTCTCGCAGGCCTGGCACAAGGCGGTGCTCGTGAATTCGCCGGTTGCCTACAAGACCTTCTATGACAGCTACGGCACCAGCCCCTATGCGCAAATGGCCCTGAAGCTGCAGATACAGCCGAAGCAGATCCCCTTGATGCAGGCGACCAAGTTCCTGGCTCCGCAGAACATTGCTCCGACCTTCAAGATCGGCAATCTCGGCCAGCCGAAGTACATGCCGCTGCAGCAGGGTAATGGCGGCCAGATCAACGGTAATCTGCCGGTCGTGCAGAAGCAGGTCGACGGCAATGTCATCGGCAAGCTCGGAAATGGTGGCCAGATCGGCAACCTGCCCTCGGGCAACAACCAGCCGAACGGCACGCCGTCACAGACCCCGGGCAAGATCGTCACCCTGCCTGCGCCGACCAACACGACCACCAGCAATGGCGGCATCGGCAAGATCGTCACCCTGCCGGCGACCAACAACAAGCCGGACGCTGGCAACGCCAATGGCAAGCCGGGCAAGATCGTGAGCATGCCGGTGAATGTCGGCAAGGGCGGCTCGACTGTCGACGTGAAGCCCGTTCAGACACAGAACAACCCGATCCGCGTCAACAACGGCAACACCGGCATCGTGAAGCCCAACAACAATCCGGTGAACAAGGTGCAGGTGCAGAACAACGTCCAGAACAACCGCCCGCAGCTCAACACGATGCCGAGCCGCATGGTCAACAGCAACAACAACTTCCGGCAGTCGATGAACCAGGCGCCGAGCATGGGCGGCGGCAACCGTCGCGGCGGCTTCATGCACTGATTGGGCAAGGAGAAGGTGCGCTCCCTCCCCCGCTTGCGGGGGAGGGTTAGGGAGAGGATCTCTCCACAACGGGACAATCCCCAAGAGGAAAGAGCCCCCGCCCGGCGCTTCGCGCCGACCTCCCCCGCAAGCAGGAGAGGTTGTACCGAGCAAGCGGTTAGTTCGATCCACAAGATCGACAAACACAAAAAAGGGGCAGAGCGGCAACGCTCTGCCCCTTCTTCATAAACCCTTAGACGTGGTCATTCCGGGATGCGCCGAAAGGCGCAGGCCCGGAATGACGGCTAGGCCACCAGCTCGGCGAACAGGTCGGCGTCGACATTGCCGCCGGAGAGCACGATCACGACGTTCTTGCCGGCAACATCGAGCCGGCCCGCCAGCAGCGCGGCGAGGCCGACGGCACCGCCCGGCTCCACCACGAGCTTCAGCTCGCGATAGGCGAAGGCGACGGCGGCGCCGACTTCCTTGTCCGACGCGGTGACGCCGCGCGCGAGCAGCTTGCTGTTGATCGCGAACGTCATCTCGCCGGGGATCAGGGCCATCAACGCGTCGCAGATGGTTCGGCCCGCTGGCGGATGCGGCTCGCGATGGCCGGCGCTCAGCGAAATGCCGTGATCGTCGAACGCCTCGGGCTCGGCCACCACGATTTGGGCCTGCGGATAGCGCGCCTTCACTGCGGTCGCGACGCCCGCGATCAGGCCGCCGCCGGAGGCCGGTGCCACCACGATGTCGGGGCTAAGGCCGAGGCCAGCCAAGTCTTCCGCGATCTCGCGGCCGGCGGTGCCCTGCCCCGCGATCACGAAGGGATCGTCATAGGGCCTCACCAGCGTCGCGCCGCGCTTTTCGGCGATGCCGCGCGAGATCGCCTCGCGGTCGTCCTTGTCGCGATCATAGAGCACGACCTCGGCGCCATAGGATTTGGTGCGCTCGCGCTTGGACAACGGCGCATCCGCGGGCATCACGATGGTCGCCTGCATGTCGAGGATTTTTGCCGCGGCCGCCACGCCCTGGGCGTGGTTGCCGGAGGAGAACGCCACGACGCCGCCGGCGCGCTTGTCCTGCGGGATCGAGAACACCTTGTTGAAGGCGCCGCGGAACTTGAACGAGCCGGTGCGCTGGAGCATCTCCGGTTTCAAGAACACCTTCGCGCCGACGCGCTCGTTGAGCACGGGAAAGGACAACAGCGGAGTGCGGATGGCGTAGGGCGCGATCACGCGCGCTGCGGCGTCGATATCGGCGGGGCCGATCGGGAGGAGCTGTTCGGTCATGGCCGAATGTTATCGCGGCCGATGAGGCCCGGGCAAGACACCTCCGCGCGAGGATTTGTCCTCGTCAGGCCACGAAGCGCGGCTGTTCCGCGCCGTTCCGGCCAGGCAGCACCGCGCCTACCGCCTCAATGCTGGCCACAAAGGCCCTCGCCGAGGCTTCCCAGGTGTAATTGGCCGCGAACGCGACGCAGTCCTGCCGAGAGATATCCAATGCCGCGAAGCAGGCGCTGCGCAAGTCGTGATCGAGCGCGCCGACCGGGGCATCACCGATGACGTCGCGGGGGCCCTTCACCGGGAAAGCGGCCACCGGCAGGCCGCTTGCGAGCGCTTCGAGCAGCACCAGGCCGAACGTGTCGGTCTTGCTCGGAAACACGAAGACGTCGGCGGCCGCATAGATATCCGCCAGTTCCTCGCCGTGCTTCTCGCCGAGGAAGATCGCATCGGGATAGGCCTCTTCGAGCGAGGCGCGCGCGGGGCCGTCGCCGACGATGACCTTGGTGCCGGGCAGATCGAGGTCGAGGAAGCCCTCGAGATTCTTCTCCACGGCGACGCGGCCGACCGACAGGAACACCGGCGCCGGCAGGCAGAGATCGATGGCGCGGGGGTGGAACAGCTGGGTGTCGACGCCGCGCGGCCACAGCACGACATTGTCGAAGCCGCGCTCGGTCAGCTCGCGGGCGAGCGCAGGCGTTGCAGCCATCACGGCGCGGCTGGCGCTGTGGAAGCGGCGCAGCGCCCGCCAGATCAGCGAGCCCGGCACCGGCACGCGGGCGCGGACATATTCGGGAAAGCGGGTGTGGAAGCTGGTCGTGAACGGCAGTCTGCGCTGGCGGCAGTAGCGGCGGACCATCAGGCCGATCGGCCCTTCGGTCGCGATGTGGATGCTGTCGGGGCGCGCCTCCGCGATCAGCTTAGCAATGCGCGCCGGACGCGGCATCGCCAGACGCACGTCGCGATAGCTCGGCATCGCAAAGGTGCGGAACGATTGCGGCGTCAGGAATGTGAATTCGACGCCGAGGCTTTTGCCGGCGTCGGCGAGCTTGGTCAGCGTCCGAACCACACCGTTGACTTGCGGGTGCCAGGCGTCGGTCGCGACCAGGATGCGCATCAGGCGGCCTCTGTTATGCAGCTCTGGCTGCGACCTGCGGGACTTGTGCCGGCTTCTGCAAATGATCCGCCCAGGTGATGATCTCGAAATGGCCGTCGTCGTGCTCGACCAGGGCCGTGCAGCTCTCGACCCAGTCGCCGCAATTCATGTAGCGGATGCCGCCCTCGTCGCGGATCACGGCGTAGTGGATGTGGCCGCAGATCACGCCATCGGCGTCGTGGCGCCGCGCCTCGGCGGCGAGCGCCTGCTCGAACGCGCCGATATAGTTGACGGCGTTCTTGACCTTCTGCTTGGCCCATTGCGACAGCGACCAATAGGGCACGCCAAACAGGCGGCGGAAGAAGTTGACGAAGCGATTCATCTGGATCGCGAAGTCGTAGGCCTTGTCGCCGAGATGGGCGAGCCAGCGCGCGTTCTGCACCACGAGATCGAAGATGTCGCCGTGGATGACGAGATAACGCTTGCCGTCCACGCCGGTGTGGACGGTGTTCTCGACGACGTCGATGCCGCCGAAATGCGTGCCGTAATAGTTGCGCAGGAACTCGTCGTGATTGCCGGGGATGTAGACGACCTTGGCGCCCTTGCGCGCCTTGCGCAGCAGCTTCTGCACGAGGTCATTGTGGGATTGCGGCCAGTTCCAGCTCGATTTCAGCGCCCAGCCGTCGACGATGTCGCCGACCAGATAGATCGTGTCGGCATCATGGTAGCGCAGGAAGTCGAGCAGAAGATCGGCTTGAGAACCGCGGGCTCCGAGATGAACGTCGGAGATGAACAACGTGCGAAAGCGCCGCTCCGGGCTCTCGTCACTCACATCGTAACTTCCCATGCGCCAGCCTGTAACAATGTCCCGTGACAGGGGGATGACCGATTGAACTTTTGAGGCACCTTCAGATACGAATCACGCCTTGCCTCGCCCTCTCCGCGAATATCAGTCGCATGCGACAATCAGGCGACATGGCGCCGCAGGGGGCGCCGCAGCAATCCTACCCTCCCCCTCCAGGGGAGGGTGAACTACCCACACGAGCAGCGCTGAACAGACGAACGCCTGCGCTCCCGCTGGCCGCCCGCCTCAGTAGAACTTGTGGAAATGATGGACCGGGCCGTGGCCATGACCGACGCTGAAGCGGTCAGCGGCTGCGATGGCCGCGCTGATCCAGGTCTTGGAGTTGCGCACGGCAAGCTCCAGACCTTCGCCCTTGGCGAGCCCCGCCGCGACCGCCGAGGACAGCGAGCAGCCGGTGCCATGGGTGTTGCGTGTGGCAACGCGCGGCGCCGCAAGCGCGATCGTGCTTTCGGACGTGACGAGATAGTCGGTGCTCTCGGCGCCCTCGCCGTGTCCGCCCTTGATCAGGACCGCACCGCAGCCGAGCGCCAGCAGGCGATGCCCCTGGGTTTCGATCTCGGCCTCGCTTGCCGCGATCGGCTCGTCGAGCAGAGCCGCGGCCTCCGGCAGATTGGGCGTGATCACCGACGCCAGCGGTATCAGTTTTGTGCGGAGCGCGTCGACGGCCTCGGATGCCAGCAGGCGGTCGCCGGAGGTCGCCACCATCACGGGATCGAGCACGACGTGCCCCGGCGCCCAGCGCGACAGCGCGGCCGCGATCGCATCGATACTGGCGACCTGGGCCACCATGCCGATCTTCACCGCGCCAATGTCGAGATCGGAAAACACCGCATCGATCTGCGCGGTGACGAACTCGGCCGGCACCGCATGAATGCCGGTGACGCCGCGCGTGTTCTGCGCGGTCAAGGCCGTAATGACGGACGCGCCGTAGACGCCGAGCGCGGCAAACGTCTTCAGGTCGGCCTGGATGCCGGCGCCGCCGCTCGAATCGGAGCCGGCGATGGTGAGTGCGACCGGGGTCGTCATCGCCGGGCACCTTTGCTGGATAAGGACACCGCCATGACCTGTCCTAGCGCGGCCGTGGAACACCGGCAAGCGCGCCGAGCCGCGGCCGATAGTGATTCGCGACGCCGTGCATTCCCTGCGAATCAGGCAAACAGCGGGCCGGCTCGCCCCGCAATCGTGCGGACTTGAAAATGCAACCGCGCCGGACCCTTGGTATAGTCTCGAACCTCACCTGCTTCGCCGAAGAGCGCGAGGTGAGAGTGGAACTGTCCAGCGACACCCATGTTGCGGGCTCCCGGCCCGCAAGCCGCCTGGAACGGAATCTTGGGGTGGGAATGATGTGGGCCTTTTTTGAACGTCTCCTCGACTCGTCCATGCTGTCGCCGCACGGCATCTGCCTGTTGTGGGAGCCTGAGCTGATCTGGCTTCACGTCGTGTCCGACGCCTGCATCGCCGCCGCCTATTTTTCGATTCCGTTTGCCCTTGCGATCCTGGTCACCAAGCGGCGCGACCTCAAGTTCGGCTGGGTCTATTGGGCCTTCGCGATCTTCATCATGGCGTGCGGCCTCACCCATGTGCTGTCGATCTACACGCTCTGGGTCCCGGTCTATGGCATCGAGGGCATGGTCAAGGCGGCGACCGCGGTGGCATCCGTGGTCACGGCGGGCGCGCTCTGGCCGCTGCTGCCGAAGATCCTGACGATCCCCTCGCCGTTCGAGCTGCGGCAGGTCCAGGCCGCGCTCGAGGAGGAGGAGATCAAGAGCCGGGACGCGACGCTGCTGCTCAAGCAGGTCAGCGACGCCCAGCGCGCGATGCGCGAGAGCGTGGCGCGCCTCACCGCGATCGTCGAGACCGCGGTCGACGGGGTCATCCTGCTCGACGCGCAGGACCATATTCTGCTGTTCAATCCGGCCTGCGAGCGCTTGTTCGGCTACTCTGCCGACGAGGTCATGGGCCGGAACGTCAGGATGCTGATGCCCGAGGCGGGCACCGCGCCCGACAGCCACGCAAGGCATTTCGCGACCGCCGGCGAGGCCATCGGCCTGCGCAAGGACGGTTCGACGTTTCCGATGGACGTGTCGGTCGGCCGGACCCGGCAGGACGGCGAATTGATCTTCGTCGGCATCGTCCACGACCTGACCGCGCGCAAGCTGACCGAGCAGCAGCTCCAGCAGGCGCAGAAGATGGAGACGGTCGGTCAGCTCTCCGGCGGCATCGCCCACGACTTCAACAACCTGCTCACCGTCATCATCGGCAACGCCGAGCATCTGAGCGAGCAGCTCAAGGCGAGGCCCGACCTGCGCCGCTTTTCCGAGGACATCTGCCAGTCGGGCGAGCGGGGCGCCGAGCTGACGCAGCGCCTGCTCGCGTTCAGTCGCCGCCAGTTGCTGCAGCCCCAGACGATCGATTGCCGGGGCCTGCTCGAGTCCATGTTCAAGCTGCTCAAGCGCACCTTGCGCGAGGACATCGAGATCAGGACGGCTTCCAGGCCCGGCACGATCATGGCCTTCGCGGATCGGGCCCAGCTCGAATCCGCCGTGCTCAACCTTGCGCTCAATGCGCAGGATGCCATGCCGGCCGGTGGTCATCTGACCCTGAGCACGGAGTTGACGACACTCGACGATGACTATCGCGCCCTTCACCCCGAAGTCGCATCCGGCAGCTATGTGTTGATCTCGATCACCGACGACGGCGAAGGCATGACGCCGGACGTCACCCGGCGCGTGTTCGAGCCGTTCTTCACCACCAAGGAGGTCGGCAAGGGCTCGGGCCTCGGCCTCAGCATGGTCTATGGCTTCGCCAAGCAATCCAATGGCCATGTCACCATCTACAGCGAGCCGGGCCTTGGGACGACGGTCCGGATCTATTTGCCGCGCGCGGACATCGGACCATCGCACGCCGAGCTTTCCGATGGCGAGGACGCGGCGCCCCGAGGATACGAGACGATCCTGATCGCCGAGGACGATCCGTTCGTTCGCTCCTCCGCCATTCGCAGGGTGGAAGCTCTCGGATATCGCGTCGTTGCCGCGGTCAACGGCAAGGAGGCCTTGCAGCAGCTGCGTACCGAGCCCGGTATCGACATGCTGTTCACCGACATCGTGATGCCCGGCGGCATGAGCGGCTGGGAGCTCGCCGACCAGGCGCGGCGGATTCGTCCCGGTCTGCCGGTCCTGTTTACCTCGGGCTACGCGCTGGAGACCCTGGTCGAGCAGGGCCACGCGCATGCGCAGGCGATCGTGCTGACCAAGCCCTATCGCAAGGTCGAGCTCGCGCAGCGGCTCAGAGATGCATTCGCCGCGGCCGTGGTGACCTCCTAAACGAGGGACCGGCATCTGGCGGCCGGCAAGTCCGCTTGCTAAATCGGGCCGGGTTTGGCCTATTAGCCGCCAGATACGCTTTCGGAGTGCCCGCGATGGTTCCTTTTTTCGTCCAGATCAAATGCAAGCTCGGCCAGTCCTATACGGTCGCCAATGCGCTTGCCGAAGCCGAGATCGCGTCCGAGATCTACTCCACGGCCGGCCAATATGACCTCCTGGTGAAATTCTACGTCGACAAGGACACCGATATCGGACATTTCGTCAACGAGAAGGTGCAGGTGCTGCCGGGCATCCAGGACACCCTCACCATCATCACCTTCAAGGCGTTCGGCGCCAGCTGAGCTAGCCAGCTTCCTTGCGCTTGGGCCGCGGCGGACCGTCGACCGGCGGCAGCGATTTGAGATAGTCCGCCATCGCCGCAATATCCGCGTCTGACAATTGCGAGGTGTTCTTGATCACCCGCCTCATCGCGCCGCCGACGCTGTCGCCGTCGGGCAAGTCGCCGGTCTTAAGCAAATCGGCGATATCCTTGGCGCTCCACTCGCCGAGGCGCTTCTGGGTGATGTTGGGGACCCACCCCTCGCCTTCCGGATTGGGCCCGCCGGCAAAGCGCTCGCCCGAGATGATGCCGCCAAGCGCGTTGCGCGGGCTGTGGCATTCGGCGCAATGGCCAAAACTGTTGACGAGATAGGCGCCGCGATTGAATTGCGGCGACTTGGTGCCGTCGACGACGAGCGGCCTGTCGTTCAGAAACAGGAATTTCCAGATGCCGACGTTGCGGCGGATGTTGAACGGAAAGCCGACATCGTGGTCGCGCACCTTGCCGGCAACAGACGGCAGCGTCTTCAGATAGGCGAAGAGATCGAGCACGTCCTCGCGCCTTGCGTGCTGATAGGACGTATAGGGAAAGGCAGGAAAATAATGCTGCCCGCCTGGCGAAACCCCGTGCATCACCGCGTTGACGAAGTCGGCGTCGGTCCATTTGCCGATGCCGTCGTTCGGATCGGGAGAGATGTTCGGCGCGTAGAACGTTCCGAACGGCGACTTGATCGCGAGGCCGCCACCGAGCTTGACACGGTCGGGCTGGTCCGGAGTGGCATGGCAGGACGCGCAGCCCCCGGCGTTGAACATGGCCTCGCCGTTGGCAAGGTTTGCCACGTGGGCCGGCGCATTGCCCGCGGCCGCCACCACTGGCGCGCTGAGCCACCAATAGACCACGGCAGCAGTGACCGCGGCGAGCAGCCCCACGAGAATTGTTCGTTGCAACATGCGGATCCATTCACTCGTCGTCGCGAACCTAAGACTGATGCCGTCGCAACTCCAACCACGAAGAATTTAGCCAGCCCCGGCCGGAAACGGGAATAAACTGAAACGCCGGCTGTTGAAAGTTTGGCAGCCCGAACGGGCTCAGCAGGGAGAATGTCATGAACAAGACCGTCATTGCCGCCTTAGCGCTCGGTGCCGTTGCTTTTGCCGGCCCGGCCAGCGCCGAAAAGCTGAAAGCAACGCTCGACGGCAAGTCCGAGGTGCCGGCAACGACCACCAGCGGCACCGGAACCGCCGATCTGGACTATGATGCCGCCAGCAAGAAGCTGTCGTGGACCGTCACCTATTCCGGGCTCTCCGGGCCCGCCACCGCCGCGCATTTCCACGGCCCGGCCGAGGCCGGCAAGAACGCAGGCGTGGCCGTTGCGATCCCGAATGCGGCCGCGAGCCCCGTCAAGGGCGAAGCGACGCTCACCGACGCGCAGGCCGCCGATCTGCTCGGCGGCAAGCTCTACATTAACATCCACACCGCGGCGAACCCGGGCGGCGAGATCCGCGGCCAGGTGACGAAGTAAGCCGCGACGCTGCTTCGTTGCGTGAAGGCCGGGCGCGGGAGGGGCGTCCGGCCTTTTCGATTCCGGCCGCGCCTTAAGCCGCGTTCAGCGCCTGCGTGAGGTCGGCAATCAGGTCGGAGGGATTCTCGATGCCGATCGACAGCCGGATCGTGGAATCGAGCACGCCGATTTTCCGGCGGATGTCGGCGGGAACGCCGGAATGGGTCATGGTCGCGGGCAGGCTGGCGAGCGATTCCGTGCCGCCGAGGCTGACCGCCAGCTTGAGGATCTGCAGCGCGTTGAGGAATTTCACCGCAGCATCCTTGCCGCCGACGATGTCGAACGAGAAGGTCGATCCCGCCCCCAGGCATTGCCGCGCGAACACACGCCCGGCCGGCGAGGCCTCCTCGTGATGACCGAGATAGTGGACCTTGGCCACCTTGGGGTGATCACGCAGATAATCCGCCACGAGGCGCGCATTCGCATCGGCTTTTTCCATGCGCAGGCTCAGCGTCTCGAGCGAGCGGTTGATCATCCAGCAGGAATGCGGATCGAGCTGGGTGCCGATGGCGCCCCGGAGCGCCTTGATGCCTTTCATCAGCGCCTTCGAGCCGAGCGCGGCGCCCGCGATCAGATCGGAATGACCACCGACATACTTCGTGAGCGAGTAGAGGGAAATGTCGGCGCCGTGCTCGATCGGCCGCTGAAACACCGGTCCGAGCAGCGTGTTGTCGCAGGCGATGATCGGCGTGTGTCCCTGGGCCTTGCCGATAGCGTCGGCGATGCGGCGGATCATGGCGACATCGACCAGGCCGTTGGTCGGGTTGGCCGGGGTCTCGATCAGGATCATCGAAACGCGGCCCTTGGCCATGGCCTCCTCCGAGGCCTGCTTGACGGCGGCTTCGTCGATCCCGTCGGCAAAGCCGACGGCGCCGATCGACAGGCGGGCCAGCGTGTTCGTCAGCAGCGTTTCCGTCCCGCCATAGAGCGGCTGCGAGTGCAGGATGACGTCGCCCGGGCGAACGAAAGCCAGGATCGTGGTGGCGATGGCCGCCATGCCGGACGAGAACAGCGCGCAGCTCTCGGTGCGCTCGTAGATCGAGAGCCTGTCCTCGACGATCTCGCTGTTGGGATGGTTGAAGCGCGAATAGACCAGACCCGCACCCATGCCTTCCGGCGGCTCGCGCCGACCGGCGACGAAATCGAAAAAGTCCTGCCCGTCATCGGCCGTCCTAAACACGAAGGTAGAGGTCAGGAATACCGGCGGCTTGATGGCGCCTTCCGACAGTTGCGGATCATAGCCATAGGTCAGCATCAGCGTTTCAGGGTGCAGCATGTGATTGCCGATGTGGGTCTTCGACGGAAACGGTTTTGCCATGGCCTGTCTCGCTGTTGATTGGGGTCTTCGCCGCGCGTTGGAACTCCTGATGTAATGAGGCAGTCGGGAAAGAGGTGCGCCTCGTCGCATCAACGCCACGGCCGTTGGCTCGAAGATAGCTGCTCCGGCAGCGATCCGTCAGACCTTGCGCACAGAAAAAGGGCGGTCGCTATCGCAACCGCCCTTCATAATTCCAATGCAGTATGTAGCCCGGACGAGCGAAGCGACATCCGGGACAGACTATCAACTCGGCTGGCCCCCCCCCGGATATCGCTTCGCTCATCCGGGCAAGGGACTCTGTAACCCGCTATTTCAACTTCACCCGATAGGTCTCGTGGCAATCGTTGCAGCGATCATTGATCGCGGTATAGGCCGCCTTCAAGCTCGCGACGTCGGTGATCTTGCCTTTGGCGTCGGTGATCGCCTTCTGCACCGGAGGAATCTTGGAGTCGAAATCGGCCTTGTTCTGCCAGACCTTTTGCGAGGCACCGTACGTCGCGTTCACCACGTCCTGCTTGGGATTGACCTCGAAGGTCTTGGCGATCTTGGCGACGTCGGCCTCGATGCTGGCAATGGCCTGATCGGCAGCCTTCCGGTCGAAGGGGATTTCGCCCTTCGTCATCTTCTGGATGACGCCATACTGGTTCTTGGCGATCGAGCGCATCAGATTGTCCTGCTGGACGGCAATCTCCTGTTGCGCCATCACGGCGCCGGCCCCCAGCAAAAGGGTGCCCGCGACAATCATCGTTCTTTTCATTGGCTAACGTCTCCGGCTCGCAGAGGTGAGGATGGGCCCATCCATGGATAGAACCCCGCAGCGGGCGTTTATTCCCGCCGCGGAAGAATCCCGCCTAGAGGCTGTGGCGGCGATGGTGCTCGCTGATGGCGATCCACACCCGCTCGGGGGTCGCGGGCATGTCGATGTGGTCGATCTTGTACTCGCGCCAGAGGGCGTCGACGATGGCGTTGACGACGGCCGGACAGGAGCCGATTGCGCCGGCTTCGCCCGCCCCCTTCACGCCCAGCGGATTGGTCTTGCAGGGCACGTTGGCGGTCTCGAACACGAAAGCCGGCCCGTCCGCCGCGCGCGGCAGTGCATAGTCCATGAAGGTCGCGGTGATGAGCTGGCCGTCATTGGGCCCATAAACCACCTGCTCCATCAGCGCCTGGCCGATGCCCTGCATGGCGCCGCCATGCACCTGGCCGGCCAGCAGCAGCGGGTTGAGCGTCTTGCCGAAATCGTCGACGATCACGTAGTTGACGATTCTGATGATGCCGGTGGCCGGATCGATCTCGACCTCCGCCAGATGCGTCCCGTTCGGGTAAGTGCCGTCGGCACTGGCGAAGGTCGCGCTGCCGTTCAGCTTCGACGGATCGGCGCCGGGCCGCTTGGCAAGGTCGGCGAAGGAGATCGAGCGGTCAGTGCCGGCGATCCGGATCACGCCATCGGTGATCTCGAGGTCGCCCGCACTTGCTTCCAGCGCTTGCGCGGCGAGCTCCTTCAGCTTCTTGCCGAGATCGCCCGCAGCACGCTCCACGCAGACGCCGCCGGTGGGAATCGAGGCCGAGCCGCCGGTGCCGAGGCCGGTCGCGATCTCGTCGGTGTCGCCCTGACGGATATGCACGCGCTCCGGCGGCAGGCCGAACTGCTCTGCGACGATCTGCGCATAGGCGGTCTGGTGGCCCTGCCCGCTCGATTGCGTGCCGATCAGCACGGTGACGTCGCCACTGGGATCGAGACGGACGTTGGCCGTCTCCTCACCCATCACGCCGCAGATCTCGACGTAGCTCGCAAGACCGATGCCGCGGATCAGCCCGTTCTTCTTGGCCGCCTTGGCGCGCTTGCCAAATTCCTTCCACTCGGCGATCTCCATCGCGCGCTTGAGATGCGCGGCGAAATCGCCGGAATCATAGACCTTGCCCGTCGCGGTCTTGTAAGGCAGCGCCTTCGGCGGAATGAAATTCTTGCGACGGATGGCATCGGGCGTCATGTCGAGCTTTCGCGCGCAGGCGTCGACGAGACGTTCGATGACGTAGGCCGCCTCCGGCCGCCCGGCGCCGCGATAGGCATCGACCGGCACGCTGTGCGTGAAGATGGTGCGCACCCGGCAGTGGAAGGCCTGGATGTCGTAGAGGCCCGGCAGCATGCCCGCGCCGCCATGCGGGATGTAGGGGCCGAAAGTCGACAGATACGCGCCCATGTCGCCCATCAGGTCGCAGTCCATGGCGAGGAACTTGCCGTCCTCGGCCAGCGCCATCTTCGCAGTGGTGACGTTGTCGCGGCCCTGCGCATCGCCCAGGAAATGCTCGGAGCGATCTGCCGCCCACTTCACCGCCTTCTTCAGTTTTCGCGCGGCGACCGCCATCAGGGCGTATTCCCGATACGGAAACAGCTTCGTGCCGAAGCCGCCGCCGACATCGGGGCAGATCACCCGCATCTTGTCGGTGGGGATGTTGAGCACGTTCTGACAGAGGATGTCGCGCAGGCGATGGCTGCCCTGGCTGCCGATCGTCAGTGTCAGATGGTCGCGCTTGGCGTCATATTCGCAGACCGCTGCGCGCGTTTCCAGGAAGCTGGCAACCACGCGCGGATTGACGATGGCAATCTCGGCGACCGCATGCGCCTTGGCGAAAGCAGCTTCCGTCGCCGCCTTGTCGCCGATCGAGACGTCGAACAGCACGTTGCCGGCCTTGTCCGGCCAGACCTGCGGCGCGCCTTTCTTCACGGCATTGACGACGCCGGTCACAGCCGGGAGCTGGCTCCATTTGACCTCGATCGCCTCGATCGCATCGCGCGCCTGGTCGATGGTCTCGGCGACGACGAAGGCGACGGCATCGCCGACGTGGCGCACCTCGTCCTTGGCCAGGATCGGGTATGGCGGGCCGGTGAACGGATCGGTCTCGAGGTTGAACAGGCAGGGCAGATTGCCGAGATCCTTGACGTCATCGGCGGTCAGGATCAGCGCTACCCCGGGCAAGCCGCGGGCGCGGCTCACATCGATGGTGTATTTGGCATGCGCGTGCGGCGAGCGCAGCATCAGGCAGCGGAGCGCAGCCTGCGGCGCGTAATCGTCGGTATAGCGGCCCTTGCCGCGGATGAGCGCGTCATCCTCCTTGCGCAGCACGCTTTGGCCAACGCCGAACTTGATGGGAGCCGCCATTTTATCTTCCCGTTCTCATGGTTGTTTTGCCGGGCATATTGCCGTGGAAAAACCGGCAAGGCAAACGGCTTTAGGCGGGCCGTTTCCCATTGGGGCCGATGATTCGAAGCCACCCCCGACAGTTCTGGCGCGGCCAGGTCGGACAGCCGTGGGAAACGGCGTTAACGGCTGAATTTCCTGACCATAAAGTACTTGTCGTAGGTGGCCTCTCCTATGCGGACGGCAGCGGGATCGGTACCGTAGATTTCAAAGCCGTTACGCTTGTAGGTGTTGATTGCAGCGGTCGATTCGAGCAGGACGGCGAGATGCACCTGCTCGACGCGTGTCTCGGCATGGGCAAGAAGCTCCTTGATGAGCCGATCTCCGACCCCTTTACCTCGGCTCTCCTCCCTCACGTAAACCGTGAAGATGTTGCCCCTGTGCTGCGATCGCCGATCTGACGATACGTAGAAGCCCGCGACGCCCATCAAGCTCCCGCATCGAAATGCGCCGAGGATCATTCCATCCAGCCAACGGCGATAAGCCGCCATCATCGGCTCCCCGCCCGCATCCTCTTCAGCAGAACCAAACGTTTGAGGGTGCATCTGAAGTGCCTGCGCGCGAATGTCGCGAAAAAGATCGAGATCATCGACATTCAATCGTCGGATTTCCACGTCCGCCTGAGCACCGGCAGCATGCGATATCATGATCGCCTCCTCTCCTTGTCGCAGTGAAGAATCCGTCACATCCCGCCACGGCCCCACAGAGTCCTCGTGCTGTCTCTTAATCTCTCGATGGCGCGTTCAGGCGCGATGCAATCGATATCGCCGCGCGTCAGACCGATATCGATCAGCTCCCTGTCGCTGAGATCCTGCAAGGCGACCCCTGCGCGCGGCCGCCAATCCTGAAACGCCCGCCAGTATCGCCTGAGCAGGCTCTGGACGATGGAGAGGTCGAGGCCACGCCTTGCGGCGTCGACCTCCGTCGCGGCTGTGATGTTGGTCTGTTGTGGTGGCATCGGATGCTCCTGCTGTTGAGCCGGCAGGGAGCGTGGCCAAACAAAAGGCCCCGTCCGATGCCGGCGGGGCCTGGTGGAAAAGATGTCGTCGTCGAATTGCTAGCGCACGACTCCTTCCACGGCCCAGCCGAAGCGGGTCATGTGGTTGCGGTTGACGGTGCGCGAGCATTTAATCATGCAGCGCGTATAGCACGCCGATCGCGCAAAATCAAGAGATGTGCCGATGTCCGTTGCACCCTGGGGGCGAGCACCTGCTTGCCTAGCCGCGCTCGAGCGAGACAAGCCAGCTGCGGCCAACAGGATGAGATCGCGAGAGCATGGACAATCGTGCCGCCAACGGCGAGCAGGACGAGTGTCAACTCGTCATGGAAATGCATCGAGGCGAAAGCTGAACCGCAATTAGCCAGAACGATGCGGCGAGGATGATCCCGGTCAGCAGTAATTTGGCGAGCGACATCAGCTAGGCACGGTCAAGCACGAGAAAGCCGCGCCGCGCGGCAAAGAAGAGCACCAGCAGCAGAATGGTCCAGCTTTCCGGCGTACACTCAGACGCCGTGCTTAGGCGATGTCATGGCGAGCTAACGGTTCTTCCGAGTGTTTCAGCATCTTGCCACTTTTAAGAGGACTTGTCGGGTGGGTTCAGATCGGCAACACTGCTTGGATTTCCAGTAATTGCTTTGATGGGTGTCCTCATGCCCGAAACATTGGAAATCCTGTTGTGGTGTGCCGCGCTCGCGACGTGGCTGATGCTTTCCTTCAGGATAATAAGCGAGCGCCTGAAGCCGCTCTCAAATCTCGTCAGCCATCTGCTCGAAGTTGCTTTCAGGCACAAGGCGAAGTGACGTAGTAACGGCCGCAAAGGCACGGCTTGGCAGCTGCCGAGCTGGCACAGCTGCGCCTCGCGTTGATGGCGTCAAGACGAACGGACCAAGCGGCACATCGTGCGGCTGCAACCTCTCGCAACCCTACTGGGGCCGACGATGCTCACTCGAAGCAAGTTATTGGCTATCAGGCTGAGGAAACGGCTGAAACGAACAACGCTGCTTAGCCTGCCAGCCTCCGATCGAGGGAGAACCGGCCTCCTCCGGTGACCAGGATCAACAGAGCGCCTCCTGATATCGAGATGTTCTTCAGGAAATTATTGTACTGCCCGATCTGTTGCGGACCGGCGGGATATTCCCAGTAACGATGTGCGATTGCAGTCGCCGACAATACAAACAGAAAGATCAAAATTGCGCAGTAGCGCGTACCAATGCCGAGTATCAAACCAACCGATATCAGTATTTCCAGGATGACGGTGGTCGTCGTGAACAGCTGCGGCACTGGAAGGTTGAGCGACCGAAAATAGCCCACTGAGCCACTGAAGTTGGAAAGTGCTCCATACACGCTTCCAACAAACACCCATGCAAGCAGGATGCGGCCGATCAGGATCAGCAGGTCGGCATTGCTGGTGGCGAACTGGTCGATCCGAGATGTGGACCAGGGAGAGCGAAATGACATGGTCACTGCCTCATCGCGTTGCTACCTGAGGACGGTACCTGAATATCGTATCACGATTGGCGAACCGCATGAAGGCCGCCCCGCGAGGCATGACGCACTGTAGACCCCTGGTGCATCCGAGGCCCAACAAACGGTCCATCCGCTCACGGCGTTGGCCGCGTTCAAAGCGATTCTTCGGCGCGGTGACGGCGGGCTAGGCGTGTTGGCTTTCGGCACACGCCTAGCCGCGCACCAGCGAGACCAGCCAGCTGCGGCCGAACAGGATGAGGATCGCAAGCGCGTAGACGATCGTGCCACCGACGGCCAGTAGGACCAGTGTCAACTCGTCGTGGAAGCGCATCGAGGCGAGAGCTGAAGCGCTGAAGTGCGCGATCAGCCAGAAGGCGGCGGCGAGAATGATCCCTGTCAGCAGGAATTTGGCCAGCGACATCAGCCAGGCGCGGTCGAGCACGAGAAAGCCGCGCCGCACGGCGAAGAACAGCACCAGCAGCAGATTGGTCCAGACGCCGATGGCGGTCGCGAGCGCAAGTCCGATCTGCGCGAGCGTCCCCATCAAGGCAAACTTCAGCGCGACGTTGACGGCGATGCCGGTCAGCGACGCCCGCACCGGCGTCGCCGTATCCTTGCGCGCATAGAAGGTCGCAACCGCGCTGCGGATCAGCACGAACGGGATCAGGCCGATGGCGTAGGCTGCGAGCGTGCCGCCGGCGGCGACCGCGTCGGCCTTGGAGAACGCGCCGCGCGCGAATAGCGCGCGCATGATCTCGTCGGGCACGGTGAGGAACGCGGCCACGAACGGGATCGAGAACAGCAGCGTGAAATCGAAAGCGCGGCGTTGCGCCTTCATCGCACCGTCATGGTCGTTGGCGGTGATCCGCCGCGACATCTCCGGCAGCAGCACGGTGCCGATGGCGATGCCGATCACGCCAATGGGGAGTTGGTTGAGCCGGTCGGCGTAATAGAGCGCCGACAGCGCGCCGGCCGGCAGGAAGGTCGCGATGATGGTGTCGGCGAACAGCGCCACCTGCGTGCCCATCGAGCCCAGCGTCGCGGGGCCGAGTGCCTTGAAGAAGCCGCGGACGTCTTCGTCGAGCTTGAGCGGCGCAAACCGCGGCAGACCGCCATGGCGGGCGAGATCGCCGGCGAGCAGGAAATATTGCAGGAAACCGGAGATCAGGACGCCCCAGGCCGCGGCGTGGCCCGCGCTCGGAAACCAGACGGCGACCGCCAGCGTCATCATCATCGAAACGTTCAGGAAGATCGAGGCGGCCGCGGCGCTGGCAAAGCGCTGCATCACGTTGAGCATGCCGCCATAGAGGGTCACCAGCGTGATCAGCAGGAGATAGGGAAAGGTGATCCGGGTCAGCTCGATCGCGAGCTTGCGCTGCTCGGCATCCTCACCGAAGCCCGGCGCGAGGATACTCATGGCCTGCGGCATGAACAGCCAGGCGACGATCAACAGCGCCACCTGCGAGGCCAGCAGCAGCGTGAAGATGCGGTCGGCGAACAGGCGCGCCGCCGCCGCGCCCTTTTCGCCATGGACATGCGCATAGGCCGGCACCCAGGCGGCGTTGAAGGCGCCCTCGGCGAAGATCGCGCGAAAATGATTGGGCAGCCGGAGGGCGACGAAAAAGGCGTCGGCCACGGGGCCGGCGCCGAGGATCGCCGCGAGCATGATGTCGCGGGCAAACCCCGTCAGCCGCGAGAGCAGCGTGTAACCACCGACCGTGAAGATGCGTCCGAGCATGCGTCTGTTTTAGAGACTAATCAGCCTAACGATAAGGCTTTGAAGTTTGACGTGATCAAAAAAGACGGGCGCTCGGCCTGCGATGCGCATTGCCGTGCCCTCGAGGGCAGCGACGCTGGTAGATGCAAACTCAATCGGGTGAGGGGTATCTCTCAGCGCATACCGTGTGGAGAGAGACCCCTCACCCGTCTCGCCGCTATGCGGCGAGCCACCCTCTCCCACAGGGGGAGAGGGTAAGCGATCAGCCCGCAATCGCGCCGCGGACGGCGGCGATGATTCGCTCCTGATCGGCTTCGGTCAGATAGGCGTGCATCGGCAGGCTGATGACGTCCTGCGACAGGCTCTCGCAACCGGGCAGGCCGCCCTCGGCGACCGGATATTGCTTGTAGGCGGTCTGCTGATGCATCGACTTGCCGTAATAGATCGCGGTCGGCACGCCCTGGGCTTTCAGCGCGGCAGCGAAGCCGTCGCGGTCGGTGCCCTCAGGGAGACGGATCGTGTACTGCGCCCAGACCGAGGTGTTGCCGGGTGCCAGGCGCGGCACGGTGACGACGTTGCTCAGGCCCCGCGCGTAGCGCTCGGCGACCTTGTTGCGGGCGGCGATCTCGTCGTCGAAGATCTTCAGCTTCTCGATCAGGATCGCGGCCTGCATGGTGTCGAGCCGGCCGGTCAGGCCGAGGCGGACGTTGTCGTATTTGTCGACGCCCTGCCCGTGCACGCGGATGCTGCGCAAGGTGGCCGCGAGATCGTCGTCATCGGTGAAGATCGCGCCGCCGTCGCCGAAGCAGCCGAGCGGCTTTGCGGGGAAGAAGCTGGTCGTGGTGGCGAGCCCGAAGGTGCCGAGCTTGCGGCCCCTGTAGCTCGCACCGAACCCTTGCGCGGCGTCGTCGATCACGAACAGGCCTTCGGCCCTGGCGATCTCGGCGATGGCATCGTGGTCGGCGGGCTGGCCGAACAGATCGACCGGAATGACCGCAACCGGCTTCAGGCCGGCCTTGCGGGCGGTTGCGATGCCGCGCTTGAGCGACTCCGGGCTCATGTTGAAGGTCGTCTCGTCGACATCGACGTAGACAGGGGTCGCGCCCATCCGGGCCGCCGGCGACGCGGTCGCGATGAAGGTGAAGGACGGACACAGCACGGCATCGCCGGGACCGACGTTCTTTGCCATCAGCACCATGAGAAGTGCGTCGGTGCCGCTGGCGCAGCCGATCACGTGCTTGGCACCGCTATAAGTCGCGAGCTGCTTCTCGAGCTCGGCGACTTCAGGGCCATTGACGAACTGGCAGTGGTCGAGAACGCGCTTGACCGCGGCATCCAGCGAAGCGCCGAGCCGGCGGCGCTGCGAGGCGACGTCGATGAAGGGAATGGGTTCGGAACGCAGATGCTGGTTCATGACCTGGCTCTTGGCGCCTTCTTGAATGGTCGACATGGATGAAGGGGTTCAGCCGGCGACGCGGCGCGGGCCCTTGAGGGCGGGCGATTTGGCCGCGGGCCGCGACGGCGTCTCCAGGCACTGCGTCGCGATCTCGAGGCTGGCGACGCCTTCGTCGCCGGTGACCGCCGGCGTCTCGCCGTTGCGCACCGCCTTGAGGAACGCGATCAGCTCGGCACGGAGCGGCTCGTCATGTCCGACCGGCAGATGCCGCATCGAGTAGCTGCCGTCCGGCTTGAAGCCGAAGCACTCGGTGACCTGGCGCGTGAGCAGATCGCCCATCACGTATTTGCCGCGCGTCGCGACCGTGACGCTGCGCGCCTTGAACGGCGTCAGCCAGTTGGTGTTGATGTGGGCGAGCACGCCGCTCTCGGTGCGGAACTGCAGCAGCGCGATGTCCTCGCGCTCGGCGACCGCGCTCGACAATTGCGGCTGCACCTCGACGATGTCGGATTCGGTGAACCAGCGGATCAGGTCGATGTCGTGCACGGCGAGGTCGATGACGACACCGACATTGGACATGCGCGGCGGGAACGGGCCGACGCGCGTGATCGCGATGGAAAGAATGTCTTCGCCCGCGATCGCCTGCTTGACGGCGGCGACCGCCGGATTGAAGCGCTCGACATGGCCGACCATCAGCGTGACGCCGGCCTTTTGCGCGGCAGCGACGATCTCGCGGCCCTCCTCCACCGTGGATGCGATCGGCTTCTCGACCAGAACATGAATGTTCCTGGCGATGCAGGCGAGCGCGACCTCGTGATGCAGATGGGTGGGAGCTGCGATGGTGACGGCGTCGACGCCTTCGGCGAAGAGCTGGTCGAGCGTCTCGAAGCTTGCGCAACTGGCAAGTTCCGTCGCGCGTGTGCGATGTGCCGGCGAAGGATCGACGACGCCGACGAGGCTGACGCCGGGAAGACCCGCAAGCACGCGCGCGTGGTTGCTCCCCATCACGCCAGCGCCAATGACGCCGACGCGCAAGCCGGCCTTTGCCGGTGCAGACCCTTTGGAACTCATCTGAGTAAACCCCGATTCAACGCAAATCCCCGGCGCGCTTCTAGCACGGACGCCACATTTGTGGCGAATGCCGCCTTGGCGGCCCGGACACGATTTGATTCAAAAAGTTACACGTTCCCCGGGCCTTAAGCCGAAAAATATCGCGTCTTTGGCCCGGGTCACGTGATTCGGAGTTTGCTGGTTACGACCTTTGATAGTCGTCTTCAATCCGGATGATGTCGTCTTCCCCGAGATAGCTTCCAGTCTGGACCTCGATCAGTTCCAGCATGATTTTACCGGGGTTCTCCATCCGATGCACGGCGCCCATCGGGATGTAGATCGACTCGTTCTCGTGCACGGTCTTCACGGCCTCGTTGACGGTGACGCGGGCGGCGCCGCGGACCACGATCCAGTGCTCTGCGCGATGATGGTGCTTCTGCAGCGACAGCCGCCCGCCCGGCTTCACCACGATGCGCTTGACCTGGTGGCGCTCACCATTGTCGACGGACTGATAGCTGCCCCAGGGCCGATGCACCTTGAGATGCTCCTCGGTGACCTTCGGCGCGACCGCCTTCAACTTGGTGACGAGACGCTTCAGGCCATTGGCATCCTTCTGGCGCGAGACCAGCACCGCATCCGCGGTCGCGACCACGACGAGATCGTCGACGCCCTCGAGCGCGACCAGCGCCTGGTCGGTGGTGACGTTGCAGTTGCGGGAGTCTTCGAACACCGCGGCGCCGTGCGAGGCATTGCCCTGCGCATCCTTGTCGGAGAGCTCCCACACCGCGTGCCAGGAGCCGACATCGGACCAGCCGCACGACACCGGCACGACCGCGGCGCGCGAGGTCTTCTCCATCACGGCATAGTCGATCGAGATCGCCTTGGCCGCGCCGAACGCCTCGGGCTCCAGCGTGACGAAGCCGAGATCGCGCCCGGCATTGTTGACCGCGTTGGTGACGGTTTCGACGCTTCCTGCATCGACCCTGCGATACTCATCGAGCAGCACGCTGGCCGGGAACATGAAGTTGCCGCTGTTCCAGAGATAGCCCGAATTGACGTAGTCGGAGGCCTTCACCGCGTCCGGCTTCTCGACGAAGCGCGCGACCGCATGCACCTCGCCGGAGATCACCTCGCCCGGGTTGATATAGCCGTATTCGGTCGCGGGCCGCTCCGGCTTGACGCCGAAGGTGACGATACGGCCGGTGCTCGCGGCGTTACGGCCCTCGCGGCATGCGGCAACGAAAGCGGCATTGTCCTGCACGACGTGGTCGGCGGCGAGCGCGAGCACGATGGCTTCACTGGCGCGGTTCTGCGCGAACACGGCGCCGGCCGCGATCGCAGGTCCTGAATCGCGCCGCATCGGCTCGAGGATCACGTCGGCCTCGATGCCGATCTCGGCGAGCTGCTCCAGCACCATGAAGCGATAGGACGCATTGGTGATGACGATCGGCCGGTCGAACAGGGAAGGATCGGAGACGCGCAGCAGCGTGTCCTGGAAAGTCGAGCGCGTGCCGAACAGCGGCAGGAACTGTTTTGGCCGCACCTCGCGCGAAGCCGGCCACAGCCGCGTGCCGGCACCGCCGCACATGATCAGGGGGATAATGCGTTTGTCCATCGTCATCTCAAACCTTGAAGTAGTCCCGATACCAGGTGACAAAATTATGGACCCCATGCTCGATCGGCGTTGACGGTGCAAAGCCGGTGTCGCGCATCAGATCCTCGACATCCGCGAACGTTTCCAGCACATCTCCCGGCTGCATCGGCAGCAATTCTTTGATCGCCGTCCGGCCCAGCTCCCGCTCCAGAAGACCGACGACGTGCATCAGTTCCTCCGGATGGTGATTGCCGACATTGTAGAGCTTAAACGGCGCATTTGCGGCAGCCGGATCGTCCGCAGGCACAAGATCGAGCAGCTTGGATACTACACGTGTGACATCATCAACATAGGTGAAGTCGCGACGCATTCGGCCATGGTTAAACAGCCGGATCGGCTTGCCCGCCATGATGGCGTTTACGAACAGAAACATGGCCATGTCGGGCCGTCCCCATGGCCCGTAAATGGTAAAGAAGCGCAGGCCCGTGACCGGCAAGCGATAGAGATGGCTGTAGGACTGCGCCATCACCTCGTTCGCCTTCTTGGTCGCAGCGTAGAAGCTCACGGGATGGTCGGTCCGGTCCGCAACCGCAAATGGCAATTTTGTGTTGGCGCCATAAACGGAGGATGACGAGGCGTAAACGAGATGACGACAGCCGCTGTTGCGGCAGCCTTCGAGCACGTTGAGAAAGCCCAACAGATTGGAATCGGCATAAGCGTGCGGCTGCTCGATCGAGTAGCGCACGCCGGCCTGCGCCGCCATATGCACGACCTCCGTAAAACGATGTTGCGCAAACAGCGCCGCCATCGTCTCGCGGTCGGCAAGATCGGCCTCGACGAAGGAGAAGCGGGGCTCGCTCTGCAACAGTGCCAGGCGCGCCCGCTTCAGTGCCGGATCGTAATAGCTGTTGAGGTTGTCGAGCCCGACGACGGTGCGGCCTTCGCCCAAGAGGTGCCGGGCGACGTGAAAGCCGATGAAGCCTGCGGCCCCGGTGACCAAAATCGCCTGATCCGTCATCCTGTTCCCTGGGGATCCCTAGCCCGATCCTGTTTAGCCGTCACCTCAAGGTGATCGCAATAGGCCCGCTGTATGCGCTCCATAATGCCCCCCAACGAGGGCTCACGAGAGCCTCACGAGGGCTATTGCAAGATCGGCGCCAAAACCATACCAAAGCGGCCGAATTCGGCGCTCGCGTCGGGTTGCCTCAAATCTTCGCAAACCCTGTTCATGCGGGCGAGATGCGCCGAATCCTGCTGTCGACGGCCAAAATCGTGATTTCCGCGGCGCTGCTCTATCTGGCGCTGCGCAAGGTCGATCTGTCCGAATTGTTTTCGCGCTTCACCGTGACCAGCCTGTTCTGGATCGGCGCCGCGATCGCGGTCACCTTCCTGCAGATCTTCGTCGGCGTGCTGCGCTGGCGCGAGATCAGCGCCGTCTGCGGCGCGCCGCTCGAGCTCGGCCGCGCCATGCGCTACAACGTGATCGGCTCCTTCTTCAACCAGACCCTGCCATCGGCGATCGGCGGCGACGCGGTCCGGCTCTGGCTGGTGGCGCGCGCCGGCGCCGGCTGGCGTGCGGCAACCTATTCGATCTTCGTCGACCGCGCGATCGGCTTGATCGCGCTCGCGATTCTCATCGTCGCGAGCCTGCCCTGGAGCTACACCCTCATCACCGATCCGCACGGGCGCTCGGCGCTGCTGCTCATCGATTTCCTGGCGCTCGCCGGCGGCCTCGGCTTCCTGGTTTTCGGCGCTCTGAAATGGCGCTGGCTGAAGACCTGGTGGGCCACGCATCACATTCACGCCTGTGCCGTGATCGCGAACCGCGTGATCTTCAGCCGCAGCCGCGGACCGATCATCGCAATCCTGTCGGTGCTCGTTCACGTGCTCGCCGTCGTCATCGCCTGGTGCGTCGTGCAGTCGATTGCGGCCCCGGTTCGCTTCAGCGACGTGTTTCTGCTGGTCCCGCCCGTGATGCTGATCACGATGATGCCGATCTCGATTGCCGGCTGGGGCGTGCGTGAAGCCACGATGGGCCTGGCGTTCGGCTTCGCCGGACTTGCCGCCAACGAGGGCGTCAACGTCTCGCTGCTGTTCGGCGCCGTGTCCTTCATCGTCGGTGCGTTCGGCGGCCTGGTCTGGATCCTCAGCGCGGAGAAAGCGGCGCAGGGGTCGAAGCCGATCGGAGTACCGGAGTGACGACCCTCGTCGCGGGTCCGGACCTTGCGGCCGGGCTGGTGCTGTTCGCGCTTGCGCCGGCCGTGCTGGCTGCACTGATCTCGGCCTGCGTCACCTGGCAGAGCATGCCGCTGCTGCAGCGTTATGCACTGGCGCGTCCGAACGCACGCTCGTCGCACAAGATACCAACCCCGCAGGGTGCGGGCATCGCGGTTGTCGCGGCCACGCTGCTGGTGGCTGCCTCCTGGGCCGCCTGGACCTACGGCGCGATTCCCTTGCCTCTGATCGGCTCCGCCGTCGTGATCGCGATGGTCGGGCTCGTCGACGACATCAGGCCCCTGCCCGTGCTGCTCCGCCTCGTGCTGCAGGCGGGAGCCGTGGCCGCCGTCGTCTTCACGACACCGGAGACCGCGCGCATCGTGCCGGCGCTGCCGCTCGCGCTCGAGCGCGGCCTCATCCTGCTCGCCGGCATCTGGTTCGTGAACCTCGTCAATTTCATGGACGGGCTCGACCTGATGACCGTGGCGGAGGTGGTGCCTGTCACGGCCGCGCTGGGATTGCTCGGATGGTATGGCGACCTCTCGCCGTCCGCGGCGCTGCTCGCCACCGCGCTGTGCGGAGCCATGCTCGGCTTTGCGCCGTTCAACCGTCCCGCCGCAAAGGTCTTCCTGGGCGATGTCGGCAGCCTGCCGATCGGCCTCTTGCTCGGCTGGTGCCTGCTGGAGCTCGCCTGGCACGGACAGCCCGCCGCGGCGCTGCTGCTGCCGGCCTATTATCTTGCGGATTCCACCATCACGCTGTTTCGGCGCATCGCGCGGCGCGAACCATTCTGGTCGGCACACCGCACGCACTTCTATCAGCGCGCCACCGACAATGGCTTCACGGTCAAGCAGGTGATCGGCGAGGTGTTCGCACTCAATCTCGTGCTGGCATTGCTTGCCATCGTCAGCGTTCGCGCCGGCTCGACGACGGTCACGATCGTCTCCGTGATCGCAGGCGCGTTCGCGGTCGCCTTCGTGCTGCGGCGCTTTTCCCGCCCTCAGGCATCCTGAGCCGACAGCGCCAGCCGCAACCCCTCGTCGAGGGAGACCTGCGGCTGCCAACCGGTCGCGAGCGCCTTCGAGATGTTGAGCTCGAGCGAGCCGATCAGGCTGTCATGCGTATCCTGCCGGCCCATGACATTGAGCAGCGTGCTGAGCAGGCCCGGCGGCACACCGAACAGCCGCAGGTTCTTGCCGGACGCTTCGGCCAGACGGGTGATGAATTCGGGCGTCGAGACCTGCTCCCTGTCGGCGACGAGGAAGATCTCGAAATTGCTGGTGGGATCGGGATGGCCGAGCCGGCGCAGGATAAACGAGGACAGGTTCTGCACGGCAAGGAAGGCGCGGTGATTGCGGATCGCGGCAACGGGCAGCGGCAGCCCGAGCTGGACCGCGCGCGTCAGCAGCGCAAAATTGCCCTTGGCGCCGGCGCCATAGACCAGCGGCGGCCGGATCACCGAGATCTTCATGTCGTTGTCGCGCGCCAGCGTCCTCAAGCCCGCTTCGGCCGCAGCCTTGGACATGCCGTAGAGGCCGCGCGGCGTCAGGATGTCGCTCTCGCTGAACGGGGCGCGGCCCTCGTTGCTGCGGCCGTGCACGAGCACGGTGCTGATGAAGACGAACTGGCGCACGCCGGCCGTCGCCGCACAGCGCGCCAGATGCAGCGTGCCGGCGATGTTGACGTTGCGGTAGAGCTGGACCGCATGCTCCTCGTGCTTGTGGTGCACGCGCGCGGCGAGATGAACGACGGCGTTGACGCCTTCCAGCGCGGCCTGCCAATCGGTCTCGGGACCGATCGTTTCGATCACGACATCGTCGTCGGCACCTTCCGCGCGGCGAACCGCGCGGCGGACCGACCATCCCTCGCGCTGGAGCGCCGGCACGACATGACGGCCGACGAAGCCGCTCGCTCCCGTCACCAGCACCACCGGTTTCTTCTCGCTCATCGTTGCTCCGAAAGGTTCGGGGTGTGCAACAATTCGTCGATCACACCGGCATAGGCGTTCATCGCCGTCGTCCGGTCGAATCGCAATGCCGTCCTCACCGCGCGCTCCGTCATCGCATCGTCGGTGGAACGGGACGCCGCGCGGATCGCAGCGGCGAGCTGGTCCGGGCGGCCCGGTGTCACGACCCAGCCGAGCCCGTTCTCCACCACCGTCAAGGCGGCCTCGGCCTCCGGCTCGGACACCAGCACCACGGGACGGCCGACCGCCAGCAGATTGTAGAACCGGCTCGGCACCGACACCCCCGCCACGTCCTTCCGGTACGGAATGATCCAGAGATCGGCGGACGCCAGGAACGCCTCGAGCTCGGCATCCTCGACCCGCCCGACAAAGGAGACATTGGGCAGGTTCGCCGCAGCCTGCAACTGCTTCAGCCGTTCGAAGCCGATGCCCCAGCCGGACAGCAGGAAGTGAATGTCGGGCTCGTCCTTCAGAAGCCGCGCCGCCTCGAACACGATCTCCGGATCATGGGTGAAACCGAGATTGCCCGACAGGCCGACGATGAAGCGCGCGGAAACTGCCTTGCGGAACGGGTTGTCCGAATCGACCGGCCGCGACGCGGGCACGAGCGTCGCCCAGTTCGGGATGAAGCGGATCTTGTTCCGCGTCATCCCGGCATAGCTCAGCAGCGGCCGCTCAGCGTCGCGGCCGATGGTGATGACGGCATTGAGGGCGCGGAACATCAGGCTGTTGGCGGCGCGCATCGTCCGCGTCACGAACGAGCCCGGTTTCAGCAGGCCCGCCATCACCAGCACGTCGGGAAAGAGGTCGTGCATGATCAGCGCCGAGCGCGCGCCCTTGAACCTGGCTGCCGCCGCCACCGCGTAAGGCAGCATGAACGGGGCGGTGACCGTGAGCACAACGTCGCCTGCCTTAAGCTCGCGCAGCAAGGCAAAGAACGTGCGCGCCGCGAACCGCAGCTCCGAGACCCCGCGCCGCACCAGCGCCGCCTTGCCCGCCATGCGGTTCTTGATTGCGACGACGCGCGGCTTGCCCGGGCCGGTCTGCAAGGCCGGCAATGCGCCCGGCCAGCCCGAGAGCACGACGACCTCGCGCTCGGCGGCGAGACGGCAGGCGATTTCGGCCATGATCGCCGCCGTCGTGCTCGTATCCGGCGGATAATGCTGGCTCGCGACGACGATCTTGCCCCGAGGCTGCATGGTCAGGCCGCGGTCGACCCGAATTCGGGCACCGCATCCTTCAGGATGGTCCTGATGGTGGCGCGATCGTCGCGTGCGATCGCCTGCTCCAGCGCCGCGATCCATTTGCGCAACGTCTGCATCGGCGGCTCGTTCGGCTGCGCGGCCATGATCCCGGCGACGCCGATCTCGCGGGTCGGCTCCTCGGTGGCGAACAGGATCTCGTGCAGGCGTTCGCCCGGCCGCATGCCCGTGAACACGATCTCGATGTCGTAGCCGGGCTGCAGCCCGGAAAGGCGGATCATACGCTCGGCGAGATCGACGATCTTCACCGGCTGGCCCATGTTGAGCACGTAGACGGAGACGTCAGGACGGTGCGTTCCGAGCGCATGCGTGGCCGCGGTGATGACGAGATCGCAGGCCTCGCGGATGGTCATGAAGTAGCGGACCATGTCGGGATGCGTCACCGTCACCGGGCCGCCGGCCTCGATCTGGGCCTTGAATTTCGGAACCACCGAGCCGTTCGAAGCCAGCACGTTGCCGAACCGGACGGAGATCAGCCGCATCGGCGGCTTGGCGCCGTGCGCCCCGGCTGCGAGGTCGTGATCCAGCGCCTGGCAGTACATCTCCGCAAAGCGCTTGGTCAGGCCGAGCATCGACACCGGCTCGATCGCCTTGTCGGTCGAAATCATCACCATGGCTTCGGCGCCGGCGGCAACGGCGGCATCCGCAACGTTGATCGAGCCGAAGATGTTGGTCTTGACGCCCTCGCTCCAGTCGCGTTCGAGGATCGGCACGTGCTTGAGCGCGGCGGCGTGGAACACGATGTCCGGCTTGAACCCGGCCATCAGGCGCATGATGCGCTCGCGGTCGCGGATGTCGGCGATCCGCCCTTCGACTTCGGCAGCCGCCCCTCGCGCGGCGAGCGCTTCGGTGATGGCGTAGAGCGCGGGCTCGGAGTTTTCCACGATCAGGAGCCGCGCGGCGCCGAAGGCGACGACACGCTCGCAGATCTCCGACCCGATCGAGCCGCCGCCGCCAGTGACGATCACCGCCTTGCCGTTGATCAGCGCTTCCAGGCGCGCATAGTCGATCGTCTCGCTCGGCCGCAGCAGGAGGTCCTCGACCGCGACGGCCGTGAGCCGCGGCGTATCGCCGCTCTCGAGCGAGGGCATCCGGTTGACGATCACACCCAGCTTGCGCGCCCGCATCAGGATCGATTCCGGACGCGCTTCCGGCTCGAATGCCGAGGGCGTCATGACGAGGCGCGCGATCGGCTTGTTGCGCTTGGCGAAGTCGGCGACGACGTCCTCGACGTCATCGATGCCACCCAGCACCGGCACGTTGCGGATGAACTGACCCCGATCCGAGCTCGACGGCGACAGCACGCCGACCGGCCAGATGCGCTTGATCGCCCCGCTCTCGATGCCGCGCAGGAGTACCTCCGCATCCGCGGCGCGGCCGATTAGCAGCGTCGGCGCGGCCTCCTCGCCCCTGGCGTGACGCCGCACCCGCGTATAGCGGAAGTAACGATAGGTCATGCGCAGCGCGCTGAGGAACGAGATCTCGAGGAACCAGTAGAGGACGATCGTCACCTTGCCGAGGAAGAAGGCACCGCGGACGTTGGGGGCGACGAAGATGTAGTCGAGCACCAGCAGGGCGACCGTCAGCACGGTCGAGACGCGAATGATGTTCAGCGCATCAGGCAGCGAGATGAAGCGCCATTTCGTCGTGGTCAGGTTGAAGATGAAGAACACGACCACGCTGAAGGCGAGGAAGTAGGGCAGGATCTGGAACAGCAGCGGCAGGCGCTCGAAGAAGCCGTCGCCACCCTCGAATCGCAGATAGAAAGCGGCAAAAAGCGCCGCCGCGGTCGCCAGCAGGTCGTGGAGCGCGATTAGGAAATTGCGCAAGGTGAGATGCGAAAGACGCGTCATCCGCCGACCGATGAAAACCCAGTTAGATGCAACCTAACCGCGCTGATAGCCCATCTGGACAGGACTTGCCAGCCGCGCGGCCTTTCAGGAACCGGCTTCCCCCGTCTTCGCCTCGGCCTGTTGCGCCCGGACCACCATGCCGCCGGCAACGCCGACGCCGATGACGTACATCCAGCCCTCGTGGAAGTCGAACAGATGGGAGTTGAACAGCGAGGTAAAGACGTTCTGCACCACCACCAGGAGCCCGATCCAGTTGGCAAGCCCGTCGCCGCGAAACAAGCGTAGATGCAATATCCAGATCGCGTAGAGAACGGCGATGCCGATCACGCCCCATTGCACGGCAACGTTCAGCGTCTGGTTATGCGGGTTGCCGATCACCTCGGCGGACGCCTGGTACTGACCGGCGGGCGTCGCGACGCGTTCGAACAATCCGCGCGTCGAGCCGGTGCCGTGTCCCATGATCGGCGCCTCGGCGAAGAAGCCGAGTGACTTCCGCCAGAATTCGAGCCGCAGCCCCGCCGAGGTCGGCTCGCCCTTTTCCATGTAACGCGTGTAGTCGTCGGAAAACCTCTCGGCGGTATGGCGCAAATATGGCGAGGCCTGCCAGGCGAGAACAGCGGCGACGAGCAATGTGGCGGAGATGAGCGCGATGCTGCGCCATTTGAGATGAAGCAGCGCGAACACGCCGAACATGATCGGAACGGTGACGAGCGCTGTGCGTGACACCACCACGAACGTCATGTTGACGAAGAAGCTCAGTGCCAGCGCCGTCAGCAGCCCGGCGAACCAGTATCGCTTCTCACGCAGCAGCATCACGATCGGATAGGCGAGCGCGACCGCGCAAAGCGCGAATTCCTGGCTCTGGTTGATGTAATTCTTGACGAAGATGCCGCGCTCGGCCGGATCGGTCTTGAGCGCGAGATTCGGGTAGAAGGCGACCAGCCAGGACATCACCGACAGCAGGGCGCAGGACGCCAGGAAGGCGATGAAGATCCAGCGCCCGCGCGGCGAGCGCTCGAAATGATAGAGCAGCACCGGCAGCACCAGCAGCTTGATGGTCGGATTGACCGCATAGAAGCGGGCGCCCCAGCTCGCGTCCGACCACAGCGTCCCCACCAGCGCGAGCAGGACCAGCGCGATCGGGGCCGCGCAGATCGGACGCGTCAAGGATTGCAGGAACGCGCGGACGTCGAGAAACGGCACCATGCAAATCAGCATCAGCGCGTTGAATATCCCCGCCAGCGAGGTCGACCACGGCAGCGAGGCCGCGGTCAGGACCGCAAATATATCGACGGTCTCGCGCCAGGCCGCCGGGCTGCGCAGGCGGCGAAGCAACATTCCGCCGGTCGTCTCGCGTGCCAGTGCAGTCACTTGCCTCCTCCCCGGGCGCGATGGACCAGCGCCGTCGTGCTGAAGCCCTGCAGGATGTCGACCAGCACGACGGTGCCGCCCGCGGCCTCGACGACCTCGTGGCCGACCACCTGCTCACGGGTGTAGTCGCCGCCCTTCACCAGCACGCCAGGCTTGATCCGGGTAATCAGGTCGATCGGCGTGTCCTCATCGAAGATGACGACGAGATCGACGGCCTCGAGCGCGGCGAGCACCTCGGCACGCGCGCGCTCGTCCTGGACCGGCCGCTCGGCGCCCTTGAGCCGCCGCACCGAGGCGTCGCCGTTGAGCCCCACGATCAGGCGGTCGCAGGCGGCGCGCGCCGCGGTCAGCACCTTGACGTGGCCGGGATGCAGGATGTCGAAGCAGCCATTGGTGAAGCCGACGCGCTGGCCTTGTGTTTTCCATTCGGCGAGTTGCGCATCGAGTGCGGCCGGCTCGAGCACGATCTTCTCCTCGGCCGCCAGAGTGGCATGCGGCAGGATCTTTCGGCGCAGCTCGGCCGCGCTCACACTGGCGGTGCCTTGCTTGCCGACGGCGACGGCGGCAGCGGCATTGGCCATGCGCAGCGCGGTGTCCCAGTCCGCGCCTGTAGCAAGCGACACCGCGAGCGCGGCGGCGACGGTGTCACCGGCGCCGGAGACGTCGCGCACCTTCACCGGGAAAGCCGGAACGTGAACCGCCGCGCCATTGCGCGGCACCAGCGTCATGCCGTGCTCGCCCTGGGTGACCAGGATCGCCTCGCAATCGGCGAGCCGCATCACGTCCTCGCTGGCCTCGACGATGCTCTGCACCGTCTCGGCGCGGCTGCGGGTCGCTTCGGAGAACTCCTTGCGATTGGGCGTCAGCAGCGTGGCGCCGCGATAGATCGCCCAGTTCAGGCTCTTGGGATCGACGATCACGGGCTTGCCGAGCTTTCGCGCGGCATCGATGGTGTGGCGGATGACGCGCGCCGTCAGCACGCCCTTGGCGTAGTCCGACAGCAGCACGATGTCGGCGCGCGCGATCTGCGGCAGGATCGCCTCGATCAACTTCGTCTCGATGTCATCGGAAGCAGCCGCCGCCTGCTCCCAATCCGCGCGCAGCATGTGCGTGGAGAAATGCTCGGAGACGAAGCGGACTTTTCGCGTGGTCGGGCGCGTGGGATCGCACACCAGCACGCTTTCGATGCCGGCGTGCCCGTCCAGCGCCGCCTTGAGCCGTGCACCGGCATCGTCCTCGCCGACGAGGCCGACGAAGATGCAGCGCGCGCCCAACGAGGCGACATTGCGCGCGACATTGCCGGCGCCGCCGATATGGATCTCGCTGCGCTGGGCCGCGATGACGGGCGCCGGCGCTTCCGGCGAGATCCGCGACACCTCGCCATAGACGAACTCGTCCAGCATGATGTCGCCGATGCACAGCACCATGCGGCCTGAGATGGCCTGCGCGAGGGCGTCGAAATCGAGAATGGGCGTCGGCATGGTCAAATGGCCTCAGCGGAAGCGGTCGGGCCGGTCGAGGTAATCCCCGACATAGGCCTTCACCGCATCCTCGAGCGTCGTGAAGCCGCCGTTATAGCCGGCGCGGTGCAGGCGAGCGACCTCGCTCTGGGTGAAATACTGGTAGGCCCCGCGGATCTGCTCGGGCATGTCGATATATTCGATGTTGGGCCTCGTGCCGAGCGCCGCATAGGCCGCCAACATCAGATCCCTGAAGCTGCGCGCTTTGCCGGTTCCGACATTAAAGATGCCGGATACCGACGGCGTCGCCAGCAGCCACATCACGACGCGCACGACGTCGTCGACATAGATGAAATCGCGGCGCTGATCGCCGTCGGCGATGCCCTCGCGATGCGACTTGAACAGCTGCACCACGCGGCCTGCCTTGACGTCGTCGAAGCGGCGCGCCAGCACGCTCATCATCGAGCCCTTGTGATACTCGTTGGGGCCGAACACGTTGAAGAATTTCAGGCCCGCCCATTGCGGCGGGAGCGGATCGCTGTTCGCTACGCGCCCGGCGACCGCGAGATCGAACATGTGCTTGCTCCAGCCGTAGAGATTCATCGGCCGCAGTTTCTTCAGTGCCGGCAGCGAGGCGTCGTCGTCAAATCCCGTCTCACCGTCGCCATAGGTTGCCGCCGAGGAGGCGTAGATGAACGGGACCGCGCCCGCCGTGCACCAATCGAGCAGGCGCATCGACAGGCGGAAATTGGTTTCGAACACGAGGTCGCCGTCGGTCGCGGTGGTCGCGGAAATCGCCCCGAGATGGATCACAGCCTCGAGCTTGCGGCCCTTCAGCCAGTCCATCAGCTCGGCCGGCGGGACAATATCCACAAGCTGGCGCTTGGCGAGGTTCCGCCACTTGCCCTCGTTGCCCAGGAAATCGCAGACCACGACGTCGCTGCTGCCCGCGTCATTGAGCGCGGCCACGACATTCGACCCGATAAAACCGGCCCCGCCGGTCACCAGCAACATTCCGAAATCCCTGCCCGATCTTTGCGGCCCGGTCCTGCCGTAGCGCATGAGCCGCCAAAGTGTAAGCGGTTTTGGGATTGAGTGGTCTGCCGGCTTTACCTGCCGGCCTGGAGCGGCTACCGAACCGCCACAATCAGATCGTCTCGGCCCTATTAACGAATGAACCAAGATTCGACACTTAGCGGAGATGCAGATCGGAGCGACACCCGCCCGATTCTGATCATTCCCTACATGTGGATCGGCGATTTCGTCCGGAATCACACCGTTGTCCGGGTCCTCAAGGAGCGCTGGCCGAACCGGCCGGTCGATCTTCTGACCACCTCCCTGTGCGCCCCGCTGGTCGATTACATGCCCGGCGTGCGCGAGGGGATCGTCTGGGACCTGCCGCGCGGACGCCTCGCCGTCGCCCGCCAGCTCGCCCTGGGGAAACTCCTGCGCGAGCGGAACTACGGCACGGCCCTGGTGCTGCCCCGAACCTGGAAGGCGGCCATCGCCCCCGCCCTCGCCGGCATTCCTGAACGGGTCGGCTTCGTCGGCGAGTTCCGGTTCGGCCTGCTCAACCGCTGGCGCTGGGGCGAGAAGAAGCTGCCGCGCTTCATCGATAAGAACGCCGCCCTGGCCCAGCCCGACGGCGCCCCGCTGCCGGCGGAATGGCCGGTGCCGCAATTGCGGGTCCCGGCCGAGGACATCGTCCGCTGGCGGCAGGCCAACGGGATCGGCGCCGGCGCCGCGGTGGCGCTGGCCCCCGGCTCGGTCGGCGTCTCAAAGCGCTGGACCTACTATCCGGAGGCCGCCCGGCTGCTGGTCGAGCGCGGCCTCGAGGTCTGGGTGGTCGGCGGCCCCGCGGAAAAGGGGCTGGCCCAGGAGATCGTCGCGGCGGGCGGCTCAGGCGTGCGGGACCTCACCGGCAACGATCTGCGCAACGGCGTGCTGGCCATGGCGGCGGCCGGCGTAGCCATCTCCAACGATTCCGGCCTGATGCACATCGCAGCTGCCCTGGGCACGCCCACCATGGGCATCTTCGGCCCGACCAGCCCCTATCTCTGGGCCCCCCTCAACGGCCTCGCCGCGACCGTGGTCCAGGACAAGGAAGTGCTGTCCTGCCAGCCCTGCCAAAGCACGGTCTGCAAGATGAACGACCACCGCTGCATGCGCGATATCGCAGCGAGCGAGGTGGTGGCGATCGCGCAGCGGGTGCTGGAGGAAGCTGGAAAGCCGGCTTAGAATTGAGCGTGGCGCCCGCGGAAGCCGGGCATGAGATCAAGCATGCGCGCGCGTCAGTTCGTAGGGAGCTGTGAGAGCATCAATTGGAATGCTCCATTCCCTGCTGATGATGCGGATCATGTCCAGCGTCAGCGGACGGACACGATTCAAGATCTCGGACGCTCTGTTGCGACCAATCAGACCCGCCAACTCTGACTGCGACCGTCCCATGGACTCGATCGCGAAATGGAGAACGTCGACTGGATCGCCGCGCGAGGTCGCGAAGTGATTGTCTTCGTATTCCTTGATGAGTGAAGACAAAACTTCGAAGCGATCACCATCGGGCGTGCCAGGCGCCGGCTCGGCCTGGAAATAACGAGATACTTCGCCGATAGCCCAATCGTAATCCTGTTCATTGCGAAGAGGCCTTACGTCCATCATCACACGGTCTCCGCGTCTATTCCGTCATATTCTTTGTGCGTGCCGACGAACTTGATGAGAGCAGTTTTGAATGTGTAGGAGAAATGAACCACAAGGCGATACTTGTTGCCGCCGATGTCGAAGATCGCTCTGTTATCGCCAACGAAGTCCACGTTGTTTCCGAACGCCTTCTTCAAGTCAGCCGGACCGCTCCAATCGCCTTTGGACACGATCTCATACCAAGTCCCCAAAGGGGTCCGCGCCTTGGGGTATCGCTCCCAGAAGACCTTCAGTGCCCTTCTTGCGATAACGTTCATTGCCATAGCACGTTCCCGAAATGGGATCAATCGAAAATTCCCATTACGGGAACAAAGTCGACTTCCGCTAAATCGGCAGCCGGACGAACCCATCGCCAAGCCATTGATTCCGCTCATCCCGGCTACTGTGCATGGGGTTGTTTTCGCGTTTTTTGCTTTCGGCCCTCGCGGCGTGGCTCAGAGCAGCGGCCGATAGACCTCGCCGATCCGGGCCGCTTCCGCATCGAGGCTGAATTTTTCGAGCACCCGCGCTCGGCCCCTCTCGCCCATCGCCGTCGCGACATCGACATCGCGCATCAGTGGCTCCAGCGCGGCGACCAACGCATCGGCATCGCCGGTCGGGATCAGCACGCCGCTCACGCCGTCCTCGACCACCAGCTCGGCCGCGCCGGCGCGTGCGGCGACGAGCGCGCTGCCGGCCGCCATCGCCTCGATCAGCGTCAGTCCAAAACCCTCGTTGCGCGAGGTGAAGGCGTAGATCGTCAGCCGCTGGTACCAGCGCTGCACCGCTTCGATCGGCAGCTCGCCGGTGATGACGATGCGCGATTGCAGGCCAGCCGCTTCGATCTGCTTTTTCAGCTCGTTCGCAAAGGCCATCTGCTCGGCCGTGACCTGACCAACGATCACGGCGGCGAAATCGGGATAGCGCGGCAACAGGCGGCACATCGCGTCGACGAACACGTCGGTGCCCTTCTGCGCGCGCACGCGTCCAAAGCAGCCGATGGCGTAACGGCCGGGCAGCGCGGCCTCCGTGAACGCAACAGCGCGGTCGGTCGGCGGCGCATAGATGTCGGTATCGACGCCATGCGGGATCACGGTCGCCTGCACTTTCAGGAACGAGGCCGAGAGATCCGATGTCGCGATGATCGCGTCCATGCGCCGGATCAGCCAGCGCGTGATCCAGCTGTGGTGCCGCTGCGCCGCCGAGGTGAACACGAGTTTCAACGGCCAGCCGAGCGCGCGTAGCGCAACGCCCGCGATCATCTCGTTGTTGCGCCGCGCATGCCAGATCAGCGGCGCCTTGCGGCGCCATAGCTTGAGGAAATCGGCAACGCTCAGCCGCGCAATCCCAGCCGGCGCGTGCGAGCCGAACCAGGCGGCGCGGTACAGTTTCGCCAGCCGCGGCGCCACCATCCGGTTGGTCGCGGTGACCCCGGAATAGCGCCTGTGCAGATTTGGCACGATCACTTCGAGATCGCCGGGGGAATTGGCCACGTCATGCTCCGTTTCGCAAAGTCCCTATACGCAACATTAAGCATAGTGACCAGTTCAGCCGCGCCGATACCCCCTCTTCACCACGCAAGCGCTAACTTTGCGCGTTGATCGAAGACGGGTGAGATCATGACTGTGCTAGTCACCGGCGGCGCCGGCTATATCGGAAGTCACACGGTCCTCGCGCTGGCGGAAGCCGGCGAGGACGTCGTCGTGATCGACGATCTCTCGACCGGTTTCTCCGCCTATCTGCCCGAGGGCGTGCCGCTGTTCATCGGCGATGCCGGCGACGAGAACCTGCTCGAAGGCGTGATCGCGCAGCACAACATCGAGAGCATCATCCATTTCGCGGGCTCCGTCGTCGTGCCGGATTCGATGCGCGATCCGCTCGGCTACTACCGCAACAATTTCACGACCGCGCGCAACCTGCTCAATGTCGCCGTCAAGCGCGGCATCGGCCGCTTCATCTTCTCCTCGACCGCCGCCGTCTACGGCAATCCGGACCAGGTGCCGGTGCCCGAGCACGCGCCGACGCGGCCGTTGTCGCCCTATGGCTCGTCGAAGCTGATGACCGAGATCATGCTGCACGACGTCGCCGCCGCCTACGGCATGCAGTACGTCACCCTGCGCTATTTCAACGTCGCCGGCGCCGATCCGCAGGCGCGCATCGGGCTTGCCACCGTCGGCGCCACGCATCTGCTCAAGATCGCGGTCGAGGCCGCGACCGGCCAGCGCGCCAAGATCGACGTGTTCGGCACCGACTATCCGACCCCCGACGGCAGCTGCATCCGCGACTTCATCCATGTCACGGACCTCTCGCAGGCGCATCGTTCGGCGCTGGCCTATTTGCGCAACGGCGGCGCCTCGACGACGCTCAATTGCGGCTATGGCCGCGGCTATTCGGTGCTGGAAACCATCGACGCCGTGCGCCGGGTGTCGGGCCGCAGCTTCGCCGTGCAATACGCCCCGCGCCGGCCGGGCGACATCATGACCATGGTCGCCGACACCAGCCGCATCCGCGGCCTGCTGGACTGGAAGCCGCAATACGAGGACCTCGAGACCATCGCGGCCCACGCTTTGGCTTGGGAGGACAAGCTGTTCCATGAGCGCCATGGCGAGCTCCGCCACGCCGCCTCGGCCTAGATTCCATCTGAGCGCAAGCCCTTAATTGGGCTTGAAAAACCCCGCTTGAGCGGGCACAGAGGCCCTTCGATCCCTGACGTGCGGGCAGGCTTTGTCCTGCGCCGTCAATGGACACCGGATGGCCCAGTTTCCAAAGAAAATCACCGACGATCCCTATGCGGCAGCGGTCCTGATTCGCCGCCTGGTCACGGAACAGGGGGTCGTCTATTGGCGGCGCTACCTCGTCGCCTTCGCGCTGATGGCGGTCGCCGCGGGCGCAACGGCAGGCGCGACCTATGTGCTCGGCCAGGTCATCAACCAGGCCTATGTCGACAAGAACATCCCGGGCATCGCGATGTTTTCCGGGATCACGGTGATCCTGCTCTTCATCAAGGGCGTGGCGACCTACGGCCACATGGTGATCCTGACCAAGATCAGCAACGCCATCCTCGCCACCAACCAGCGCCAGCTGTTCGCAAAACTGATGCGCGAAAGCGTCGGCTTCTTCTCCGAGCGGCATTCGTCTGAATTCCTGGCGCGGCTGACGGCCGGCGCCAAGTCGATCACCGACGTGCTCAACATGCTGGTCAACGCTGTCGGGCGCGACCTGTTGATGCTGCTCGCCATGATCGGCGTGATGGTGTGGCAGGATCCGGTGATGTCGTTTATCGGCCTTGTCGTGGTGCCGCCGGCGATGCTGGTGCTGCGCAAGCTGGTCAAGCGGATCAAGGGCCTCGCCTACAACCAGTTCACCGGCACCGCCGACATCATGGAGACCATGCAGGAATCGCTGCAAGGCATCCGCACGGTGAAGGCTTTCACGCTCGAAGACACCATGCAGAGCCGCATCGACGAGAACATCGCCATCGTCGAGCGCAACGCCAACAAGATGGCGCGCGTCGCCAACCGCTCCAACCCGCTGATGGAAATGCTCGGCGGCTTCGCGGTCGCCGGCTGCCTGCTCTATGGCGGCTACAGCGTGGTCGCGCTCAATGCCACGCCCGGCGCGTTCTTCTCCTTCATGACCGCGTTCCTGATGGCGACCGAGCCGGCCAAGCGGCTGGCGCGGCTCAACATCGATTTGAACAGCCAGCTCGTCGGCGCGCGCATGCTGCTCGAAGTGGTCGACAGCCCGGCGAGCGAGCACTCCGACGACGACAAGCCGGCGCTGAAGCTCTCCGACGCCCGGATCGAGCTGCGCGACGTCAGCTTCTCCTATCGCGCCAATGAGACTGTGCTCAACCGGATGAGCTTTACCGCCGAGCCCGGCAAGGTCACCGCGCTGGTCGGGCCCTCCGGCGGCGGCAAATCGACCGTGCTGGCGCTGCTGCTCCGCTTCTATGAAGTGACGCAAGGCGACATCGTGATCGACGGCCAGTCGATCGGCGCAGTCTCTCGCAAGTCGCTGCGGGCGCAGACCGCCTATGTCGGGCAGGACGTCTATCTGTTCCGCGACACCATCCGCAACAACATCGCCTTCGGCCGGCCAGGCGCGAGCGAGCCCGAGATCACCGAGGCGGCGAAAGCGGCTTGCGCGCATGATTTCATCATGGGCTTCCCGCTTGGCTACGACACACCGGTCGGCGAGCACGGCACGCAGCTTTCAGGCGGCCAGCGTCAGCGCATCGCCGTGGCGCGCGCGCTGATCAAGAACGCACCGATCATCCTGTTGGACGAAGCCACCGCTGCGCTCGATTCCGAATCCGAGCGGCAGGTGCAGGAGGCGATCGAGCATCTCTGCCAGAACCGCACCACCATCGTGATCGCGCATCGCCTGCACACCATCATGCATGCCGACGCGATCCTGGTGATCGAGGGCGGCGAGATCGTCGAGCAGGGCCGGCATGACGAGCTGCTCCGCCGCGGCGGCCGCTATGCCTCGTTCTTCCGCCTGCAACACTACGATGCCGGCGCTCTGGCGCCGATCAGCGCAACCGCATAGAGTTCCACTTCACCTCAAGAGCAGCGAGACCCGCATGAACGCCGCCTCCTACGTCATCCCGCTTCCGCCCCAGGCTTCGCTTCCCGTCGTCGGCGAAAGCGGCCGCTATCCGGTGCGCCGCATCTGGTGCGTCGGCCGCAACTATCTCGAGCACATCCGCGAGATGGGCAATGACGAGCGCGCCCCGCCGTTCTTCTTCGCCAAGCACGCCGACATGCTGGTGCCTGATGGCGCCACCATTCCCTATCCGCCGCTGACCAAGGATTTGCATCACGAAGTCGAGCTGATCGTCGCGATGAAGAGCGGCGGCCTGAACATTCCTGCCGACAAGGCGCTGGATCACGTCTATGGCTATGCCGTCGGCATCGATCTCACCCGCCGCGACCTCCAGATCGCCTCGCGCAAGAAGGAGCGTCCCTGGGAGATCGGCAAGTCGTTCGACGGCTCCGCGCCGTCCTCCGCGATTCAGCCGGCCTCCAAGATCGGCCATCCCGCCAAGGGCAAGATCTGGCTCACGGTCAACGGCAAGGAAGCCCAGAAGGGCGACCTGACCGAGCTGATCTGGAACGTGCCCGAGATCATCTGGCAGCTCTCCCAGCAGGTGAAGCTCGCCGCCGGCGACATCATCATGACGGGCACCCCCGCCGGCGTCTCCCAGCTCCAACCCGGCGACAAGCTCGAATGCGGCGTCGACGGCGTCGGCACGCTGAAGGTGAGCATCGGCCAGCCTGAATAGGCCGCACGACATCCGGAAATCGAAAGGCCCCGGACGTGTCCGGGGCCTTTTGCATTTCGAGCGGACGGGGTGGATCTACCAGGCCTTCACCGGCCGATTGGCGTGGCTCACCTGCGGCACACCGCGATTGAGCGACATGTGCGAATGCACGCACAGCCAGCCATCGGCATTCTTCGCAAAGATCATGGTCGCACGGCCCGGGCGCGCAAACGCGCTGCCATCGGGATGATAGCCCGTGCTTGTCCATGGCGCGATCACCGTCGCCATCGTGCCGTCGCGGGATGCCAGGACAGAGGTCTGATCGAGCACAAAACGGAAGTCCGTCGTCTTCGGCCAGACGTTGTCCCATTGCGTCGAGACCCACTGATCGACGCCGGGGATGACGTCGTTATGCGTGCCGAAGGCAAGCACGTCCGGATGGAAGAGCGGCCGCGCCGAGGCGTAGTCGACCTCGCGGACGTAGCCCGCGAAGGTTTCCAGCCACGCCAGGAAGAATTGCTTCGTCTCGCTGTCGGCGGTCGGCAAGAGGGCCATCACCTGCTCCATCTTCGGCTACGTGATCACGGCAAGCCTTGTTGCCATGGGACAGACCTTCCAGCAAGATATGGACTTACCTGTCGACCGCGGCCTTGCTCAATCAGAGCCAAATGCAAAGATACGCAGAACTGCGAGGCTACCAGCGCCCTGATAGCTCCGCAGGGCACGAACACCATCACTAGACACGCGCGGGATCACCGCAGAAATCGCAGGGCGGGTTAGCGCAGCGTAATCCGCCAACGCATCGTGCCACACAGGAATCGTCAATCGCCGATACGCCGAAGGGTGGATTACGCTTCGCTGATCCACCCTACGCATTCGTACTTAGCGCAGCGCCGACAACACGATCAGGCCGAGGATCAGCGCGGTCAGCGAGTATTTCAGCGCATAATAGACGTTGCGATTCCACGCCTTGACCTTGCGGCTGGCGAGGTGGATCTCGTAGAGCTTGCCGAACACCTTGTTGAGCACGCCGACATTCTCGCCGTCGACGTTCTGGGTCGCCGACGCCTTGACGATGTGATGGCTGACCCAGCTGTTGATCGCGGTCATGAAGCCGAATTTCATCGGGCGCTCAACGTCGCAGAACAGGATGATGCGGTTGACGTCGGTCGCATTCTCGGCGCTGTGGATGAAGGTCTCGTCGAACATGAAGGCCTCGCCGTCGCGCCAGACGCATTCGACGCCGTCGACCAGGATGCGGCACTTGCTCGAGTTCGGCGTGACGAGCCCGAGGTGGTAGCGCAGCGAGCCCGCGAACGGATCGCGATGCGCCCCTAACTTGCCGCCCGGCGGCAGCATCGCGAACATCGCGCCGTGCACGCTCGGGATCGCGTTGAGCAGCTCCACCGTCTTCGGGCACAGCGTGCGCGCCGAAGGCAGGAAGTCGTCATACCATTTCAGGTAAAACCGCTTCCAGCCGCTCTTGAAGAACGAGTAGAAGCCCCAGTCGTTGTTCTTCGCGGCGGCACGGATGAATCCTTCGTCGAACAGGCGAACCGCCTCGTCGCGGATCATCTCCCAATTCTCGCTGAGCGGCTTCAACTCCGGAAATTGCTCGACCGGGATCACCGGCTTGTTCGGCACCGCCGAGCCCGCATACATCAGCACATTGTAGGGCGCGAGATAGGTCGAGTGATCGCCGAGCTGGCGCGCAAAGCGCAATCGCTGCTTGCCGCGGAAGTGAACGTAAATCGTCGAGGCCGCAAGCACATAAAGGATGACAAGTTGCGGTGCAAAAAGCTGTTTCAGCATATCCCCGTTCCCCAGAGACTTAGCTGAGGACGTCATCTACCTTGAGCCGGGCCGAGCGGCAATATATTCACCGCTGCGCTGCGGTCACACTGGCGAGAGCGCAGGGATGGCCCGCCGAAACCAGCCGGCTACGCCCGCGACAGTGCCTGCAGACCCTTGAAGGTCAGGCGTTTGGGGTCGGTCACCCCGGCGAGATAGAGCTGGCGGATAAAGGCTACGACAGCGCTGCGGTCGCAATCGGTCAGCGCGACAACGGCATCGACCGCGATCTTCTGGGCTTCCATTAGGCTCACCTCGGCCTTGCGAGTAACCCCGGCCGAGACAGGCTAGGAGTCCGCGGTTAATCCGGCGTTAACCGTTCGGGGCAGCGTCGCCGATTCCTCCTCGCGGCCGAATACGTAAAACGACGCATTGCCGGGCGCGCGGTAACTCAGTGCGCACTCACGCTCTTCTTCAGCCGCGCAAAGTGCTTCTTCAGCCGCGGCACGGCAAAATCGGTAAAGGCCCGCACCTTCGGCACGGAGAGCCGACCCTGCGGGCAGATCAGGTGCGCCGGCATCTCCGGATCCTTCTCGCCGGCCAGCACGATCTCGAGCTCGCCGCGCGCAACCTGCTCGGCCACCTGGTACGAATACATCCGCGCGACGCCGCGGCCGGCAACGGCGGAGGCTACGGCCGCGTAGGTGCTGTTGACGATAAGACGCGGCGTGAACTGCACCGTACGCGGCACCGACCCACCGGCCTGCGGCGCGAAGGTCCAGGAATTGGGCAGATGGGCCATCGCCACGATCTGATGCTTGGCAAGATCGCCGGGCTCGGTGATGCGGGGATGCTGCTTCAGATAGCGCGGGGCCGCGACGACCACGCGGCTGATCTCGCCGACCCGCATCGCCACCATTGCCGAGTCCGCGAGAGGGCCGATGCGAAGCGCGATGTCGATGCCCTCCTCGATCAGATTGACCGCGCGATCGAACAGCAACAGCTTGGCCGACACCGTTGGACAGGCGTCGAGAAATGCATCCAGAATCGGCCGCAACACTATCTCGCCCGACACCACGGGAGCGGTGATCGTGAGCAGGCCGCGCGGCGCCGACCGCGGTCCGGCCGCGATGTCGTCGGCCTCCTCCAACTCGGTGAGCACGCGACGGCAGATCGCGACATAGCGCTCGCCTTCCTCGCTGAGCTTGATCGAGCGCGTCGTCCGGTGCAGCAGCTCCGCGCCGACCCGTTCCTCGAGAAAGGCGATGGCGCGGCTCACCGCCGCCGGCGAGCGGCCGAGCTTGCGGCCGGCGGCAGCCAGGCTGCCCTCGTCCACCGCAAGGACGAAAACTTTCATCGCATCCAGACGATCCATGCCTTCCCGTCGCCCCCTTGGATTCCGGCCGCAGGCTAGGCGTTCCCCTCCGCGGCGACAACCGTCGCCAGGCGCCGACCCGGCATTCGTACGCGCCGCGAAAGAGTGTCTGACGGACGGCGGGCATTCGCGGCCGGGCTGCCACAGCGTACCTCAGGACCCAAGCCAGCCGAGTGCTGACGCAGGTTCTCAAGGCCAACAACAGGAGCCCGTCATGGGTATCGAGCAGAAAGTCGCTATCATCACCGGTGCTTCGCAGGGCATCGGCGCCGCCCTGGTCCAGGGTTTTCGCAATCGCAACTACCGCGTCGTCGCAACCGCACGCTCCATTAAGCCGTCGGGTGACGACGACGTCCTCGCCGTGGCGGGCGACATCGCCGAGCGGAGCACCGCCGAGCGTGTGGTTTCGCAGGCCGTCGCCCGCTTCGGACGCGTCGACACGCTGGTCAACAATGCCGGCATCTTCGTCGCAAAGCCGTTCACGCAGTACACGGCCGAGGATTACGCGGCGGTGATGGGCACCAACGTCGCGGGCTTCTTCCACATCACGCAGCTCGCCATCGCCGAGATGGAGAAGCAGGGTTCGGGCCATGTCGTTCAGATCACGACCACGCTGACCGATCAGGCCAATTCGAACGTTCCCTCGGTGCTGGCCTCGCTGAGCAAGGGCGGCCTGAACGCCGCGACCAAGTCGCTTGCGATCGAATACGCCAAGCGCGGCATTCGCGTAAACGCGGTCTCGCCGGGGATCATCAAGTCGCCGATGCATCCGGTCGCGACGCATGCCCAGCTCAACGCGCTCCACCCGGTCGGTCACATGGGCGAGATGTCCGACATCGTCGAAGCCGTCCTTTATCTCGAGGGCGCCTCCTTCGTCACCGGCGAGATCCTGCATGTCGACGGCGGCCAGAGCGCCGGCCACTGAGCGTGAGAGGAGAGCCACGATGCCCATCGTCACCATCCAAGTGACCCGCGAAGGAACGACGCCGGGGGCGCCGTCGCTCACCGCGGAGGAGAAGGCCGCGCTGATCAAGGGATCGAGCCAGCTGCTGCTCGACGTGCTCGGCAAGCCGCTCGATTCGACATTCGTCGTGATCGAGGAAGTCGACACCGACAATTGGGGCTGGGGCGGCCTGCCCGTGCCGGAGTTCCGGCGCCGTCGCGCCGCCCAGACAGGATGATCCGCGCGCGATCGTGTGCGCAGGAGGATGACATGACCAGCGCAGATCTGAAACCACTCGTCGAGGCTCAGCCGCATCCGACGGCGGCATCGGCTTCACGAGAGGCTTCGTCAAAGCAACGTTCTTCGCAACAGACCTGGCGATATGCGGTGGCGGGATTGTCCGCCTCACTCGTCGGACTTGGCCTCGCCCGCTTTTCCTACACGCCGCTGATCCCCGCCCTGATCGCTGCAAACTGGTTCAGCGCATCGGAAGTCGTCTATCTCGGTGCTGCGAACCTCGCCGGTTATCTCGCCGGCGCGCTCACCGCACGGCGTGCCGCCAGTCGGATCGGCGCGGTTCGCGCGCTGCGGGCGATGATGCTGCTTGCGACTCTCTCCTTCTTCGCCAGCTCATCGCCGGTGTCGTTCACCTGGTTCTTCGCCTGGCGCTTCCTCTCCGGCCTCACGGGCGGAATCATCATGGTGCTGGCGGCCTCCGTCATTCTGCCGCACACCTCGGCCGCAAGGCGCGGCATCGTCGGCGGCGTGATCTTCGCCGGCGTCGGCCTCGGCGTCGCCGCATCGGGCACGCTGGTGCCGCTGCTGCTGCAACAGGGCTTGCAGCAGAGCTGGTATGGGCTCGGCGTGCTCTCCGCCCTGCTCACCCTCGCAAGCTGGTGGAACTGGCCTGCCGAAGCGAACAGCGACACTGCGCCTTCTCAAACCAAGCACCAAACCTCGCCCATCGCCCGCGCGCTGATGATCCAGTACGGCCTCAACGCGGTGGCATTGGTGCCGCACATGGTCTTCATCGTCGATTTCGTGGCGCGCGGCCTCGGCCAGGGCATTGCCGCCGGATCGCGCTATTGGGTGCTGTACGGCCTCGGCGCCATCGTCGGTCCGCTCGTCACCGGCCATCTCGGTGACCGCGCCGGGTTCGGTCCGGCGCTGCGGGCGGCCTTTCTGATCGAGGCGGCCGCCGTGCTGCTGCCGACCGTCAGCACCGCGCCTCTTTCGCTGATCGTATCGAGCATCGTGATCGGCGGCTTCACGCCCGGCATCGTGCCGCTGGTGCTCGGGCGCATCCATGAACTCGTTCCGTACTCTGCCGAGCAGCAGCGCGCGACCTGGAGCCATGCCACTACCAGCTTTGCACTGTTCCAGGCCGCGGCCGCTTACGGCTTCTCCTGGATCTACGCGCAGACCGGCGGCGATTATCAGGTGCTGTTCGCACTCGGCGGCGGCGCGGTGGTGCTGGCGCTCGCGGTCGACCTTGCAATGGCGCTTGCCAGGCGCAAGGCGTAACGACCGGCGGCGGCGCGATCAGGAATATCGCATCACGCCGTCGTCGATCCGGCCGAAGCGCAAGGAGACGATGTCGAGCGCGTAGTTCTGGTACAGCCGCCACGGCTGCTTGGAGCCCTGCTTCGGCATCTTGGCCACCGAGCGCTGCACATAGCCCGAGGTGAAGTCCAGCGACGGCTGCGCGGTGATCTCAGGGTCGTCATTATGCGGCACGCACTGGCGGAAATTGTGCCGGTCCATGTAGTTGATGAGCCGGCAGACATATTCGCAGGTGAGGTCGCATTTCAGCGTCCAGGACGCATTGGTGTAGCCGAAGGCCGAGGCCATGTTGGGCACGTCCGCATACATCATGCCCTTGTAGGTCAGCGTATTGGCGAAATCGACGGCACGGCCGTCGACACTGACGTCGAGACCGCCGACGACCTGAAGCACCAGCCCGGTCGCCGTCACGATGATGTCGGCCGCAAGTTCGCTGCCATCCTTCAGGCGAATACCCTCGCGCGTGAACGTGTCGATCTCGCTCGTTACGACGGCGACGCGCTGCTCGCGGATCGCCTTGAACAGGTCGCCATCGGGCACCAGGCAGAGCCGCTGGTCCCAGGGATTGTAGCGCGGCGTGAAATGGGTGGCGACGTCGTAGTCCGGACCGAGCGCCATCTGCACGCCCTTGAGGACGAGCTCCTTGACCTTCGCAGGCCGGCGCCGGCTAAGCTGGAAGAAGAACATCCCCCACATCACGTTGCGCCAGCGGATGACATGATAGGCAAGCCGCGTCGGCAGATTTCGACGGATCTTGTTGGCGACGGGATCCTGCGCCGGGCGCGACACCACATAGGTCGGCGAGCGCTGCAGCATGGTGACCAGTGCCGCCTTCTTGGCGAGCTCCGGCACCAGCGTCACCGCGGTCGCGCCCGAGCCGATCACCACGACGCGCTTGCCCTCGTAGTCGATGTCCTCGGTCCATTTTTGCGGATGCACGATGCGGCCGGCGAAATCAGCGGCGCCCTTGAACTCCGGCGTGTAGCCCGCCTCGTATTTGTAATAGCCCGAGCACATGAAGAGAAAATTGCAGGTGAAGCGCGCCAGCTCCGTCGCGCCCTCGCCCGTGATGCGCTCGGCCTCGATGGTCCAGCGCGCGTCCGGCGTCGACCAAGAAGCCCGCTTGACGCGATGGCGGAAGCGGATGTGCTTCTCGATGCCGTTCTCGGCCGCGGTCTCGCGCACATAGTTCAGGATCTGCGCCCCGTCGGCGATCGCCTTCGGATCGGTCCACGGCTTGAACGAATAGCCGAGCGTGAACATGTCGCTGTCGGAGCGGATGCCGGGGTAGCGGAACAGGTCCCAGGTGCCGCCGATGCAGTCGCGCCCCTCCAGGATGACGTAGCTCTTGGTGGGGCACTTGGTCTGCAAGTGATAACCCGCGCCGATGCCGGACAGCCCGGCACCGACGATGAGGACGTCGAAATGTTCTTTGGCTTCGGTCATGGCGTTCTCCCTCGTCATAGCATGGGCAGCGCCGCGCCGAATTGCAACATCACGGGACGGTGGCGCCGTACACTGTGGCGGTGTCGAAATACTCGTGGAATTCGACCACCTTGCCGTCCTTGAAGCGCCAGTAATCGACCTTCGGTGTCTTCGCGACCTTGTTGGTCTTCTTGTTCGTCCACGCGCATTCGCCGCGCGCGAAGACGGTGTCGCCCTGCGCGACGAATTCGTTCATCGTATAGTACTGCATGCTCCAGTCGGCCAGCAGGCCGTCGAAATAGCTGCGCAGCGCATTGCGATCGTCATAACGCTTGGCAAAAGGCACTGCCGCAGCTCCCTGCGGAATCGAATCGAATTTGATTTGCGGGCCAATGACATGGTCGAACCAATAGTCGACGTTCTTGCCCTTACTCTCGCTCCACTCGCGATAGGCTTCCTTCAGAAGCTGAACGTTGGCTTCGCTGGACATCGCATTCCCTCCATATGCATTTTGACAATGAACGTAGGAAAAAGCGGCCGCCCGCTCCGGAAGTGGCAGGCTTGTTTCGGCTCTACCTGAAAGCGTACCACAGGAAGGCCCAACAAAAAAAGGCCCCGGATCACGCCGGGGCCTTTGTGTCGCAACTGCGTGCGGATCAGTAGCGGTAGTGGTCCGACTTGTACGGACCTTCCTGCTTGACGCCGATGTAGTCGGCCTGGTCCTTGCGCAGCTCGGTGAGCTTGACGCCGATCTTGGCGAGGTGCAGGCGCGCGACCTTCTCGTCGAGCGACTTCGGCAGCACGTAGACTTCCTTCTTGTACTTGCCGTCCTTGTTGTTGGCGAACAGCTCGATCTGCGCCAGCGTCTGGTTGGTGAAGGAGGCCGACATCACGAAGGACGGATGGCCCATCGCGTTGCCGAGGTTCACGAGGCGGCCTTCCGACAGCATGATGATGCGATGCTTGTCGGGGAATTCGATCTCGTCGACCTGCGGCTTGATATTGGTCCACTTCAGGTTACGCAGACCCGCGATCTGGATCTCGTTATCGAAGTGACCGATGTTGCAGACGATGGCGCGATCCTTCATCGCGCGCATGTGCTCGATGGTGATGATGTCCTTGTTGCCGGTCGCGGTGACGAAGATGTCGGCGCGGGGCGCGGCGTCTTCCATGGTCACGACTTCGTAGCCTTCCATCGCGGCCTGCAGCGCGCAGATCGGATCGATTTCCGACACCATGACGCGGCAACCGGCCTGACGCAGCGAGGCCGCCGAACCCTTGCCGACGTCGCCGAAGCCGGCGACCATCGCGACCTTGCCCGACATCATCACGTCGGTGCCGCGGCGGATGCCGTCGACCAGCGATTCACGGCAGCCATAGAGATTGTCGAACTTCGACTTGGTGACGCTGTCGTTGACGTTGATGGCGGGCCACAGCAGCGTGCCGGCCTTCTGCATGTCATAGAGGCGATGCACGCCCGTGGTGGTCTCTTCGGACACGCCCTTGATGCTCTTGGCGATCTCGGCGAAGTAGCCCTTGGGCTTTTCCTTGAGCTGCTTCTTCAGCAGCGCGAAGAAGACTTCCTCTTCTTCCGAACCCGGCTTGTCCAGGAACGCAGCATCGCCGTTCTCGGCGCGCAGACCGAGATGGACGTACATGGTGGCGTCGCCGCCGTCATCGAGGATCATGTTCGGGTGACCGCCGCCGTGCCAGTCGAACAGTTTTGCGGTGTAGTCCCAGTACTCGGTCAGCGTTTCGCCCTTGACGGCGAAGACGGGGATGCCGGCGGCCGCGATCGCGGCGGCAGCGTGGTCCTGCGTCGAATAGATGTTGCAGGAGACCCAGCGAATGTCGGCGCCGAGGGCTGCCAGCGTCTCGATCAGCACGCCGGTCTGGATCGTCATGTGCAAGGAGCCGGCGATGCGGGCGCCCTTCAGCGGCTGCTTCGGGCCGTACTCTTCGCGGGTGGCCATCAGGCCGGGCATCTCAGTCTCGGCGAGCGAGAGCTCCTTGCGGCCGAAATCGGCGAGCGAAATGTCCTTGACGATGTAATCGGTGAAGCCGGGCTTCGCGTTCATTGGAGGTTCCTGTTTGTTTGGCTCGTCATTCCGGACCCGCTCGCGAAACGAGCGAACCCGGAATCAAGCATTTCGAGATTCCGGGCTCGCCGCTGTTGCGGCGCCCCGGAATGACGCAAGTGAATCAGAGCGCGCGCTTGAGCTGCTCGACGAGATCGGTCTTCTCCCAGGAGAAACCGCCCTCGTTGTCAGGCGTGCGGCCGAAATGGCCGTAGGCCGAGGTGCGCGCGTAGATCGGGCGGTTGAGGTCGAGATGGCTGCGGATGCCGCGGGGCGTCAGATCCATCGCCTGCGCCGCCGCCTTCTCGAGCTGCTCCTCCGGCACCTTACCGGTGCCGTGGGTGTCGATGTAGATCGACAGCGGACGGGCCACGCCGATCGCGTAAGCGAGCTGCAGCGTGCAGCGGTCGGCAAGACCGGCGGCAACGATGTTCTTGGCGACGTAGCGCGCAGCATAGGCCGCCGAGCGGTCGACCTTGGTCGGATCCTTGCCGGAGAACGCGCCGCCGCCATGCGGGGCCGCGCCACCATAGGTGTCGACGATGATCTTGCGGCCGGTCAGGCCGGAGTCACCGTCCGGACCGCCGATGTAGAACTTGCCGGTCGGGTTGATGTGCCAGATCGTCTTCGGCGTGATCCAGTCCTTCGGCAGCGCCTCGCGCACATAGGGCTCGACGATGTCGCGGATCTGCTTGGACGAGATGTCCTCGACCAGGTGCTGATGCGAGACCACGATCTCGCGCACGCCGACCGGCTTGCCGTTCTCGTACTGCACGGTGACCTGGCTCTTGGAGTCCGGACCGAGCACCTTCTCCTTGCCGGAGTGACGGGCTTCGGAGATCAGGCGCAGGATCTTGTGGGCGTAGAAGATCGGCGCCGGCATCAGATCGGGCGTCTCGTTGGTGGCGTAACCGAACATGATGCCCTGGTCGCCCGCGCCCTCTTCCTTGACTTCGCCCGGCTGCAGCGCATCGACGCCCTGGGCGATGTCGGCCGACTGCGGATGCAAGAGGATCTCGATGTCGCAGGTCTTCCAGTGGAAGCCTTCCTGCTCGTAGCCGATGTCCTTGATCGCGCCGCGGACGACGCCCTCGATCTGCTCGTTGGTCACCGACTTCGGACCGCGGGTCTCACCGGCGATCACCACCTTGTTGGTGGTCGCGAGCGTTTCGCAGGCGGCGCGGATCTGCCAGGGGTCGATGCCGGCCTTCGGCCCTTCGCGGTAGAACAGATCGACGATCTCGTCGGAGATCCGGTCGCACACCTTGTCCGGATGGCCCTCGGACACGGACTCGCTGGTGAAGAGATAGGACGCGCGCATCAGTAACCCCTTGTTCCGCCGCTAAACCGGCGGGCGTTTGCGATGTTTACCTGTGGATGATGTCAATCACGCCGGCGCGAGATGACGTAGGATTCGTCGAGAAACCAGAGCCCATTGTACTTCCGCAGCACGTCCCTGGCGGCATCCAGAGTGCGGCCGTTTTGAGTCATTTCTGTCAACCGGTCGTCCTCAATCTGAGCGACATACACCGCCGCATTCCACGCTGCAAAGGCCGTCGAGGTTCCGATGGTCCCGGTTACCTCGTTGGGCAGCGCTTCCATATCATACCTGAAGATCGAGCGGTTATCCGCATATGCATTAAAATTTAAGTCGCGGCCCAACGAACCAAGTTCGTACTTAACGGCGCGCAATAGCTCATGACGGCTCACAGCGAAAGGATTTTCTCCGGGCCAGATCGCCTGGATCATTTCCATGCCCGGATCCTGGCCATGGGAGTGGATTCCGATCAGACGGCCTCCCGGCCGAAGCGCCCGCGCCAGGGGCGCGATGATCCGCTTGGCCCGGAAGTTGACCGAGGACAGGGCGCGGTAGGGCTGGGATGCGATGACGAGGTCGAAATTGGCTTCGGTCTGGCCCGGCCGCGGAATGGTCGAATCCAGCAAGAACCTGTGGTCCTCGCGATAGAGCACCAGGACGACCGGCCGCTCGTACAGCGGCATGGCGGTGCGTGGGCTGATCGCGGCACGCCAGTTCTGCTCCAGGAACGGCCTCAGCTCCGCGATCTGCTGCTCGAACTCGCCCGATGAGGCGCCCCGCAGCGGGACCTCGTGCCAGACGGTCGCCGCCGCCGCCGCAGGCGATGCCGGCGTCAGCCAGGGCGCCTCCGAATAGAACATGTTGGTGAAGACGAACACCGACGCCGGATGCTCGAAAATGCGATCCGGCACCTTCTCCAGCGTCAGGCGCAGGTCCTCCAGGCTGAGCTCCTTGCCGGCGACATAGAACGGCATGTGCGGGTAGCGCTGGTGCGTCGCGCGCAGCACCCGCGCCAGCACCGTGCCGTCGCCGACGCCGGCGTCGAACACGCGCAGGGCCGGCGGGCGCGGATGGATGGAGGAAAGCTCCAGCGCGACCCTGTCGGCGATCACCCGTTTTTCGCTGCAGGTGTGGACGAACAGCAGGTATTTCTGGCGGTTCTCGAAGAAGCGGAAATTGCCGCGCGGATCGCGCTTTTCGGGCGGCACCTGAAGCCCGCGCGGCGGCGGCACGCCGCCGGCCATGGACGCCGCCATATAGGCCTGGATCCGGTCCAGCGTATCGATGGTGATGCGCTTGCCCTCGCGCAGGCGATGCACCAGCTTCCCATCGTTCACCGCGCGCCGGCCGAACGTCGATTCCGCCATGTCCGCCTTGCGGCAGAACTCCGTGATCTGGCTCAGGATTTCGTCGTTTTTCATGGGTGGGACGCGGTGGGCAGAATGATTGGGATCTGCCTCCTAGCAAATTCTGCCCACTCAGGAAATAGGGGATCCATGCCGTTGCGCCGCAGTCCCCATCCACTTGCCGATGCGATCGCGCCGGCCAGGTTGCGTTCGACAACCGAGGCGCGACTCGCCGCTCGCGCGCCATGCGCGGCGCCAAGTCTGAAGGTTGAGCAGAGATGATGACGCGGGTGCGGGGGAGGCGGAGTCGGCCACGACGAATAAGCAGGTGCGTGGTCGATGCTGCCGGGCGAGGTCTGGCGGAGAAGTGAGGGTGGGCTTGCGCGCCCGCAGGTCAGGAGCGCCGCGCTATTGGCCCTACACTCAGGTGTCATCGCCCGGCTTGACCGGGCGATCCAGTATTCCGGAGACGCCGACGTGATACGGAGAAGCCGCGACGTACTGGACTCCTCGCCTACGCGGGGAATGACAGCGGAGTTCTGTGACGCTTACTAGCCCCACACTTCCTTCGCGATCTCGACAGCAAGGCTCAGCTTCGCCCACTGCTCTTCCTCGGAGAGGACGTTGCCCTCTTCCGTCGAGGCAAAGCCACATTGCGGCGACAGCGCGAGCTGCTCCAGCGGAGCGAACTTGGCGGCTTCTTCCAGACGGCGCTTGATATCGTCCTTCTTCTCGAGCTCGCCGAACTTCGAGGTGATGACGCCGACCACGACGACCTTGTTGCCCTTGGGCAGGAAGCGCAGCGGCTCGAAGCCGCCGGCGCGGTCGCTGTCATATTCGAGGAAATAGCCGTCGTAATTGGTGCCGGCGAGCATGGTCTCCGCGACCGGCTCATAGCCGCCCGAAGAAATCCAGGTCGAACGGAAATTGCCGCGGCAGACATGCGTCGTCACCACCATGTCCGCGGGCTTCTCGGCCAGCGCGTAGTTGATGATGCGGGCATAGATCTGCTGGAGACCGTCCGGATTGTCGCCGCGCTCGCGCGCCTTCTGCAGTTCATCCTGCGAGCAGAGATAGGCCCACACGGTGTCGTCGAACTGGAGATAGCGGCAGCCGGCGTCGTAGAAGGCCTTGACGGCTTTCCGGTAGGTCTTGCCGAGGTCTTCGTAGAAGGCTTCGAGATCGGGATAGACGTCCTTGGAAATCGACTTGCGGCCGCCGCGGAAGTGCAGCACCGCCGGCGAAGGTATCGTCATCTTGGCGGCCACGTGGGCCTGGTCGGCGACCTTCTTCAGGAAGCGGAAGTGGTCCAGCATCGGGTGGTCGTCGGGAAAGTCGAGCTTGTCGATCACCCGCACCGCGTCGTGCCGGGTCTGCACGCCTGCGAACTGGATGCCGGTGTCGGGATGAAACAGCTCGCAGCCGGTGAGCTTGGCGAGGAAGTCGAAATGCCACCAGGAGCGGCGGAACTCGCCGTCGGTCGCGAGCTTGAGCCCGATCGCGGCCTGCTTGTGCACGACCTTCTCGATCTCCATGTCCTCGATCTTGCGCAGATCGTCGGCCGAGATCTCGCCCTTCTCGAGCCGGCTACGGGCTTCCTTGATCTTGGCCGGACGCAGGAGGCTGCCGACCTCGTCGGCGCGGAAGGGGGCTTTGGTTCGCTGCATGTCTTACTCCCTGGACATTATAGTTTAGTGAGCCGCCGCCCCGGCGACGCCGAGATGGCGTTCCAGGACCGAGGGGTCGGTTTTCAGCGCGGCGCTCGGAGCGTCGTGGACGATCGTTCCGCGCTCCAATATCACAACGCGGTCGGCCAGCCCCAGAATCTTTTGGGCATTCTGTTCGACGATGATCGAGCAGATGCCGCCTGCCCGCGTGATGCTGCCGATCGCCTTCAAGAGCTCCTCGACGATGATGGGGGCAAGGCCCTCGGTCGGCTCGTCCAGCAGCAGCACTTTCGGGTTGAGGGTGAGCGCCCGGCCGATCGCCAGCATCTGCTGCTCGCCGCCGGAGAGCTGGTTGCCGAAGTTTGTCCGTCGCTCCTTCAGCCGCGGGAACATCTCGTAGACTTTCTCGACCGTCCAGGGACCGGGCTGCGCCACCGCGGTCATGTTCTCTTCCACGGTGAGCGAGCGAAAGATGTTGCGCTCCTGCGGCACCCAGGCGATGCCGGCGCGCGCGCGCTGGTCGGGCCGGAGCGAAGTGACATCGGTGCCGGCGAGTGCCACGCTGCCTGAGAAGCGGCGGGTGACGCCGACGATCGAATTGATCAGCGTGGTCTTGCCGGTGCCGTTGCGGCCCAGCAGCGCCAGCACCTGGCCCTCGGCGAGGCGCAAGGACATGTTGGGCAGCACCACCGCCTCGCCATAGCCGGCGCGCAACGCCTCGATCGCGAGCAGGTCAGACATTGACCGCCTCCTCGCCGAGATAGACGGCCTTGACCTGCGGATCGCGCGCGACCTGCTCGGGCGGGCCCTCGGTGAGCAGCGCGCCCGAAACCAGCACGGAGATGCGGTCGGCGAAGGAGAATACGAGATCCATGTCGTGCTCGATCAGCAGCACCGTGACGTCGCGCGGCAGCGCGCCGACCACGGCGAGAATGTCGTGGCGCTCGCTCTCCGGCACGCCGGCGGCGGGCTCATCGAGCAGCAGCACGCGCGGCTTGGCGGCGATCGCGACCGCGATCTCGAGCAGGCGCTGCTTGCCGTAGGGCAGCGTCACGGTCTGCTCGTTCATGACGTCGAGCAGATGGAAGCCCGCCAGCAGGTCGGCGATCTCGCCGTTGACGTCGCTGCGCGTGCCCATCCGCCGCCACCAGTCGCCGCCATGGCCGAGGCGCTCGGAGACGGCCAGGCCAATGGTCTCGAGCGGAGTCAGGTCGGGATAAAGCTGGTTGATCTGGAAGGTGCGCGAGAGGCCACGCAGCACGCGCTTGTGCACGGGCAGATCGGTGATGTCCTGGCCCTCGAGCAGGATGCGGCCCGAATTCGGCTTGAGCACGCCGGTGAGCTGGTTGATGACCGTGGTCTTGCCGGCGCCGTTCGGGCCAATCAGCGCGTGGCGGGCGCCCTGCTCGACCCTCAGCGAGAGATCGCGGGTGACGCGCAGGCCGCCGAACTGCTTTTCGAGATTTTGGGTTTCGAGCGCGATGGTCATGAATCGCTCTCCGGCACCGCGACAACGGCCTTGCGGCCCGCGACCTGCCTGATGATCAGGTTCGGCACATACAGCACCCAGCGATGCAAGCGCTGGCGGCCGGCCAAGACGATCACGACCAGCACGAGGCCGATCCAGAATTGCCAGTATTGCGGCGTGATGGTGGAGAACAATTCCTGGAGCATGCGGAACACCACCGCGCCGATCAGCCCGCCATAGAGATAGCCGGTGCCTCCGATCACGAGGACCAGCATCAGATCGGCCGAACGCTCGAAGGCGAAGACGTCGAGCGAGGCGATCGCCGTGGTCTGGGTGAACAGCGCGCCCGCGACGCCGGCGTAGAACGCCGCGAGCGTATAGATCGCGATCAGGCGGCGGTTGACGGGAATGCCGATCGCGGCGGCCCGCAGCGGATTGTTCTTGATCGCGCGCAGCGACAGGCCGAACGGTGAATGCACCACGCGGCGGGCGAACAGGAACAGCAGGAACAGGACAGCCAGCGAATAGAAAAAGCCGGCCTTGCCGAACATGTCGAACGGGATCACGCCGAGGATCGGCTGCATCTCGATGCCCTGCAGGCCGTCGGTGCCGCCGGTGATGTTGGAGAAGCGTTCGGCGAGCGCTTCCAGCAGCAGCGCGATGCCGAGCGTCACCATCAAGCGCGTCAGGTCAACGCCGCGGATCACCAGGAAGCTGGTGGCAAAGCCGAGCACCATCGCGGCGAGGCCAGCGACGATCAGCGCCAGCACGGGCTCGCTCACGATACCATGGAGCGCGAGAAGCCCCGCGGCATAGGCGCCGACGCCGAAGAAGGCAGCATGCCCGAGCGAGACGATGCCGGCATAGCCGAGGATGAGATCGAGCGACATCGCAAACAGCGCCAGCCGCAGGATATCGGTCATGATCAGATAGCGCGTGGGAAATGCAAGGCCGCAGGCCAGCACGATCAGCCAGAAGGCGACTTCGCCGTAGTGCCAGCGCGCCTGGCGCTGGGCGTGAAAACCGACGTCGGAGGAAGCGCTCATCGGCGAACTCAACGCGCGGCCGTGCGTCCGAACAGGCCGTTCGGACGCCAGATCAGGATTACGATCATCATGGTGTAGATCACGAACGGGCCCATCTTCGGCACGTAATATTTGCCGGCGACGTCGCCGATGCCGAGCAGGAGCGAGGCGAGGAACGGGCCGGTGATCGAGGAAGAGCCGCCGACGGTGACCACGATCAGGAAGTAGATCATGAACTTCAGCGGGAAATACGGATCGAGGCCGAGGATTTCGGCACTCAGCGCGCCGCCGAGACCGGCGAGGCCGCAACCGAAGGCAAAGGTGAAGGCGAACACCTGCGGCACGTTGATGCCGAGGCCGCTCGCGGCGCGGGGGTCGTCGACGGCGGCGCGCAAGCGGCTGCCGAAGCGGGTCTTTGCCAGCACCATCTGGAGCGCGATGGTGAGCAGGCCGCAGATCACGATGATCATCAGCCGGTAGCGGCCGATGCCGACGCCGAACAGGTCGAACTGCCCCTGAAGCGCCGCCGGCAGGTTGATGAAGACGCGCGAGGACCCCTGGATGTAATCGACGGCGGCGACCGACATGAAGGTCAGGCCGATGGTGAACAGCACCTGATCGAGATGGCTGCGCGCATAGAGGTGGCGGTACAGCGTCCGTTCGAGCGCGATGCCGATCGCGGCAGAGGAGACGAAAGCGAGCGGGAGCGCTGCGAAGAACGGCCAGCCCATCCGGTTGACCAGCACCATGCAGATATAGCCGCCGGCCATGGCGAAGGCGCCATGGGCGAGATTGACGAAGTTCATCAATCCAAGCGTGACCGCGAGCCCGCATGCGAGCACAAACAGCAGCATGCCGTAGGCGACGCCATCGAACAGGTTGGTGAGGATAGAGGTCATCGTCTCAGCTTAGAGTTATCGTCATGGCCGGGCTTGTCCCGGCCATCCACGTTCTTGTCCGGACTTTGCTTTCCTGGCTTCGCGTGGATGCCCGGAACAAGCCCGGGCATGACGCGGAGCAAGGGGTGTGAGATCCCGGGTTCGCGCTAATGCGCGCCCCGGGACGCCCCGCTTTCGCGGGTCACTTCTTGGTCTTGCCGAGATCCTTGACGGCTTCGAAGGTCGCGAACTCGACATTGTAGAGCTCGCCGTCGACCTTCTCGACCTTGCGGATGTAGATGTTCTGCACGATGTCGCGGGTCTCGGGGTCGATCGAGATCGGACCGCGCGGGCTCTCCCACTTCTGGCCCTTCATGGCCTCGACCAGCTTGGTGCCGTCGGTGTCGCCATTCGTCTTCTTGAGCGCCTCGTAAATCAGGTGGATGCCGTCATAGCCGCTCACCGCCATGAAGCCCGGACGATTGCCGAACGCCTTCTTGTAGGCTGCGACGAAATCCTTGTTCATCTGCGAGGGGTGCGCCGCGGAGTAGAGATGCGCGGTAACCGTGCCGAGCACGGCGTCGCCCATGTTGTTGAGCAGGTCGTCGTCGGTGACGTCGCCCGGCCCGATCACCTTGATGCCGGCCTTGTCGAGGCCGCGCTCGGCATATTGCTTCATGAAGTTGCCGCCCTGGCCGGCCGGCACGAACACGAAGATCGCGTCGGGCTTGGCGTCCTTCATGCGCTGCAGGAACGGCGCGAAGTCCGGGTTTTGCAGCGGCGTCTTGACCTCTTCGACCACCTCGCCGCCGCCGACCGTGAAGTTCTGCTTGAAGAAGTTCAGCGCGTCATTGCCCGGCGCGTAGTCTGAGGTCAGCGTCGCCACCTTCTTGATGCCGTTCTTCACCGCCCAGTCGCCGATGATGGTCGAGGACTGCGCCAGCGTGAAGCTGGTACGCACGATATAGGGCGAGCGCTCGGTGATGATGGAGGTGCCGGCCGCCATCACGACTTCCGGGATCTTGGCCTGCGTCGCCAGCGGCGCGGCCGCGAGCGCAGCCGGCGTCACGCCGAAGCCGGCGATGAAGTTGACCTTGTCGTTGACGATCAGCTCCTGCGCGGCAGTCTTGGTCTTATCCGGGATCGCCGCGTCGTCCTTGAGGATGATCTCGATCTTCTTGCCAGCGACGGTGTCACCCTTCTGCTGCATGTAGAGCTTGATCGCGTTCTCGATCTGCTTGCCGGTCGAGGCCTGGCCGCCGGTCATCGGCAGGATCAGGCCGACCTTGACGCTGTCCTCCGCCTTGGCAGGCGCAAGGCCTGCAACGCCCGCGATAGCGGCTGCTGCGACGGTGCGTGAAAAAATTCTGCGTACGAACATCCGATGTCCCTCCCCTTCATTCCTGACCTGTTGTGCGCCAGACCGAGTACCCGGTCCTTGCCGCGCTCTAACCTACGGACAAGCCATGCCGCACGGCCACATGGCGTCCTCTGCAACCCCGTTGTCAATCGGACGTTGGGCGACCATTCGGCGCAAGCCGCGCGATCGGATCGACAGCAGGGGAGGCATTTGTACGATTGTACAAATAAAATGGCGATGTCAACAAGAAAGCCTTTCGCTGCGCTGGCTGGCCCTCCGGGCCGATGCTGCACTCTAAGAACGCCCCGGCGGCGACGTGGTTGGAGAAATCCGCCTCTGCTTTGCAGAATTCGAACATTTGCCGGGCATCACCGGATCGAATTCCCAATCCCTTCCCCTTAAACGTGAATACGGATTGTATACCGTATCACCTTGAGAAAGGCGATCAATGCCAAAAATTGGCGTATTATCTTACCTTAATGTATACAAACAAATTCGCCGCCGAATAAGCCAATTTTACTTGTTGAGGACTAGAGTGCGCCGCTGGCGCCATCGGGCGTCCCGCCATCCGCGCCCGGTCCAGTTCGACCCAGAAGATGCTCATGCGTTTCCGTTTGCCTTCAATCGCTGCCGTCGTTGCCTTGCTGGCTTCCAACCTTGCAGGCTGCGGCACCGTCAACGAAAGACTCTCCGCCGGCATGGGCGACTACGTCCCGCAATGGGCCGGCGGGCTGCCGGCCGACGCCCCGCCGAGAGCGGGCACGCCGCAATACGATGCCTACATGAAGGAGCGCGAACGCAAGCGGCTGTTGCCGGCGGCGGATCGCGAGAAGGAAGAGCAGGCGCAGAAGGGCGCGACGGGGGCGACGTCAGGCAGCGCGGTGCGTTAAGGAAGCAAATGGCAAATAGGGAGTAGCGAATAAGGCGCTCTCCCGCTTCCACTCGCTATTCGCCACTCCCTATTCGCTAATCCACGAACACCACGGTCTTGCGGCCGTTGAGGATGACGCGGTCGTCGAGATGGTAGCGGATCGCGCGGGCCAGCACGCGGCGCTCGATGTCACGGCCCTTGCGGACCAGATCCTCCGGCGTGTCGCGATGGCTGATGCGCTCGACGTCCTGGTCGATGATCGGGCCCTCGTCGAGGTCGCGCGTGACGTAATGCGCGGTGGCTCCGATCAGCTTGACGCCGCGCTCATGGGCCTGGTGATAGGGCTTGGCGCCCTTGAAGCCCGGCAGGAACGAGTGGTGGATGTTGATGCAGCGCCCCGAAAGCTGCGCCGACAGATCATCCGACAGGATCTGCATGTACCGGGCGAGCACGACGAGATCGGTCTTGGTCTTGGCGACGAGGTCGAGGATCTGTGCCTCCTGCTCGCGCTTGGTCTCCTTGGTCACGGGCAGATGGTGGAACGGGATGCCGCCGAAATCAAGCCCACCATAGACCTCGCGCGGGTGGTTGGAGACGATGGCAGCAAGCGTCATCGGCAGTTCGCCGATGCGCCAGCGATAGAGGATGTCGACCAGGCAGTGGTCCGACTTCGACACCAGCAGCATCACCTTGCGATGCGCAGCCCGGTCGCGCATCTGCCAGTCCATGCCGAAACGCTCGGCGATCGCAGCAAAGCCAGTCTGCAGCGCCGACAGTTCCACGGCGAGATCGGCCGCGGTGAACACCACGCGCATGAAGAACTTCTTGGTCTCGATGTCGTCGAACTGCTGAGCATCGAGAATGTTCTGTCCGTTGTGGGCGAGGAACGTCGACACGGCCGAGACGATGCCGGGACGATCCGGACAGGACAGGGTCAGGACATATTGATGATCGGGCATGTTGATGAACAGGCTTGGCTCTTGATGAAGGTTTGGGCAAATGATGCGGAACGACCCGCGATTTGCGCCCTGCTCTATCACCGACGTCCCCTTGCGCCAATCCCAAGACTTGCTTCGACCTGAAGCGCGGAGTCAGGATGAACGGACGATTGCTTTGACTAACCGGAGTACGCCCATGGCCGAGCGCTTGAACGGCTACCGCATCCTGATCCTGGAAACGCGCGAGGAGGCGCAGTTCTCGAAGCTTCTGGCCGAGCAAGGCGCCGAGGTCGTGCAATGCCCGATGTTTACCATCCAGGATGCACCGGACCCTGCTCCGGTCGAGGCCTGGATCCGCCGCGCCATCGACAGGCCCCTTGACAACCTTGTGCTGATGACCGGCGAAGGCCTTCGGCGGATCATGAAGCTGGCGCGGGCGCGTGGGCTCGACGGCGCGTTTGTCGCGGCGCTCGCCGGATCGCGAAAATTCACCCGCGGACCGAAGCCCGGCAAGGCGCTGCGTGAGATCGGCCTCGAGGCGCAGCAGACCACGGAGAAGCCGACCACCGAGGGCGTGATCGAGATGCTGGGCAAGCTCGACCTGAAGGGCCGGCGCCTTGGCCTTCAGCTCTATCCCGACAAGGACCATGGCGCGCTGATCGGTGCCCTTGCCGCGCAAGGCGCCGAGGTCGATGCCGTGCTGCCCTATGCCTACGATTCCAAGGCAGCAGATGCCAACATCGTCACCGCCATCGACGACATGGCCGCGGGGCGGATCGATGCCGTCGCGCTCACCAATCTCGGCCAGGTCCGCCGCCTGATCGAGGCCGCGAAGGCGCATGGCAGCGAGGCGAAGCTGCGCGCCGGCTTCGACCGGACGCTGATTGCGTCGGTGGGCCCGGCGGTTTCGGGCGAGCTTGCTGCGCATGGACTGCGGACGGACGTCTCGCCCGCGGAAGACGCCTATTTCATGCGACCGCTGATCTCGGCGATGGCAGTCGCGCTCGCGGAGAAGCTGCCCCGGCAAGGGACGTAAGGGGTCCTACCCGGGCACGACACGATACACGCTGGCATTTCCTTCAACGCCGCGAAGAGGAGCTTCAAACACTGCGATTGCATGCCCGGAAAGGAGATCGCTCACTCCCGGCGCCGAATACAGCGCCTCCGAGATACAAATCTCGCCCGCGTCCGCCAGCGACTGGACACGCGCGGCAACATTTACGGTCTGGCCGAAATAATCCAGATTGTCGTTCAGGGTCACGGCGATGGAGGGGCCGCAATGGGCTCCAATCTTCAGGATGATGCTCGGATCGCCATGGTCGGAATTGTAACGTTCGATTTCCCCCAGTATGTGGAGCGCCGCCGAAATCGCGTCCGTCGGGCGAGAGAAGACCGCCATGACCGCATCGCCGATCGTCTTGACGATGGCCCCGGAATGTTCCTGAACGGTCGCACCGAGCAAAGCAAAATGTTCGCGGACCAGCGCATAGGCATTGAGATCGCCGAGCCGTTCGTACATGGCGGTCGAACCTTTGAGATCCGTGAACAGCAGGGTCACCTGCCGAATACCCAGGCCCTCCTTTTCGTCCACGCGTTCTGACCGGAACAGGCGGCGAAACGTCTGTCTCGCGAGCAACATCCCGCCGGACATGTAGGGATCGAAATCAAGCGGCGGCTTGATCGCTTGAGCCAGAACCTCAGGCGGCCAGTTGATCAGGAGCAGGGAGCCTCGCGTAGATCCGCGGTTCTCCGCCTCGACAATGACGGGGCCGGGCGGCACGGCGGCCAGCGAGGGGGAAAAGCGCTGCCCATCGTATCCAACTCGCAGGATTGTCGGCGAGGTTGTCGGCTCGCCGGCCACCGCAACGGCGAACGCAGCCTGGGTTTGAATATTGACCCCCGCCAGCGCGCCGGGACCGAGTTCGCAACGAATTGTCGTGGCGGAGCCTGGCGGCAAGAACGAAAGGCCGCGAACGAACGCATGCAAGTAGTCGAGAAATCGAATTTGTTGGCCAGGTATCCGCGCGTCATTCAGAAATCGAAGCTTCCAATGGAAATCCTCGACCGAGAGGGAGGCAGGATCATGAAACGGAAGCCGCCGAAGCTGGGGCGATACCGTAAACGTGACCTCTATGAAGTCGTCGAGATCGGTTTCACCAGTGACGTCGCACAAACCACAAACATAGTGCGTCTTGAGCGTGCGCAAGGCGCCGAAGCTATCGAGCACCATGCCGGATTGGGGACAAACAACGTCCCAGCTCATCTCGAATAGCCCGCTTCTCGTCGCATAGAGAAACAGGTCAATACTTTCCGGCTCTGCAATGGCGCGGTCGCGCGCGAATGCCAGCGGATTGACGCGGTAGAGCGATAGATCGTCACCGCTCCTGATGAGCGTTTCGAACTTGGAGATCACGCGGGGGCTCCAGGATCGGGCCCGCTCGATCTCGGTCATCTTGCTTTCGAGGAGCCTTTCCTGAATGTCGGTCATTGTGCGCTCGGATTAAGTGCGCTCGGATTAATCGTTCGTCATGCGCAGGCGTGGTCGGGAAAATGGCGGCAGCACCTCGCGCGCACCGGCTCGTGCCTGCTGCGGTCAGGGGCACCACGCCAACCGCGCGACGATGCCTAGCCCGCCACCTGCGAGGCTGCCGACATCAACTCACCCGGGCTCGGCATCCCGAACATGCGCTGGCCGCCTTCCGGAACTTCTGTAAAGGCCCAGCGCACGACCCCTTCCCGATCGAGCAGGAACTGGCCGAATAGCTGACCCTGGCCGGTTGCCGCCATGCGCTGATCGGCCTCCATCATCTCGTAGCCATCCTTGTTGTTGAGCTGCTCGGCGGCCGCCAAACGATTCATCGGCCCGGGCAATTCTCCGGGAATGTCCACTTGCATGCTCATGACCACATCCATGCCCACCTTGCGCGGCCACTCGGTTTCCTTCTCGGTGAATTCCAGATTGGGCAGGCCGAACGCGCGGTGCGAGATCCGCTCGGGATCGGACGCGGCAAGCAGATTGGGCAACGGGTGATAACGGAAGTAGAGCCGAGCACGCTCGATCGGCGTATTGACGACCGTCAGACTTTCGACGCCCTTGTCGCGCAGTGCCGCGTCAAGCTGCGCCTGGGCCGCGATATGGCGGCGGCAGAACGGGCAGTGCAGGCCTCGAAACAGGCCGACCAATATCGGACTTTGCCCGCGAAAATCCTCGAGCGCGATCTTCCCTTCGCGGGTGATGGCGTCCAGCACGATGTTCGGTGCGCGATCACCCGGTTGCAGCGGTCCATCGACATGACGTTCTGACATGGTTGAACTCCTTCACATGACCTAGTCAAGAAATGGCAATACAATCAGTCCGGCGGGATCAAGCCCGTGCTTGGTGCAGACGTCATCGGCCAGCGCGAAATACCGCTCGGCCTCGGGCATGTCGCCGCGATCAAGGTTCAGCGTCGCAAGACCATCATAGCACGGAAAAAGCTGCTGCGGCTCGCCGGTTTCGCTCGCGACCTTGATGGCCTCATTGTAGCAGCGGGCGGCCTGATCGGGCCGGAAATGGCATTGATGGATTTGCCCGAGCACGATCAGGGGCACGGGGAGATGCTCGCGCTGATCGAGCGCGCGGTCGATCTCGATGGCCTTTTCGGCAGCCGGCACACCTTCGTCGGTGCATTTGTCCGTGAAGGTGCAACAGGCAACGGCAAAATTGGCGAGAAGACGCGCCTGGAACCCGAGATCGCCAATACGATGCGCGACGTCCAGTCCGCGCCGGCAAACCTCCATGGCCTGCGCCGGGTCAACGATCGTGTAGAGCACGCTGAGATTGGTGTAGCCGCGGCAGGCCACATTGAGAAGGCCGGCGGCTTCGGCTGCCGCGACACTTTGCTCCACTTCACGCACCGCATCCTGGTGTCGTCCAAGCCGTGCCAGTGCAACCGCCTTGGTATTGAGAGCCTCGGCAATGGCGCGCGCCGCCTCGAGTCCGGCTTGCTCGTCCGCGTCCGCCGGGACGGATCGGGCGTAGCCAAGCGCCTCGTCCGCCCATGTCGCGGCGGCCACGTGATCGCCCATGCGAAACGCGAGACGGCCACGCTCCTGCAAGAGGTGCGCCCGTTCAATCGGCGCATCGGTCCCTCCAAGCAGGTCAGCCGCCTCGGCGTAATGCCTCTCTGCGTTGATCCGCTTGCCGGCGTCCCACAACAACCTGCCAAGCTTGCGAAGGATTCGCGCTGCGCCAATGCGGTCCTCTGCGGCGCGGTGCCCCTCCAGCGCGCTCTGGTAGTGCTCCTCGGCCGTGTTGCGGCGGCCCGCCGCGGCGCAGAGGTCCGCGATCCCCTCGTACAGAAGCAGGCGCTCCGGCACGCATTCGCCGCCGGTCAACAACATGGCGAGGGCCTGCTGGTAGAGACGGATGGCATCGGCATTGGCATAGGTCGCGCGTGCGCGGTCGCCGGCCGCGCGCAGATAGCGCGCGCCTTTCGACTTGTGCGCGCTCAGGCTGAAATGATGGCCGAGCAGGATGAGGTCCTCGAGCCGTTCGGGCTCGCTGCCATAGAGCCGCTCCAGCGCGGCACCAATCCGTCCATGGAGCTCGATCCGCCGCTGCAACAGCAGGTTTTGATAGATCACGTCCTGCAGCATGGTCTGCGTGAAACGGTAGGATCGCAGCGAGATCGAGTTTGCGCCCGCAACCTCCTCGACAATCTCGGCGTCGCACAGAAGTTCGAGGCCCACTTCGACCTTCGCCGGCGCGGTTGCCGTCGCACCGAGCAGAGCCGCATCGAAGCGCGGGCCGATCACCGCTGCCTCCTGGGCCAGCCGGCGCACCTCATGCGGCAGCCGGTCCAGCCGCGCCAGCAACAGCGCCTGAATGCTTGCCGGGATGTCGGCGGCGGCCTCATCCGACTTTATCCGCCACTGCGAGCCGTCACGCTCCAAGGCGCCGGCCTCGATGAGACCGCGGATGATTTCCTCGAGGAAAAGCGGATTGCCGCTCGCGCGCTCCAGGATTCGACTGAACAGATTTCCCGGCGGCTCACGCCAACCGTGACTGAAATAAGCCGCCAGCAAGTTCTGTCCGTCGGCGTCACCGAGCGGAAGCAATCGAAGGGTCGTGTGGCTGATCCGACCCGAACCGAACTGATCCAGCTCCAGCATTGGCCGGTGCGTAAACATTAGCATCAACCGCGTGCGCTCCAGCCGATCCATCAGGAACCGGAGCGCCTCAAGGGAGACGGCGTCGGCCCAATGCAGATCCTCGACGATGATCAGAAGCGGTGACAAGGCCAGGCGCCGTTCGAAAACGGTCCGGATCGCAAAAAAGATCTGCCGCCGAAGCTGTTCCGGCTCGACGTGCTGCAATGCGGCGTCGGGGCCGCCGAGGCCAAGAACATGCACATAGAGCGGGATCAGCCGCTCTGCCTCTTCGGCCGCAAGGCCAAGCTCCGACAGCGCCTCAGCCAGCCTGGCCTCAGCCGCCGCGGCGCTGGCCTTCTGCGCGATGCCGTAGGCGCTGCGCAGGACCGCGGCGAGCGTGCCGTAGGATTGTTCGCCGAGTGGCGAGCAGGCGGCCTGCCGGATCGCCACACCTGCGAAGCGCTCCTCATCGCGGATGCGGGCGACGAATTCGTTCACCAGGCGCGTTTTGCCGATACCCGCTTCGCCGACCAGCCGCACCAGTTGCGCCGCACCGCCGCACGCGCGATCGAGGCTGCCGATCATGCGGGCAAGCTCGGCGTCGCGGCCGATCAGCGGCGCACTGAGGCCCAGCGTGTCGAGGCCTCGCGCCGCACGCGGCATGTCGAGCGGTCCCTTGAGACGATGGACCAGGACACTGCCCATCTTGCCCTTGAGCGAGACCTCTCCGAGCGATTCATACGAGAACGCATGCCGCGTCAGGCGGTGCGTCAACGGCCCGACCAGCACTTCGTCCGGCGGCGCCATCGACTGCAATCGCTGCGCGGTATTCACCGTGTCGCCGGTTACCGAATAGGACTTGGCAGCGCCGACACCCAGTCCGCCCGCAACCACGTGCCCGGTATTGATGCCGATGTGGAGCTGCAGCGGGGCGCCGGCGTAGACCTTCGCACGCCCGCTGAGCTGCTCCGTCCGCTTGATCATGTCGAGTGCAGCGCGGACAGCCCGCTCCGGATCGTCCTCGTGCGCTGCTGGCGCGCCGAACAGCGCCAGCAGCGCATCGCCAATGAATTTGTCCACGAAGCCGCCAAAGCCTTGCACCGCTTCCGTCAGCTCCTCGAACAATTCGTTCTGAAGCATCTGCATGACCTCGGGGTCGAGGCGCTCGCTCATCGCGGTGAAGCCGCTGAGATCGGCAAACAGCACGGTAATGGTGCGGCGGTTGGCTTCGTTGTCCATCCTGCCCGGCTGCGGTCGAAAAGCCTGGTGAGCGTCGACCGCCGGCGCCAGCGGCGGTGACGACGCTCTGACCGGCGCTGTCGGCCGGCTCGGCTGCGCCTGTCCCCCGGCTTTGGGAGCCTCACTGACGAGGGCACCGCATTTCGGGCAATACGCGAAATCCGGTGCGCATGCATAGCCGCAGCCGGGGCACGCGTTCGGCTGCTTCGTGCCGCACTTCGGGCAGAAAGCAAAGCCGCTCTGAACCTCGGATCCGCAGCAAGAGCAGTTCATGGGTCAAGACCCCGCGGAAGCCGCGATGACGCGGTCTACTGGGCCTGTCCGATGGGCCCAGCAACCTGGCAAGCATGGGCTCGTCGTGCAGGAAGAGCAAGCGGTGGATGGTTAACGGCCGCGGGCGCGGCTTCGCTCATCCCGGTTCAGCACGCGCCGGCGCGCTGGTCGGCTACATGGCGCCGGCCCCCACCAGCACGAAGGGCGCCCAAGTTGCGGGCTGCGCGCTGTCGCCGCCCTTGGTGATCAGTGCCGAGAGCGAGCGACGCAGCGCCTCGGCGCGGCCAATATCGGGATGCGTCTTCATCGCGTCGATCGTACCGGTGGTGATGGCGACCGCGGCGTCCGAGTTCACCGCCCAGTGCGACACCAGCAGCGCGCGCGTGCCGGCATAGAAGAACGCCCGCGCAAGACCGGAGAAGGCCTCCGAATTGGCGGCCTGCCCTCCGGCGGTGTTGCAGGCCGACAGGATCACCCAATCGGCATCGAGCTTGAGGCCGGATATCTCCGACGACGAGAGATAGCCGTCATCGGTGGGCGTCGGCGCGGCTGGCGGGCTGAGGATGAGTCCTGGCTCGATCGATCCACGCACCTGCCCCGCAAGCGCGCCATGGGTCGCAAAATGCAGGATGCGGTATTTCGCGAGATCGCCGCTTTGGCCGAGCGCCTTCATCCTGGTCTCGGAGGCGTCGCCGGCGAGGGCGACGTCGCCTTTGACGGGCACAAAGGTGCTGGCCACCGCGCAAAGTTCGAGCGCAGTTTCCGGCAGCGGCATCTGCCGCCTGAGCTGGACGATGTCCGCCGTGCCGCCCGACAGCGCGTCCACGGCGCGCAAGCTCCGTTGTGCGACCTGGGTCGCCTGCGTCGGGAGGGCGGCGCAGGTCTGGATCTGGCGCGCCAGCTTGGCACGCGCCATCGCGACATCGCTGCGGCCATCGCCGTCGAGCACGGGATTGCCGACGCCGAGAAATGGTTTCGACGCCGCGCTCTTGCGTGCGACCTGCCGCAATGCCTTGAGGCTGGAGACTGATGGCAGCACTGTGGTGGCAAATCGCTTGACCAGCCAGGACGCCTTCGCGAGGTCCTGGCCGGCAGCCGGTTTCTCGGTCAGCAAGACCTGAAAGGGCAGCGTCGCAAGCGGGCCTGACGGCACCAGGATCAGCTCCTTGCCGTCGATGTCGCGCGCGACAGGCCCGAGCAGCGCCTGGTAGAGCGCAAAGGCGCGCTCTTGGTCGAACGGCAATGGCTCGTCCGCCCCAAGCGGGGTCTTGCGGCCGAGCTTCTGCGGACATGTGGTCGCCTTGTCCAGCCATGCATCCGTATCCAGACCGCAGCGCAAGGCGCCGACGGCCTCATCGAGTTGCTTTTCGCCGAGATCCGCCGAATGCCAGCGCACGTCCGAGCGCGTCACGGTCCAGACGAAGGTGGCGCGTGACGTCGTCGTGAACAGCAACATCGCCTCGTTGGGACGAAGCTGCTTCTGGGCATCCTCGATCGCAATCGGCGCCTTGGTGACGAGCGCTGCATAGTCCGGAAACTGCGCAGCGATCGTGCGATCCAATTCCCGGATTTGACCTGCGATGGTTGAGGCTCGGGCACGAAGCGCCTGCTCCGCCGCCGGGTTGCGCGCAGCATCCGCCTGCGAGATCGCCGCCACGAGCATCTTGTCGGTCGCGACCGCCTGCGCGGCGAGATCCTGCCGCTCGCGGACGCGCGCGGCGAGATCCCCGCTGCCATCGGCGATGCGGGCCGACATGCCGGCGATTGCCCGCGCAGCCTGCTCGTCACCGATCCATTGCGCCGCCTCGAACCCCTGCGATCGCAATGCGCCGGCCTGCCCCGCATTGGCGTTCGCGAGATTATAGGCAGCAACGATCAGTCCGGGATAGGGATTGGTCTCTTCATGGACCTTCACATCGCCGCGGCTCTCCTGCTCGGCGGCGCGGCGGCCGTTCTGGATCGCGACCGCGCGCGCGAAGGCGTCGCGGGCCTGCTGCCAATCCTTCAAATCGATATGATGGGCGCCGAGATTGGCGAAGCTGTTGGCCACATCCGGATGCTGCTCGCCGAGAGCGCGAAGGCGGATATCCAGCGCGCGCTTCAGCAGCGGCTCGGCCTCCTGCGGCCGGCCGGTGCTGTCCAGAATGACGGCCAGATTGTTGAGACTGTTGGCGACCAGCGGGTGAGAATGCCCGACCGCAGCCTCGCGTATCGCAAGCGACCGGCGCGCGAACGGTTCGGCCTCGGCGTAACGATCGGCCTCGCTCATCAGCGTCACCAGATTGTCGAGCGCGATCGCGACATCCAGATGCGCCGGACCGAGCGCCTTCTCGCGGATCGCCAGCGACTTGCGGAACAGCTGCTCCGCCTCCTGCTTGCGATTGAGATGGGCCCAGGCCTCCGCAAGGTTGTTCAATGCCGTCGCCACATTCGGATGCGCTATCCCGACGGCCTTCTCCTGAATCGCGAGCGCGCGGGTCAGCAGCCCCTCGGCCTCGGCGTCCCGGCCCTCGCGCGAGAACACCAGGGCCAGATTGTTGAGGCTCGCGGCGACATCGGGATGATCAGGTCCGAGCGCCTTCTCCCTGATGGCTAAAGTCCGCCGGGCCAATTGCTCTGCCTCCGGGAGCCGTCCCTGCGCCCGCCGGAGCTCGCCGAGATTGTTGAGCGTCGCCGTCAGATAGATGCTGTCCGGGCCATGCTGCTTCTCCTGAAGCACAAGCGCATCGGCAAAACTCGCCTCGGCCTGCTGCAACCGCCCTTGCGCCCGGTTCACCTCCGCGATGTTGTTCAAGGTCACCGGGATCATGATGTCAGCCTGTTCCGGAGATTTCCTGAACACCACGAGCGCACGGTTGAACAGATCGAGCGCCTCCGTCTCCTTCATCTGGCGGTGACGGAGATTGCCGAGCTGCATCCGCGCCAGCGCCGTGGTGAGATGGTCAGGGCCCAGCACGCTCTCGTCGATGGCGATCGCGCGCGACATGTCGCGCTCGGCATCGCCGAGCCGGTTCTGGCCGAGCTCGATCTGGCCCAGCGTAGCGAGCACGGCTGCGACATCGGGATGATTGGGACCAAGGCTCTTCTCGCGAATGACGAGGGCCCGCCTCAGCACGCTTTCGGCCTCAGCGGTCTCGCCTTTCGTCTGGAGAGCCTGACCCAGCACGACGAGCGTGGTCGCGGTCAGGGGCGATTGTCGCCCCGTGCTTTTCTCGGCCTCAACGACGAGCTTCCTGGCAAAGCCGACCGCCTCGCCAGAGCGGCCCTCCTTCGCCAGCGCCGTAATGCGCTGCATCAGCGCCAACATGTCTTGCGACCCCGCCTGCCCCGGCGAGACCATGACGCTTACGAGAAGTACAAAACAAAAAGACTGCGCGGCAAACCTCGGCCACCCTATCCACATGCTGCGATCGCTCCGATCCCCCCCGCGCCCGCGACCTGTTGGGCCACAGCAAGATGAAGACACTATGACCGCCTCCTGCGTCCATGGACGAACCGATCGCAGAAACCAGGGGACGACATTCGTACGGTGGTCACGCGCCCGCGGGCGGCCATGCTGATGCAGCCATGCATGGCAGCATGCGGCGGGTCCGATTGACACGCGCGTCGCCAACGCTACGTTGCTGATCCGAAAGAAGAAACAACAAGGCAAGGGATTCGCCGTGACACGCGTCATCGCGTCTTGAGCGCAGCCACGCGGGCGTCGGCGCTCGCGCCATTCCGCATCCGCAACTATCGCTTCCAATGGCCGTCCGACCTGCTCACCTCCTGGGCTTTCGAGGTCGAGACGCTGGTGCTGGGCTGGTACATCCTGGTCGAGACCGGCTCGGTGCTGCTGCTGACCGTGCTTGCCTCGCTCCAGTTCGTCGGGACCTTGGTCGCGCCGGTGTTCGGCATGATCGGCGACCGCATGGGTCATCGCGACCTCCTGGTCGCGATGCGTCTTGCCTATACTGTGCTCTCGTCGACCATCATGGTTCTGGCGCTGACCGGTCATCTGTCGCCGCTGAGCGTCATGATCATCGTTGCGGTCATGGGGCTGATTCGTCCCTCGGATCTGGGCGTCCGCGGCGCGCTGCTCGCCGAGATCATGCCGGCCGAGCAGCTGGTGGGTGCCATCAGCGTTGCGCGCACGACCCAGGACAGCGCCCGCATCGCCGGAGCGTTGACGGGCGCCGGGCTGTTCGCCGTCCTCGGCATTGGCCTCGTTTACGTGGCGATTGCCTGTCTTTACTTCGTGGCAGCGCTTCTCATGCTGTGTCTGACCCGGCCCAAGAGGGCCGTCATCACGAGCGATCTTCCGGCGAATAGCCATGCCATCTCGCGGCTGCTCGGCGATCTGAAGGAAGGGATCGTCTACGCCTGGAGTGGTCCGGGAATGCGTGCGGCGCTGTGCGTCGCCTTCCTGGCCAATCTCACCGCATTCCCGTTCACCGGCGGATTGCTGCCCTACATCGCCCGGGAGATCTTTCATACCGACCAGACCGGCCTCGGCTACCTCTCGGCGAGCTTCGCTGTCGGCTCGCTGATCGGCTCCATCACGCTCAGCCTGGTCGGCGGACTGCGCATTGCCCGGCTTCTGATCGGCGCGACGCTGGCCTGGTACGCCATGCTGCTGGTATTCGTCGAGATCAGGACCATGCCGATGGCGATGGCCTGCCTCGTGCTCGCCGGCACCGCCCAGAGCATGTCCATGATCTCGGCGGCCGTGATCCTTATGCGCACCGCAAGCGCACACCTTCGCGGCCGCGTGATGGGCGTGCGCATGATGGTGATCTACGGCCTGCCCATCGGATTGCTCGCGGCCGGCAGCCTGATCGACGTCATTGGTTATTCCGCGACGGGTTCGCTCTATGCCGCCGCCGGCTTCATCGCCATGCTGGCGATCGCGATCCGCTGGCGCGCCGATCTATGGCCGGTGCACGCGCCCGCCAATGCCCGATGAGGTCGCCTCAGTCCCCGTATCCGCGCAGCCGCTCGATATCGAGGATGGTGACGCCGCCATATTCGAGCCGCAGCAGTCCCTCCTTCTCCAGCCGGTTCAGCGCGCGGTTGGCGTTCTGGCGGGACATGCCGGAGAGCGCACCGATCTCCTCCTGGGTGATCTCCAGATGAGCGGTCGATTCCGGATAGAGGATCGGATTGAACAGTGAGGCGATGCTGCGGGCGAGGCGCGCGGTGGCATCCAGGGTGCGGTTGACCTCGAGCATGCCGATGAACTGGCCGAGCCTTTCGTTGAGCTGGCGCACCAGAAATCGGTTGAAGCCGACGCTGTTCTCGAACAGCCACATGAAGGCGCTGCGTTCCATCAGCGCGACGCGGCTGTCGCGCAGCGCGACCACGTCATAGCGGCGCGGCTCGTTCTTGAGCACGCTGCCTTCACCGAACCAGGCCCCCGCCGTCAGCCCGGCGAGGCTGGTCTCCTTGCCGTCCCTGGAGACCCCGCCCATGCGGGCAAGGCCGCCCACCATGCCGGCCCAGTAGCCAAAAATATCACCGCGCATGAACACGGTCTCGCCGGTGCCGTAGGACCGCTCCGTGATTCCGGCGCGCGCGACCTCGATCTCCGCTTGCGTGAGCTCGCGCGACCAGGCGGCGACGCGCTTCAGTTGATCTTCTGAAATCATGATCTCGCGGCCAGCCGCACCGTTTCGTCACTCCATCTTCTGCTGCATTGCAGCATGATGATTCCAACCGCCATCCGACGAAAGATGAAGGCCGCCGCCGCCCGGCAAACTTTGTCGCAGAATTGTCAGCCGCGAGACATTTCAAAATAGCGCTTTCCCCTATTGAGGACCACCTCGGACGATGCGGCTTTTGATCCCTGACGGGAACGAGAGTGGCGCGGATCCGGTCGAGACCATCTGCTGCATGGCCTCACCGGCACCACCGTACTAGGATCGCTGGGAAGGAACGGACGAAGAGCGCCGCTAAAAAGCGCCATCACCGGGAGGGTTTCGTTTGGTGGCTACCAGTCTTGAAGTGCGCGACGTGTCCTTGCGATTCGGCGGCGTCCGGGCGCTGACCGACGTCGGCTTTTCCATCAGGGAGGGCGAGCTGTTCTCGATCATCGGCCCTAACGGCGCCGGCAAGACCTCGATCGTGAACTGTATTTCCGGCCGCTACAAGCCGACCGAAGGCCAGCTGTTCTACCAGGGCCGCGACATCACCGCCCTGACGCCGAACGCCCGCGCCTCGCTCGGTATCGGCCGAACCTTCCAGAATCTCGCGCTGTTCCACCACATGAGCGTGCTCGACAACATCATGGTCGGCCGCCACCACCTCCTGAAGAACAATTTCCTCACGGGCTCGCTGTACTGGCTCACCGGCGCGCGCAAGGAGGAGCTCGAGCACCGCCGCAAGGTCGAGGAGATCATCGACTTCCTCGACCTCCAGTCGGTGCGGAAGGCCACCGCCGGCACCCTCTCGTACGGCCTGCGCAAGCGCGTGGAGCTCGCCCGCGCCATGGCGCTGGAGCCGCGTCTCATTCTTCTCGACGAGCCGATGGCCGGCATGAACTTCGAGGAGAAGGAGGACATGGCCCGCTACATCGTCGATCTCAACGAGGAGTTCGGAATGACGGTGGTGATGATCGAGCACGACATGGGCGTGGTGATGGACATCTCCCACCGCGTCATGGTGCTGGATTTCGGCAAGAAGATCGCCGAAGGCGATCCGGCGACGGTGCTCGCCGATCCCCACGTCAGGCGGGCCTATCTTGGTGAAGAAGACGAGGTGCTGGTCGATCCGGATGACGCTGCACCCGCGCAGGAGAGCGCGGCATGATGGATTACGCAGCCCGCGTCGCGCAGGCCGACACCTATCCGAAGATGCTCCGGCTCAATGCGAAGGAGCACGGCAACGAAATCGCGCTCCGCGAGAAGGATCTCGGGCTCTGGCGGCTGTTCACCTGGAGCGACTACCAGACCCGCGTGCGCGATTTTGCGCTCGGCCTTCTCGAAATGGGCCTTGGCCGCGGCGACGTCATCGGCATCATCGGCGATAACCGGCCGGATTGGGTGGCGGCGGAAGTGGCGACGCACGCCATCGGCGGCCTCAGCCTCGGACTTTATCGCGACGTGCTGGACGAGGAAGCCTCCTATCTGCTCAACTATGGCGAGGCGCAGCTCGTCTTCGCCGAGGATGAGGAGCAGGTCGACAAGCTGCTCACCCTCGCCGACCGCGCGCCCAAGCTGAAGCACATCATCTATTCCGATCCGCGCGGGATGCGGAAATATGACGACCCCAGGCTGATGTCGGCGGAGAGGTTTGCCGAGCTCGGCCGGGCACGTGCCGCGCGTGAGCCGGAGCTCTACGACAGACTGGTCGATGCCACCAAGGGCGAGGACGTCGCGATCCTCTGCACGACGTCGGGCACCACGTCCCATCCCAAGCTCGCGATGCTCGCCGCCGGCCGCGTGCTCGGCCACTGCGCGACCTATCTTGCCTTCGATCCCAAGGGCCCGGACGACGAATACGTCTCGGTGCTGCCGCTGCCCTGGATCATGGAGCAGGTCTACGTGCTCGGCAAAGGCCTGCTCTGCCGGATGAAGATCAACTTCGTCGAAGAGCCCGACACGATGATGAACGATCTGCGCGAGATCGCGCCAACATTCGTGCTCTTTGCCCCAAGGGTTTGGGAATCCATCGCCGCCGACGTCCGCGCCAAGGTGATGGACGCGACGCCTCTCAAGCAGCGCCTGTTCGACGTCGGCATGAAGAGCGGCCTCGCCGCGCTCGAACAAGGCAAGCGCTCGGGCCTTGCCGACGCCATCCTGTTCCGCGCGCTGCGCGATCGCCTCGGTTTCACCCGGCTGCGCTCGGCCGCGACCGGCGGCGCGGCGCTCGGGCCCGAGACCTTCAAGTTCTTCCAAGCCATGGGCGTGCCGCTGCGCACGCTGTACGGCCAGACCGAGCTGCTGGGGGCCTATACGCTGCATCCCGAGGGCAAGGTCGATCCCGACACCACGGGCGTGCCTATGTCCGACGAAGTCGAGATCCGCATCGACAATGCCGACGTCCACGGCGTCGGCGAGATCGTGGTGCGGCATCCCAACATGTTCCTCGGCTACTACAAGAATCCCGAGGCCAGCGTCGCCGACATCAAGGACGGCTGGATGTTGTCGGGCGACGCCGGCTATTTCAACGCGAACCAGCAGCTCGTCGTCATCGACCGTATCAAGGATCTCGCCGAGACCTCGCGCGGCGAGCGCTTCTCGCCGCAGTTCATCGAGAACAAGCTGAAGTTCTCGCCCTACATCGCCGAAGCCGTGGTGCTCGGAGCCGGCCGCGATGCGCTCGCGGCGATGATCTGCATCCGCTACTCCATCATCTCGAAATGGGCGGAGAAGAACCGCCTCTCCTTCACGACCTACAGCGATCTCGCCTCGCGGCCGGAGGTCTATACGCTGCTGCAGAAGGAGGTTGAGACCGTCAACGCCACGCTGCCGCCGGCGCAGCGCATCTCGCGCTTCCTGCTGCTCTACAAGGAGCTCGACGCCGACGACGGCGAGCTCACCCGCACAAGAAAGGTGCGCCGCAGCGTCATCAACGAGAAATACGAGGGCATCATCGATGCCATCTACCGCGGCGATGCCGACATCCCCGTCGACACCGTGATCCGCTTCCAGGACGGCACCACCCAGCGCGTGCGGACGACACTGCGCGTGGTGGACCTCGGCGGGCACGGGCACATGGCGGAGGCTGCGGAGTGAAACAAATGGTCGTCATGCGCGGGCTTGACCCGCGCATCCATCCTCTTCCGAACAATCTTCCTTCCGCATCGATGGATTGCCGGGTCAAGCCCGGCAATGACGAGCTGGGTCGACCGACATGAACACCGCCTTCCTCATCCAGCTCCTGGTCAACGGTCTCGTGGTCGGCACGCTCTATGGCGTGGTCGCGATGTCGTTCGTGCTGATCTACAAGGCGACGCAGGTCGTCAACTTCGCGCAAGGTGAATTGCTGCTGGTCGGCGCCTGGGTGTGCTGGGCTCTGCTCGCCAAATATCAGGTGCCGTTCTGGATCGGCATGCCGATGACGCTCGTGTTCATGTTCGTGTTCGGCATCGCGGTCCAGGTGCTGATCCTGCGGCCGATGATCGGCGAGCCCATCATTTCCGTGATCATGGTGACGATCGGCCTCTCCACCGTGCTCCAGGCAACGCTGAAATGGATGTTCGGCGTCAATCCGCAGCCGTTCCCGCGCGTGTTCGAGAGCCAGTCGGTCAGCTTGCTGGGCTTACAGATCCAGACTGTCTATGTCATGAGCCTGGTGGTCTCCGTCGCCATGATGATCGGCATGGCCTGGTTCTTCCGCGCCTCCAAATACGGCCTTGCGATGCGCGCCACCGCGTTCAACCAGCAGGTCGCGCAATCGCTCGGGATTTCCGTGAAAAGCGTGTTCGCGATGGCCTGGGCGATCTCGGCGACGGTCTCGGCGGTCGCGGGCGTCGTCGTTGCGGTCGTGAACGGCGTGTCCTCGGGCCTTGCCGCCTACGGCATCAAGGTATTTCCGGCGGCGATCCTCGGCGGGCTCGACTCCGTCGGCGGCGCCGTGCTCGGCGGCATCATCATCGGCCTGCTCGAGAACGTCGCACAATATGTCGACAGCGAGTACCTGCACTGGGGCAATCTCTACGAGATCGCGCCGTTCTACGTCCTCATCATCGTGCTGATGATCAAGCCCTACGGGCTGTTCGGCACCCACGACATCGAGCGGATCTGACCCATGGCCGGCCCTGCCCTCATTCCTGCTGGTGATTTCCGCACCTCTTATGCGGCCGACACCACGATCTTCCCGACCGCGACCAGCCGCAACTTCGCCATCGCAGGCGTGCTGTTGCTATGCCTCGCGCCGCAATTCTTCAGCGGATACTGGCTCAGCATCCTGATCCAGATCGGCATCTTCTCGATCGCGGCGCTCGGGCTGAACATCCTGGTCGGCTTCACCGGCCAGATCTCGATCGGGCATGCTGCCTTCTTCCTGCTCGGCGCTTTCACCTCGGCTTACATCTCCAACAACGCGCCGATCCCGGTGTTCTTCGCGATCCCGCTCGCCGGCGTCGTCACCGCGCTGGTCGGCCTGATCTTCGGCATCCCTGCGGCGCGGCTGAAGGGGCTCTATCTCGTCATCGCGACGCTGGCCGCGCAGTATATCCTGCTCGACTTCTTCTCCCGCGCCGAATGGTTCACCGGCGGCTCGGTGCCGGCGAGCGCCAACCCGTTCTCGATCTTCGGCTACACACTGCGCGGCGACAAACAGTATTTCTACGTCGTGCTGGCCTATGTGCTGCTCAGCTACATCCTCGTCACCAACCTGATGCGCACCCGCGACGGCCGTGCGCTGGTGGCGATCCGCGACCATTATCTCTCGGCTGAGATCATGGGCATCAACCTCACCAAATACCGTACGCTGTCGTTCGGGCTCGCCGCCTTCTTCGCCGGCATCGCCGGCGCGCTCTATGCGCACTACCAGCTCGTGGTGTCGCAGGAAGGTTTCGGTATCGAGCGCTCGATCCTGTTCCTGGCCATGATCATCATCGGCGGTACCGGCTCGATCATGGGCACGCTGATGGGCACCGCCTTCGTGGTGCTGCTGCCCGAAGGGATGGAGTTCATCAGCCATTATTTGAAGGGCGGCGCGATCGACAAGGCGCTGTCGCTCAACACCAACATCACCTTCCTGCGCGAGATTGCGATCGGGGTGATCATCATCGCCTTCCTGATGTTCGAACCCGACGGGCTCGCGCATCGCTGGCGGCAGATCAAGGCGTATTGGAAACTCTACCCGTTCTCGCATTGAGCGCGGGCAACTTCACTTAAACAATAAACAGGAGGAACCGACCCATGACGATGAAATCCTTTTTGAGCACCGCATCGCTCGCCGTCGCGATCGCCGCATTCTCGGCCGGCGCACAGGCGCAGATCGCGATCGGGCACCTTGCCGACTATTCCGGCGGCACCTCCGACGTCGGCACGCCCTATGGCCAGGCCGTCGCCGACACCTTCGCCTGGGTCAACAAGAACGGCGGCGTCGGCGGCAAGCAGATCAACGTCGACACCAACGACTATGGCTACCAGGTGCCGCGCGCGATCGCGCTCTACAAGAAGTGGTCGGCGCCGGACAGCAAGGTCGCCGCGATCATGGGTTGGGGCACCGCCGACACCGAGGCGCTGACCGGCTTCCTCGCCCAGGACAAGATTCCCGACATGTCCGGCTCCTATGCCGCCGCCCTCACCGACCCCGAGGGCGTCAGCGGCAAGGCCAAGCCCGCGCCCTACAATTTCTTCTATGGCCCTAGCTATTCGGACTCGCTGCGCGCGATGCTGATGTGGGCGGCCGAGGACTGGAAGGCCAAGGGCAAGTCCGGCAAGCCGAAATTCGTGCACATGGGCGCCAACCATCCCTATCCGAACGCGCCGAAGGCCGCCGGTGAAGCGATGGCGCAGGAGCTCGGCTTCGAGGTGCTGCCGCCGCTGGTGTTCGCGCTCGCGCCGGGCGACTACAGCGCCCAGTGCCTGAGCCTGAAATCCTCGGGCGCCAACTACGCCTATCTCGGCAACACCGCCGCCTCCAACATCTCGGTGATGAAGGCCTGCAAGACTGCCGGCGTCGAGATCCAGTTCATGGGCAATGTCTGGGGCATGGACGAGAACGCCGCCAAGACGGCCGGAGACGCCGCCAACGGCGTGATCTTCCCCTTGCGCACCGCGGTGAGCTGGGGCGGCGATGCGCCCGGCATGAAGACGCTGATGGAGATCTCGAAGATGTCCGACGCCAGCGGCAAGGTCTACCGTCCCGTGCACTACGTCGCGGCGGTCTGCTCGGCGCTGTACATGAAGGAAGCGATCGACTGGGCTGCCAAGAACGGCGGCGCCACCGGAGACAACGTCGCCAAGGGCTTCTACCAGAAGAAGGATTGGGTGCCGGCCGGCATGGAAGGCGTCTGCAATCCCTCGACCTGGACCGACAAGGACCATCGCGGCACGCTGAAGGTCGATCTCTATCGCACCAAGGTCTCGGGCGCGACCGACGGCGACCTCAACGACCTCATGGCCAAGGGCACGATCAAGCTCGAGAAGGTCAAGACCGTCGAGCTGCCGCGCAAGCCGGAATTGCTGGGCTGGTGAGGCACGCTGTTTCCCTACACACAACTGTCATCCCCCGCGAAGGCGGGGGACCCAGTACGCCGCGGCCTCTCGGGGAACGTCAGGCGTCTCTGGAATACTGGGTCGCCCGGTCAAGCCGGGCGACGACAGCGGAGTTTTGAAGCATGAGTCAGATCGCAGAAGCCACTCGCACCACTCCCACAGCAGTGCCCGCCGCCGCCCTCCTCGCCGTGCGCAACATCGAGGTCGTCTATGACGACGTCATCCTGGTGCTGCGCGGCCTCAGCCTCGACGTACCCAAGGGCGCGATCGTGGCGCTGCTGGGCGCCAACGGCGCCGGCAAATCGACGACGCTGAAGGCGATCTCGGGGCTGCTCAAGACCGAGGACGGCGAGGTCACACGCGGCGAAATCGTGTTCGAGAACGAACGGATCAACGGCATCGACCCCGACAAGATCGTCCGCCGCGGCATCTTCCAGGTGATGGAGGGCCGGCGCATCGTCGCCGACATGACCTCGCTGGAGAACCTCAAGCTCGGCGCCTTCACCCGCAGGGACCGCGAGGTCGATGCCGATCTCGACATGGTGTTCAACTATTTCCCGCGCCTGAAGGAACGCACCGGCCTTGCCGGCTATCTCTCCGGCGGCGAGCAGCAGATGCTCGCGATCGGCCGCGCGCTGATGGCGCGCCCGAAGATGATCCTGATGGACGAGCCGTCGATGGGCCTGTCGCCGCTGCTGGTGAAAGAGGTGTTCTCCATCATCCAGAAGATCAACCGCGATCTCGGCGTCACCATCCTCCTGGTCGAGCAGAACGCACGCGCCGCGCTGTCGGTGGCGAGCCACGGCTACATCATGGAGCAGGGCAAGGTCGTGCTCGACGGCACCGCGGACGAATTGCGCGACAACGAGGACGTCAAGGAATTCTACCTCGGCGGGGCCGGCGACCAGCGCAAGAGCTTCAAGAACCTCAAGAGCTTCAAGCGGCGCAAGCGCTGGCTCTGAACTCTTAGGGTTCGAGCACCTGCTCCGCTTCCGTGACCGCGCAGAGAACATGATAGAACGACGACGCAGGAATGGTGTCGATCAGCGATTTGCCGTCGCGATCGAACTGGTCGTACCAGCCGCCCCTCACGGGATGGCTGAGATAATGCCGTTCGAGCCGCACCAGCGCCGCGCGCGCCTCGTCCGCCGCACCCGCCTCGCCGGATTCGGCCTGCGCGATCCACGCCTTCGCGATCTCGGTCTGCGGCCACAGCCGGCGCGTGCTGCGGCGGATATTGCCGATGTCGTCGCCTTCGTCGACCAGGCAGCCCGTGACCTCGTCGCGATAGCGCATCGAGGTCGCAAGCAACTCGGCACGGCGCTGACCGGTCGGGCATCCCGTGATGCGCTCGAACCCCTTCAGCAGCCATACCCATTCCGCCTGGTGGCCCGGCTCGACGCTGACCGGCTCGATCTTCGACCAGTCTTCCTCGAAATACTCGGTCAGGATGCGCTTCTGCTTGTCGTAGAGATTGGCCAGGAACAGCGCAAAGAACCCGCCTGCACGGTTCTGGAACGCCAGGTCGTGGGTCGCGTCGAAACACGCGATCATCGCCTCGAACAGGTGCATGTGCGGGTTCTGCCGGCGCGGCAGCGAGACCGGAAGGCCCTCGTGCACGCCTCCATGCGGCGAGCGGAGATGACCGTCGAGGAAAGCGAGCAGCGCGTCGATCTCGGCACGAACCTGCGCGTCCTGGTCGAGCGCGTAGACGGTCGCGAGGGCAAACAGGATGAAAGCGTGATCGTAGGCATCGCGCCGGCCATCCAGCACCGCACCTTCCGGCGTCAGCCGGTGCACATAGCCCGGCCGGCCGTCAGGCGCTTTGGCGTTGCCGAGCAGATGCTCCAGCCCCTTCAGCGCGATGGCGCGGCCCTCAGGGTACCAGCCCATTTGCGCGGCCTTGGCGTAGCAATAGATCTGGCGGGCCTGCACGAACACGCGCCGCGGCGCGGCCGCATCCGCAGTTCCGTCGCGGTGCAGCCGGTCGATGAAACCGCCTGCAGCAGGATCCCAGCCGACGGTCGACCACAGCGGCAGCGCCTCCTCGATCATACGGCGCTTCAGGCGCGCGACGACGTCCGTCGCCTCCTCCGCCGCAATGATTCCTTCGTCCGCCATCGCGTCCTCTCTCGGCCTCGCCAATCGCCGTCTGATACCCACGCCAGCGGCGGCGCGCAACGGATGCCAACACGGAAAGAAGAGCCATGACCGCCCACTACGATGCCCGCGAGACGCGTGAACAAGCCGCTCGCGAGGCCGATCTGTTCTCCCGCCTGCCAGAGGTGCTGCGAGCCGCAATGGCCGCTCCGGCCTATGCCGAGCGGCTGAGAGGCCTCGATCCCGCCACAGTGACCTCCCGGGAGGCGCTGGCGGGCCTTCCGGTGTTGCGCAAGTCGGAACTACCCGCCCTGCACAAGGCCTCCGCGCCCTTCGGAGGCTTCGTGGCGGCGGCGCCGGGGTCGTTTGCCCGCCTCTTCACCTCGCCAGGGCCCATTTTCGAACCGGAGGGACGGCAGGCCGATCCCTGGCGCGGCGCAAGGGCGTTGTTCGCGGCCGGGTTCCGCCCCGATGACATCGTCCTCAACACCTTCAGCTACCATCTCACCCCCGGCGGCTTCATATTCGATGCCTCAGCGCGGGCGCTCGGCTGCGCCGTGATCCCGGCAGGACCTGGCAACACCGAGCAGCAATTCGAGCTGATCGAGGCCTACCGCCCGGTCGGCTACAGCGGCACGCCGGACTTCCTGAAGATATTGCTCGATGCCGCAGCGAGCGCGGGACGCGACGTCTCCTCGATCAAGCGCGCACTGGTCTCGGGGGCGGCGTTCCCGCCCTCACTGCAGTCGGAGATCAAGGCGCGTGGCATCGATGCCTACCAGGCCTTCGGCACCGCTGATCTCGGCCTCATTGCGTTCGAGACCGAGGCGCGCGAGGGCATGGTCGTGAACGAAGACCTGATCCTGGAGATCGTCAAGCCCGGCACGGGCGATCCCGTGACGCCGGGCGACGTCGGCGAGATCGTGGTGACGTCGCTCGATCCGCACCATCCCTGGATCCGGCTCGCCCTCGGCGACCTCACCGCAGCGCTGCCGGGCCCAAGCAAGTGCGGCCGCACCAACATACGCATCAAGGGTTGGATGGGCCGCGCCGACCAAACCACCAAGGTCAAGGGCATGTTCATCCGCCCCGAGCAGATCGCCGAGATCGGCAAGCGTCATTCTGCGCTCGGAAGACTGCGCCTCGTCGTCACACGGCAGGGCGAGACCGACGCGATGACGCTGAAAGCGGAAACGGCGGCCACGAGTGACGCCCTGCGCGAGGAGATTGCGACCAGCTTGCGCGCCGTGACGAAACTCGGCGGAAGCGTCGAGTTCGTCAGTCCCGGCGCGCTGCCGAACGACGGCAAGGTGATCGCGGACGAGCGCTAGTCTCAGCTCGACTTCGAGAGCCGATAGTTACCGAGAAACAAGACGTCCAGCCCCGAGCAGAAATAGGTGTGCAGCGCCTCCAGCGGTGCGTTCACCGTCGGCTGCTCGTTGATGTTGAGGCTGGTGTTGATCAAAACCGGCAGAGAGGTCGCTTTCGCGAATTCGCCGATCAGGCGGCTGTAGAGCGGGTTGCTGTCCGCATGGACGCTCTGGATGCGTGCGGTGTTGTCGACGTGGACCACCGCCGGCATGGTCTCGGCGACCTTCTCGTTGACGGGGAACGTCACCACCATGAAGGGCGCATCGAACGTGTCCTCGAAATACTCGGCCTGGCGTTCGTACAGCACTGACGGACAGAACGGGCGGAATTCCTCGCGATACTTGATCGTGAGGTTGATGCGGTCCTTCATGCCCGCATGCCTGGGATCGGCCAGGATCGAGCGGTTGCCGAGCGCGCGGGGACCGTACTCCATCCGCCCCTGGAACCAGCCTACCGTCTTCTGCTCGGTCAAATCGGTGACGCAGCGCGACACGGGATCGTCGAGCAGCTCGAACCGCGCGCCGATCTTGTCCAGCATCTCCCGGATCGTGTCGTTGGAGTATTCCGGTCCCCAATAGGCGTGGGTCAGCGGCGCGATGGCGTGGCCTGCCTCGGCGCATTTCATCATCGCGGCGCCAAGCGCCACGCCCGCGTCATGCGGCACCGGCGGAACGTAGAGACGCTTGACGGACGGCTCGGCCGCGATCTCCATGTTCATCTTGCAGTTCAGCCCGACGCCGCCGGCGATGCAGACATCACCGCAGCCGGTCTCGGCAATCGCCGTGCGGATCACCTCGGTGGTGACGATCTCGAGCTGCTTCTGGCCGCTTGCCGCGATGTTGGTCAACCGCTGATCGAGCGGCTGACCGCGCAGCCGTCGCGGCCCCAAAATCTCCTCCATCTTCTCGGTGAAGATGCGCTCCTGCCGTGTCGAGAAATCGCTGGTGAAGATCTCGGCGTCGCGCCTGCGCTTGTCGAGCTCGGGATCGAGCTCGTAATTGATGCCGTTCGGACGCAACAGCTTGGCGAACTTGTCAAGATAGTCCGGGCTGCCATAGGACGACAGGCCCATGACCTTGTACTCGTCATTGGTCATCTGATAACCGAGATACTGCGTCAGCATCCCGTAATAGAGCCCGAGACTGTTGTTGCGGCCGAACCGCGTCAGCACGCGGAAGTCGTTGCCGCGCGCATGGGCGACGAGGCCGGAGCTGGAATCGCCCGAGAAGTCGAAGCAGGCCACGGTCGCCTCCGAGAAACCGGAGCCGTAGAACGAGCTCGCGGCATGACAGAGGTGATGGTCGTAGAGCTCGATCTTCGGGCTGTGGCCGAACTGATACTTGAAATATTCGGTGAGACGCTGCGTGTAGTTGGTGTAGGTCTTCAGCGGCGAGCAGATCCAGTCCACGTCGCGCATGGTGATGCCGGCCTGCTTCAGGCAGAAGCCGATCGCCCCGCGCGGCAGCTCGCCGCGCGCATGTTTGGCCAGCGTGAAGCGCTCCTCCTCGGCAGCAGCGATCAGCTCCCCGTCACGCAGCAAGACCGCCGCACCGTCGTGATGCCCGTGCTTGATCCCCGAGCTGATTCCGATCACATACATGTCGCGTGGACCCCTCGGGAGCCTTCTATAGAAACCGCGGCCAATGTAAATCGGCCCCGGCCCGACCGAAGCGCTTGACGCCGGCCATTTTGGCCCGATGCCGCCGGGCGCAGGAACCTTGCATCGCCCCTGCCGCTCCCGTATTACCAACCCTGCTGCGATATGGCCTGGAATTGGCCCTTCCTGGACCCCGAAACGTGCTTGAACGAACCCTCGTCACCATCGCCGAGACCGAGACCATTGAGGAAGCCTTCCGGCGCCTGAATGCGAACATGCTCGGTATTCTGTTCGCACAGGACGCGAGCGGACGAATCGTCGGCGCCGTGACCGACGGCGACATCCGCAGGCGCATGCTGACCGGCACCACGATCCAGGACCGGGTTGCGACCTGCATCAATCGCAACTTCGTCTCGGCGAGGGCCGGCGGTCCGCGCGAGCAGATCCTCAAATTGCTCGATCAGCGCGTGCACGTGGTGCCGATCCTCGATGGCGAAGGCCGGCTCGTCGACGTGTTCAGCCGCGAGCTGTTCAACCTGTCCGAGGAGAGCGAGGTGTTCGCGCGCGCCCGCTCGCCGGTGCGGATCAGCTTCTCCGGCGGCGGCACCGACCTGACGCACTATTTCGTCGAGAATGACGGCGGCGCGGTCATCAACGCCACGATCAAGATGTACGCTCACGCGACGCTGCGGCGCCGGAGCGATTCCAGCATCCGGATCTATTCGCACGATTTCCGCAGTACGATCGAGGCCGACAATCTTGCGGAGCTCGGAACGGACGGGAATCTTGCACTGATCAAGTCCGTCGTGCGCCTGATCAAGCCGACTTACGGGTTCGAGCTCGAAGTCTCCGCCGACTTCCCGGTCGGCTCAGGCCTCGGCGGCTCGGCCGTGGTCACATCCGCCATCATCGGCTGCTTCAACGAATTCCGCGGCGACCAGTGGGACCGTCATGAGATCGCGGAGATGGCGTTCCAGGCCGAGCGGCTGATGCTCAACATCCCCGGCGGCTGGCAGGACCAGTACGCCACCGTGTTCGGCGGCTTCAATCACATGGAGTTCTTCTCCGACCAGAACACCATCGTGCCGTTGCGTCTCGACCCCAACATCATCGCCGAGCTCGAGGAGAGCCTGGTGCTCTGCTACACCGGCTCGGGCCGCGATTCCGGCGCCATCCACCGCGACCAGAAGGCACAGCACGAGACCAGCGACGCCGTCGCCGCGGCCGCCAAGCAGAAGGAAGTGACGCGCCACATCCGGCGGCATCTCCTGCGTGGCCAGCTCCTGGAATGCGGCCGGCTGATCGACGAGGCCTGGCACGCCAAGCGGAAGCTCAGCTCGAAGATCTCGTCGGACGCGATCGATGCGATCTACGATTTCGCCAAGCGGCACGGTGCGGTCGGCGGCAAGCTGCTGGGCGCCGGCGGCGGCGGTTACTTCATGTTCTTCGTACGTCCGTTCGAGCGCTACCAGCTCATCGCCGCGCTGGAGCAACAGGGGCATAGCTGTTCGCGCATCATGTTCGAAGAGAACGGGCTGCGGACGTGGAAGTCACGCTTTCCCGCGCGCTTCGCCTGACGCATATGAGACGAGAATGTTGATGACATCGCCCAAACAGCCTGCTCCGGTCCGCATCGGCAACCGTCTTCTGGGCGATGGCGAGCCCTGCTACGTCATTGCCGAGATCGGCAACAACCATAATGGCGACTTCAACCGCGCCATTGCGCTGGTCGATGCCGCGGTGGCGGCCGGTGCCGATTGTGCCAAATTCCAGATGCGCAAGCTCGACGAGGTCTATCGTGCGTCGAGCCTGTCCGGAAAGGACGACGACCTCGCGGTCGAATACACGCTCGATCTGTTGCGCCGCTTCGAGCTTCCGACGGCGCAGCAGAAGAAGATCGCCGAATATTGCGCGGCCAAGGGCATCCAGTATCTCTGCACGCCCTGGGACGCGAGCAGCGTCGCCGTGCTCGAAGGTTTCGGCGTGCAGGCCTACAAGGTTGCCTCGGCCGACCTCACCAATTTGCCGCTGCTCGCGCGCCTCGCCGCCACCGGCAAGGCGCTGATCGTCTCGACCGGCATGAGCACCTCGGACGAGATCAAGGCCGCGGCGAAATTCCTCGACGAGCGCAACGCCGGCTACGTGCTGCTGCATTGCCAGAGCACCTATCCGGCCGCGCTCCACAACATCCATCTGCGTTTCATGGAAACTTTGCGCGAGATCCATCCGGTGGTCGGCTATTCAGGCCACGAGCGCGGCATTGCCGTCTCGACCGCCGCGGTGGCGCTCGGCGCCGTCGTTATCGAACGTCACATCACCCTTGACCGGGAAATGGAAGGTCCGGACCATGCCGCGAGCCTGGAGCCGGAGGAATTCAAGTCGCTGGTCTCGGGCATCCGCGAGGTGGAGGCGGCGCGCGGCGAGAAACGGGCCGAGCGCGCGCTGAGCCAGGGCGAGCTGATCAACCGCGAAAACCTCGCCAAGAGCCTGGTGGCCGCGCGCGACCTTTCGGCCGGCACCGTGATCTCCGAAGCCGACATCGCGGTGAAAAGCCCGGGACAGGGCCTGTCGCCGCTGAAGATGCCGGCGCTGCTCGGCCGCAAGCTGACGCGGACGATGGCGGCCGACGACTATTTCTTCCAGAGCGACCTCGACGAAGGCGCCGCAAAAGCACGGCGGTACCGCTTCGACCGCCCCTGGGGCGTGCCGGTGCGCTATCATGACACCGAGCGCTTCCTGGAGATCTGTCAGCCCGACATCATCGAATTCCATCTCAGCTACAGCGACATGGAGCGCGATCCCGCGGCGTATCTGTCCGGCACCTATGATCTCGGCTTCGTCGTGCATGCGCCGGAGCTGTTTGCCGGCTCCAAGCTGATGGACCTGGCAACGCCTGACGAGGCGCTGCGGCGCTATTCGCTGGAGCAGACCCAGGCGGTGATCGACATTACCCGCGGCCTCAAGAAGTACTTTCCCAAGACCAAGCGCCCGCCCATCGTCGCCAATATCGGCGGCTTCACCATGGACGAGCCGCTGCCTCCCGAGGAGAAGGCCGAGCGCTACCGCATCTTTGCGCAGAGCTTGACCGAGCTCGACATGGACGGTGTCGAGCTGACGCCGCAAACCATGGCGCCGTTCCCCTGGCATTTCGGCGGCCAGCGCCACCAGAACATCTTCATCTTCCCGGACGAGTCCGCCGCGTTCTGCGCCAAGCATGATCTGCGCATGTGCGTCGACATCTCGCACACCAAGCTCGCGGCCAATCATTTCGGTTTCGACTTCGCGCAAGGCCTCGCACAGCTCGGGCCGCACACCGCGCATCTGCATTTCGGCGACGCCAAGGGGCTCGATGGCGAAGGCCTGCAGATCGGCGAAGGCGAGATCGATTTCGGCGACATCGGGCAGGTGCTGCGCAAGCACGCGCCGGGAGCTTCCTTCATTCCGGAAATTTGGCAAGGCCACAAGAACATGGGCGAAGGCTTCTGGACCGCGCTCGAGCGTCTCGAGGGACACATCTGATGGCGCGCAAGACGCTGGCCGTGATCGCCGCGCGCGGCGGCTCGAAGGGCATCCCGCACAAGAACCTGCTCGATCTCTGCGGCAAGCCGCTGATCGCCTGGACGGTCGAACAGGCGCGCGCCGCGCGCGGCGTCGACGTGGTGGCGGTCTCGTCCGACAGCGATCAAATTCTCTCCGCGGCTGAAGCCGCCGGCGCGGTCGGCGTGCTGCGCCCCGACGACATTTCCGGCGACCTCGCCTCCTCCGAATCCGCCTGGCTGCATGCGCTCGATGCGACCGACGCGCGGATGGGACGGTTCGAGCGGATCGTCGCGCTCCAGGCGACCTCCCCGATCCGCGAACCCGGGGACATCGAGAACGCGCTTGCGACCTTCGATCGCGACCACCTCGACAGCCTGCTGTCGGTTTGTGAGGTCGAGGATTATTTCAACTGGCATATCGGCGCGAACGGACCGGAGCCGATCAACTACGACTATCGCAACCGCCGCATGCGGCAGCAGATCGAGAAGCGTTATCTGGAGAACGGCTCGTTCTACGTCCTGATCCCCTCCCTCCTGCGCGAGGAGAATAACCGTCTCGGCGGCAAGATCGGCTTTCACGTGATGGAACGTCACAAGATGTTCCAGATCGACCGTCCCGAGGACGTCAAGCTTTGTGCCGCCATCATGCGCAGTTACGGCTATGCCTGATCTCAGCGCCTTCTCGCTCAAGGACAAGATCGCGGTGGTGACCGGCGCCTCGCGCGGCATTGGCGCGGCCATCGCGACCGGCCTGCAGGATGCCGGCGCTACGGTGTACGGCCTCAGCCGTTCCGGGACCGCGCCGCAAGGTGTGACCGCGATTGCCTGCGATCTCTCCGACGACAAGGCAATCGAAAGCGCGTTCCGCACGATAACGGCGCAGGGCGGCCGCATCGACGCCCTGGTCAACGCCGCCGGCATCAGCCTTCCTCCGCAGGGGGCCGAGAGCGAGCTGGCGCGCTTCCGCGCCACGGTCGCGACCGACCTCACCGACGTCTACGCCACCGTTCTTGCCGCCTACCCGCTCCTGAAGAAGGCGGGCTCGGCTGCGATCGTTAACGTCACCAGCATCAATTCGATCCGCGGTTTTCCCGGCAATCCAGGCTACGTGGCGGCGAAGGCGGGCCTTGCCGGGCTGACGCGCGCGCTCGCCGCCGACTACGCGCCCGACGGCATCCGCGTCAACGCGCTTGCGCCGGGCTATGTCGCGACCGAGATGACCGCAAAGAGCTTTGCCGATCCTGTCATGCACGAAGAGAGACGCCGCCACACCATGCTAGGCCGCTGGGGACAGCCCGTCGACATGGTGGGCGCCGCCGTTTTCCTGGCATCGGAAGCCTCCGCCTATGTGACCGGTCAGGAGATCTTCGTCGACGGCGGCTGGATCGCCAAGGGCCTCGCCATCAGTTCGGATAGCAAATCGTGACCACAACGCTCGAACGCATCGGCTTCATGCAGGGACGGCTGTCGGCTCTGGTCGACGGCAAGATCCAGGCGTTCCCCTGGGACGAGTGGCGGGACGAGTTTCCACGCGCGAAGGAGCTCGGCCTGACGCGGATGGAATGGACCATCGATCAGGAACGGCTGCGCGAGAACCCGCTGACGACCGAGCCGGGGCAGCAGGAGATTCTCGCGCTGTCGCGCGAGAACGGTGTGCGCATCCCGAGCCTGACGGGCGACTGCTTCATGCAGGCGCCTTTCTGGAAGGTCGATGCCGTCGTGCGCGACGCACTCGTCGCCGACCTCGATCTCCTGATCGCCGCCTGCAGCCGCATCGGCATCGAGTTCGTCGTGATCCCGCTGGTCGACAACGGCAAGATCGAGCGCGAGAGCGAGAGCGATACGTTGAAGCGCGTGCTGCTCGCACGCTCCGAGCAGCTCGCAAAGCGGAACGTCAAGATCGTCTTCGAATCCGATCTACCGCCGCGCGATCTCGCCCGGTTCATGGATGCGTTTCCGGCCAACGTTTTCGGCATCAACTATGACAGCGGCAACAGCGCCTCGCTCGGCTATGACAGCGACGAGGAGATCGCCGCCTACGCGCCGCGCATTCTCAACGTGCACGTAAAGGACCGCATTCGCGGCGGCACCACCGTGGCGCTCGGCACCGGCAACGCGGACCTCGCCAGGACGATCCGGCTGATCGAGCGCTCCGGCTACAAGGGCCAATACATCCTGCAGACCGCACGCGCCACCGACGGCGACCATGCCGGCGCGCTGGCGAAATATCGCGATATGACGGTTCGCTGGATCGAGGACGCCGCGCGATGAAGCTCGAGCTGAACGATCGTGTCGCGCTCGTCACCGGTGCAAGCCGCGGGATCGGGCTTGCGATCGCGACGACGCTCGCGGCAGAGGGAGCAAAAGTAGCGCTCGCCGCGCGCGGTACCGAGACGCTCAACGCCGCGCGCACAACCGTTGGAGGCATCTCGTCTGCCCACGTCGCCGACGTCACTGACCCCGCTGCTGCGAAGGCACTGGTCGAGAGCGTCGAGAAGCATTGGGGCCGGCTCGACGTCCTCGTCTGCAATGTCGGCAGCGGCGCCTCTGTGCCGCCGGGCAGGGAAACCGCAGCGGAATGGTCGCGGGTGATGGACCTCAATCTGTTCGCCGCGACCAACATGATCGAGGCCGCTCGGCCGCTGATGGCGCGCGGCAGCGGCGACCGGGCCATCGTCTGCATCTCCTCGATCGCCGGCATGGCGGCGCTTGGCGCGCCCGTGACCTATTACGGTGCGAAGGCGGCCTTGAACGCCACAGTGCGTGGTCTCGCACGACCGCTGGCGCTGGAAGGCATCCGCATCAATGCGGTTGCGCCCGGCAACATCCTGTCGGCGGACGGTACCTGGGCGCGCAAGATCGCGGAAAACAGGCAGGCGGTCGACGAGATGCTCCAGCGCGAGGTGGCGTTGCGCCGGCTCGGCACGCCCGAGGAGATCGCGGACGTCGTTACCTTCCTTGCTTCGCCCCGCGCCGCCTTCATCACGGGCAGCGTGATGGTGGCGGACGGCGGCCAGCTCAGAAGCTGAACAGGAGCCTTCGATGGCAAACCCCTCCTCGCGCTACGACCTGACCGGACGAACCGCGCTTGTGACCGGCGCCGGCGGCCTGCTGGGCAAGCAGCATGTCGCAGCCCTCACCGAATCCGGCGCGCGCGTGGTCGTCACCGACGTCGGCCTGGCGCAGGCCGAGGCCGCCGTCACGGCGTTGAAGCAGGCAACGCCTTCAGCCGATCTGATCGCGCTCGAGATCAACGTCACCTCGCTCGAATCGGTGCGCGCCGCCAATGAGCAGCTGGCAAGCCGCGGCATCACCGTCGAAATCCTTGTCAACAACGCCGCGATCGATCCGAAGGTGACGTCGAGCCCGGGCGTCATGCACTCCTCGCGCTTCGAGGCGTTTCCGGTGCCGCAATGGCAGACCGAAATCGCCGTCGGCCTGACCGGCGCGATGCTGTGCGCGCAGGTGTTCGGCGGCGAGATGGCCAGACGGGGCCGCGGCGTGATCCTCAACATCGCCTCCGATCTCGGCGTGATCGCGCCGGACCAGCGGCTCTACCGCCAGCCGCAGGTGACGCGCGAAGAAGAACAGCCGGTGAAGCCCGTGACCTATTCAGTGATCAAGCATGGCTTGATCGGGCTGACGAAATATCTGGCGACCTATTGGGCCGATCATGGCGTGCGCGTCAACGCGATCTCGCCGGGAGGCGTCTTCAACAACCAGGACCCAGCCTTCGTTGAACGACTGACGCGCCTGATCCCGATGGGCCGGATGGCCGATGTCGATGAATATCGCGCGGCAGTGCAGTTCCTCTGCTCGGACGCATCGAGCTACATGACCGGGCAGAATCTCGTCATGGATGGCGGGCGGAGCGTCTGGTAGCGCAACGCGGAGCCGGCATGAGGATGACGAGACCGCGCTCGCCGCCGCTTCAGCCGTAATCGCAAAGCAGCACCGGCCTCAGCCGCCACCGGGTTGCGCCTCGCTCTTGCCTTCCAGCAATTTCCCGAGCCCTTCGCTGGCCACGAAGACGAGCCCCGCCAGCCCAGGTATGATGAGCCGCGTCTCGGAGAAATCCGCTATGAAAAAGACGAGCCCCAAATGGACCAAGCAAGCCGAACCGACCACGGCGATCGTCCGGCTCGGCGCAAACGTCCTCACGATGACGATCGCAAGCACGGGACTGGCGATCGCCACCACGAGCTTCATCGTTTGAAGATTGCCGACCAGCTTGCTGAAGTCGCCATTGGTGACCAGGAATGACCTGTAATCCGTTCCAGGATGCATCCAGATCAGCGTCTTCGGCACGGCTAGTGAGATGCCGACCAGCAACCCGAACACGACCCATTCTTTCAGTGTCGGCCATCGCCGCTCGAAAGCTGCGAGGGCCAGCAGCGAGAATGCCGAAGCGAATACGACATCGGTCCGCCCGAAACTGATGATCAGCGCCGAAATGATCGCGGCGGGATATCGCCGCGACGTCAGCAGAAAGAGCTGCCAGAACAGGCCACCCGCGATGAAAACGGGCCCCATGCGTCCCGGGTAGATCGCGATCTGGGTGTAGAACGCAAAAGTCAGCAGACAGAGCCACGTCGCAGTCGGCGAGAGAAGCAGCGTCGCCAGCGCAAAGACGGCAAGAAACGACAGAGAATCGAACAAATAGTTGGCGATGATGTGGGTGTGAAACGTCGAGCCGCCGTGGGTACGATCGTCGCCGAATATCTGGACGTAGGCCTCGGTAATCTTGGCGAGCAACGGCCGCATGACGCCCTCGACAGCGTCCATATGGGCAAACTCGCGCTCGTGATCGAGGCTGAACTGCAATTGCTCACGCAGCAGATTGGCTTCGTGCGCGGTGATGGACAGCGCAAGGCAGCAACTGACGAGCAGTCCCAGCGCGACAGGATTGAAGAAGCTCCGTCTCACCTTGAACAGGAGCAGCAGCGGAACGAGCGCGACGGCCACGTAGAAGGCTATCCCGGCGTACCGCAGCAGACCCGGGAGATACCTGTCTGATATATTCACCCAATACCAGGCGATGACCAGAACGTTCGAGACCACCCAGAACCCGAGCACCAGGCCGAGGGATGGAGTCTTCATGTGATCGTCAAACTTCAGCAAGCGGCCAAGACCGCCGGACCATGACAGCATTGCCCCGTGCTCCGACAATCGATTTCCCTGATCAATGCTGCAGAATGCCGGCGAGGTTCATGTGCGCGGGCCGTGAGTGCTCGATGCCCAGCAACGTCCGCCGATTGTCGTTCGTGCGCTGCAAGTGGAGGCTCGCGAGTGTCATTCCGGTGCAAGTGGTAACCGTGGTCCCGCGGCCGCCGAACGGCTTGAGAAAGTCGAACACCTGACTGCCGAACATGTCGACGACCGACACCTCTCGCGCACCGAGCGGCGGAATCTCGCCGAAATCGCCCTCGATCTGCTCGCCGTCCTCGCGGATCAGCTTCGACGTCGGCCGCGCCGCGTGAGCATATTCGGGATCGGAGGAGTGATTGATCAGCATCACGCTGCTGACGATGTCGCTGGTCGCAATGATCTTCGGATTGATCCCGGTGAAGCCGACATGCGCCTTGAGCCTGCCCTCGTTCAAGGGCCGGGCAAACGCGCCGGTGCGGTAGATCGCGACATTGTCCTGATCGACATAGGTCATCGAATAGCTGGCAGGCGAGGAACGGAAGCCGTCCATGCGCCCGCGCGACATCACGGCGATGACCAGATAATCGTGCTGCGGCAGCTTGAGCGAGGCGAAAAGGCGCGACAGCTCGATCTCGACGGAGGCGCCCGGCGCGTAATCTTCCGGAAATTCATAGGTCGCCCGGTACTCGCCGTCACGCGACAGGATGTGCAGCTTGAACCTTAGTTTCTTGCTGAAGCCCGAGGCGACCAGGCTGGCGAGCTCGGGGACGAGATCCTTGACCGTTTCGCGAAAATTCTTGCGCAGACTGCCGGCGACGAGGCTGCGGAGATACTTGATGTCGACCGGACGATACCAGGCAGGGATCGAAAAACCCATGCGCGACTCGACGCCCGCGAAAGTCGGGAACATGAATCTGGGCTCGTAGGGCTTCCAGGGGCTGGACGAGAAACGTGTCACGGACGCGCCCCTAAAAATGATGCAAGCTGAACTTGCCGTTGGCAAATTCATAATAGCTGAACGGGCTGGCGATGTTGGTGCCCTTGAACTCCAGGGCAAAACCCTCTGCCGCGCCGACCAGCCGTTCAGCCTCGGGGAAAAGGTCCAGCGTGCTGATGCGGATGGCGCCCATCGGCGCGATCTCCGGTAGCTCTCGCTGGCCCAATGCCCTGCCGTCCAGGGCCATGAGCCGTGCGGTCCCGACCGAGACGCCTTCGGACGCCATGCAGGAGTTCACGAGCACCACGCCGGACTCCTTCAGGAATCGCGTGAGATAGGACTGCATCCAGGCGGAGGTCGGGAACGGCGCTGCCGCGACCGGTTCGCGCTCGTGCGACAACGTTATCGCCCCGTGCTGCGAGAAATATTGTGCGTAATAGCCGGTCGTCACCTTCCGGCCGGGACGAAGCTTGGTCTCGTGCTTCGGGACCAGCGCCATCGCGACCGTTCCCGAAACGCGCGGACACAGCTCCGAAGTCTGCAATTGCAATTGTCCGTTGACGCCAAGTTCCCTGTGGAAATATCCGGCCGGCTTGCCCGCTCCGTCGAAGAGCCAGACATGAGCATCAACCTCCGGATGATCCTTCATGAAGACCGAGAAGTAGTTGAATGCGCAGACTTCCGTCGTGACGGTCTCATCGTTGCGCAGATAGAGCACGGCGGGCGGATAGCCCCTTGCGACGGCCTCGCCAATCAGCAATTCACCGGGCATTCGACAAGACTCGGCGGGAAAGCAAGGGATCGGCACAGACCGAACGGGCCGGCGGCTTTGGACAAATCAAACGCGATGTTCTTGCCCGCATGCTAAAACGTCGACGCGATTTCAGGGCCTGTTTACGCTGAGCCGACAGGAGAATCAACCGGGAACGGCGTCGCATCGAGCGGCTCCAAAGAGACGGCGCCAGCACCGTCGTCACGTTCGGGATCAGCCAGTCTTTGCGGCCGTGCGGCAGCGGACAAGGCGTGGCAGCCAGACAAGATGACGCTCCGCTTCCGGTACAGGTGCCCGCGATCCTGCCTGTCCTGGAATCCTTGCATTGCCGCTGCGGCTCCCGTATGACCGAATCCGGCTACGTGACTTGGTACCCGCCTGAAAACAGGCCGGAACATCGGCCTTTTCTGGATCCACACCGTGCTTCAGCGACTGCTCCTCAGCATCACTCCAATCACGGCGTCCATTCCGCCGGGGAAACGCTGACGTGCGCTGGCAAACAAAGGCACGGGCGTTCTCGGTGCTGTCGAATATTCCCTGGGGCGAAGATCTGCACTACGCCCTGCAACGCTACGTCACACGCCGGCTGCCGCGACCCGAAAAGCAGGTCAGATCCATCTACACCCTGGCGCAGCGGCTGCTGACCGTCCACGAAAAGTACAGCTTGCGGCCGCTGCGGGATTCGACTTGCTTCGAGTTCGGTGCCGGACGCGATCTGATCGTTCCGCTGGCTTTCAGCGCTCACGGGGCCCGGCGCTTCATCACCGTCGACATCGAGCGCCTGGCCAAGCTGGAGCTGATCCGCTCCAACGCCGCCATCGTTTCCCGATTGAGCGGCACTGACCACGCCGACATAAATTCCCTGGAGGACCTCGAACCTTCGTGGCGAATCGACTATCGCGCACCGTCCGATGCCCGGACGACGGGCCTGCCCGCCGCCTCGATCGACTGCGCTGTCTCCGTCGAAACGCTCGAGCACATTCCCAAGCGCGACATCGCGGCAATCTTGAAGGAGCTGCGACGCATCATGCGTCCTGACGGACTGGTCCTCATGCAAATCGACTATGGCGACCATTTCAAAGGCTTCGATCCGTCCATCAGTTCATTCAACTTCCTGACATATTCCGAGGAGGATTGGGCGCCTTTCCAGTCGCGCTTCCAATACGTCAATCGTCTGCGCCACAGCGAATATCTGCAGCTGTTCAGGGAAGCGGGATTTCAACTGCTGAGCGACCAACCTGACCGCCGGCCGCCGGAGCGGCATATCCTGGAACGACTGGCGCCATGCTTCAAAGGCTTCTCCGAAGAGGATCTGTTTACGCTCGGCTCGCTGATCGTTGGCCGCCCGGCCGACCTATCGACAGGACACTGAAGATCGCCATTTCCCGGTTGCTTGGCGGAAGCCCATTGTAGAGATCTCGCGATGTGGACGACCACATTTGTCCTGACGCTTCTGTTCTTCCTGATACAGCTCGGGACCGGATTTTCGATTCTGACCATTGCGTCAACGAAATTCATCGAGGTATGCCGGCTCACGAAGGCTCAGTTCGTCGTTCTCGGATTTACGGTTGGCGCCTCTACAACGGGCATCCTGCTCGGACTATTGTCGCTATTCGTAAACGATATGTGGCTCCAATTCGCCGCGATGCTTGCCGTCTCCGGCTTCGGCCTTGCCTGGTCATGGCCGAACTGGCGCCCGAGCTCCGGCGAGACGCGCGCCGCCGCCACTTGGTGCATCCTGGCGCTGCCGATTGCGCTCCTGACATGGTGGTGGTCCTTCGGCGCATTTTCCAGCTTTCCTTACGGGGACATCGGCGCGGATGTTCACTGGATGAAGACCGCTCAAGAGTACGCCGACAGTGGCGTCATCAATCCCTACGCGGCCCAATCCTATGTCGATCTTCGCTCAGCGCTCGCAGGCTCCCTTACTGGAACGCTCGGCCTGGATCTTCTGAGATTCAGCTGGACCTATCGCTTCTTCTCGATCCTGTTCTTCCTGTTGGCGTCCTATGCCTTCGTGCAGGGCATCTATTCCACGTCTCCGCGAAAATGGATCGCCTTCTTCTTCGCCGCGACCGGCAACGCAGTCGTCTTGATGACAAACGGCAGCCTGGCTGTCGCCAGCAGTGTCGTGTTTCTCGGCGTGCTGATGCGCAATTCGGAGCGGAGCGCAAACGATCTGTCGACGCGTTCCGTTTTACTGCTGGCGGTTATCGCCGGCGCGACGCTTTTGCTCGCGTTCGCATTCAACAACAACACGCTCGTACTTGCGTTGCTTATGGCCGGGCTACTCGTGGTCAGGATCCTGAGCAACACTGGAAGATATGCAGGGCTTCCCTTTCTTGGCTGGATCTGGCCGGCAACGCTGCTGCTTGCACATCGCGGCTCCTTCCTGTTCGTTCCAACCGTCCTGGCCAGTTGGCTTTTGTATCTCGCCATCGTGCGGATGATCTCCGCCTGGCCGTCCGCCAGCATCGCGGCCCTGCGGTTTTTGTCCTTCGCGCTGCCCCTCATCATTGGCGGAATCGTCGTCTGCGTTGCGGGAATGCGCTTCGGCTACATTCCGCCGATGAGCGCCAACGACACGTTCTCCTCGATTACCGGCCTGATTCTGGGCAGACGGATCGAGGGCGGCGAAGAGCTGTTCCTGGGCTCCGGACCACAGGTCGCCACGATCGAACTCGGCCGGGCGATGGGCCCGCTTTTCACCATCTGCATCACACTGGGCGTTGCATGGTGGTCGATGACCAGACCTGTCGTGCGTAGTCCCTCGGGGGCGATCGGACCTCAAAGCGAAGGCTTCGTGACACTCGTCTGGTCCTGGATAGCCGGCTGCGGCCTGATGCTCGCCGTACTCTCGGGCTTCCCTTTCCTGTATCGTATCAGCACGATCATAATGTCGCTGTACACGATCACGGCCGCTGAGACTTTTTGTCAGTTGCTGATCGATTCCAGCCCTTCCCGATATCGACGAGTCCTGGTTGCGGCAGCCGTCACGCTGCTTGCAACCGTTCTTGTGGTTCTGGTCTACGCGTTTGCCTGGCGGGCCGACCTGCCTTTTGCCCGCTACCAGGCGTTCCTGCGGCCGACGGAAATCGCAGGCATCGTGCTGCTCGCGATACTCGCGCTGTCGACCCTCGCCCGGTCGAGACGGATCTACGTCTACGGCCTGGTGGGGGTCGTGGGATTGGGCGTGGCGGTCGACAAGATTGGCCTGTCCGGCATTGTCAGGAGCTACAGTTACGGCGCCCTTCCCGACCGCACTGCAGTCGTTTCACACTACAACGCCGACGACCTTGAAGTCGCCCGCTGGCTCCGCGACAATCTGCGAAAGGGAATCATTCTTTCGGACCCGTATACGATGGGCATCGTCCAGGCGATCACGGGCGCGCCGGCCGCCTATCTGTTCTCCAATCTGGACACCGTGAACGAGGCGCTCGCGAAGCGGACAAAATCGGTAGTGCGCACGATGCTGCAGCCAGCCGAAGGACGTCAGCGGCTTGAAGACACTTGCAGCCTGATCGCCCCCCTGGTGGGAGCAATCAATTCGGAGACCTTCTTTCAGATGCGGAGGGCCGATGCTTTGGGCGGAATGATGCGATCCGTCCGCACCGTAACGGCACCGCTTCCGGAAACGGCGCTACCGTCTTCCGACCCAAGCGCCTCGGTGAGCCCGGAACTCACTGGTGAGGAAGCCAAATCCACGATCCAGAACATCCTGGAAGCGGGCGACAACGCCTGGAACCTGGTCGCGATCATCACGCCCCGCACGATCGCCTGGACACATCTCGCGGCCGACCAGCGCCTCAGCTATTTTCCTCCCGTCGAACCGATCGATCCTGCGGTCGCCGATGCGTTGCGCACCGGCCCGTTTCCAGTTCTGTTTGCCAACAGGCAGGCTGCCGTCGTTCGCATTCCCTGCTCGCGCTGATATGAAATGGACCAGACATTGATCCTCGCATGGTCGCAGATTGGCGCGACGGCCCGCCAACCATGCTGTGAAAAGGGCACCTCATGCTGAGACAGGCCGCGATTCTCGTCGGTGGGCTGGGTACCCGGCTGGGTGAGCGCACGAAGCTGGTTCCCAAGCCGATGCTCGACGTCGGCGGACGGCCGTTTCTCGACACGCTGATCGACGAGCTCGTGCGCTATGGCGTGTTCGATGAAATTCTCCTGCTCGCAGGCCACAAGGCGGAGATCGTCGAGACGCACTACGCCGCGGCCGTCCGGGGGCGGACGCGAATCGTCGTGTCGCGCGAGACCGAGCCGCTCGGCACCGGCGGCGCGCTCGTGCATGCGCGCGATCTGCTGCACGATCGCTTCCTGCTACTCAATGGAGATTCCCTGTTCGACTTCAACCTGCTCGATCTGATCGCCCGCGCGCATGACGGGCGCGTGCACATGGCATTGCGTGACGGCGTCGTCGGCGATCGCTACGGGCGCGTCGTCCTCGATGGCGACATGGTGCGTGACTTCATCGCCCCGGGTGCGGGTGCGACGGGACCGGTCAATGCCGGCATCTACGTCATCGACAAGTCCGTTCTCGACGACATCGCGACGCTTCCCGCTTCGCTCGAGCAGGAGATATTCCCCGGACTTGCCAAGTCCGGCGCGCTGCGTGGCACGGCCTATCGCGGTTACTTCATCGACATCGGCATTCCCGACGATTTCGCGCGCGCCGATCGCGAATTGCGCCAGCAGCTGCGGCGGCCGGCGGTATTCTTCGATCGCGACGGCGTGCTCAACCACGATTCCGGATACACGTTCGAGACGCACAGGCTCGAATGGATCGAGGGGGCACGCGAGGCCGTGAAGGCCGTCAACGACGCCGGCTATTTTGCCTTTGTCATCACCAATCAATCCGGCGTCGCGCGCGGCTATTACGAGGAGCATCACGTGGTCATGCTGCACCGCTGGATGGCGGACCAGATGGCGCTGATCGGCGCGCATATCGATGCATTCGAATATTGTCCTGATCACCCCGACGGAACCGTGGCGCGCTATTGCCGCACGAGCGACCGGCGCAAGCCGGCGCCGGGCATGATCACCGATCTCGTCAGGCGCTTCCCCGTCGACATGACACGCAGCATGGTGATCGGGGACAAGGAAAGCGACATGGAAGCGGCACAGGCGGCCGGCGTTGCGGGTCACCTGTTCGAAGGCGGGAATCTGGAGACGTTCGTGAAGCAGCGCCTGAGTCCGGCGGGCGAGGCTTAGGCGCGCCACGAAAACTGCTGCATCCGCGGGCATTTGGCAGCCCCCAAAGCCTGCTCTGTTGCGCCTAACCGCCAGTGTGCTATAGCGCCATCTTGTTGCGAATACTGGCTTAATCGCCTTTTGGGGTCCGGCATGGCAGATCTGAGGGACGCTCGCGTCCTCGTTACCGGCAGCGACGGCTTCATCGGCTCGCACGTCGTCGAGGAGCTGGTAAAGGCCGGCGCCCGCGTTAAGGCGATCGTCTATTACAACTCCCTCAACTCCTGGGGCTGGCTCGACACGATACCGGTCGACGTCATGAAGTCCGTGGAGGTGGTCGCTGGCGACATCCGCGATCCCCATTTCATGATCGCGGCTGCGAGCGGCTGCACCGACGTGCTGCACCTGGCGGCGCTGATCGCCATCCCCTTCTCCTATGTCGCACCCGACTCCTATGTCGAGACCAATGTGCGCGGCACCGTGAACGTGCTCCAGGCCGCGCGCATGGCTGGGGTGCGGCGCTTCGTTCAGACTTCGACCAGCGAGGTCTACGGCACCGCGCAGACGGTTCCGATCAAGGAGAGTCACCCGCTGGTGGGGCAATCTCCCTACTCGGCCTCGAAAATCGCCTCCGACCAGATGGCGCTGTCGTTCCAGGCTTCGTTCGACATGCCCGTCGTGGTGATCCGCCCGTTCAACACCTTTGGTCCGCGGCAATCGGCGCGCGCGGTGATCCCGACCGTGATCAGCCAGATCGCGACCGGCAAGCGCAAGATCCGCCTCGGTGCCGTCAGCCCGACGCGCGATTTCTCCTTCGTCACCGACACCGCGCGCGGCCTGATCGCGGGCCTCACGGCACCTGCGGAGCAAGTCGTCGGTCAGACCATCAATCTCGGCAGCGGTTTCGAGATTTCGGTCGGCGCGACCGCGCAGATGATCGCCGACGTCATGGGGACGGCGATCGAAATCGAGACCGACGAAGCGCGGCTGCGTCCCGCCAATAGCGAGGTCGAGCGGCTCTGGGCCGACAATTCCAGAGCACGCCAGCAGCTCGGCTGGAGTCCGGAATTCGGCGGCATCGAGGGTATGCGCCGGGGCATGGTCAAGACGGTGAACTGGTTCACCAATCCTGCAAATCTCAGCCGCTACAAGGCGGACGTGTACAATGTCTGAGGCGATGGTGGACAGTCACGTGACGAGGACAGGCTTCGACCAAAAGACGATCGTCGATGCCGTGCGACGCGCGGTGGGAACGCCGAATGGCATTCTCGGCCTGCACGAGCCGGTGTTCGCCGGCAACGAGGTCGCCTATCTGGAAGAGTGCATCAAGAGCACTTTCGTCTCCTCGGTCGGCCCCTTCGTCGATCGGTTCGAGCGCATGCTCGAGGAGGTCACCGGCGCCAAGCGCGCGGTCGCCGTCGTCAATGGCACGGCCGCGCTGCATGCCTGCTTCATTCTCGCCGGTGTCGAGCCCGGCGACGAGGTGATTTCGCCGGCGCTGACCTTCATCGCGACGACGAACGCGATCGCCTATTGCGGCGCGACGCCGCATTTCGTCGACAGCTCGCTGGAGACGCTCGGCATGGACGCGCGCGCTCTCGCGGTGCGACTGGATGCGATCGCACAGAAGACTGCGACCGGCACCATCAACCGCGAGACCGGCCGCCGCATCGCGGCGATCGCCCCGATGCACACTTTTGGCCATCCGGTCGAGCTCGACGAGATTGCCGCGATCGCCCGCGACTGGGGCATCGCGCTGGTCGAAGACGCCGCGGAATCGCTGGGATCGACCTACAAAGGCCGCGCGGTCGGATCGCAGGCGCGCCTTGCAGCACTCAGCTTCAACGGCAACAAGATCGTCACCACCGGCGGCGGCGGCGCCATCCTGACCAATGACGAGGAGCTGGGCCGCCGCGCCAAGCACCTGACGACGACGGCCAAGCTGCCGCACAAATGGGCCTTCATCCACGACGAGATCGGCTTCAACTACCGCCTGCCGAACTTGAACGCGGCGCTTGGCTGCGCCCAGCTCGAGCAACTCGACGGCTTCCTGGCAAGCAAGCGCAAGTTGGCCACGGCCTATCAACGGGCCTTTGCGGACGTTCCTGGCGTCCATTTCTCGCATGAGCCAAAGGACACGACGAGCAATTACTGGCTGAATGCGATCCTGCTCGACGAGGAAAATGCCGGTCGCCGCGACGAGGTCCTCGCCGCACTCAACGACGCCGGCTTCGGCGCGCGACCGGCCTGGACCTTGATGCACAAGCTGCCGATGTTCGCGCAAAGCCCTCGCGGCGATCTTTCCACCGCCGAATCCATCGAACGCCGGCTGATCAACCTGCCAAGCAGCGCCAGCATCAGGTCCCCGGATGAATAGTGGCGCGCGAAAGATCTGCTTCGTCACCGGCAGCCGCGCCGATTTCGGGCTGTTGGTGTGGCCGATGCGCGCGATTCGGGAAACGCCCGGCCTGACACTTCAGCTCGTCGCCACCGGCATGCATTTTGCGCCGGAGTTTGGCTACACCTTCAACGCAATTCGCGATGAGGGGTTTGAGGTCGACGAGCGCGTCGAAACGCTGCTGAGCAGCGACACTGGCGCCGGCATCGCGAAATCGGTCGGCCTCGGCGTCATCGGCTTTGCCGATACCTTCACAAGGCTTCAGCCGGATCTCGTCGTCGTGCTCGGCGACCGCTTCGAGATGTTCGCAGCCGCGCAGGCCGCGATGTTCATGCGGCTGCCGATGGCGCATCTGTTCGGCGGAGACGTCACCGAGGGCGCGGTCGACGAATCCACGCGCCACGCCCTCAGCAAGATGTCGCACCTGCACTTCACCAGCAATCAGGGCTCGACGCAGCGGTTGATGCAGCTTGGCGAGCACCCCTCGCGTATCCATACCATCGGCTCGGTCGGCATCGACGCCATCAAGCATCTCGATCTGATGAATCGCCACGACATAGGCGGCGCGATCGGGATGCCGCTCGGCGAACGCAATGCGCTCATCACGTTTCACCCCGTCACGGTCGAAGCCGGGCGCTCGGTGGCGGAACTCGATGAATTGTTCGCGGCCCTGTCGACGCTCGATCCCGCCTTTCGTTTCGTGTTCACGCTCGCCAACGCCGACGCCGAAGGCCGCGCCCTGAACGCCAGGATCGAGGCTTTCGCCGCCAGCCGGCCAAACACGATCGCGGTCGCCTCGCTCGGGCAGCTTCGCTATCTCAGCTTGATGAGCCAGGTGGATTTGGTGATCGGCAATTCCTCGAGCGGCGTACTCGAAGCGCCCTCCTTCGGCGTTCCCACCGTCGATATCGGCGACCGTCAGAAGGGACGCGAGCGCGCGGCCTCGGTATTTCACGCAGCGCCCGAGCGCGGCGCCATTGCCGCTGCCACCGTGGCTGGGCTCCAGCGCGGCCGTCAAGCCACCGTCAACCCTTACGGCGACGGCGAATCCAGCCGGCGATTCGCCGAAATCGTCACCGGCATCCCGGATTTCAAGCAGCTTCTGGTCAAGGGCTTTTACGAGCTTCCGCCAGGTGGGGCGCAGGCATGACAACGCACACGCTGATCATCGCAGAAGCCGGCGTCAATCACGACGGAAGCCTGGAGACGGCGCTGGCGCTGGTCGATGCTGCCGCAGACGCCGGCGCCGACATCGTCAAATTCCAGACCTTCAATGCGAAGGCATTGGCGGGCAGCGCGGCAAAGAAGGCCGACTATCAGCAGCGCACGACCGCCGGCGACGAAAACCAGCTTGCCATGCTGGAGCGGCTCGAGTTGCCGCGTGCCGCGCATCACACGTTGATCGAACGCGCCAGGGAACGCGGCATCGAATTTCTGTCGACGCCGTTCGACGACGCTTCGCTCGCCTTCCTGCTGTCGCTGAAACTGCCGCGCATCAAGATCGGATCGGGCGATCTCACCAATGCACCGCTGCTGCATGCGGCGGCGAGGGCCGGCGCGACGCTGATCCTGTCGACCGGCATGGCAACGCTCGGCGAGATCGAGGAGGCGCTGGGCGTGCTTGCGCATGGCTACGGCCCATCCGGCGGGCCACCCGGCATTGCCGCCTTCCGCGCGGCGTGGCGCGATCCGGCAGCACGCACGGCGCTCGCACAGCATGTGAGCCTGCTCCATTGCACGACCGAATATCCCTGCCCCATCGGCGACGTGAACCTCGCGGCGATGGCGACGATGCGGTCCGCTTTCCAGCTTCCTGTCGGCTACTCCGATCACACCGACGGTTTCGAGGTTTCGGTGGCCGCCGTCGCGCTCGGCGCGACGATCATCGAGAAGCACCTGACGCTCGACCGCAAGGCGCAAGGCCCCGATCACGCGGCCTCACTCGAGCCGGACGATTTCAGGCGCATGGTCGCCGCCATCCGCAACGTCGAACGCGCGCTTGGTGACGGCGTGAAGTCGCCAAAGGACTCCGAGATCAGGAACGTCCCTGTGGCGCGCAAGAGCATCGTTGCGGCGCGCGCGCTGAAGGCCGGCGAGGCCATCGGCCCCACCGACATCACCGCAAAGCGACCGGGCGCAGGCCGGCCACCGATCGACTACTGGTCGCTGGTCGGAACGGCCGCGCCTCGCGCGCTCGAGCCCGACGATCCGCTTTAGCCTTGCGGCTTTGCCGGAACCCCGCGAAGAACGGACCCCGGCGCACATGGAGCCGTAACCACCGATCCCATCGCGACCAGCGTATCGTTGCCAATCGCGATGTGGTCCCTGACCCGGCTGCCCAGACCGATGAAGCAGTTCTCTCCGATCCTCGCGCCTCCGCCGACCACGGTTCCCGGCGACAGATGCGTGCAATCACCGATCCGCACGTCATGCTCGACGACGACGGCGGAATTGATGATGCAGTGATCGCCGATCCGGCTCCGTGCATTGACGATCGCGCCCGGCATGACGACGGTACCTGCACCGATCGTGGCTGAGGGCGAGACGATCGCTCGCGGATGAATCACGGACGCCCAGCGCCTGACCTGCATGCGGCCGATCATCTGCCGGCGTGCGGGGCCCGCCTGCATCGATCCGATTCCCACCACGAAGGCGGCATCGGGATACTCTGGCGCGGCATCGTCGGTTCCGAGATAGCTGACGTCGCCGAGCGTTCCGGGCTGGCGATCGAGGAAGCCGACGACCTTGAACTGGCCGGACAGCAGCGCCGCCTCGTAGACCATGACGGCATGCTCGCCGCCGCCGATGATGATGAGATCGTCCATCCCGATTCCCTTGCGCGGGGCAATCTTACCGGGGGTACCGCGGGTCTTCAAACCGTTGATTCGGACCGCGAAATGCTTGGGTTAACAGGGCAGTTCAGGGGATGTCGTTGGGGTTGACGCCGCCTCTCGCAGCCGCGATATAGCAGGCTCAGCCGTGGGCCGCCCCCCAATATCTGGCGTATACGAGGCAGATTGCCATGAAATCCTGGCGTAAGGCCGTCGTTGGAACACAGGCGAGCGTGGGCGAGGCCATTGCTGCCATCGAGAGCGGAAGCATTCAGATTGCGCTGGTGCTCGACGACCAGAACCGCCTGCTTGGCGTGGTCACCGACGGCGACGTGAGGCGCGGCCTGCTGCGCGGCATCCCGCTCACCGGGCTTGCGACCGACATCATGAACCGCGCGCCGGTGTCGGCTTCAGCGACGCTGCCGCGCGAGGATCGCCTGCAGCTAATGCGGCAGAAGTCGATCAAGCAGCTTCCGCTCGTCGACGAGGGCGGCCATCTGGTCGTGGTCGAGACGCTCGACGAACTGCTCGAACCGGCTCACTATCAAAACCCTGTCCTGATCATGGCGGGCGGCCTCGGCGAACGCCTGGGCGCGCTGACGCGCGACATGCCGAAGCCGATGCTCAATGTCGGCGGCCGGCCGCTGCTCGAGACGATCGTCCGCAACGTCGTGCAGCAGGGCTTTGGCAACATCTTCATTTCGGTCAACTACAGGGCCCAGACGATCAAGGACTATTTTGGCGATGGCACCGCCTTCGGCGCCACGATCCAGTACGTCCACGAAACGGAACGACTGGGGACTGCAGGCGCGCTCGGCCTCTTCAAGACGCCGCCGGCTCTGCCCATGATCGTCACCAACGGCGACATCCTCACCACGATCAACTACGGCGCCCTTCTCGACTTCCATAACGCAACGCCGGCGGAAGCGACGATGGCCGTGCGCGAGCACAAGGTGCACGTGCCCTATGGCGTGGTTTCCACGTCGGACGGTTTTCTCGATGCCATCCGCGAGAAGCCGACCGAGAGCTGGTTCGTCAGTGCCGGCATCTATGTGATCGGCCAGTCCGTCTTCAGCCATGTCACGCCGGGCGTCAGCATCGACATGCCGACCGTGCTGGAACGCGTGATCGCCGGCAAGGGGCGGGTCGCGGTCTATCCCATTCGCGAATACTGGCTCGATATCGGCCGCCTTGAGGATTTCGAGCAGGCCCATGCGGAGTTTCACGAGGTCTTCCCGTGACCTCCACAAAAGCCGTCGTGGTTGGCCTCGGCTCGATCGGCACAAGGCATGCGCGCATCCTGCGCGAGCTTGGCCTAGAGGTCGCGACCGTCAGCCGCCGCGAAGGCGGCGACTACGGATCGATCGCGCAGGCCGTCGCGGGCGCGCATCCGGACTACGTGGTGATCGCCACCGAGACCGCGCGCCATGCGGACAATCTGAATGAGCTCGCGCAGGCCGGCTTCCACGGCAACGTGCTTGTCGAAAAGCCGCTGTTCGCAACACCGGCAGCGCCCCCGAAATATCCGTTTGCCCGTGTCAGCGTTGGATACAATCTGCGCTTCCACCCGGTCATGACGGCGCTTGCCGAGACATTAAGCGGCCGCGACGTGATCACGGTCGCCGCCTATGTCGGCCAGGACATCAGGGACTGGCGGCCCGGCCGCGATCATCGCGCGACCGCATCCGCCACGGCCGACGCCGGAGGCGGCGTGTTGCGGGATCTCAGCCACGAACTGGACTATTTGCTCTGGCTGTTCGGGCCGTGGCATCGCGTCGCAGCGCTTGGCGGCGCGTCCGGCGCCCGCGACATCGACGTCGACGACCACCTCGACCTGCTGCTCGATATGCAGCGGGCGCCATCGGTCCACGTCCACATGGACTATCTCGACCGCCAGGGAATCCGCCGCATTCGCGTCAATGTCGACGACGACACCATCGAAGCCGATCTCGTCGGCAGCCGCCTTGCGATCAACGGCAAGGCAACGGAGATCCCCAGCGACCGTGACCAGAGCTATCGCGACATGCATGTCGCGGCGATGCGTGGCGCGAGCCCGGCTTGCTCGCTGCCCGAGGCGCTCGGGGTCGTGCATCTGATCGACGCCAGCGAGCGTGCTCTGCGCACCAAGACCTGGATATCGCCATGAGCGCCCTCTGCACCATCTGCGCGCGGGGTGGCTCGAAAGGGGTCGTCGGCAAGAATGCACGCGATCTCCTGGGCAAGCCCGTGCTTGCCTGGAGCATCGCGCAGGCGCGCGAGACCGAACTGTTCGACGCGATCGCCTTCAGCAGCGATTCGGACGCGCTGCTCGAGGCTGCCCTGAAGGCCGGCGTCGACATCGCGGTCAAACGTCCGGACGAGATGGCGACCGATACCGCACCGAAGCTGCCGGCGATCCGCCACTGTCTCGAGCAGGCCATCGCGCAAACGGGCCGGACGCCGGAAATCTTCGTCGACCTCGACGTCACCTCGCCGCTCCGCCTGGCCTCCGACATCACCGGTGCGGTCGCGCTGCTGCGCGAGAGCGGCGCGCGCAACGTCATCACGGGGGCACCGGCGCGACGCTCGCCCTATTTCAACCTGGTCGAGCAGCGCGCCGATGGCAGCGTCGGCCTCTCCAAAACCGCCGAGCCTCCGATCACACGCCGGCAGGATGCGCCGCGCTGCTTCGACATGAACGCGTCGATCTATGTCTGGCGTGTCGCGTCCTTCCTGGAGCAGCCTTCGGTGTTCTATCCGGATACGCGCCTGTTCGAAATGCCGGAAGAACGCTCGATCGACATCGATTCCGATCTCGATTTTGCCCTGGTGGAACTGCTACTGCGCCAACGACTGCCGGCCTGAGGAGCCTCAAGCGATGACCACAAGCTTCAAGGCCCTGTTCGATCTGACCGGCCGAACCGCCGTCGTCACCGGGGGATGCGGCATCCTCGGACGTCGCTTCGCCGAGGGCCTTGCCGAGTTTGGCGCCAACGTCGCGATCGTTGATCTCGATCAGGCCGCAACCGATGCTGCGGCAGCCGACGTCGCCTCGCGCCATGCCGTGCGCGCCAAAGGTTATGGCTGCGACATCACCGAGCCAAGTTCCGTCCGCAACACGGCCGATGCAATCGAAGCGGACCTCGGACCGGTCTCGATCCTGCTCAACAACGCCGCGAGCAAGACCCGCGACGTCGACGCCTTCTTTGCACCCGTCGAGAAGTTCTCGCTGGACACCTGGCGGGAGATCATGGCGGTCAATCTCGACGGCATGTTCAACATCGCGCAAGTGTTCGGGGGCCGAATGGCCGAGCGTGGCTATGGCGCCATCGTGCAGACCGCCTCGATCTACGGCCTGATGGCGCCCGACCAGCGCATCTACGAAGGGTCCGAATATCTCGGCCGCGCCATCAACACGCCCGCGGTCTACACCGCCTCCAAAGCCGGCGTCATCGGCCTGACCAAGCACCTGGCGACCTACTGGGCGGCGAAGGGCGTTCGCGTCAACACCCTCACCCCGGGCGGGGTGGAGAGCGGGCAGAACGACACCTTCAAGGCGCGCTATGGGGCCCGCATCCCGCTCGGCCGCATGGCTCGCGCGGACGAGATGGTGGGGACGATGCTGTTCCTGGTGTCGGATGCAGCGTCCTACGTGACTGGCCAGAACATCGCCGTCGACGGCGGTCTGAGCGCCTGGTAGCAAGACATCGATGATCAAGCGCCTGATCCAGAATACGGTGATTTCGGCGCTTGCCTTCGGCGTGGCCGCCTTGCTGGGCCTTGCGGTCATTCCACTGATCATCGGGACCTGGGGGGTGACCGAGTTCGGCCTCATCGTCATCTCGCGGCTGCTGCTTCCCAGCGGCATGATGGCGGTGCTCGACCTCGGTCTGTCCGAGGTCGCCACCCAGGTCGTCGCGCGCGCGAGAGAGCACCGCAATTGGATGCAGGCCAGTCGCCAGATCGCGTTCTTGGGGGTGGTCTCCATCGCTCTCACCTTGATCCTGAGCGCCACCATTTGGTTCGCGACGCCGCTGTTCGTCATCGTGATGAAGGTTGACGCCGTCCATGTGGAGACGTTCACCCGGATCATGCACTACACGGCCCTCGCCAATCTGATCTTCGTTCCGGCGCTGGTGTGGGAAGGTACCGTCAAAGGCTTCGAGCGCTACAACCTGCTCCGTGTTGCGGAGGTCACGTCAACGGCAGCCTATGTCGGCCTGACATTCGCAGCCTCGTGGGCGGCGACAGGCTTTGAAGTGGTCGCCTACATCTATCTCGCCACGCTGGTGGCCCGCGCCGTCGTCATTGGAATTGCCGCGTTCGTCGCGCTGCGGCACAAGCACGTGCGGTTGCTGCCGTGGACCCCGGACATCCGGCAGGATATTCTGCACCGCTGCCTGCTGCTGCTGCAGGGCAAACTGATGGGCGGCATTTCCGGACCGCTTCAGCCGTTCCTGATCGGATTGCTGTTCGGGCCCAAGGCGGTCGGCACCTATGACGCGCTGGTGCGATTGTCGCGGGTATCCAAAGTCGTTGTCAGCCTTCTGACATCCGCCTTGCTTCCCGTTGCCAGCCGCCTCGACGAGCGCGGCAGCGCGACGTCGTTCCAGCGCCTCGGCGACCTCGGCCTCGTCATGATGCCGATGTTCGTGGTGCCGCCGCTTGCCGCGACCGCGATCCTCTCGCCGGAGATCATGAATATCTGGATCGGTCCCCTCCTTGCGCCCTACGCGTTCTGGATGGGCCTGAGCTTCCTGGTTCCCATCTGTAGCCAATATGTGGCGATCGGCAGCCTGATCTTCCTGACTCGGCCGGAGGTGCAGTCCAGGCTCAACAGGCTGATAGCCGTTCAGCTTCTGATCTGGGCGGCGGTCTCCGCTGCGACCTTGCACCTGTTCGCGGAACGCGCCCTGATCCTCGGCCAGGTCATCGGCAGTATCCTCATCCTGCCCTTTCAGCTGGGAGAGTTGCGCGGTGCACTCGAACTCGACCGCAATCGCTTCGCGAAGGTCATCGGAACCCAGTTCGCAATCCTTATCCTGGCAAGCATTTTTCTAGCAACAATTGCAGGTTACATTCGGTTCGACAGCGTGCTAAAGCTCGCCCTCGGTTCCATGGTTTTCTGTCTGATTACCTGGACGCTCCAATACTTCCTCGTGCTCGAAAAGCGGCACCGGACTGTATTTCCAGCGGTCGGACAACTGATGGGACTGACATCCAAAAGCAGTTGAATGAACATCCACGCGACAGACACGAACGCCGTCATCTCAGATTTCGCTCCGGCGTCGTTGTCGGACAAGGCGACGACTTATGCGCTGGATGCGGCAAGGAGCATCGGCCGTTTCGCGATGCGCCGCGTCAAACGCACGGCCGACGTCGTTGATTCCGAGTACAATCTATCGCATTGGCAGCGAACGCTGTCGGAAAAGGCCTGGACGAAGACCTCAAGCATCGGCGAATTCCTGATCCCGAAGAACCCCGCGCGGGGTCTTCGCAAGGTCGACAATCAGATCTGCAGGGTCGCGGCCGACGACTATTATCGCTATCGCGCCAGGGCCCTCGGCGAACTGCTCGCGCGGCACACGGGCGGCGCCACGGAGATCGTCGAGCTCGGCGCTGGCTGCGGCATCAACCTGCTGTCGCTTCACCTCAATCATCCCGACTGGAGGCTGCGCGGGTTCGACATCGCACCGAACGGCGTGGCAGCGGGCCGCGAGATCGCAGCCCATTATGGCCTGTCGGACCGGATATCGCTCGACAGGATCGACCTGACCGACGGCGACGACCCGAACTACGCTGCGATCAGGGACCAGGTTGTTTTCACCTACTTCTGCATCGAGCAAATTCCTTATGACGTGCGCAAGGTGGTGGACAACATCATTGCTGCGCGGCCGAAACGCGTCATCAACATCGAGCCGACGACGGAGCTGCTGAATCTCGCAAGTCCGCGAGATATCGTCAGCTTCCTGTACATCCGCTCGGTCGACTACCAAACGCAGCTGTTCTCGACGCTCGACGATTACGAGCGACAGGGCCGCGTCCGCGTCTTGGCGCGCGAACGCATGCCGTTCGCGCCGACGATCCACAATGATGGTTTTTTGTATTGCTGGGAGCCCACATGACAACCGTCGACACGACGGCTGATCGGCCTGCCCCGAAGAAGGCGAAGATCAGCCAGTTCCGCCGCCTGCTGTGGCACGTCAACCGCACCGATCTAGGTTGGGTGCTGAAGGCGGCTCTGACCAGCCTGCAATTGCCGGCCCGCGCCAAGCGGGTCGCGCTGCTGAAGCAGCTTCCGACGAAGCCCGAATGGGCCGAGGCCAGCCGCAAGCTCGACAAGGACGGTTACGTCGACGTGTCCGCGATCGTCGATCGCAGCCTCGCGGAAGCCGTCGCATCGTTCGCCGACGGCAAGGTGAACCGCCTCCAGGATCTGGTCGGCCGGCAGAAGGAAGGGCACAAATCGTTCTGGGTCAGCCTGCTGGACGAGGATCTCGTCAACGGCGCCTTTGCCACCGACCATCCGTTCGTGCGCTACGCCCTGCAGCCGGCAGCGCTGCGCATCATCGGCGACTTCATGCACGACCTGCCGCAATTGTCGGACGTGGTGCTGACGTTGTCGCAACCGACACCGAACCAGGCGTTGAGCTTCTCCCAGCTGTGGCATCTCGATCACGACGACAAGCGCGTCTGCAAGCTCTTCATCTATCTGACCGACGTTCAAAACACCGCCGACGGTCCGTTCACCTTCATTCCGGCGGGACCATCGAAGGCGTTCCGCAACTCGCTGAAGAGCCACATGAGCGATGCGCAGGTGTTCGCCAAGACCGGTCCGGACGCCGTCAAGGAAATGATCGCGCCCCGCCTGTCGTCCTTCATCGTCAACACGGCTCGCTGCCTGCACATGGGCAGCCGAATCCAGTCGGATCACAGCCGCCTGCTGTACACGGCAACCTACATCCAGCAGCCGCGCATCTTTCCCGAACCGCCGGCGCGTTTCCGCGCGGTCGGTGCCCTGACGGACCTCGAGCGCACCGTGATGCGGCTCTGACACGGACCTGCCGGGAGCTCACATCTTGCGCATAGGCCTGGTGGTCGATCACCCCAAGCGTGACCTGCCGGGGGCAGTCATGCTTGGTTATCAACTCGCGCGGCGCGGCGTCTCCGTCGCGCTGGTGCCGATGTACGAGCAGGCCGTCGATGTCCCTCGGCTCGGGCTGGACGCACTGGTCGTCAACTACGCGCGTCCCGTCAATCTCGACCTGATGCGCAGCTTCGCCAGGGCCGGCCTCGCGCTGTACGTGCTCGATACCGAAGGCGGCGTGCTTGCGGAAAAGGGCGGCAACTCACCGCCGGCGATGGCCGCTCACATCAAGGGCAGCGGCTACGCCGACATCCTGGCGGGCTATTTCTTCTGGGGCAACCGGCTGCACGACGCCTTCCTGGCCGCCGGAACCATGAAGCCCGAGCAGCTTCACCTCACCGGATGCCCGCGCTTCGACTTTGCAGCCCCACGCTGGCGCGCGTTGCTCGACGGCGAGCCGCGCGGCTATCTGCTCGTCAACGCCAACTTTCCGCTGGTCAATTCGCGGTTCACCGGCAAGCCGGGTGGCGAGCGCGAGGCGATGGTGCGGGCCGGTTGGGATGGCGCCTATGTCGATCGTTTCATCGCGGACCTAAAGCAGGTCTTCACCAACTATCTCGCCGAGCTCGACCGGCTCGCCGCCGCGCGGCCCGACCGCAGCATTCTCGTGCGCCCGCATCCCTTCGAGAGCGAGGACGTCTATCGCAACGCGCTCGCGCGGCATGGCAACGTCCTGATCGACGGCACCGGCAGCGTGCTCGACCGCATACGCAATGCGGCCGCGGTGATCCATCTCAATTGCGGGACGGCCGTCGAATCGGTGTTGCTCGGAAAGCTGCCGCTCCAGCTTGAATATCTGAACACGCCGGTCACCGCCGGCCATGCCGCCCTGCCCGCGCGCGTGAGTCGCCCGGTCGCTTCGTTCGACGAACTGCTCGGCACCATCGATCACATCGAACGGGAGACCGAGACCTTCGACTTCGCCCGCGTTCACGCCGCCGATATCGAGGCCTTCTTCCACCTCAATGACGGAAAAGCCGCCGAACGTGTCGCCGATGTCCTGACCGGCGTAGCGAGCTCGCGCCGGCCTTACGTCTCGCTGCTCGCGACCGTGAAGGGAACGCGCGCCAAGCCGAGCCTCGGCCAAATCGTCAAGGGCGCCGCCAGCGCCGCGCTCGGCTCTGCCGTCACGGAGCGGCTGCGCAGCCAGTTCAACCACGCCCGGCGCGACAAGCGGATCGCACCGCCCTTCGTCCAGACCCTGCTTCAGCGCATCGCCGCTCACGATCAGGCGAGCCCGTCTCAATTCACCGCAAGACGCGCGCATTGCGCGACGACGGGCTTGCCGCTCGCAAGTATTGCGATCGAACACGCCCAATAGAGCCATGGCCACACCTGCAAAGACGATTCTCATCACCACGCTTGCCGAATACCAGACCCGGTTCTGGATTCCGGTCGCGCAACGGTTGCGCACGGCAGGCCATGATGTCGAGTTGCTGGCCTTCGACGACCGCAGCGCGGAGATGTCGACGTCCGAAGGCGTTCCGGTCACGAACATGTATCGCGAGGGCCTTAAGGCCGGTCCCGCGCCGGACGATCGCAAAGCGTTCGACGCGCGCGTTGCGACCTACGGGCTCGACGGGACCAATTTCCTGTTCAGCCATGAGCGTTTCACTTTCGGCATCCGCGACACCGCGGCACTGCGCCGGCGCTTCATGATCTATGCCAATGCGATGGAGACAGTGCTCGACCGACTGGAGACGCAAGGCAAGCGCGTCGAACTGGTGCAGGAGCTCGGCGGCTTCCTTTCGGTGATCGCGAGCTTCTACGCCGCCAGGCGCCGCAACATCCGCAACTGGTTCATCGAACCCTCTTTCTTTCGTGGCCGGATGTACTTCACACCCGACACTCTCGGAGCACCCGACGTGATGCGAACGCCGGCGGACGTCGTGTCATCGGAGGTGCGCGCCTATCTGGACGACACACTGACGCAGCGCGCGATCGTCATCCCCAAGAAGGATCAGCACCATTATTCGGCGGCCTTCAAGAAGGTCGTCAATCTGCGCAACGCGCGCCGCCTCACCGAAAAGCTGTGGGACCAGTTCGCGCTCGGCAAGCACCAGGAGTTCGGGCACAATCTGCGCCACGCCCGGGTACACGCCGCGATGGCGCTCAACGCGACGCGGCTGCGCAAGCTCTATAAGCCGATCCCCGAGGCGCCCTTCGTCTACTACCCGTTCCATGTCCCTGCCGACATGGCGCTGACGTTGCGCTCCCCGGACTATCTCGATCAGGTCGCGACCGTCGACTTCCTGCTGCGCACCATCCCGGATTCGCATGTGCTCGTGGTGAAGGAACATCCGGCGCAGATCGGCGCGATCTCGGCGGATCGCCTGTTCGAACTGGCGCGCAGGTTCGACAATTTCGTGCTGCTGCCACCGCAGACCAACAATTACACCGTGCTCAATCGCGCCGATGCGGTCATCTCCGTCAACAGCAAGTCGGGCGCCGAGGCACTGCTGCTCGGCAAGCCGGTCGTGGTGATGGGCGATGCGTTCTACCGCTCCTGCCCGCTGGTCTTTGCGGTCGATCGTCTGGCCGATGTGCCCTCATGCCTGCGCGAGGCACTCTCCACCGGGCCGTTCGATCCGGCCAAAGGCGCGCCCTATTTCGAGTCCGCCTGGCGCCGATCTTTTCCGGGCGAGCTCTATATCAGCGATCCCAAGCTGCTCGACATTTTTGCTGCCTCCCTGCGCGCGGCCATCGCCGAGCCGGCCGGTGCGAACTGAACGGACCCACCATGCCGCTCGTCTCGATCATCACACCGTCCTGGAATGTCGAAGGCCTGATCGAGGAGACGATCCGCTCGGTGCAGAGCCAGACCTTCACCGATTGGGAACTCCTGATCGCGGACGACTGCTCGACCGACAGCACGCCGGCGATCATCGCTGACATCAGCGAGCGTGACCCGCGCGTCAAGCTGATCCGGATGCCGAAGAACGGCGGCCCGGCGCTTGCGCGCCAGGCGTCGATCGACGCCGCGCAGGGCCGCTATCTCGCCTTCCTCGACAGCGACGATCTGTGGCTGCCCGAAAAGCTCGAGCGGCAGCTCGCCTTCGCAAAGGCGAGGCAGGCTGCCCTCAGCTACACCGCCTTCCGCCGCATCAACGAGGCCAACACCGTCACCGGACGGCTGATCGAGGTGCCGTCCTCGCTCACCTATGGCCAGCTCCTGGAGAACACCGCGATCGCGACGCTGACCGCGATGGTCGACCGCGAGATCGCCGGCCCCATCGCGATGAAGAACGAGGGCTATGACGATTTCTGCCTGTGGCTCTCGATCCTCAAGCGCGGCCACACCGCCTACGGCCTCAACGAGGACCTCGCGCGCTACCGCGTCAGGGGCTCCTCGGTCTCCAGCCGTCCGGCACGCTCGGCCAAATGGGTCTGGCAGATCTACCGCAACGTCGAGCAACTCTCGCTGATCAGATCGGCTTGGTGTTTTGCCCATTGGGGTACGCGGGCCTGGCTGAAACGACGGGAATTCTAGTGACGCCGGCGGCCCGGCACGCAGCCACCTTGCAACAGCCGGAAATGGACATTGCGACCTGAATCGGTTGTCTCTAGTCTGACCTGGATTGGAGGGGGTTTGCGTGTACGATCAAGGTGTCATTGCGCTGGCAGCGCAACTCCTCGCCAGGTCTGGGCGGGCTGGACGCCGTGCAGTCTGTTGCCTGCAAAAATCCGCCGTCTGCGCCGCTGGCACGCCGCGATGACCTCCTGCCCTGCTCCAGAGACACCAACGTGAAAACAATCAGCGTCATCACGCCCTGCTACAATGAAGAGCTCAACATCAGGGATTGCTATGAGGCGATCCGGAAGATCTTCGACGACGAGCTTCAGGGTTATCGGCGCGAGCATATTTTCTGCGACAACGCCTCGGACGACCGCACAGTCGAGATCCTGCGTGAGATCGCCGCGCAGGATCCATCGGTGAAAGTCATCGTCAACGCGCGCAATTTCGGGCCGTTGCGCAACACCTATAACGGGGTGATGGCAAGCAGCGGGGACGCCGTTCTGCTGTTCATGCCGGCGGACCTTCAGGACCCGCCCGAGCTGCTGCCCCAGTTCGTCAAGCTGTGGGAGGCCGGCAACGAGATCGTCTACGGCATCCGCGCCTCACGCGAGGAAGGGCGGCTGATGCGCAGCGTCCGCAACGCCTACTACCGCGTGCTGACCAGATTCTCCGAGCTCAAGGTGCCTCCGGGAGTCGGCGACTTCCAGCTTGTCGACAGGCGTGTTGTCGAGGCCATGCGGCACGTCCGTGACGCCTATCCATTCATGCGAATGATGACGTTCGAATGCGGCGGTCGCATGGTCGGCGTGCCCTACACCTGGCGCGAGCGCAAGAAGGGGTTTTCGAAGAACCGCGCCGGCGCGCTGATCGATCAGGGCCTCAACGGGCTGGTGTCATTCACCACCGCGCCGGTCCGATTCGGCCTGTTCGCGGGCTTTCTGATCTCGGCCGTGAGCATCGCATACGCGATCGTCAACTTCATCATCGGCCTGGTGCTTTATCAGAAGCTCGCCGAACCTGGCATCCTCACCCTGATCGTCGCCATGTTCTTCTTCGGCGGCGTACAGCTGTTCTTCATGGGCATGATCGGTGAGTACGTTCTCGCGATCTACGGACAGGTGCGCGAGAAGCCCGTGGTGTTCGAGCGCGAGCGCGTCAATTTCGATCCCTCACCGCCGCCCGGCGCGTGACGCGCAGGCAGCGTCAGCGCTTCGCCAGCGATTGCTCGACCCGCGCGGCGATCGCCTCAGCCGAGAGGCCCGCGGCATCGAGCAGCGCCTCGCGCGACCCCGCGCTCGACGTCTTCCCTCCCTGCTCGGGAATGCCCATGCCCGTAATCGGCGGCCGCACCGCGTCTGCGGCAAACACGCCCGCCACCAGGCTGAACAGGCCGCCGCGCAGGATGTGCTCTTCCAGCGTCACGATGAGTGAGGCCTCGCGCACGGCGTCGCGGATCGCGACCTCGTCGAGCGGCTTCAGGCAGGAGACACTGACCACGCCGACGTCCCTGCCGCGCCCGGCGAGTTCGCTGGCGGCCTCCAGCGCACGAGAGGCGATCGGACCGGACGCGAGGATAACGACCTCCCGTCCCTCACGCAAAATCCTGGGCTTGCACAGATCGGTGACAGCGGCGCCGAGATTCGGCTCCCCCTGACGGCTGAGCCGCAGATAAGAGGGCTTGCCGCTTCCTGCGATCAGACGCGTCGCAGCCCGCACCTCCATGGGATCGCAGGGCACGAACACCTCGATGCCCGGCAGCATCGACATGATCCCCGCATCCTCGAGCGCGTGGTGGGTGTAGCCCTGGCTGCCATAGGCATAGCCGGCGCCCACCGCCACGACCTTGACGTCGGCACCGTGGTAGCAGACGTCGTTGCGGAGTTGCTCGAGGCAGCGCAGCGTCGGGAAATTGCCGATCGAGTAGATGAAGACGGTCTTGCCCGACAGGGCGATGCCGGCGGCGATCCCCGCCATGTTCTGCTCGGCCACACCGACATTGAGATAGCGATCGGGAAACTTCGCCGCGAACGGCTCCAGCACGGAGTAGCCGAGATCGCCGCAGAGCAGCCAGATGTCAGGGTTTTCGCTTGCAGCCTGCGACAGACTCTCGATGAACGTTGTCCTCATGCGCCGACCTCGGCCAACGCCTGCGCGAGCAGCTCATCCGAAGGCGAGCGGTAGTGCCATTCGAGCTTGTTCTCCATGAAGCTCACGCCCTTGCCCTTCACGGTGTGGGCGATCACGACGGTCGGCCGACCCGACGCCGCGGGTACGCCGCCCAGCACACGCTCGAGCGCAGTGAGGTCGTGGCCGTCGATCTCCTCGACCTGCCAGCCGAACGCGTTCCATTTCTCGGCAAACGGATCCAGGTTCAACACCTCGGCGACCGAACCGAAACTCTGGATCTTGTTGAAGTCGACGATGACGCAGAGATTGTCGAGCTTGTGATGGGGCGCGAACAGGATGCCCTCCCAGTTCGAGCCCTCGTCGCATTCGCCGTCGCTGAGCAGGCAGAACACGCGGCTGCCCGCACCCGCATTTCGGGCGGCCAGCGCCATACCGATTGCAATCGGCAGGCCATGGCCGAGCGAGCCGGTCGAAACCTCGACGCCGGGCACGGCGTGGCTGACATGCCCGGTGAAAATCGAACCGTCGCGGCAATAGGTGTCGAGCTCGGCCAGAGAAAAGAAACCGCATTCGGCAAGCGTAGCGTACATGATCGCCGTGGCGTGGCCCTTGCTGAGCACGAAGCGATCGCGGTTCGGGCTTTGCGGCTCGGCGGGATCGACGCGCAGGATCCGCGTGTACAGCACCGCCAGGATGTCCGCCATCGAGAGGCAACCGCCGATATGGGAGGCCTTCGCGGCATGCACCATGCGCAACGCGTGCGCACGAATCCGTCGCGCGAATTCTTTCGGCTCAGGAAGATTTGGTCGCGTCATGCCACTCTACCGTCTCGCGTAGTCCCTGATCCAACGGCACTTCGGGCTTCCAGCCCAAGGCAAGCATGCGCGAAACGTCCGCAGCCAGGACCATAACCTGATCGGGCCGATACGCCAACTCGCCGAAGCCGAGAGCGGCGCCGGGGTCGACGAGATCGCGCAGCTGCGTCACCGTCTCGCGCAGTGGCGGCGCGTCCGCACTGCCGACGTTGAAGATGCCGCTCGCCGCTTCATGCGTGATCGCCAGCCGGAAAGCGCTCGCGGCGTCGCGCGCGTGCAGAAATCCCCAGCGCTGCTCGCAGGCCGTCAGCGCCATACGATGTCCCGAGCGCAGGTTCCGAATCATGCTCGGGATCAGCCAGTGATCGGCGTCCTTCGGTCCGTAGGTCGAGAAAATCCTGAGCCAGGCGGCACGCAGGCCGCGCTCCTCGCACAGGCGCATCGCCATCGATCCGGCCGCGAGCTTGGCCATACCGTACAATGTCGTCGGCCGTGGCGCGTCGTCCTCCCGGATCGGACGATCATAGGGTCCGTACTCCGCCTGCGATCCGGCTCCGACGAAGATCCTGGCGCCGGCCTCGGCCGCGAGCTGGGCGAGGCCTACCGTATCCGCCACATTGACGGCCTGAACCGGGCTGTTGCGATCGCTGCCTGCGACGCCGCGCCAGGCCATGTGCACGACGGCGTCCGGCGCGAACTCCCCCAGCGCTCCCCGTAGCCCCTCCGGATGCTCCAAGCTGCCCGGGATCACGTGCAGCCGGTCATGAAGCTGCCCGAGGCGCCAATAGGAACTTGCCGGCCGCAACAGGACGGCCACCTCGTGCCCCCGCGCCATGAGGTCCGCAACGAGATAGGAGCCCAGAAAACCGCTCGCGCCGGTGGCAAAAACACGCATAAGCCCCGGGTAGATCAGCTACCCCGGCCCCGTCAATGTCCCGCTTCGGCAAGTCCCCCTGCCCGGGCCACGTTCCCGGCACGGCCGAAAGGCGATCCGAACTTGATTATCCGGCCCATGCGGCTAAACGGAGGGCCGGATCGAGGTTCGACGACGCAGGGGTAGACGCATGAATGATTTCAGGCTGGCCATGGTTTCCGCAGGCTTCGAGCACGGCGGAAACGTCACCCATCGTCACTTCGACGGTCATCCCGACCTGCTCGTCTATCCCTTCGAATCCCAGCTCGGCAACCGCAACTTCAACGACTTCCTGGCCTCGGTCGAGCGCGTCCAGTACCGCTATCCCGAATTCCCGGAGGGGCTGACGGCGACCGAGCTCTATGAGCAGATGATCGACGAGGAGCTGAAGACCTTCCTGCGCAAGCGCAACGGCTCCAAGTTCCGCGATGCGGACTGCGTGATGGACGAGAAGAAGCGGGTCGCCGAGTTCGCCCGCATCGTCGGCGAGCCGCCGATCTTCCGCCGCCAGGTGATCGAAGCCTTCTTCCGCGCGACCTTCGCGGCCTGGGAGAACTATTACGTCAAGCCGCGGCCGGGCATGGTCCATGTCGGCTACTCGCCCGCCATCGGGATCGATGCCGATCGCATGGTGCGCGACTTTCCCAACGTCCGCATCCTGCACATCGTGCGCAATCCGTTCTCAGCCTACCGCGACACCAAGCGCCGCCCGTTCCCGCAGCCGCTGACCAAATACCTGATCACCTGGAACATCTATCACTCGACGGTCGAGATGTTTGCCAGGATGTACCCCGAGAACGTACGGATCTTCCGTTACGAGGACCTCGTCGACGACAAGCGCAAGTTCATGACCGAGGCGGCTGGATTCATCGGCGTGCCCTTCGCCGATTCCATGCTTTATCCGAGCTGGAACGGCGTCGAGATCAAGGACTCCATTGCGCCTTGGGGAACCGTGCTCAAGAGCACCAAGGACTACAACCAGGCCGTGATCCAAGAGCTCTCGGACGAGGAGCGCAAACAGATCGCACAGGGCACCGCGGCACTCGCCCGTCATTTCGGCTACGACCGGATCGACTATCTGAGCCCGCTCTATCGTGCTGAGTAAGATCGCGTTCTTCGAAACCAACGACCGCCCCGACATCGCCGCCGACCGCGCGCGCATCCTGCCCGCGCTGCTACAGCATCTGCAATCCCTGGGCCGCAACGTCACCGTTGCGCCGGCGCCCGGCGGCACGCTCGGTGCCTGCTTTGACGCGGATATCGCCGGCGAAAAGCGGTTTCTGAAGACGCATCTGCCAGGCACGCGCGCGCGCGCCAGCCTCGCCAAGGAAGCCGACATCCTCGAGCAGCTCTACGGCAACACGATCGTGCTCGACCGCTTCGAGATCCCGCTCGCGAATGGAGCGGCGCGACTCTGCCTCATGATGCCCGTGCTGGTACCGCAGGCCGCGCCGATGCCGCCCGCTGATGCCGCCGCAATGGCCTACGCGTGCAGTGAGCGGCTCAACGACTGGCAGCCGGATGGGCTTGCCTCGTTCGATCACTATCTGGCGTCCGCCGCAGAGGCACTGAAGACGCTTTCGAGCCGCGGCCTGCTGAAGCAGGCCAGCGCGGCCGAGGTGCGCAGGCTGATCGGGCTGCTCGAAGATCGTCGCGCGGACTTGCCCGAGGCGCTCTGTCACGGCGATTTCGGACCGAAGAACATCATGCTCCAGGGCGGCGTGCGGCGCGTCATCGACTGGGAAGATGCATTCCGCGGCATCGCCGGCTACGACTACCTCTACTGGCTGACCTTCATGGAGAACCGGCCGTTCCTCCAAGAGGCCGCTTTCGGCCGGACCGGCCTTTCGCCCGACGTCGAGCGCGCCATCCTCGTGCTCGTCGCCCTGCTCAAATCCTATCTGGCGGTCTTGTCGGGCGAGCACCTGAAGCACGCGGTGTCGGCAGAGGACCGCATCGCCGAGATCCTCGATCTGCCGGTCTGATCAGGCCTGCGCAGCGCCAGTGACCTGGTCGAGCTGATCGAGCGAGAAGCTGCGCAGGTCCCGGCCCTCACGCAGCGCCTTGTACCAGTCCACAGTCAGGCGAAGGCCCTGCGCCAGATCGAGCCGCGGCGTCCAGCCGAGTTCGCTCCGCGCCTTCGCGCAGTCGAGCCTGAGATAGGCGGCTTCGTGCGGATGCGGGCCGGCGTCGGCCGTCCACCGCGCGCCGTCGCCCCACAGCGCGATCAGATGATCGACCACGGTCCCGACCGGCACCTCGCTTGCGGCATCCGGTCCGAAATTCCAGCCCCCGACGAAGCGCTCATCGCCCGCCAATCGCTCGACCAGCGAGAGATAGCCGAGCACCGGGTCGAGCGCGTGCTGCCAGGGCCGCACCGAATTGGGATTGCGGATGCGGAGCGCCTCGCCGGCCAGGAACGCCTGCATCGCATCGGGCACCAGGCGGTCGCGCGCCCAGTCGCCGCCGCCGAAGACGTTGCCCGCACGCGCGGTCGCGACGCGCGCCGCCCCCGTCGCGTTGAAGAAACTGTGGCGGTAGGAATGCGTCACGAGCTCGGCGCAGGCCTTGCTGTTGCTGTAGGGATCGTCACCGCCAAGCCGGTCGCCCTCGCCGAAGGCGGCGCCCATGCCATTGTTCTCGTAGCATTTGTCGCTGGTGACATTCAGGATCACCTTCACCGAGCGCAGAGGCCGTGCCGCTTCCAGCACATGCACCGTGCCCATCACGTTGGTCGCAAAGGTCTCGACCGGCTCCTCATAGGAGGGACGCACCAGCGCTTGCGCCGCCATGTGGATGACGATGTCGGGCTCGGCTTCCGCCATTGCGGAGCGCAAGGTGCCGAGATCTCGGATATCGGCGACGCGGTGCTTGATGTCGTCGGCGATGCGCGCCGCGACGAATAGCGCGGATTGGTGTGTCGGCGGCAGCGCATAGCCATAGACGTCGGCCCCGAGGCGGCGCAGCAGCAGCGACGCCCAGGCGCCCTTGAAGCCGGTGTGGCCGGTGAGAAAGACCTTCTTGCCGCGCCAGAATGCCGGATCCGTCACCAGACCCTCCATTTGGCGCGGTTGCCGGCCCACTCACCCTCGAGGAAGTTACGATCGCGCAGCGAGTCCATCGGGTGCCAGAAGCCGTGATGCACGTAGGCGCGCAGATCGTCGCCGTGCACGAGCTGCTCCATTGGCTCGCGCTCCCAAATCGTGCTGTCGCCTGCGATCAGCTCGCCGACCGACGGCGACAACAGAAAGAAACCGCCATTGATCCACCCGCCGTCGTCATTGGGCTTTTCCTCGAAATTAACGACCCGGTCGCCCTCGATCGCGATCGCGCCGAACCGCTTGGCCGGCCGCACCACCGAAACGGTGGCACGCCGCCCGTGCGCCTTGTGGAACGCGATCTCGGCGGCCAAGTCGATGTCGGCAACACCGTCGCCATAAGTCAACGCGAAGAAGGGCTCGTCCGCGACGTAAGGCAACACCCGCTTCAGCCGGCCGCCAGTCTGGGTGTCCTCGCCGGTATCGACGAGCGTGACCCGCCACGGCTCGGCCGTCTCGCGATGCACTTCCATCCGGTTCTCGGCGATGTGGAAGGTCACGTCGGACATGTGCAGGAAGTAGTTGGCGAAATACTCCTTGATCATGAAGCCCTTGTAGCCAAGGCAGATCACGAAATCATGGAAGCCATAATGGCTGTAGATCTTCATGATGTGCCACAGGATGGGCCGCCCGCCGATCTCCACCATCGGCTTCGGCCGCGTGGTGGTCTCCTCCGCGATTCGGGTGCCCAGGCCTCCCGCAAGAATTACGACTTTCATTCACCTGCTCCGAACGGGAGGCACGCTCCCCGCGTAGTCCAGACCGGCTTCTATACGAAGTGGCCGAACCTGGAAAATCATCGGTCCTCAAAGCACTTCTGTGGTCAAGAGGTATTTTATTACCTTACGCAAGGCTATTGGCGTTTCCGCCCGTAGCCGATACCACTCTGCCGGCCGCACCGGGAGGACCGTCCCGAGATCCAGCTGGAACCCGATCATGCCGTTTGAAAACTACAAGAACAGCCGCATCCTCGTAACCGGGGGCGCCGGGTTCATCGGATCGCACCTCTGCGAGCGACTGCTCGATACGGGAGCCGAGGTGGTGTCCGTCGACAACTACTTCACTGGCAGCCGGCGCAACATCGCCCATCTGATCGCAAATCCGCTGTTCGAAGCGGTCCGGCACGACGTCACCTTCCCGCTCTACATCGAGGTCGACGCGATCTTCAACCTGGCCTGCCCGGCCTCGCCGATCCACTACCAGCGCGATCCCGTGCAGACCACCAAGACCTCGGTGCATGGCGCCATCAACATGCTGGGGCTCGCCAAGCGACTCAAGGCGCGCATCTTCCAGGCCTCGACCAGCGAGGTCTATGGCGATCCGCTGATCCATCCGCAGACCGAAGATTACTGGGGCAATGTCAACCCGATCGGCATCCGCTCCTGCTACGACGAGGGCAAACGTTGCGCCGAGACGCTGTTCTTCGACTATTGGCGTCAGCACGGCCTGCCGATCAAGGTCGCGCGCATCTTCAATACCTACGGTCCGCGCATGCAGCCAAATGACGGTCGCGTGGTGTCGTCCTTCATCGTGCAGGCACTCCAGGGCGAGCCGATCACCGTGTTCGGCGACGGCGGGCAGACCCGCTCGTTCTGCTATGTCGACGACCTCGTCGAGGCCATCATGCGGTTGATGGTGACGGCGGAAGACATCACCGGTCCGATCAACCTCGGCAATAATTCCGAGTTCACGATCCGCGAACTCGCCGAGAAGGTCATCAAGCTCACGGGCTCGCGTTCCAAGTTGGTGTTCAAGCCGCTGCCGCAGGACGACCCGCGCCAGCGCCAGCCCGACCTTGCCAAGGCGAAGGCGGTGCTGAACTGGGAGCCGAAGGTCGCGCTCGAGGACGGGCTGAAGGAGACGATCGCCTACTTCAAGCACTCGCTCGACATCGCCTGACCTGCTCGCAACGTCCATCGTCCGCAGCGAGCTTCCGCAATGAGCGCACCGGCCGGGATCATCAGCGATTTGCGCGCCCGGCTGAACTCGAAAGCCGCGCTGACGAGATTGGTGCTGCTGCACAGCGCCGTCACCTGCCTGTCGCTGATCGAGGTCGCGACCTTTCAGCTCTCCATCGACTTCGACCCGAAGCGCCTCTGGATCGCCGTTCTCGTGGCAGCCGGCTTTTCCGTCGTCTCGCTGCTGTTCGCCTCCGCCCGCTTCTGCTTCGGCTATTTCGTCGGGTTCTATTTCTACACGATGATCCTGGGCTTCCTGTGGATCGACGTCTTCTCCGACTACAATTACCCGCGATTGCTTGCCGGAGTTTCGGCAGCATTGGCGCTGCTGCTCTTCCTGATGCCCATGTTGTTCATCCGGGCGCCGCTGCGGCAGTTCGCGCCCATGTCCAATGCCCGCTTCGAGCATTTGCTGACGCTTATCCTCCTGGTCTCCATCGTCACCATCGCCGTCGCTTCGACCTACAATTTCCGCCTGGTCTCGATCGCGAACATCTATGACTACCGTGACACGCTCGAATTTCCAGGATTGCTGCGATATCTCATCGGATGGGTCTCCAGCACGCTGCTGCCGTTTGCGTTCGCCAGCTACTGGCTGCTGGGTCATCGGTGGCGCGCAGGACTGGCGCTGGTCCTGCTCCTGCTGTTCTATCCCATCACCCTGACGAAGTTCGCGTTCTTCACACCGGCCTGGTTGATCGCGCTGGTCGTGCTGTCGCGGCTCCTGGAGGCGAGAGCATCGGTGATCGCCTCGATTTTCGTCCCGATGCTGATCGGGCTGCTCGTGATCTGGGTGACGGAGGCGAGCCTGAGGAGCATTCCCGGCAGGTATTTTGATATCGTCAATATCCGGATGATGGCGACGGCATCGGGCGCGCTCGAGCTCTACAACGATTTCTTCGCCAGCCACCCGATGACCTGGTTCTGCCAGATCTCCGTTCTCAAGCCGCTGATGCATTGTCCTTACGATGAGCCGCTCGCGGTGGTGATGCAGAACACCTACGACTTCGGCAATGTGAACGCCTCGCTGTTTGCGACCGAAGGCATTGCGTCCGTCGGCCCGTGGCTGGCGCCGCTGACGGCGCTCGCAGCAGGCCTCGTGCTGGCGCTCGGCAACCGCGCCTCCGCGGGCCTGCCGCCCCGCTTCGTGCTGATGTCGTCGGGTGTGCTGCCGCACATCCTGCTTAACGTGCCGCTCTCCGTCGCCTTGCTCACCCACGGCACCGTGCTTCTGTTCCTGCTCTGGTACGTGATGCCCCGCACCCTGTTCGAAACGAAGCCCTGACGCCGTGCGCATCCTGATCCTCAACGCCGACTATCCGCGCTTCCTCACCTGGCTCTACCGGCGCACGCCCGGCCTCGAGAACGCGCCTTACGCGGTGCAGATGGCAGCGCGGAACGCCAGCCTGTTCGGCGTTGCCGATTTCTACTCGCGCAATTTCGCCGGCCTTGGGCACGCCGCCGCCGACATCCATGTCAATAATCCCTGGATGCGGGCGGCCTGGGCGCGCGAGCACGGCCTTGCCGTCACCGAGCCGCCGCCGCCCGGCACGCCGGCCGCGCGCGATGCCGTTCCCGGCTGGCTGCAACGCGCGGTCGCCCCCTTCAAGCCCGTGCTGCGGCCGCTCGCGCGCAAGGTCGGCCTCAGCCCGCGCCTCGATGCCGAAGCAGAAAAGATCCTGCTGGCGCAGATCGAGGACTTCAAGCCCGATCTCGTCCTCAACCAGGATCTGTTTCACGTCGACACGCGCCTCGCGCGCCGGATCAAAGGGATCGGCCGCCCGATCCTGATCGGCCAGATCGGCATCTCGCCCTCACGCGGCGAGGACTGGTCGGTTTACGATCTCATGATCTCGCAGATGGCCGCGGTGGTGGACTTCTTCCGTGCCCACGGAGCGCGCGCCGAAGTGATTCATCTGGCCTTCGAGCCCGGCATCCTCGACGTCCTGCCGCCGCCGCCCTCGCAAGAATTCGACGTCACCTTCGTCGGGGCCGTGTCAGCCGATCACCAGCTTCGCGTCGCGCAGCTCGAAGCGGTGGCGCGGCGCTACGATCTCAAACTGTTCGGCAGCGGCCTGCACTCCCTTCCCGCCTCCTCGCCGCTGCACCGCTGCTACCAGGGCGAGGTGTGGGGCGTGGAGATGTACCAGGCACTGCGCGCCTCCCGCGTCACCCTCAATTCGCACATCGACATGGCCGGCCGCGAGGCCGGCAATGCCCGCCTGTTCGAAGCGACCGGCGTCGGCGCGTTCCTGCTCACCGACTTCAAGGACAATCTGCACACGTTGTTCGCTCCCGAGCGCGAGGTCGTCGCGTGGCGCAGCGTCGAGGACTGTCTCACGTTGATCGATCGGTATCTCGCCGACGACACGGCGCGCCAGTCCATAGCCAAGGCGGGACAGGCCAGGACGTTTGCCGCACACACTTTTCGCCGGCGTGTCGAAGAGATACTTGGTTACATCGGCTGAATTCCGCACCGGCAGGCAGAGCAATCCTCATGATCCGTCCGCCCTTGACGGTCCCGGCCAAAATGGCCAAAGTGCACAGCGGGACCGCTATCTCTCTCTAATCACAGCGATTTTTTCGAGGCTCACGATGGAACACGTCGAACAAGTTCGATTCGGCGACCAGCTCTACGCGATCATCGTGCGGGCCTCGTTCCGCGAGCCGGGCATCCACTTCTTTTCGACGCCGGAGCTGTCCCAGCAGCTCGCCTTCATGAGCCATCCGCAAGGCAAGACCATCGAGCCCCACCGCCACAACAAGGTGACGCGCGAGGTGCACTATACCCAGGAGGTCCTGCTGATCCAGAAGGGCAAGCTCCAGGTCGATTTCTACACCGTCGAAGAAAAATATCTCGAAAGCCGCGTGCTCGGTGCCGGCGACATCATCCTGCTCTGCAGCGGCGCTCACGGCTTCCACGTGCTCGAGCCGCTCGAGATGTTCGAGATCAAGCAAGGTCCCTATTCGGGCGAGAACGACAAGACCCGGTTTGCCGAAGCCTCCCCGTCCGAAATCCGGATCAAAGGCCCAAACCCGTGACCGCACCATTCATTCCCGTCAACACGCCACTGCTCGACGGCAACGAAGCCGATTATCTCGCCGAATGTATCCGGACCGGATGGATCTCCTCGGAGGGACCGTTCATCAAGCGCTTCGAGCAGGCGATGGCCAAGGCCGCCGGGCGGCGCCACGGCATTGCCGTCACCAACGGCTCGGTCGCGCTCGACATCGCGGTCCATGCCCTTGGGCTCGATGAGGGGTCGGAAGTCATTATCCCGACCTTCACGATCATCAGCTGCGCCGCCGCCCTGGTGCGCGCCGGCCTCGTCCCGGTCGGGGTCGACTGCGATGCCGCGACCTGGAACATGACGGCCGAGGGCGTGGAAGCTGCGATCACGCCGCGCACCCGCGCGATCATGCTGGTCCACATCTACGGTCTGCCGGTCGATCTCGATCCGATCCTGGCGCTGGCCCGCAAGCACGATCTGAAGGTGATCGAGGACGCCGCCGAGATGCACGGCCAGACCTATCGCGGCGCGCCCTGCGGCAGCTTCGGTGATGTCTCGACCTTCAGCTTCTATCCGAACAAGCACATCACGACCGGTGAAGGCGGCATGATCCTCACCGACGACGACGCGCTCGCCGATCGGCTGCAGGGCTACCGCAATCTCTGCTTCCAGCCGCAGCAACGCTTCGTCCACGAGGAGCTCGGCTGGAACGCGCGCATGACCAATCTCCAGGCTGCGCTTGGCGTCGCCCAGGTCGAGCGCCTGCCGCGCACGGTCGAGATCAAGCGCCGGATCGGCCGGCTCTACGACGAACATCTCGCAGGCCTCAACCGCATCCGCCGCCCCGTCGCCCGCACTGGCTATGCCGACAACATCTACTGGGTCTACGGCGTCGTGTTGAACGACGACGTGCCGTTCGACGCCAAGGAGGCGATGCGGCGCCTCGGCGAAAAGGGCATCGGAACGCGGCCGTTCTTCTGGTGCATGCATGAGCAACCGGTGCTGCGCCGGATGGGCCTGATGCGCGACGAAAGCCATCCGAATGCGGAATACATCGCCCGGCGCGGTTTTTACCTGCCGAGCGGGCTTGCCCTGACCGACGACGAGATCGCCCGCTCTGCCGCGGCGCTGAAGGAGATCCTGGCGTGACGGTGTTCGCCGACTACGCGCCCTGGTATGATCTTCTCTATCAGGACAAGGATTACGCGGCCGAGACGGCATTCGTCGAAGCGCGCCTGCGCGACCACGGCGTATCCTCTGGCAAGCTGCTCGATCTAGGCTGCGGCACCGGCCTGCATGCGCTCGCCTTCGCGCGCCAGGGGTGGAGCGTCGCCGGCATCGATCTCAGCGACGAGATGATCGCGCGCGCCAGGACGCGCGCCGGGCAGGCCGGACTGTCGATTCCGTTCCGACAGGGTAATGTCTGCGAGACAGGTGCCGAACGCGATTTCGACGCTGTGGTGTCGCTGTTCCACGTCGCAAGCTATCAGACCAGCCGCGATGCGCTGACGGCCATGTTCCGCACGGCCCATGCGGCGCTGAAGCCGGGTGGCGTCTTCTTTTTCGACTATTGGTACGGCGGCGCCGTGCTGGCGCAGGGCGTCGAGACGCGCGTCAAGGTGATCGAGCAGAAGCCGCTGCGCCTCACCCGCATTGCGCAATCCGATCATGACGAACAGGCCGCGACCGTCACCGTGAACTATACCCTGTTCTGCGAAGACATGGATCGCGCCACGATCAAGCGTGTCGATGAAGCGCACCGCATGCGCTACTGGTTTCCGTTCGAGATCGACGCGGCGCTTGCGGCGAGCGACTTCCAGGACGCCGCTCAAGCCGCATGGCTGACGCAGGACGCGCCGAACTCGAGGAGCTGGGCGGCCTATGCAGTCGCCAGAAAGAGTTTTGCACCGTGAGACCGCTGCGGCTCGCCGTGATGCTTGAACAGGCACTCGAGGTCGGCGGCGGCTTCCAGCAGCCGCTCAATGACCTGCTCTGGCTGCGCGACTGGGCGGCCAAGTCGGGCAACGAGATCGTGGTGTACTCGCCCTATCCCAAGACCCTGGACATCCTGAAGGAGTTCGGCGTCGCGGCGCGTCTGCTCAAATTCGGCCCGCTCGACCATGTCTTCCTGTTCCTGAAATATTGCGGGCCATTCGATCTCGTCCAGATCGCGCTGAGGCTGAAATCGCCGTTCGAGCGTGCGCTGATCCGCGACGGCATCGACGTCGTGCACTTCACCTCGACCTCGAAGCGGCACCTGCTGCTCTACGAGCTGCCGTTCATCATCACGATCTTCGACGGCTGCCATCGCGACGCGCCGGAGTTTCCGGAAGTGAGGACGTTCGGCGAATTCGAGCGCCGCGAGATCCTGTTCGGCCTCGCCAGCACCAAGGCCGCGGTGGTGATCGTCAACGCGCCTGAACTGGTCGATGATCTCTGCCGCCGCTATGCCATGGAAAAAGAGCGCGCGGTCTGCATCCCGTTCTCACCCTCCACCTATGTCAGCCAATCCACGTCCGACGCCGCCGACGATGATGCGGTGCTGTCACGATACCGCCTCAAGCCCGGCTATCTGTTCTATCCGGCGCAATTCTGGCCGCACAAGAACCACATGACGCTGCTCGCAGCGCTCGCAAGCCTGCGCGAGCGGGGCATCACCGAACGGCTGGTGCTGTGCGGATCGGATCGCGGCGGCCGCGACAAGATCGATGCGGCGATCCGCGCCTACGGCTTGTCGGACCAGATCTCCATCATCGGCTTCGTCGAGTCGGCCGAGCTCGGCGCGCTGTATCGCGGCGCCGCGGCGCTGGTGATGCCGAGCTATTTCGGCCCGACCAATCTTCCACCGCTGGAAGCCTGGGCGGTCGGCACGCCGGTGATCTATCCCGAGGCCTTCAAGGCTCAGGCCGGCGACGCCGCGATCCTGTTCGACTATGACGACCCGCGCTCGCTCGCGGATGCGATCGTCAGCCTGCGTACCGACGGCACGCGCGAGCGGCTGCGCGCGGCCGGTCAGCTCCGCCTTGCGCAGTTTGCCGAGGAGACCAACGCCGGCCACCAGCAATTCGCCCGCCATCTGGAACGGCTGAAGCACCGGCTGGCACTGACCGCGCGTTGAGTTCGCCTAGGCGGGAATGCGCGCCCTCAGGCGCTCGCGCAAGCCCGCATTCAACAGCGGGCTTGCGAGCATGCCGACCGCGGCCAGCCAGATCGCGCATTCCACGATGAAGTGCACGAGCCCGCTGCCCGGCACCAGCGCAATGATCGCCTGCCCGATCAGCCAGCCTGCTCCCACGATAACAACGGCCATGAGCATCAGGAAGGCGATGTGCCTTCCCGGATGATGCAGGGTCTGGCGCATGACGATCAGCGCGAGCAGTCCGAACTGGATGAGGATGTCGCTCGCGACGACCGCGAGCGCGGCACCAAGCGGCCCCAGATGCGGGATCAGGACGAAAGACAACACCAAAAAGACGACAAGCTGAAGTCCCTTGGTCCGGATCAGGAGATCGCCGCGATTGCTGTGATTGGCAAAGACCAGAGCCAGCAGCGATGGCGCGACGGCTGCTGAGCCGAGCAGCAGCGTCACCGTGAGCGGCGCGTCATAGGGGATGCTGCCATGGGTCCACAACGCGAAGAAGTCCGGCCAGAACGGCAGCAGGCCCGCGACGATCAAGCAGGCAAGGGCTGTCACGAACACCGAGCCATGGGCATAGAGCCGGCGCAGCCGACCCTTGTCGCCGACCGCGTGGTCGTGGCCGAGCTCGGCGGCGAGCGGCAGCGTCACCTGGAGGCAGAGGCCGCGCACCAGGCTCGCGATCACGCGCGTCAGGCCCCATTGCGCCACCGCGACGCGGTTCGTGACCAGCGCGGAGACGAGCAGCACCGGAACATTGACGAGCGCAAGCTCGGTGATGTTGGCGACTGCAAAAGGCACCGCGCGGCCGAATTGCCCGAGGCTCCAGCGCAGGGATGGCGACACCAAAGGCGGCTTGCCGGCGCGGCGCAGGAACGGGAACAGTCGCGGCGCGTCGAATGCAGCGAGCAGGATCGCGAACAGGAGCTGCATCGACACGAAGGCGATCGCGACCGCAAGCAGGCTGCCGAACAATGCGAGCGCCGCGAGCTGTGCGATCTGCCCAAGCAGCAGCGCGGCGTTCTGCAACCAGACCGTCCGGCCATATTGGCCGCGCACCCGATAGAGGCCGGAAACGAGGTTGGCGGGCACGGTCAGAAGCATGCCCAGCGTCATCACCAGCATCGCTGCATCGAATGTCGGCGCGGCCTGAAAGCCGAGCACGGCCGATGGCGGCGCCAGGACCACAGCCGCGCACAGCAGGCCCCCCAACACCAGCACGATGGCGAGATAGATCCGCAGCAGGGCCGAATAGAAACTCGCCGTGCGCCCGTCGCAATCGGCGCAAGCCTTGAACGCGAGAAAGCGGTTGATCGCGCGAAGCTGCAGCCCGGCATCCGCCACGACGACGAGGCTTCCCGCCGCATAGATCGCGAGCCAGGCCGCAAGCATGTCGCCGGTCCAGACATGGAGGAAGGCCGGGATGAGCAGGAGCTGCTGCGACAGCCCCAACACCATCTGGACCAGGTTGGCGGACCAGCCCTGCAAGAGGCGGCGGCCACGACTGATGCCGGCAGGTCTGCTCGAACCGTCGGCCGTGCCGGGCGCGTCAATTTGCTTGTCGGTCAAGCCGCGTCCTTCCCGTCAAGCAATCGGCCGCGCGCCCACAAGCGCTCAGAGCCCATCCGACTCGCCGTTCTTCGGCGTCGAACGCGGCACGAAGGGGGAGAAGGACGGATCGGACGGGCCCGGCATCATCAGCTTGCCCCCGGCCTCCGCAGGCGGCGGCGGAGCGGCGGCTTCCAGCCGCTGGAGCACCAGCACCTCGCTGCGCTCACCCTGCTTGAACGTCACCTCGCGCGGCTGCACCGACGTTAGCGACCAACCTGCGAGCGATTCGCCCTGCCGCAGACGCACGACCTTCTGATCGGTGCGGTTAACGAGAATTGCGATCGCATCGCCCTCGCCCACCACGGCCCCGACCAGCGACAACGGCGGCGGCGCCTCGACCGGCTTGGGCGGCGGCGCCGGACTTTCCTCGACCGGTGATGCGGCGACAGCGCGCGGCGGCGGCCGGCGCATGGCCGAGAAGATCGGGCGTTCCTGGGTTGCGGTCAGCGCCGAGAGCGGCACCGACCACAGCGGATTGCCGCGAGGAATGGGCTTGCCTGGCGCCTGCTGCGCGGGCCGCGCGATCGGCTTCATCGTCCCGACATCGACACTTTCAGCAGGATTGCCCACCGCGTCGTCCGACAAGACATCCACGCGCGATGAGGTGGCCGCCATGGTCCCGGCCATGCCCAGAACCATGCACAGCGCGGCCAATCCTGTCGGCCTCAGCCACCTGGACATCGACATTCCCCTGCGACCACCGGCCGCGCCACGCGACGGCGAGGCATCCGCGCCAAACTAGTTCCGATCGGCGGCGTCATCAACCCACGCCGTCCCGCCCAACCCGACGCGCAGGCCCAATCTGCCCCGCACCTGTTGCAATGCATGAATATGTTGCCCGATGGCCACGATGGCCGAAATTGCAAAGCGGAACAGGGAGGAAGTCGGCGCAAATGGATATCCGTTCATTGCAGGCCATTGCGGCGCCATGAGATCATGGCATGGGCGCCGGGCCTCGGCACGCGCTCCGGTTGCATGTTTGCGATGATTTCTTTGCTGATTTGAGACGAGCGGATGGCTGGACCGAGAATGGCAGGTGGGAGGATCGGATACGGGCTGCGATCCGTCATGCGCCACTCGCTGGCCACGCTCCTCGCCACCACGGCGCTCGGCGTCGTCGCCGCGCACGCCGTGGACGGCACATGGACCGGCGGCTCCTCCGACTGGACGGATCCGACCAACTGGTCCTCCAATCCGAGCGTACCCGACGAGACCGCAACCTTCACCAACACCGGAAGCACGGCGGTCGACAACAACAACGGTGTCGTCAGCATCGGCACGATCCAGTTCGCGAACACCTCGCAGGCTTATACATTCACGATCGGCAACCCGTTCATCGTCAACGCCACGGGCATCATCAACAACGATACGGTCAATACCCAGACCTTTCAGGTCACCTCCGGCAACAATCTGGTGTTCCAGAACAGCAGCACCGCGAGCGGCGGCGCCGGGGCCGTGACGATCACGAACGATGTCGGCGGCAACGTCAACTTCATCCAGGACAGCACGGCGGGAACGGCAAGTCTCGCCAACAGCGGCTTCGTCACGTTCGAGGATTCGGCCTCTGCCGGCGGCGCCCAGATCACCAACAACGCCACCGGTCAGATCGATTTCTTCACCAACGCCTCGGCCAGCACCGCGACGATCAACAACGGCGCAGGCGGGGTGCTGAACTTCCACAACACCACCACAGCCGCCACCTCGTCCATCATCAACGACGGAACGGTGAATTTCGACGGCTCCGCCACCGCAGGCAGCGCCACGATCACCACCAACAACGGCGCGACGACGAACTTCTCGGGCACGTCTAGCGGCGGCAGCGCCAAGTTCATCACCAATGCCGGCGGCACCGTCGACATCTCAGGCCTGACCAGCGGCGGAACAACGGCCGGCTCGATCGAGGGCGCCGGCAATTATGTTCTCGGCGCCAACACGCTCACCACCGGCAGCCTCAATACCTCGACCCAGGTCGACGGCATCATCTCCGGCACCGGCGGCCTGACCAAGGTCGGCACCGGCACGCTGACGCTGGCCGGCACCAACACCTATACCGGCGCAACCACGATCTCGGCCGGAACGCTCGCGATCTCGGGCTTTGGCAGCATCTCGTCATCCAGCGTCGTCACAGTGGACGCGACGTTCGACATCTCCGCGTCCGCGGTTCCGTTCAACGCCATCACGACGCTCGCCGGCAGCTCTTCCGGCCTCGTCAACATGGGCACCAACGGGCTGGTGATCACCAACGGCTCGACCGAGTTCGCAGGCGTGATCCAGGGCACCGGTGGGCTCGAGCTTTTCGGTGGAACGCAGACGCTGTCTGGCGCAAATACCTATAGCGGTCCCACGCAAATCGACGCGGGTGCGACGCTGGCGCTGAAAGGCAGTGGCTCGATCGCGAATTCGCTCTACATTGGATTTGCCGGCGCAGGCGCGACCTTCGATATTTCCCAGACCACGTCGGGCGCATCAGTCACCCAGCTCTTCTCATTCGGCGCCAACGGAGTCGTTGCGCTTGGATCGAAGACGCTGACCGTCACGGTCGGCAACTCCTTTGGCGGCGTGATCCAGGATGGCGGCATCGGTGGTGGCACCGGCGGCAACCTCGTGATTGCGAATGGAGCTGTACAGCAGCTCTACGGCGTCAACACCTATACGGGCACCACGACGATCGCGAGCGGCAGCGAGCTGGCTCTCGTCAACAGCGGCGGCAGCGACGGCCGCATCGCGACCTCGAGCAATGTCATCGCCAACGGCATCTTCGACATCTCAGCGTTGAGCACCGGCACCTCAATCAAGTCGCTGTCAGGCTCGGGCAACGTCAGTCTCAGCGCCAACACACTGACGATCACGAACGGCAACGGCACCTTCGCCGGCGTCATCGACGATGGCGCCGCGGGCGGCGGCCTCACGCTCGCCGGCGGCACGCAGACGCTTACCGGCGCCAACACCTACACGGGCGCTACCGCCGTGAACGGTGGCACGCTGGTGGTGAACGGCTCGATCCTGAATAGCCCGGTCACCGTCAACGCCGGCGGCACCCTCGCCGGCAGCGGCACGATCGCCGGCGTCGCGGTCAATGGCGGTACGCTGGCGCCCGGCAGCGCGGCGAGCCCGTTCGGCCCGATGACGATCAGCGGATCGCTGACCTTTACCGCGGCCTCGACCTATCTGGTGCAGGTCTCCTCGACCAACGCCAGCCTCACCCAGGTCACGGGCGCGACCGACCTCGGCGGCGCGACCGTGCGTGCGAACTTCACCTCGGGGACGGTCAAGAAGCAGTACACGATCCTGACTGCGGCCGGCACCCTGTTCGGCAGCACCTTCAATCCGACCGTTTTGTCGAACATGCCGACGCTCAACGCGACGCTGAGCTACAACACCAACAACGTGTTCCTCAACGTCAACGTCAATTTCGCGCAAGGCGGCGGGCTCAACGTCAACCAGCAGAACGTCGCGAACACGCTGACCAATTTCTTCAACACCACCGGCGGCATTCCCGCGGCCTTCGCCGCGCTGTCACCGGCGGGGCTGACCACCGCCTCGGGCGAGCTCGGCACCGGCATCATCCAGTCCGCAATCAATGCCGACAGCCAGTTCCTGAACCTGATGCTCGACCCGACCGTCGTGGGGCGCTCGGGCGGCTTCGCCAAGGCGGGCAGCGTCGCCCAGTTTGCCGAGAGCGATAACACAGCCTCTTATGCGTCGATGCGGCCGGCCACCGCGCGCGAGCGCGAGGCTTATGCGATGGCGACCAAGGCGCCGCTGCTGTCCTCGCAGCCGAGCAGTCGCTGGAGCGTCTGGACGGCGGGGTATGGCGGCTCGGCCGAGGTCGGCGGCAATGCCACAGTCGGCTCGCAGGATCTGACGGCACGGGTCTGGGGCGGCGCGGCCGGCGCGGACTATCGGGTCTCGGTCGACACGCTGGTCGGCTTTGCGCTCGGCGGCGGCGGACTGAACTACTCGCTCGCCAATGCGATGGGCTCGGGCTCGGCCGACCTATTCCAGGCCGGCGTCTATGGCCGGCACAATTTCGGACCGGCCTACATCTCGGCTGCACTCGCCTATGGCTGGCATGACGTCACCACCAACCGCACCGTAGCGCCGAGCGGCTTCGACCAGCTCCAGGGCCGCTTCAAGGCCGACACGTTCTCGGCCCGCTTCGAGGGCGGCTATCGCTTCACGACGCCGCTGATCGGCATCACGCCCTACGCTGCGGCGCAGGTGACGAACTTCAACCTGCCGAACTATTCCGAAGTCAGCCTCAATGGCGGCGGGCTGTTCGCGCTGAACTACGCTTCGCAATCGCTGACCGACACCCGCTCCGAGCTCGGCCTGCGCACCGACAAATCGTATGCGATGCAGAACGGCGTGCTGACGCTGCGTGGCCGCGCCGCCTGGGCGCACGACTACAATCCGGGCCGCGCCGTCACCGCGCTGTTCCAGACCCTGCCGGGCACCAGCTTCGTCGTGAACGGCGCCAGGGTCGATGCCGACTCCGCGCTCGTCAGCGGCAGCGCCGAGATGAAATGGCTGAGCGGCTTCTCGATCGCCGGCACCTTCGACGGCGAATTCTCCGGCAACCTCACCAGCTATTCCGGCAAGGGCGTGTTCAAGTACTCCTGGTGAGTTGATCCAGAGCGTTTTCGAGCGAAGTGGATACCGGTTCGTGTGAAGAAAACGCGTCTAAACGAAAGCCTAGCGTCCTACTTCCCCGCCTGCCACTGGCCCGAAACGCCCAGGATCACCCTAACGCGCCCTGTGCCGGCGTCGCTCAGCGCCGTGGTCTGCGGCACCTGGACGTCGAGCTGATCGACGAACAGGAACGGCATGCCGGCCTCGAGATCGTAGAGCAGCCTCTGGAGCGCCGGCTGCTCGAGCTCGCAGCTCACGACGAGGCCGACGAAGCCGTCCTTCGCTTGCGCGCCGGACACATCGACCTGCGAGGACTGAACCTGGCCGCCGACATTGCCGACCGCAGCGGCAACGCGCTGCAGCAGATTGGCGCCGGCGACCGTCACGGTTGGTCCCTCCAGGAAGGGCGTACCGGGATGCTCGGCCATCGCCGCCGCGGCGTTCTTGGTGCCGCCCTTGCGGCCGCGAAACTGGTCGAGCAGGTCGGAGGTCTGCGCCAGCGCCTGGCGATGGGCGAGAATTTCAGCGATCGACAGCCCCGCCGTCAGCAACAGCGCGCCGGCAACCGCCACATAGAGCGTGACCGCGATCAGCGGCGAGCTCGCGAGCGCCCGCGCAATCGCATTGTTGCCAGCGGCCTTTGCGCTGCTCATGGCACGTTCCTCGGCTCGATCTGCGCCTCGATGTGGAAGCGCTCACCGGGATCGGAGGAGTTGCGCGTGGTCGGGGCGTAGAAGGTCGCGCGGGTGAAATGCTGCGACTGCTCGATCAAGGGGATCAGCGAGGGCGCATCGCGGGTGATGCCGCCGATCTGTACTTTGTTGCCCGCCAGATGCAGCTCGGTGACATAGGTGTGGTCCGGCAATACCCGGCTCAGCGTTTCCAGCACGATTACGCTGGCCGGCGTCTCGTATTTGCGGCGTTCGAGCAGTGCGAGCGGCGAGCGCTCGCCGCCGTCGCTGCCGCGGAGCGCGGCGCGGCGCTGGGTGATCTGCCGTTCGAGCTCCCTCTCCTGCGCGCTGAGGCTGTCGGCCAGATAGCTTGCCGCGACCGATCCGGCCACGGCGGCGACGGCGGTGAGAGCCAGCACCGCCTGCAGCGCCCGGCTCAGCCGCGCCGGGTCGACCGCGCCGCGCGATCTCTGCTCGAACACCTTGATGCGTCCGCCCGCAGTCGCCTCCGTCGCGATCGCGACCGCCGACGGATGGAAGGACGCCACGGCCTCGACATAGCTCATCGCCACCTTGCGCGGCGCCGCGGCGATCTCGGTCGTGATGCTGTCGCTGCCATGCGGCGCCGGGGCGCGGCAGCCGAACACGGCTTCGCTCGCGTTCCACGGCGTCAGCCGGTCGATCTGCGCCCGCACGATACCGTCCAGGAAATCGGCCGCGCGCGCCGGCAGCTCCAGCGGACGAAACAGGAAGCGCGAGGACCGCAGCACGATCTCGACGCGGCTGCCGCGGACGATCTGCGCGAGATTGGCGCCTGTGAACTTGCCGTCCGCGAACGCGATCTCCTTCGGGGCGTTCTCCGCCTTCGCCGCCTCCAGCGCGAACGCACCGGTCTCGCTTTCGACCAGCCGCACCACCCGCGGCGACACGGTCCGCTCCAGGGCGCGCACGAGCGTAGTGGCCACGGTGCCGGTCCAGGCATCGAGAATGGCGCGAAGGGAATCGAGCGAGCTCATCTCACAGAGGCTTTCCGGCGGAGCCGTCGACGGCGTTGTGCCACGACAATACACGATACGGCTCATCGCCGCTTTCGAGAAGCAGGATGACGATCTCGGCCGAGCTCCGCCGATGCGACGGCAGCTCGACCGCGACCGTCAGCCGGTACGCCTTCGAGCCCTCGACCGTCGCATTGGTGCCGCCGGCAAGCCCGACCAGGGCACGGGAATCGACGTTCGGGTCGGCGCGGTCGCGCAGCACCTGTTGCAGCATCCCGGGCGTCATGCCCGGCAGCGCCGCCACCACCTGCGGCGCGGCGTCGAGCACGTTCACCGCCCGCATGTTGCTGAACACGGTGACGAAGGGCAGCACACGTTCCACGACCGCGGCCGGAATGCCGCGCACCAGCCAGAGCTCCTCGCTGTGCGGAAACGGCGCGTGGCGCGGCAGATAGGGCGCGCCGAGCGTGCGATAGTAGGAATCCTCCGGATTGTCCTGGCCGGGCTCCGTCGACGAGCGCCAGGCGAGGATCCGGTCGGCATAGACGGGCGCATCCGTGGCGGACACACCGAGCGCCGTCATCAGGCCCGACAGCAGCGGCTTCGGCGCCATGTTGAGATCGACGCGCGCAGCCTCCGAGCGGAACGTCACGCTCACCCGACCGGCTCCGACGCGGGCATTGAACGTGCCGCTGGTCGGACGCGTCGCCTCGTTCTGCGCGGTCAGACGGTAGGCCGCAAGTTCGATCCCCGCGTTCACCAGCGCATCGGCCTGCACCCTGTCGGCATTCACGGCGACCGTGACCGCCGTGTTGGTAACGTAGGTCAGGTAGATCAGCGCCAACGCCGCCAGCGCCGCCAGCATCCAGAGCACCGCGACGACGATGAAGCCGCGGCCGTCGGCAAGCGTAGCCTGGTCGCGCCTTGCGCCGCTCACAGCTGCTGCTCCTGTTTCTCCGCCTGCTGCGGCCGAGTGCGGGCCGTGACGCAAGTCGCCGGATTCTTGGCCCGCGCGCATTCGGCCGGCGCCGTGATGTGCGGGACTACCGCGCCCGAGACCGCGAGCACCTGCCCGGTCCCGCTGTCGCGCACGGTGATACGGATGCGGTCTGGCAGCTGCGCCTGCCCGCGCCAAATCGGCTGCCACTGACCGTCCGGTCCGGCATAAGCGAAGCTCACGCGGAACGGCGCCCGGATCAGCACGACCTGATCGACGAAGCGGATCTGTCCGTCGGTCGGCATCGGTTGGAACGGCGCGCGCTCGCGCACCAGCGCGAGTCCCTGCGCGTCGGCCTTTTCGATCAGGCGGACGAATTCGAGGCCCGGACGCGTGCTCGGACCGATGGCCGTGCGCAGGAAGGTGACCGACAATTCGGCGCCGTCGAACAGCGGCACCCTGGCATCGCCATTCACTGTAATCTGCTCGGCAACGGACAGATCGGCGACGATGCGGTCGAGCCCGGTTGCGAGACGCTCGGCTCGCTGCACGCGAGCGATGCCGCGATTCCAGTTCGGCAGCCATTGCGCCGTCACGGTCGCCAGCGCTGCCAGGATGACGGTCATCAGCAGGGTTGCGAGCAACACTTCGAGCAGGGTGAAGCCGGCCTCATCGGCCAATGCGCGGCGCAGCCGCTTCATTGCCAGGCTTTTCATTGCGAAGCCCTCGGCACCAGCTTCACCGTCGTGACCTGGATGGCGCGGCCGTCGGCGCGCTGAAGGCGCAGATTGACGGCCAACGGCACGAAGCGATCGCTGGCGGGATCGCCGCCTGGCACGTTCATTGGCGCAACGTCGACCCGCCAGCGGCTGCCGGCGAGATCGCCGCTGCGCCGGCCGGGCTTCAGCAAGGAACGCGCCGGCAGGTCCGCAAGCAGGGTCTCGGCGGTACCGGCGAGTGCCAGACGCTGGTCGATCGCGCGCGTGCCCTTTGCCGTCGTGGCGATGACGGAGCCGATCGTCCCCAGCACAACCGCGATGATCGCGAGCGCGACCAGCGCTTCGATCAGGGTGAAGCCGGCGCTATCAGAGCAGCTTCTGCGGGACAATCTCCACGCCTCCAGTCAGCCAGTTGACGCGCACCTCATATCCCATGCCGGGCCGCGCCAGCGCGATCACCCCGCCGCACGACATGCCCGATGGAAAGAAATCGATCGACCGCCCCGCGGCCCGGTCGGCACAGCGCGAGGCCAGCATCGCCTGCACCACCACGTCGCCGGGCAAGCGGATGGTCCGCCCGGTGACGCCGGAACGGATCGCACGCGCCTCCGCATCCACCTGGGTTGCCACCCTGGTTTGCCGGCGCAGCGCCGCGTTGCGGTCGGATTTCAGCAGCGCCGCGGTCTCGACCGCATAGCTCTCCAGCCTGGCCCGCGTCGTCGTGCGCGGGACAGCCGGCAGGATGATGGCCGCGAGCAGGCCGATGATCGCGAGCACGCACAGGATCTCGATCAGCGCAAAGCCGCGCGTCTCGCCAATGCCCTCAGCGCGCGCCGCTGACAATGTCGGCCGCCGTTCCACTGCCGCCTTCCTGACCGTCGGATCCCAGCGAGATGATCTCATAAGGCGAGCTCGCGCCCGGCGCGCGATAGACGTAGATGTGACCCCAAGGATCGCTCGGCACCACGCCGCCGCGCAAATAGGGCCCATTCCAGCCGGCCTGGTTGGAGTTGCGGGTCAGCGCGGAGAGGCCTTCGTTTGACGTGGGATAGCGGCCGAGATCGAGAAAGTAGAGATCGAGCGCGCTGGAGAAGCTCTCGATCTGGATCTTCGCCGCCTTGGCCTTGGACTCGCTGAGATAGTTCAGCACCCGCGGGCCGACCAACGCCATGATCATCCCGATGATGGTGATGACGACCAGCATCTCGACCAGGGTGAAGCCCGCCTCCCCGCGGCCCGCGCGCCGACGGCCCCGTTTTGACGATCGATGTTTCGTCACCTCAAATCCTCCAACTATCAATTCAACCGACAATCTGGCTCACCGACATCAGTGCCGTCATCACCGACGTGATCAGGCCGCCGACGACCAGCGAGATCGCGATGATCGCCGCCGGGCCCGCGATGCCGACGGCGCGATCCAGCGTGCGCTGCAATTTGGCCTCGTAGAATTCAGCGACTCGGCCCGACAGCATCGGCAATTGCCCGGTCTCGTCGCCGAGCCTGAGCATGCGCACCGCCATGGCGGGCAGCGCCTCGGTCTCGGCCAGCGCGTCGGACAGCTTCGAGCCATGGCGAACGCGGTCGGCGGCATCGCTCCAGACCGCGGACGGGCCTGTGGTCGCCATCATGTCGACGAGGATTCGCAGCGTGATGGTGAGATTGACGCCGCTGCCGAGCAGCAGGCCGAGATTGCGGCAGAACAGTGCCGTCCGGTACGCGCTCATCACGTTGCGGATTGCCGGCAGCCGCGTGATCGCATTGGCGACGGCGCGGCGAACGCGCTCTTGCCGGAGCAGGAGCCACGCCACCCCGATAGTGGCCGCAAGACCAGCCAGCACCGCATCGGAATTGCCGCGCAGGAAGGTGGAGATGTTCAGGAAGACGCCGACGACGGGATCGATCTTGGCGCCGAAATCCTGCAACACGGATGCGAACTGCGGCAGCACGAAGGTGAGGAAGAACAACAGCACGCAGCCCGCCGCGCCCAGCACGAACAGGGGATAGCGGATTGCATCCGACAGCCGCCGTCGCAACGCCTCGCTGCGGGTGCGCTCGCCGGCCAGCACCTCCAGCACCTGGTCCAGCGATCCCGAGGCCTCGCCGACCCGCACCAGCGCGACATACATCGGCGGGAACAGCCCCTCATGCCGCGCCAGCGCTTCGGCAAAGCTCTCGCCCGCGACGACGCGCGAACGAATGTCCGCAACGACCGGACGCAGCCGGCCGAAATCGGGATCGGCCGCGAGCAGCTCCAATCCGTCGTTGATGCGGGCGCCGGCGCGCAACAGCAGCGCGAGGTCGCGGGTGAAGATGGTGACGTCTTCGGGCTTCGGCCTGTTGAAGAGGCTGAACACACGGCCCGCCGAGCCGCCCTCTTCCGGCGTGACGTTGTCGACCAGCACGAGACCGAGCCGCTCGATCCGCTGCGCGACGTCGCCGGGCGCGGGCGCTGCGATGGCGCCGGAGACCAGTTCGCCGTTGGCGTTGAGCGCGCGGTAGCGATAGTTCGGCATGCGTTAGCGCACCGTCGTGACGCGGAAGACCTCGGGCACGGTGGTAAGCCCCGCCCGGCATTTGGCCACCGCATCCTCCAGCATCGTCGTCATGCCACCCCGCATCGCCGCGGCGTCGATCGAATGGGAGTCGGTCTGCGGGCCGATCAGCGCGCGCACCTCGTCGGACATTTCGAGGATCTCGAACACGCCGTTGCGGCCGCGATACCCGGTGCCGCCGCAGCGTTCGCAGCCGCCGGCCTCGTGCACGACCTCGCCGCACTTGAAGCCGATCACCGCAAAGCGCGGGTCCTCGGCGAGATCCGCCTCGGTCAGCGCATGCGGGACCTTGCAGCGATCGCACAGCACGCGCACCAGGCGCTGCGCCACCACCGCGCGCAGCGTCGACTTCAGCAGGAAGCCCTCGATGCCGAGGTCGATCAGGCGCGGCACGGCGGCCGCGGCGGTCTCGGTGTGCAGCGTCGTCAGAACGAGATGGCCGGTGAGTGCCGCGTGGATCGCGATATGCGCGGTCTCGGCGTCGCGGACCTCGCCGACCATGATCACGTCGGGGTCCTGGCGGACGAAGGCGCGCATGGCCGAGGCGAATGTCAGCCCGATCGACGGTTTGACCTGGGACTGGTTGATGCCGGGAATCTCGTATTCCACCGGATCCTCGATGGTGAGGATCTTGCGCGTCGGCTCGTTCAGGATCGACAGCATGGTCGCGAGCGTCGTGGTCTTGCCGCTGCCGGTCGGTCCCGTGACCACGATCATGCCGTGCGGCATCGCGAGCAGCCGCGTCATCACGCTTTCGTCGCGCGCGGCGAGACCGAGCTTGCTCATCTCAAGGAGGCCACGGTCGCGCGGCAAGAGGCGGATGACGGCGCTCTCGCCGTGCTGTGTCGGCATGGTCGCGACGCGAACGTCGATCTCGCTGCGCCCGACCCGCACGCGGGCCGCGCCGTCCTGCGGCAGGCGCCGCTCGGCGATGTTGAGGCTGGCGAGAATTTTGATGCGCGAGATCAGCGCCTGCGGCGGAATGCCGTGCGGCGACGGCAGCGCGCGCAACAGGCCGTCGACGCGCATGCGTACCGTAAGACCGGCACGGAACGGCTCCACGTGGATGTCGCTGGCACGCAAGTCGACCGCGCGCTCCAGGAGATCGTTGAGCGCGCGCACCACCGGCGCGCCGCTGGCGAGATCGCGCAGGCTCTCGATGTCGTCGTCGGACTGCTGCGCAACGCTCCTGCCGCTTCGATCGGCATTTGCATCGTCGGCATCGGCCCGTTGATCGAGGACGGTGGTAATATCCTCGTATGAGGCGACGACGACATCGACCGGTGCTCCGAACACGATTTCGGCGGCGCGAATGGCCGCCGTGTCGGAGGGGTCGGCGACAGCCAGCCGGAAAACATCGTTGGGCGCACTGAAGGGAAAGATGGTGGATTCACGCAGGAAGCGGCGCGAGAAGCCGTCGAGGCAAGGCGTGGCCGCGAGCAGTTGCGGAAGGCTCAGCCGCGGCAGACCAAAATGGTCGGAGACTTCATCTGCGAATTCGGCCGCGGAGAGATCGGTGGCCTCCCACAATTCACGCAAGGGACGCGTGAGCGCGGGGTTGGCCGATTTGTCGACATGGGCATGCGCCCGCGGCGGCAATGAGTATTTTTCCAGGAGGTGCTGTCGGAAGCTATCTGCGGAGCGGTCGCGCATCGCATTCACAGCATTGACCTTGTTACCTGAATGCAACAACCTCGACGGGACATGGAGCGCCCTTTGCCCTTGACTTATTTATTAGCAAAAACATAATCGTGGCGCAAATTATTGCGCGTCCGAACCAAGGGGGATCGGACGCAATTTTCAGTCACTTCCAGCGTTGGCAGGCGTATTTTGTTTAAGGTGGTCCAACCGCTTTTGCGCCTTCGCTCAGCGTTGTCTGGAACGCTCCTGCTATTGTCGTCCGCCTTCGTGCTCGGCGCCTGCATCGTGACCGCCGACCAGTCGATCGAAGCCGATCCAAAGGACCCGCGCGCCCAGGATATCGCCGACAAGGTCCGCTCTCTCGATCTCCAGCCGCGTCAACCTGCGGATGCAGGCGCCAGCGGCATTGCGCAGGCAAGATCATCGAAGCCGGCGATCTATCTCAGCGATGGTGCAACGCCGCAAGGCGGCACGCTGGCCGAGCGCGACGATGCCGGCGGCAGCGGCTACGACCTCAATTTCGAGAACGCGCCGGTCGCCAGCGTCGCCAAGGTCATCCTTGGTGATGTACTCAATGTCGGCTACACGATCGACCCGCGGGTACAGGGAACCGTGACCCTGGCCTCGGTGCGGCCGGTGCCCAAGGCGGATGCGCTCTACGTGCTGGAGAACGCGCTACGCATGTCCGGTGTCGCGCTGGTCCGTGACCGCACCGGCTATCGCCTGCTGCCGGCGCCGGAGGCCGGTCCGGGCGGCGTCGACCGCTCGTTGAACGCCGCCGCCGGCCAGGGCGTCACCGTGGTGCCGCTGCGCTACGTCTCGGCACAGAATATCTTCAAGCTGCTCGATGCCTTCGGCGTGAAGGCCCAGACCATGCGTCCCGACAGCGCCCGCAACACGCTCCTCGTCAGCGGCAGCGGCACCGACCGGGCGACCGCGGTCGACACCATTCTCTCCTTCGACGCCGACTGGATGCGCGGGCAATCGGTCGGCATCTTCCCCGTGCGGAACTCGACGCCGGAGCCGCTTATTGCCGAGATCGAAAAGATCATGGATTCAGGCGAAGGCGGCCTGGGCCAGAACGTGGTGAAATTCCAGCCGATCGGCCGGCTCAACTCGATACTAGTCGTCAGCCAGAAGCCCGAATACCTCAAGCGCGCGCAGACATGGATCGCGCGGCTCGACCGCTCCGACACCGACGGCGTGAACCTGAAATCCTATCCGCTGCGCTACGGCAACTCCAAGGCCGTGGTGGCGCTGCTGAATGAGATCCTGTTCAGCCAGAGCGCGACCAGCAGCTCCTCGCTCGACAATTCCGCGGGCCAGATCTCGCCCGGCTCGGGCATCGCGACGTCATCGTCCGGGACCAATCCGATCGCCTCGCTCAGCGCACTTCCGACTGCCGCCGCGGGCGCCGCAACCCCGGTCACCGGCGCTCCCGGCTCGTCGCTGGCCGCGCGCCCCGCCCCGGCGGCGGCCGGCGTACCCGGCCAGGACAACGGCTCCGGCTCGCTGCTCGGCACCGGCGCAAAACCCGTCAACAATGCCATCCTTCAGAACGTGCGGATCACGGCGGACGTCACCAACAACGCGGTGCTGGTCTATGCCAACGCGGAATCGCAGCGCGTCGTCGAGCAGACGATCCGGCAAATCGACCGGCCGCAGCGCCAGATCGCGATCGAGGCGACGATTGCCGAAGTCACGCTGAACGACGCATTGAACTACGGCGTCCAGTTCTTCATCGCCAGCAAGCACGGCTCGGTCTCCAACGTCATCGGCGGCGTCAGCAACAGCGCCTCGGTCGGCAGCAACATCGAGCAGCAGACCGGCGCGGTCAACGCCGCCGCCGGCGCGCTGCTCGGCCGTGCCCTGCCCGGCTTCAACTTTCTGATCGGCGCGGAAAACTCCCCGCGCGTGGTGCTCGATGCGCTCCACAACGTCACCACCGTCAAGGTGCTGTCCAACCCGTCGCTGGTCGTGCTGGACAACCAGCCGGCGACCTTGCAGGTCGGCGACCAGGTGCCGTTCTCGACCGGCACCGCGACCGTGCTGACCGCGAACAACACCGTCGTCAACACCATCGACTACAAGAACACCGGCATCATCCTGCGCGTGCTCCCGCGCGCCAACGCCAACGGCAATGTCGTGCTCGACATCGAGCAGGAGATCTCGAGCGTCGCGGCCGGCAGCACCGGCTCGCTGACGCCGACGATCTCGCAGCGCCGGGTCAAGAGCTCGATCGCGGTGACGAGCGGCCAGACCGTGCTGCTCGCCGGCCTGATCAGCGAGACCGAGAACAAGCAACGCCAGGGCATTCCGATTCTCGATTCCCTTCCCGGCGTCGGCGATGCCTTCTCGCACCAGGGCACTACGCGCGCCCGCACCGAGCTGATCCTGTTCATCCGCCCGACCGTCATCAAGGACGGCGTCGATGCGCACGTCATTGCGGAGGAAATGCGCAGCAAGATGAACAGCCGCCTGGTCGGCACCAGCAATCCCGTAGTCACCGTGAACCCGCCCAAGGCGGCGCGCTAGGGCGTGACGGATCAGGCGGTGAAGGTCGCGACGGGCCCTGCGCTCGCGCTCGCCATCGCCCTGCTGCTCAGCGTGTTCGCAAGCCTCGTCACTGCCCCGGGCGCCGAAGGCCTGTACGGCGCGTTCCTGGCCGCCCTGATGCTTGCGGTCGCGGCGAACGATGCGCGCCACTACCGCATTCCGAACGAGCTGACGGGCGCCGCCTTCGCGCTCGGGCTGCTCCGTGCCGGCGCGTTCGTGCCCGATATCGGCGCGGAGGCACTGCTCTGGCCGCTGACCCGCGCCGCAGCCACGGGGCTGCCGCTGCTGATGCTGATGGTGCTCTACCGCCGCTGGCGCGGCCGCGACGGGCTGGGGCTCGGCGACGTCAAGCTCGCTGCGGTCGGTGGCGCCTGGCTCGACCTTGCGACCGTGGTCGCGGTGATCGAGCTTGCGGCGTTGCTCGCGATCGGCGCCTATGTCGTCAGCGCGGCCCTGCGACGGAAGCCGCTGCGCGCCACGGCCTTCCTGCCCTTCGGGCTGTTCCTGGCGCCGGCGATCTGGATCGGTTGGCTGGGCGAGACCTGGTACACGAACTGGCTCGGCGGCTGGCCGGGCTGAAGGCGAGGATCGGGACCATTGCGGGTCCTGCTCCACATCAAAACGCGAAAACAACCCCATGCACAGTAGACGGGGGCAGCGTTATCAATGACTTACCTGACGGCACGCGCCTTGCGGAGTTTACGTGGCGGTCAGTGCTCGCGACTCGGCGCCCATTCCAGCGCGCGCAGGCGGGCCTGCGCGATCTCTCCGCGCGTCATCTTCGTGGTGACGGCATCGCGAATCCTGGCCCGCGCCTCGCGCGCCGGCGGAGGTGCGGCGGCCGTGGACAGATTGAGCCATTTGGAGGCTTCGACGATATCCTGCGGCACGCCCTGGCCGCGGTCGTAGAGCAGCCCCAGCGAATATTGAGCGCGGCTGTCGCCCTGCTCCGCCGCGCGCCGGTACCACATCGCGGCTTCCGTGTAGTTCTGCGGCACGCCGCGGCCGGTCTCGAACAGGAAACCGAGATAGGACTGTGCAGCCGCGTTGCCCCGCTCGGCGAGCGGAATGAAGATGCGGGATGCCGTGACATAGTCCTGACGATGGAAAGCGGAGACGCCCTGACGGAACGATTGGGCATGGGCCGGGATTGCGAAGGCCAGCCCCAACAGGATGGCGGCACAACCACACCCCGCCCGTCGCCAAAAACCGCGCGCCTGCGGCGCCGCACGGCAAAACCCCGGATTCTGGCCGTCGAGGGTCTTCATGCCGCCCGCGCTCCCTGCATATGTAGCCAGACTAGTCTGCAGGCATCCCGAAATCCATAGCGGTGCCAGACACAAAAAAGCTCCGGGCGCATCGCGCCCGGAGCTCGTCGATTGGGTGGGCCTAGTGATACCCGCCAGCCGTAGCCGGCGTCGTGTCCGGATTGTTGCCGTTGATCTGGTTGTCCAGATAGGACAGCACGTTGCCGGTGGTGGCTGCGCCGAGATTGTTGACGATCACCGAGCGGCCGATCCGGGCTCCCGCAGTGCCGCTGAGAGCCAAGGCGGTGCTCAGATTCTCGGAGATGTTGCTGTTGTTGACCTGGACGTTGGACGATCCCTGCACGTTCACGCCCACGAAGTTGTTGTGAATGGCCGTGTTGTTGATCAGCACGCGGGTGCTGCCGCCATTGGTGTTAATGCTGATCCCCGCGCCAGCAGCCGCAGTGCCGTTGTGCGAAATGACGGTGTCGCGGATCATCAGCATCGAGTTGAAATTCGACGGATTGGAGAAGATGCCGGTTCCCGACGCGCCGTTGAAGTCCCTGATAAAGCAATGCTCGATGACGACCGAGGCCGCCTGGAGGATGTTGACGCCTTTGACGCCGGTGCCGGCCCCCTCGATGTCGAGGCCGCGCAGCACGATGTGATCGGTCGCCGCAGCGTTGATGTTGACGCCGTTGGTGCCGGACCCAAGGATGCTGCCGACGACACCTTCGCAGTAGATCGTCATCGCCTTGGTGATGGTCACCGTGCCGAAGCCCGCGGAATCGAGGCAATTGATCTCGCCGCCCGCGGCGGTCTTCGAAATCGCACCGGCGAAGGTCTTGCACGGCGCGGTGCGGCTGCACGGATTGACGTCATCGCCGACCCCAGAGACCCACGTTCTGGTCGCCTGGGCATGAGCCGGCTGCGACACGGCGAATGGCAAGAGGAATCCCGCGACAAGAGTCCATAGAGCAATACGACGCATATTGAACCTCCAAAATTGAACGGAAAAACTTGACGTTGTTGCCAGGCTAGAAGCTTCGAAGGACCTAGTGATACCCGCCGGCGGTCGCCGGCGTCGTATCCGGATTGTTGCCGTTGATCTGGTTGTCCAGATAAGACAGCACGTTGCCGGAGGTCGCCGCCCCCAGATTGTTGACGATCATCGAGCGGCCGATTCGCACCCCCGCACCGCCGGTAAGGGCGAGAGCCGTACCCAGATTCTCCGAGATGTTGGTGTTGTTGATCTGGACGTTGGCCGATCCCTGCACGTTCACCCCGACGAAGTTCTTGTGGATGGCCGTATTGATGATCAGGCTCCGCGAACTGCCGCCGTTTGTATTGATGCTGATCCCGGCGCCGTCGGCGGCGGTGCCGTTGTGCGAGATCACGCTGTCGCGGATCATCAGCATCGAGTTGAAATTCGACGGGTTGACGAAGACGCCGACCCCGCCCGCGCTGTTGAAGTTCCTGATGAAGCAATGCTCGATGACCACCGAGGCCGCCTGGAGGATGTTGACGCCCTTGATGCCGGTTCCGAATCCGTCGATGTCCAGGCCGCGCAGCACGATGTGATCGGTCGCGGCGGCGTTGACGATGACGCCGGAGCTACCCGCTGCGAGGATGCCGCCGACAACCCCTTCGCAGTAGATCGAGATCGCCTTGGTGATGGTCACGACGCCGAAACCGCCGGAGTCGAGACAATTGATCTCGCCGCCCGCCGCCGTCTTCGAGATCGCCCCGGGAAAGGTCTTGCATGGGGCGGTGCGGCTGCAGGGGTTGGCGTCATCGCCCACGCCGGACACCCACGTTCTGGTGGCCTGGGCATGAGCCGGCGATGCAATCACCGGCACGAACAATCCTGCAATCAGAGCCAAGAGTGCAAGTCGACGCATTTCTCTTTCTCCCGATATTGAGCTGGGATCCCAGCTTGTTGCCATGCACAAGTCTTCGCCGCAGCAGCCTGCGCGTCGCGCGGCCCTCCGGCATCATTGTCGATATTTCGTTGAAACTTTCCCCCCGCCGCTTTCGGCGCTCGCAATACGGCCTTTGTGTTCAAATGATTGGATACGCAACACTATTGGGAAAAACGGAAGGCAGGCTTCTTGCCACTTCGCATCACGCAACTGTTGCGCGACAGACGGCGAGCTTTCTAGTGGTCGTGCCGGAACAGGCAAGGTTCAATTCGACGTGTACATTTTATGAGGAATTTCACGCCATCAACGCGCCTACGGCGTCGCCAACCTCGTCCAAGGAAGCCGCTGGTGACGGTCAGGCCAGAAACGATCGCAAACACGAGGTGCATCTCACACGAATAGCAATGCGACCGCCTGCCATGACAGCAATGATCGCCGTGCTGCGTCGATTCGACGCGACGCGTGCCGTCAGCTCAGCAGAAAGCCATGTTCGTGCAGGTTGTGAAAGAACTCGGTTAGCATGTCGATCACAGCCGCGTCGTGGCTCCCCGCCGGTTGAGTCCACTGCTCTGCAGTCTGCGTACTGGCCGGCGCGGGCATGGCGTCCGGCAACTCGGACGGGACCGCCGTTGAGATTCCGCCCTCAGTGAAATTGAACGCAAAGCCATCACCGGAGGTGCCAAGCCCCGCAGTCGCGGGCGGCGCTGCGCCGATAGCACCGTCGCCATTGAGATCCTGGTAAAGCGTCGGCTCCAGCGCCTTCAGCGATGGATCATTCCCCAGCACTTCGGGCGCCGCCGCGAGCGTGGTCAGGAAGTTGCCGCTGCTGTCGGTGCTCCAGACGGAATAGTGGGCGTTTGCCGAATTCTTCCAGACCACGTCATAGCCGCCGCCTGACACCTGCTCGGCGCCGATCACCGACCACGTGCTATAACTGGCCGCATTCACCACAGACCCGGCGTATTTCAGCGTGGGGCCGGTGCCGGCCGCGTCGTACAGATAGTAGTTGCCGCTGGACAAGACCGCACGGGTCGCTCCGAACGCCTCGATCGTGACACCGCTGACGGGGACGGCGGGGAGACCGATCGTGCCGTCACCGTTGAGATCCTGATGGAGCGTCGGCTCCAGCCCTTTCAGAGACGCGTCGGTCCCCAGCATCTCCGAAGCCGACCCGAGAGTCGTGATGAAGTTGCCGGTGCTGTCCGTGCTCCAGACCGAATAATGGGCATTTGCCGAGTTCTTCCAGACGACGTCGTATCCACCGCCCGACACTTGCTCGGCGCCGATCACCGACCACGTGCTGTAATTGGCCGCATTCACGACGGAGCCAGCGTATTTCAAGGTGGGCCCGGTGCCGGTCGAGATGTCGTTCAGGTAATAGGTGCTACCGGATAGGACCACGCTGGTCGATCCCAGCGCTTCGATCGTGCCGCTGCTGACGAGGGGGGCAACGGGGACGCCAGTCGTGCCGTCGCCGTTGATGTCCTGATGGAGCGTCGGCTCCAACGCCTGCAGCGACGCATCGGTGCCAAGCACTTCAGGAGCCGCGGCAAGTGTGGTCAGGAAGTTGCCATTGGCGTCCGTGCTCCAGACGGAGTAGTGGGCGTTCGCCGAATTCTTCCAGACCACGTCGTAGCCGCCGCCCGACACCTGCTCGGCGCCGACGACCGACCAGGTGCCGTAATTGGCAGCGATCACAGCCGCGCCCGCATATTTCAGCGTAGGTCCGCTGCCGGTCGAGATATCGTCCAGATAATAGTAGCCACCAAACAGAGCCGCCGCGGTCGACCCGAACGCCTCGATCGTGACGCCGGGGATGGTGACGGCGGACAAGCCGATCGTGCCGTCGCCATTGAGATCCTGCTGCAGCGTCGGCTCCAGCCCTTTCAGAGCCGCGTCCGTCCCCAGCATCTCGGAGGCCGAGCCGAGAGTCGTGATGAAGTTGCCGGTGCTGTCCGTGCTCCAGACCGAATAATGGGCATTTGCCGAGTTCTTCCAGACGACGTCGTATCCACCGCCCGACACCTGCTCGGCGCCGATCACCGACCACGTGCTGTAATTGGCCGCATTCACCACAGACCCGGCGTATTTCAGCGTGGGTCCGCTGCCGGTCGAGATGCTGTTCAGGTAATAGTTGCCGTTCGTCAGGGCCACGCTGGTCGATCCGAACGTCTCGATCGCGCTCGGCACGAGGCTGGAGGCGGCCACCGTGGCGCCCCCGAACTGGAAATATTCGACGCCGGTGACGGTATCTGTGCCGTCGGGCACGCCGCTGCGCTGGTCGACCAGCGTGAACGTCTGCGTCGCGGAATTGTACGAAACCAGATAGTTGGCCCGGCTGCCCGAATACACCGCGGTGTCGGTGCCCGAGCCGCCGATGATGGTGTCGTTGCCCGCCCCGCCGGTGATCGTGTCGTTGCCGCCGCCGCCGTTCAGCGTGTTGGCGATGGCGTTGCCGACGATGGCGTCGTTGCCGGATCCGCCGATGGCGTTGTCGATGTAGGAGCGTGCGTCGCCATTATAGAGATAGGCGTTGTAGACGTTGCCCGACGCGTAATGGCCGTTGCCCAGATATGCCAGTTGCACCGAGGAGAACACCGACGAGGCGCCGGGGTTGAGATTGATGCTCAGGTTGGTCGTGTAGTTCGACAGGTCGTAGGTATCGACGCCGCCGCCGTCCCAGACCGTCTCGTAGATGCGGTTGGCCGAGCCGCCAATGCCGCCGCCCGGCGCGAGCTGCCCGACACCGTTGATGAACTCCTGCCCCGTGGTCGGATTCCAGGTGTAGACGGTGCTGCCGCTCTGGGTCGTGTAGTCCGCACCGTACATCGTCTGCAGCGCGAGGATATCGTTGGCCATGTAGGTCTGCGAATATCCGTACGCTTCGTTGGTGTAGCCGGACGTGGTCGAAGCGCCGACATAGCTGCGATAGCTCATGACGGTGTATTCGCTGTCGTCATGCGCGCTCGGCACCGCGACGTTGCCGGGGCCGCCAGCCTCCTGGCTGTGCTTGAGGCCGAAGGCATGGCCGAGCTCGTGCAGCGCGGTGGTGAAGTAATAATTGCCGAGCTTGGCCAGCGAGAAATTGTATTGAGTGCCGAACCAGACGTCACCGCCGGACGCGTAATTGCCGGGATAGTAGGCGTAGGCGGTCGGATTGGCCGCCGGCGACTGCGCGATCATGATGTCGGCGCCGTTCGTGCCCGCGTACTGGATGTCGGCATTGGTGTAGCTGAGGATCAGCCCGATCGCGTAGTTGATGGCCGCCTGGATCTGGGTGGGCGCCGAGGCAAAGCCCGAAGTGGTCGGCTCGCTGCTGCCGCCGTAATAGGGATTGGGGTAGTCGCTGGATGCGTCAGGAAAACTATAGGTGATCGTGCCGGTCCATTTGTAGCCGGACAGCAGGCCGTCGATCTCGGCGTTGTTGGTGGCACTGACATTAACAGCGGTGGCCAATGGACTCTCCAGAGCAACGCGTCGCGTGCGATTCGGGAAGAAAGCACATGATTCTAGCTTGAGAGTTAAACGTTTGGTTTAAATTGGGCAGCTCCGCCTGCCCCTCTTCCATAAGACTGTGTTAGCCATCAGATTCCGTAGTCATACGGGACGCGAACAACAGCCTCGGTTCCTGCGGCACCCGTAATTGCAGGGTTTCATGAAGCGACGTTCACTCATAGCCGGTCTGTTTGGCGCCTTGATGGCGCTCGCCGGGCTCGACCATCAATCCTTCGGAGGATTCCCTGTCATGGTGGAGAAGGCCAAGGCGGACGACAGCGGCAAGGCGGCGCGTGCGCCCTCCATGCCGATGGCCCGCGATCCCGCCGTCGCGGTGGCAGAGGAATACGAAGCTGCCCGCCGCAAGGGAACGCGCCAGGCGCTCGAGCTCTTCATTGCGCGCCACGGCGATGATCCCCTGGCCGAGCAGGCACGCACGGAGTTGAAGCGCCTGTCGCGCTGATCGCTCGGACACCGCATCAGGCATGGCATTTCGGCAGGCGGCATCGGCGCCGGGCCGGCTTGTCGCGTGGTCGTTCGGCACTATGGTAGGCCCGTAATCTGTCCCGGAGCCTCTCAAGATGCCCTTTCCGCATGCCTCGGAAGCCCTGTCGCGCTTCACCGTGCTCGATCTGACCCGCGTCCGCTCCGGGCCCACCTGCGTGCGGCAGCTGGCGGACTGGGGCGCCAATGTCGTCAAGATCGACGCGCTGACCGAGGATGCCGGCGGCGAGCAGCCGGGCGGGCCTCGCCGAGGTTCCGACTTCCAGAATTTGCACCGCAACAAGCGGGCCATGACGCTGAACCTGAAGGACGAGCGCGGGCTCGCCTTGTTCAAGCGCCTCGCCGCCAAGGCCGACGTCGTGGTCGAGAATTTCCGGCCCGACGTGAAGAAGAAGCTTGGCATCGACTATGAGAGCCTGGCGAAGATTAACCCGCGCATCGTCTATGGCAGCATCTCCGGCTTCGGCCAGGACGGCCCCTATCACAAGCGGCCCGGCTTCGATCAGATCGCGCAAGGCATGGGCGGGCTGATGTCGATCACCGGGGCGCCGGGCGAAGGCCCGATGCGGGTCGGCATCCCCGTCGCCGACCTGACGGCCGGGCTGTTCTGCGCCATGGGCATCCTCACCGCGCTGCTCGAGCGCGAGGTGTCGGGCAAGGGCCAGTGGGTGCAGACCTCGCTGCTCCAGGCCCAGATCTTCATGCTCGACTTCCAGGCCGCACGCTGGCTGATGGAGAAGGAAGTCGCCAAGCAGGCCGGCAACAACCATCCGACCAGCATTCCGACCGGCGTGTTCAAGACCTCGGACGGCTACATCAACATCGCCACCACGGGCGGGCGGATCTGGGAGCGCTGCGCCCAGGCGATCGGCGCACCGGAACTCTATGCCCATCCCGACTATGCGACGGCCCCTGCCCGCTCCAAGAATCGTGACGCGCTCAACGCCGAGATCGAGAAGCGCACCGTGACGAAGTCGACCGAAACCTGGGTCAGCGAGCTCAACGAGGCCGGCGTGCCCTGCGGGCCGATCTACGCCATCGACCAGATGTTCGAGGACGCCCAGGTCAAGCATCTCGGCATCGCCCAGGACGTGCCGAACGACGAGGACCGCCACATCCGCCTGATCGGGCAGCCCGTGACGCTGTCGCGCACGCCGAGCAGCATGGTGGCGCGGCCGCCGGAATTCGGCGAGCAGACCGACGAGGTCCTGAAGGAATTCGGCCTCAGCGCGGACGAGATCAGCAAACTCAGGGACGCCAAGGTGGTGTGAGCCCCTCGCCTGACGTCGCCAAACGACAAAGCCCGGCGCGAGCCGGGCTTTGCTCCTTGTTGGACGCCTCTGTTGATCTTAGTACCTGGCGACGACCGGGCTGTCGAACTGGTAGTTGATGCCGGCGCGCAGGATGTGGTCGGTGAAGTGCGACGAGACATTGGCGCTGATCGGCAAGGCGGGCGACAGCGTGAACGGACCGGACGAGAAGCGCCCGAGATCCATGTAGAGATATTCGAGCTTGGCACTCCAGTTCCGGGTGATCTTGCCCTCGACGCCAACGCCGGCGGTCCAGCCGACGCGCGTGGTTGAGTTGGAACCGACCGATGTAATCGGAGCGCCAAAGGGCGCAATGCCGCTGAAGCTCGTCATCGTGCCTGTGGTCTTGATTTCGCCGAAGGCCAGACCGCCAGTGCCGTAGAACAGCACCTTCGGGGTCGCCAGGATACCAACGCGGCCCCGGACCGTGCCGAACCACTGGAGCTTCTGGTCGACCGTCAAGGTCGTGCCAGCCAGACCGCCGGGCGGCAGGAACGTCAGGCCGGGAAGACAGGGTCCGGCGACCGGCGCGACGGCAGTACCGACGCAGCTGAAGCCGGCGCTGCCCTTCTCGCCCGACCACTGGAGGTCGCCCTCGATGCCATAGACCCAGTTGGCATTTTGCCAATTGTAGCCGGCTTGGCCGCCCGCGATACCGCCGTTCATGTCGAACGCCCCACTGGTGATGGAGCCGGCCGGAGGCGCAATCGGTGTGCCAGTCGGCGTGTTAAAATAGGATACGTCGGTGCGCGAACGGCCCCAGCTGTAGCCGCCATTGGCGCCGACGTACCAGCCGGTCCAGCTCCACACCGGATCGACGATAGGCGCCTTCACATAGGGTCTTGCTGCGATGTCGGCAGCCAACGCGCCCGTCGCGAACAGCGACATTGCCGCTGCCATTCCAATCACGATCCGCTTCATGGAGAACCCCCTCCGCACAATTTTGTGATCAAAACATACGTCACCGCCTGCCCAAAGGCTGTGCCATGCCGGCAACATCCAGAAACAATCGCAGGGTGTGGCGCTCCGGACCACAACGACATGGCCTCCCTTTATGTAGTTGAATCCAATCGATTTATGCCTGTCGCGATGTCGCCCTGGTCCGTTGCGTCCATCCGACGCGGGAAAGCATGCCGTCGATCACCGGCCAGAACAGCAGGACGATCGCCAGCGTCGTGATCGAGCCGACCAGGCCGTTCGACCAGAACACCTTGAGGTCGCCGCCGGAGCCGATCATCGACAGACGAAAGGCATCCTCGGCGCGATTGCCGAGCACGAGCGCGAGGGTGAACGGCGCCAGCGGAATGCCGATCTTCTTGAAGACGTAGCCGACGATGCCGAAGCCGAGCATCAGCCAGATGTCGAACATCGCGTTCTGGATCGCGTAGGCGCCGATCGCGCAGGACACCACGATCATCGGCGCCACCGCGGCAAACGGCACGCGCAGGATCGAGGCGAAGATCGGCACGGTCGTCAGCACCAGCACGAGGCCGACGACATTGCCGAGATACATCGAGGCGATCAGGCCCCAGACGAAGTCCTTGTGCTCGACGAACAGCAGCGGCCCCGGATTGAGCCCCCACACCATCAGGCCGCCGAGCAGGATCGCCGCGGTGCCCGAGCCGGGAATGCCGAGCGCCAGCATCGGCAGCAGCGCCGAGGTGCCTGACGCATGTGCCGCCGTCTCCGGCGCGAACACGCCCTCGATGCGGCCCTTGCCGAAACTTTCGGGATCCTTGGCGAAGCGCTTGGCAAGGTTGTAGCCCATGAAGGACGCCGCGATCGCGCCGCCCGGGGTGATGCCGAGCCAGCAGCCGATGAAGGAGGAGCGCAGCAGCGTGGTCCAGTATTTCGGCAGGTCCTTCCAGACGCCGAGCACGACGCGGAGCGAGATGCTTGCGGCGTGGCCGCGCAGCGCCAGCCGCTCCTCCATCGTCAGCAGAATCTCGCTGATGCCGAACAGTCCGATCACCGCGACCAGGAAGTTGATGCCGCGGAGCAGCTCCGGCGAGCCGAACGTCATGCGGAGATTGCCCGACACGGTATCCATGCCGATGCCGGCGAGCAGTAGTCCCAGCGACATCGAGATGACCGTCTTGTGCTTGGCCTCGCGCCCCAATCCGACGAACGAGCAGAAGGTCAGCAGATACACCGCGAAGAACTCGGGCGGCCCGAACTTCAGCGCAAAGGACGAGATCATCGGCGCGAGGAACGTGATCAGCAGCACCGCGACCAGCGAGCCGATGAAGGAGGAGGTGAACGCCGCGGTCAGTGCCTCCGCCGCCCTGCCTTGCTGGGCCATCGGATAGCCGTCGAAGGTGGTCGCGACCGACCAGGCTTCGCCGGGGATGTTGAACAGGATCGAGGTGATCGCGCCGCCGAACAGCGCGCCCCAATAGATGCAGGACAGCATCACGATCGCCGAGGTCGGATCCATGGTGAAGGTGAGCGGCAGCAGGATCGCAACGCCGTTGGGGCCGCCGAGGCCCGGCAGCACGCCGACGAAGATGCCGAGCACCAGCCCGACCATCATCAGCACGAGCGTCTTCCACGTCAGCAGGACGGCAAAGCCGTGAAGCAGGAGACCAAAAGCTTCCATCGCGGGACCGCCTAGCGGCCGAAGGCCGCTTCGAGCGGCCCTTTCGGCATGATGACGTCGAAGGCGACATCGAATGTGACGAACATGATCGCCGTGAACACAAGCGCGGTGAGCAGCGACTTCCACAGCGCGATCTTGCCGACGAGGCGCATGAAGCCGGAGATCAGCAGGAAGCTCGCGACATAGAGGCCGAGGAACTGCATCACGAGGCAGAACAGCAGCGTCGGCACGAACACCGCCATGACGCGGCGGGCCTGTGCGCGCGTGACGAAGGTTCCGGACGCCGCACGCCGCGCCAGCAGCGCCACGATCAGGCCGTAGAGGCTGCCGCCGCCGAGGATGACCGAGAGATAGAACGGAAAATAGCCGGGTTCGGGCCCGGTCGAATCCCAGGACGCGCCGGTGCGCCAATTGTCGTAGCCGAGCGTGACGGCCAGCGCGAGCAGCAGGAGGCAGACGACGATCTCGATCGTGCCGGACGAGACGACGGAGGGCGAGTCGTCTTCAGGCGCGGTCGGATCGTCGACGACGATTTCTAGATCGGTTTGGGACATGCTCTGTTAGGGACGGAGTTCGTTCAATTCCCCCTCTCCCCGCGTGCGGGGAGAGGGTTGGGGTGAGGGGGAGCCTCCACAAGGACGGTGAGAATCGGACTCGCGGAGAGAGCCCCTCACCCCAACCCTCTCCCCGTGAGAACGGGGAGAGGGAGAAAGAGAGAGGGACGACTACTTCGCGACGAATCCGGCTTCGGTCATCAGCGACTTGTTGATGGCATCGTCCTCCTCGAGGAACTGCACCATATCCTTGCCGGTGAGGAAGATCGGCTTCAGCGCCTGCTTCTCCATGTAGTCCTTGTACTCGGCGGTCTGCGTCACCTTGTGAAACAGCTCGACATAGAACGCCTGCTGCTCGGCGGTCACCTTGCCGGGCAGGAACATCGCGCGCAGCATCAGGTACTGGACGTCGACCCCCTCCTCCTTGCAGGTGGGGATGTCGGCCCAGGACTGGGTGTCCGTCACCTTGCTGGTGTAGGAGATGCGCTCCTTGTCGAACACGCAGAGCGGACGCACCTGGCCGGCGCGCCACACTTCGAGATTTTCCGATGGATTGTTGACGTTGGCCTCGGTGTGGTTGCCGACCAGCTGGGTCGCGGCCTCGCCGCCGGACTTGTAGGGCAGATAGGAGAATTTTGCGCCGGTCTTCTGCTCGAGGAAGACGGTCAGCACGTGGTCCTCGCGCTTGGAGCCGGTGCCGCCCATCTTGAACGGCGCGCTCGCCGCCTTCGCGGCCGCGACGAATTCCTTCACCGTCTTGGGGCCCGCGCTGTTGTCCCAGAGCACGAACTGGTCGAGCGCGACCACCGAAACCGGGGTCAGCTCACGCCAGTTGAACGGGATCTTGGCCGACAGCGGCAGCATGTAGATCAAGGAATAGGCGATCAGCACCTTGTTCGGGTCGCCCTCGCTGGACTTCATGTACATCAGCGCTTCCGCACCCGAGGCACCGCCCTTGAGCGAGACGACGATCGGCTGCTTCATCAGATTGTTCTTCTGGATCGCGGCCTGCATCATCCGCGCCATCTGGTCGGAGGCGCCGCCCGCGCCCGCCGCCACCACGATCTCGACGGGCTTTGCCGGCTCCCAGCCTGCAACAGCCGGCGTGCCGCAAAGCGCGACTGTCAGCGCAATCGCGGCCTTCATTCCATGTCCCACGGGCGTCTTCCCTATGTTCTTGTTCGGATTGGAAATTCAGAGATGAATTCAACGACCATTGTGCTGGCGAATCCGGCCAAGTTCAAGCCATCCGACGTCATCCCCGTTATGACTTTGGAATGAGATGACGCAACGCAAAAAAGCGGGCTCCTTGCGGAGCCCGCGCCTTGAGGCCTGGAGCTCGGCCCGCTGTCTACACGACCAATATGTCGTGCTGATTGAGCAGCACGCCGTTCTGGACGCTGACTACGGCGACCGCCGCGCCTTGCGTCCCGTCGGCGCTGTAATAGAGCGTCTGGTTGCCGGTGTCGAAATGGAATTGGGAGAAACCCGAGAACACATCGTCGCCTGATGTCTCGAACGTCACGTCCATCCCTGCCGTCAACCCGCCGCCGAAGCTGCTCGCGGAGACGGCGATGCGGTCGTGCTCGGTGGTGTTGTTGAAGTCGCCGATCGTGCTCGGACCGGATGGCTGGAGGAAGGCGAAGGTGTCGTTGCCACCGCCGCCGGTCATCGCATGGCCGCTGGCCGTGGCGATCAGGACGTCGTTGCCGCCGCCCCCGCTCATGGTCTCGCTCCCGTTGGTCGCGATCAGGATGTCGTCGCCGCCGGTGCCGGTCAGCGCGCTCGCGCCGGCCGTGTTGTTGATGATCGTTGCCGTGACCGCATTGGACGAGGTCGTTCCGTCGGAGGTGGTGTAGCTGAACGAGCCGCCGAGCGTCCCGTCGTCGGTGAAGAAGGCGTCTCCGAACGCGAAAGCACTGCCTCCCGAGCTCGTCGTGATACTGCCGAGCGAAAGATGGTCGATGGTGTCGGGGTCGGTGTCGTTCAGGGCGAGAGCCCAGCTGGGGATCTGGACCGTCGCATTGGTGCCGACATCGGTGATCACGGTCTCGCTGACCGCCGTCGGCGCATCATTGGTGCCATTGATGGTGACGGTGACATCCTGCGTGGTCGAGCCGCCATTGTTGTCGGCGATCGTCACCAGATAGTCCTGGGTCAGCGTCTGCCCCTGCGCCAGGAATTGGATGTCGGCATTGTCGACCGTGAAGTGCCAGGCGAGCGACCCGGCGCCGCCGGCCTCGCTGATGGGATCGAGCGAGAACGTTCCGACATAACCGCTGCCGTTCGGCACGAAGCTGGCGCTGTGGGTATCCCCCGTCTCGGCGTCGGAGAACGACAGCGAGCCCGCCGTGGATTCGGTGGCGGGTCCCGTCGCCGGGCTGACGCTGACGGAATCGAGGATCATGCCGGTGTCATTGTCCTCATAGGAAAATTGCAGCAGCGTGGATGACAGCACGCCGTCGCCGAGCACATCGAAGGAATAATGGTTGACGCCGGCCGGCACATTGCTGAGCGACAGGATCGTGGCGCCGTCCCACGATACCGTGAACGGGGCACTGACGCTCTCGGGATCGCCGATGACGTCGAAGCTGACGAAATAGTGCTGGCCAGGCGTGGTCGCGACGTTCTGCGACAGCGTTTCCGGATTGCTCGTCGGCAACAGCTCGACCGAGTAATGGCCGAAGCTGCCGCCGAGCTCGAGCTGCGCGACGTGGATGTGGCCGCCGCCGCTCACCGTCCAATTGGCTAAATTGCCGGTCTCGAAATCGCCGTTGAGGATCACCGGCGGCCCGGCGTCCTCGGTGACCGCTCCGCTGAGGTTGGCCGCCGTAACCAGCGGATTGTCGTTGGCGCCGGCGATGTCGAAGGTGATCGTCGTCGAGGCCTGGTGGCCCTGGCCGTCATCGACAGTGAAGGTGAACTGGTCGGTGACATTGTCGCCGGCGAGCAGCGCGTCGACCGACGCATCCGCGACATAGCCGTAGGAGCCATCGGCGTTGAGCACCAGCGTTCCATGCGCGCCGGCGACCGAATTGCCGACATTGGCGGCGCTGCCGTTGACCTCGGTGATGGTCCGCGGCGTGCTCTGATCGATCGGCTGGGTGACGTCGAAGATGGCGCCGGTGGCGATACCCGTACCGGCATCGGGGCCCGCCGTGTCGGACGCCGCGATCGTCAGCGGCGTCAGGACCAGCGGATCAGCCGCGCCGTCGATGGTCACGGTGACGGTCTGGACCGAATTGATAAAGCCGTCCCAGACATTGACATCGTATTGCACCGTCAGCGTCTCGCCGACGCTCAGGAAGTCGAGATCGGCGTCGGGAATGCCGAAAGTCCAATCGATGCTGCCGATTCCGGTGCCCGTGGAATCATGCAGCACCGTTGCGAGCGCCGATTGAAGGTCGACCAGCGTCTGCGCCGGGGCGGCAAAGCTATTGGCCGACCACACCGCCGAATTCAGCACGACGCTGACGGAATGCGTGTCCGACAGATCGACGTCATTGAAGCTCAGCGTTCCCGTCGGCACCGGGCTTGTGGTGTCGGGCGATTGCGATCCGGTCACGCCGGGCTGCTCGGACAGCGACGCGGATTGCGGCCCGCTGGTGATCACCGGCGCGTCGTTGGCGCCGGTGATGACGACGGAGACGGTCTGCGTCGAACTGGTCGAGCCGTCCGCGACCTTGATGTTGTACGTCACCGTCAGCGTCTCGTTGAACGCGAGATAGTCGAGATCGTTGTCGGCAATCGCAAAGTTCCAGTCGATGCTGCCGGTGCCCGTGCCCGTGGAATCGTGCAATGTCGTCGTCAGCGCCGCTGCGAGATCCGCCTGCGTCGCGGCGGGCGGCGTTGGGCCCGAGGTCGAGTCCAGCGTAACCGTCACCGTGTGCGTATCGCTGGTGTCCTGGTCGGTGAAGGCGAGCGTGCCCGCCGGGATCGTCGGCGTCGTGTCCAGGACCGGGGAGCCCGTCGTGGCGTCCTGCTCGGCGACGGTGGAGGATTCCGGACCGCTCGTGATCACCACGGGCTGGTTGACCCCGAGAACGGTGATGGTGACGTCCTGGGTCGTGGAGCCGCCGTGACCGTCGTCGACCGTGACGTGATAGACGAGCTTGAGCGTCTCGCCGCCGTTGAGGAAATTGGCGGAGGAATTGGGAAACGCGAAATTCCAGTCGACCTCGCCGATCAGATGACCGGTCGAATCCTGAAGCGCGGTGCCGAATGCGGCCAGCAGCTGCGCATTGGTCAGCGGGATCGCTCCGCCGCCCGAGCGGGTCGCAGTGACCGTCGTCGAGACGGTGTGCGCGTCGGCAAGATCGATGTCGGTGAAGAGCAGGCTGTCATGTGCGGTGAGATTGCCGCCGGGGTCGACATTCTGATCCTCGACGAGCGCAGCCGATTCCGGGCACGACAGGAAAAATGGCCTGTCGTTGGTGCCGACCACCGTCACGCTGACCGTCTGCGTCGATATCCCGCCGGCATGGTCGTCGAGCTGCACCGTGTAGGTGATGTCGAGATGCTGTCCCGCCGCAAGATAGTCGAAAGCGAGATCGGGCGCGGAGAAGGTGGTGTTGATGGTGCCGGTAGCCGAGCCCGAATTCTTGACGACGTTGTCGACGTGATAGAACGACATCAGCTCGGCGTTGCCGAACGCGCCCGGCAACAGGCCCGCGGTGGCACCGGAGGCGGAGACGCCGATCACGGTCGCGGTGTGCCCGGTGTTGGCGAGGTCGTCATCGGTGAAGTTGAGCGCGACGTGAACCGTGTCGGGCGAGAGCGACAGCGTCTGGTTGGCCTGCTCGGTGACTGTCGCCGCCGTGGTCATGTTGATCACCGGCTTGTCGTCAGTACCGGTGATGGTGATCTTGACGGTCTGGATGGCGAAGCCGCCGTAGTTGTCGAAGACCTTGACGTCATAGATCAGGACAAGCGTCTGGTTCTTGGCCAGGAAGTCGAGATCCTGGTCCTGGTCGCTGAAACTCCATTTGAGCTGCCCCGAGCCGTTTGAATCGCTCAGGATCTGCGATTGCATCGCGGTCTGGAAATGCGCAAGCGAGGCCGCCGGGACGATCGTTCCGCCCGAAACCACCGCGGAATGCAGCGTCGCCGACGTCGTATGGGTGTCGGTCCTGTCGCTGTCCCTGAAGCTCATCGTCCCGGACAAAGTGTGCAGCGTGGTTGAATCGTTGAGGTTGGCAAATTCGGTGAAGCTGCCCGTCGCGGATGACGAGGTGAAAACCGGCGTGTGGTTGGTCATGGAAAAATCCCTGCCTGCGTTGCCATGGAGGCGCCGCCGCACGGGGGCGCGGCGACGTGACTGATCGGTCTGAGAAATCAGACGAGACTCAACGGTCTTGCATCAAAGCGTTGGCTTAGGGTCTTGATCTAGGAGCGTGGGCTTGTTCGCGAGGCCGTGCCCGGGATGGTTGGCAGCAATGAAATTGGCGCGGCTCGCGTCGTGGAAATTACGTCGCTATGTCTTCAGTTCAATTTCAGTTCAATGACGTCCGGTTGCAGGACGGTCGGTCAGAACGCTTCGCAGAGTTCACGTCAATTCAATTGGACTTAAAATCACTTGCTGGCCGGCCTGTCGGCACGAGGAATACGAGAAGGCATCATGCAACCTCTGCGATCTTATGCCTGAGCTCGTCGCGCCGTCAACGTGGACGCGTAACCGCAGACGCGCGCAACTTCGGTTCCGGCGGGCGGAACCGCTTGAAAGATTTGTGACAATTGCAATTGCGCGGGGCCCGCTGACGTTGGCTTCCGCCGGCCGCCCCACCTGGGTCGCATACTCATTAATTTGTTGCCGCAGAGAAAACCTCGCCCACGCTGTGAAAATCCGGCTATGAGCTATTCTTGCCTTGCGACTTTCGCCAGAGAGCGTCGGTAGTGCATAGCAACAACGCCGTTGCGCAGCGGCTTCGCCGAAACCAATTCGAGCTGTCGCGCGCTCGGCAAGCCGCTCTCGTATAGAGTGGGGCCGTGGCCGACGATCCTGAGGTGAACGAGGAACTTGTACTCGTCGATCAAATTCAGCCGATCCAGCTCAGCCGCGAGCTTGCCGCTACCGAGGAGCACGCCCGCCGGGGTCGCATCCTTGAGATTCTGCACGCCTGTTCGCAGATCACCGGCGATGTGGTGGCTATTGTTCCACGGAAAGTCGTTTCGCGTTGACGACACCACGTATTTCGGCTTGGCATCCAGTTTAACCGCCCACTCGCGCATCGGCGGCGGCACCTCCGCTTCGCCGCGGGCGACCGCTGGCCAGTAGCTCTCCATCATCTCGTAGGTGACGCGGCCCCACAGCATCGCCCCACTCCCGTCCATGAGGCGAGTGAACACGGCGTGTGTCTCGTTGTCGGCGATTCCTTCTTGGTGGTCGACACAGCCGTCTAACGTGACGTTGGTGCTGAAGATCAGTAGTCCCATGCGACAAGCATATAATCTTCCGATGCCGTAGTCACGCGGTTGAGTTTGAGTGGAATGTGATCAAGCCGCTTTTGCCGAACAAGGCGCGGGGCGTTCCGAGGGTCGATGACCGGCGCGCGCTGAACGGTATTCTATCAGCTAAGCTGGGGTTCGCCTTTCACGCACATCGCAACACGATACGACAGGTACGCTTCAGCTTACCTCGCTTTTGCAAAGCTTGGTGCTATCCGGCTCTGGCTCAGGTTTTATGGGTCCGCAGCCTAGGGCGTGTACTAATAAATCCGCGATGTCCGCTTATCCCCCGGCAGAGCGAAGAAACGGACATTGCACGAGGTCCGAGAAGGGCCAAATCCGGACAGCGCCCCGATCACAACAGCGAAACAGTCGGCAATCAGTTCTTACAAGGCCGATCAATCGTCTACGCCAAAGTCCGTCAATTTCCAGCCGGATTCATCCTTAGCGAAAGAGTAGATGATCGAGTCGCAAAAAGCAGAGTAAGTAACCACCCCCTTGGGGGATGTGTCCTTGACAGGCTTCTGCTTGGCAAGACACGCCCGATGCGCAGGTCTGAAAGCACCCTTCCAGATCACAGGAAACTCCGCCGCTCGCCGCAGATCCTGGTAGAGGACAGGATATTTAATCATGTCCGATACGGCCTTCTGGTCGCTCTTGCCGACCGCAGCTTTGAACTGCGTCCAGAACGTTGTGAAACCGTCATCGCTCCCTGCCGCCAGCCCCGGTCCCGCTGATGTTAGCAAACCAGCTACAAACAGCGCCCCGCCGATGACCGGTCCGATCCAATTCATTTTAATCTCTCCAGCGTCCACTATCGGACTTGAGACCAGCCGGGCACCAAACTCGCGACATCTGTCGCAGGAGAGAACTTGTAGGTTCACAAGGAAAGGTCGCCTGATCTACAACTATCAACTCGGATATTGCTGCTCGAGTGGCCTCAGAAGCTGAAAGCATCAGGTCCGCTTCGGGTCAGAAGCTGCCGTCACGCAACATGCCGAGATTGGTCAGCTAAGGGCCATAAGGCGACATTCCCTGCTTAGTGTGATAAGCAAGCACCTCAACTGCGAGGTGCATATGACCGACCAGAAGGAAATTGAACGCAATTGTCCTGAATGTGACGGGACCGGCCAAGACAGGGGCATGCATCCGGTTCGCTTAGGCGAAAAGCATGAGTTTCGTCCCTGCACGAAATGTGGCGGATCGGGGAAGATCAAAGAAGCCGCCGACTGAGGGCGCTGCCCGATGAGTTCGTTGTCATGTTAAAAACGCGGAGCAATCGGCCCGCTCAGTCCGTAATGGTCGAGCGAGTCGTTCAGTTAGTCAAAGTGGCGTCCAGTCTACTCCTCACGGCCGATATCGAGACGTAGGGCGGAGTGGCTGCGATGGGCCATCCAGACATCGCCGATGGGTATAGGATCAGCGTCCACCCGGAGAACGGCAAGTGGCCCGAATAACATCCTTCGTATGGATCCTAACGACTATCATTATCATTGTGGTCGCCACTCCACGACCGGCTCTGGCAACACCGGAAGCGTCTGCATGCGGATACCTCGCTGGTCTAATCGATAAGGCACCGCCAGGGCCCTTGTTCTTGCCCAGCTATCCGACCGTGGACTCGGGACCTCTGCGTGGCGCCGCATACCTTTACGACAATGCGGTGGCCGCCATCGCATTGGTCGGTTGCGGTGAGCGAGACAAAGCACGTCGCATCGGCGCGGCGATTCTCTGGGCCATCGACAATGACCGGACCTGGCATGATGGACGGCTCCGGAACGCTTACGCCGGGGGTGTGGTGGCGAATGGCCCTATCAAACTTCCGGGGTGGTGGGACAACACGCAGAACAAGTGGTTAGAGGATCGATATCAGGTGGGCAGCGATAACGGTAACATCGCATGGGCCATGTTGGCGTTGCTGTCGATTGATGATGTGAACACCGGCTCTCGATTCCGCGATGGTGCAGCACGGCTTGGCACCTGGGTCGCGCAATGGGCCGACAGGCGCGGGACTGGCGGTTTCACGGGGGGGACGTTTGGGCACGAACCGACGCCCGAGTTGCGGACATGGAAATCGACTGAACACAATACTGACCTAGCCGCCGCGTTCGGCCTTCTTGCAACCCGTACAGGCGATTCGCGCTGGCGTGACATGGCAACAGCTGCTGAGCGCTTCGTGGATTCGATGTGGGATTCGGCATGCGGCTGTTTCGCCGCAGGCACCGCCGAAGATGGTGTCACGCGCAATCCGATTTTGGCCCTTGATGCTCAAGTCTGGCCGTTAACGGCGCTCCCCGGAGCGGCCAGGAGATTTGCATCGGCCGTTACGACCGCCGAACAGCGAATGAGAGTCGACGAGGGCTTTTCTTACGGTGAAGACCGAGATGGTGTGTGGACCGAAGGGACAAGCCAAATGGCTCTCTTGCTGAAATTGCTCGGCAGGACTGCGGAGGCAAAATCGTTGGTCGCTGTCATCGAATCCCAGAGGTCGCCGGATGGCGGGTTCTATGCCACAAGTGTCCGAGCGCTACCGACCGGGTTCATGCTGGATACCGATCCGGCCAAGCCACGACTCTATTTCCGATTGCCACATCTGGGCGCTGCTTCGTGGGCTGCTCTTGCAGAACGGGGATTCAATCCCTTCACGGCGACAAAGGGACTTCCGTAGTTGAACCGCAGTGGCGCCCGTCCAGGTCCGCTTTGGGTCAGAAGCGGCCTAAGCAGGCGTCGTCGTGAAGGTCAGCTACCGGCCAGAAGCAGTCAATGGCTCCCTTAACCGAGGTGCCGCTTATTGATCTTCGGCTCAGTCGTTCGTGCTACGGTTTTTCGACCGGAGGGCACTTATGCGAAAGGTCATCTTCTATCTGGGTTTCGGCGCTGTAGCATTGTTTTTGATCGTAGAGCTTGTCCCAATCATATCGAATGATGGATGCGAGCAGCGTTGGAAAAAGGCAGGCTTTTCCGCTCGCTATTTGATCGGAAGCGGATGCACGGTGAACGTCGATGGACGTTGGGAGCTCGAAGGCAACCTCCGAATTAACGTAATCGAGCAGCCACGCTAAATCGCCATCGGCGCAGCGAACACATGGGGTTGTCCCGGACGGAAAGTGTCCGCTATGGGTCAAAGCCGGCAACGCTCTGATTGAGCAGAAAATTTCTGCTTAGATCTCAAAGCCGACGTCTGCGCCTTTATGAGTACACGCCCTAATATGGCGCAGCCGGCCAAGGACGCGGGCTACTTGCCCTTCCAGTTCGGCGTGCGCTTGTTGAGGAAGGCGTCCATGCCCTCGCGAAAATCTTCGCTCATATAGGCTTTCAGGATCAGGTCCTCGCCCTCTTCGCGCGACAGCGTGCGGCGGATGCGGCGCACCGCTTCCTTGGTCGCTTCCAGCGTGAGCGGCGCGTGGCTGGCGACCAGCTTTGCGGTCTCATCGGCGCGGCGCTGCAGCGTCTCGACGTCGGGCACGACCTCGTTGAGGAGGCCAAGCGCCAGCGCCTCCGGCGCCTCGACGAGCCGCGCCTTGAAGATCAGATCCTTGGTGCGGGCGGGTCCGACCAGCGCGACGACGCGGCTGATGTTCGACATCGACAGGCAGTTGCCGAGCGTGCGCGCGATCGGAAAGCCCATGCGCGTCGTCTCGGTGCCGATGCGCAGGTCGCAGCAGGCCGCGATGCCGGCGCCGCCGCCGGTGCAGGCGCCGGCGATGGCCGCGATCACGGGCACGCGGCACTGCTCGAGCGTGCCGAGCACGCGGTCGATGCGCGCCTCGTAGTCGAGTGCGTCCTGCGCCGTCTTGAACGCACGGAATTGGGAAATGTCGGTGCCGGAGGCAAACGCCTTGTCGCCGGCGCCGGTCAGGATCAGCGCCTTGATCGAACGGTCGGCGTTGATCTCCTGGCAGATCTCGGCCATGCGATCATACATGGCGAAGGTCATTGCGTTGCGCGCCTGCGGGCGGTTGAAGGTGATCCGCGCGATGCCGTCCTGGACGGAGTAGAGCAGGTCCTCGTTGGCAGTCGTCGGTGCGTTCATCGCGCGCTCTCTTCTTCTCTAGGTCGGTTCAGGCCAGTTGAGTCGCCAGGCCACCCGAGCCTTTAAGCCACCTGAGCCTTGGTCATCGGCACCACGTCGCGTCCCTTCAGGACGTCCATGGCCGCCAGGACGCCGCCGCTCCGGTGCGGAATCTTGGCGAGATCCAGGCCCATCTCGACGCCGGCGAGCGTGCCCATCAGCATCAGATCGTTGAAGTGGCCAATATGGCCGATGCGGAACACCTTGCCCTTGACCTTGTTCAGGCCGGTGCCGAGTGACATGTCGAAGTTCTCCAGCACAACCTTGCGGAAGGCGTCGGCGTCGTGGCCATCAGGCACGCGCACGCCGGTCAGCGCCGGCGAGTGTGCAGCCGGGTCGGCGCACTGCGTCTCCAGGCCCCAGACCTTGATCGCCGCACGCGTCGCCGCGCTGTGGCGCTTGTGGCGGGTCCAGACGTTCTCCAGCCCCTCCTCTTCCAGCATCTTGACCGCTTCGCGCAGGCCGTAGAGCAGGTTGGTGGCGGGCGTATAGGGGAAGGTGCCGAGCTTGTTGAAGTTGATGACTTCCTGCCAATCCCAGTAGGAGCGCATGCCGGGGTTGGCCTTGGCCACGGCCAGCGCCTTCTCCGAGACGGCGTTGAAGCCGAGTCCGGGCGGCAGCATCAGGCCTTTCTGGGAGCCGGCGACCGAGACGTCGATGCCCCAGGCGTCGTGCTCATATTCCATCGAGCCGAGGCCGGAGATGGTATCGACCATCAACAGCGCCGGATGCTTGACGCGGTCGAGCAGCTTGCGCACCTCCAAGGGCGGCGTCACGCAACCGGTCGAGGTCTCGTTGTGCACGACGCAGACCGCCTTGATCGCGTGCTGCTTATCGGCGACGAGGCGCTTCTCGATCTCGGCGAGGTCGGCGCCGTGGCGCCAGTCGCTCGGGATGAAGTCGACGTCGAGCTTGAACTTGTCGGCGATGCCGCGCCACAGCACGGCGAACTGGCCGGTCTCGCACATCAGGAGCTTGTCGCCGGGCGCGAACACATTGACCATCGCCGCTTCCCAGGCGCCGGTGCCGGACGAGGGGAAGATGATCACGGGCTGCTTGGTGCGGAACACCCGCTGCATCGAGGCGAGAACCGCAAAACCGAGCTCGGCGAACTCCGGACCGCGATGGTCCAGCGTCGGCATGTCCATCGCCCGCAGCACCCGGTCGGGCACATTGGTCGGTCCTGGAATCTGTAAGAAATGCCTTCCAGTGTGCACGGTCATCGGCGTCCTTCCCGGTCTTTGAGGCTTGTCTCGACGTGAGCGTCGGGGGCCCGAATTCGGGGCTCCCGCGAGCCGCTCGCATATCACTATTCGCCGGGCTTGTCCCTCGCCCGGCGAGGTCCGTCAATGCACAAGAAGCAGGGCTCGCTTGCCAAGGGCCGTGACGGGAGGCAAGACGGTGCCGGCGAACAGGCGAAAGCGGACCATGGCGGCGGAAGTGGCTGGAAAATCACCGGAATCGGCTCAAAAGGGCAGCCTGGCGGCACGCCTGGCCCGGGAAATCACCGGCGATGTCCTGTTCGACCGCTTCAGCCGTGGCCGATACGCCACCGACGCCTCGTTCTACCAGATCGTGCCGGCCGGCGTGGTCGTGCCCAAGACCATGGACGAGGCCTTGCTGGCACTGGCGATCGCCCGCGACGAGGGGCGCAAGGTCACCCCGCGCGGCGGCGGCACCTCGCAATGCGGCCAGACCGTCAATGACGGGATCGTGGTCGATCTGTCGAAACACCTGAATCGCATCCTCTCGCTCGACGTTGAGGGCCGCACCTGCGTGGTCGAGCCCGGCATCGTGCTCGACGATCTCAACCGCCAGCTCAGGAAGCATGGCCTGTGGTTCCCGGTCGACGTCTCCACGGCCTCGCGCGCCACCATCGGCGGCATGGCCGGCAACAATTCCTGCGGTGGGCGCTCACTCCGCTACGGCACCATGCGCGACAACACGCTGTCGATGGAGGCCGCCCTCGCCGACGGCACACTGAGCCGTTACGGCGAGGTCTCGCGCGATCTCTCCGACCTCGACGCAAACGACAGCGCGCGCGCCCTGTTCCGCGACATGCTCGATCTCGGCACGCGCGAGGCCGACGAGGTCGCGACGCGGTTTCCCAAAGTGCAGCGCCGCGTCGGTGGCTACAATCTCGATGCGCTGGTGCCGCGCAATGCGCGCAACAACATGGCGCATCTGCTGGTCGGCTCCGAGGGCACGCTGGCATTCACCACCAAGGTCGAGCTGAAGCTGTGGCCGGTGATCCGCAACAAGGCGCTGGGCGTCTGCCATTTCGGCAGCTTCTACGAGGCGATGGACTCGGCCCAGCACCTCGTCAAGCTGAAGCCAATCGCGGTCGAGCTGGTCGACCGCACCATGCTCGCGCTCGGCCGCGACATCGCGATGTTCCGCCCCATTATCTCCGCCGCGATCAAGGGCGATCCGGACGCCGTGCTGGTGGTCGAATTCGCCGAAGAAGACCAGGCGGACAACGTCCTCCGTCTCAAACAGCTCGGTGAGCTCATGGGCGATCTCGGTTTCGGCTGGACCAACGACACGCGCAAATGGGGCGGCGTGGTCGAGATCACCGAGCCGGCGCTGCAGAGCGGCATCGCCGATTTCCGCGCCGCCGGCCTCAACGTCATGATGTCGATGAAGCAGGAGGGCAAGCCGGTCTCCTTCGTCGAGGATTGCGCCGTGCCGCTGCCGCACCTCGCCGACTACACCGCACGGCTGAACGAGGTGTTTGCGAAGCACGGCACCAGCGGCACGATGTATGCGCACGCCTCCGAGGGCTGCCTGCATGTGCGCCCGGTGCTGAATTTGAAGCTGGAGAAGGACGTCAAGGCGATGCGCGCCATCGCCGAAGAGGCCTTCGCGCTGGTGCGCGAGTACAAGGGCTCGCATTCCGGCGAGCATGGCGACGGCCTGGTGCGCTCCGAATTCCACGAGACGATGTTCGGCGAGCGTCTGGTCGCCGACTTCAGGGAGGTGAAGCAGCGCTTCGATCCCGATGGCGTGCTCAATCCCGGAAAGATCGTCGACGCACCGAAGATGGACGACCGCTCGCTGTTCCGCTTCAAGCCCGATTATCGCGTCGGCGAGCTGAAGACGAAGCTCGACTGGTCGGCTTATCCCGGCGCCGGCGGCGGCTTCCAGGGCGCGGTCGAGATGTGCAACAACAACGGCGCCTGCCGCAAGCTCGAGGGCGGCGTGATGTGCCCGTCCTATCGCGCCACCCGCAACGAGAAGGACGTCACCCGCGGCCGCGCCAACACGCTGCGCCTTGCGATCTCGGGCCAGCTCGGCCCCGGCGCGCTGTCGTCCGACGAGATGATGGAAACGCTAAAACTCTGCGTCTCCTGCAAGGCCTGCCGCCACGAATGCCCGACCGGCGTCGACATGGCCAAGATGAAGATCGAGGTGCTGGCCGCGCGCGCCGCCTCGCACGGCCTGACATTGCGCGACCGCCTGGTCGGTTATCTCCCGCGCTATGCCGGCCTCGCATCGCGGCTGGCGCCGCTGGCCAATTTGCGCAACCGCAGCCCGCTGCTCCGAAAGCTGCTCGAGCGCTTCGCCGGCATCAGCGCGCGCCGCGCCCTGCCCGCCTTCCGCAGCGACGTTTTTGCGCCGGCGGCTGACGTGGTCGGGCCCGTCGATGGCCGCGAGGTCGTGCTGTTCGCCGACACCTTCAATCGCATCTACGAGCGCGAGAACCTCGATGCCGCCCTGCGCGTGCTCACGGCCGGCGGTTATCGCGTGCATCTGCCGAAGGCGCTGAGCGGCAGCCGCCCGCTCTGCTGCGGCCGCACCTTCCTCTCTGCCGGCCTCGTCGATGAAGCCAGGGTCGAGCTCGATCGTCTCGTGGCCGCGTTCGCGCCCTTTGCCGCGCGCGGCGTGCCGATCGTCGGTCTCGAGCCGAGCTGCCTGTTGACGCTGCGCGACGAGCTCGCCTCGCTGCGCAAGGACAACGACGCCAAGGCGGTCGGCGCCCATGCGCTGACCTTCGAGGAATTTCTGGTGCGCGAGGCCGAGGCCGGCCGGCTGCAACTGCCGCTCGGCACCGTCGCTGAGAAGGCCGTCGTGCACGGCCATTGCCATCAAAAATCCTTCGGCGCCTTCAAGCCGGTCGAGCAGGTGCTGCGCCTCGTCCCGGGCCTTGCGGTCGAGACCATCGAATCGAGTTGCTGCGGCATGGCCGGCGCGTTCGGCTATGGCGCGGACACTTATGATGCCTCGATCGAGATGGCCGAGCTGTCGCTGCTGCCCGCCGTGCGGCGCGCGGACCTAACGACTCTCGTCGTTGCCGACGGCACCTCCTGCCGCCACCAGATCCATGACGGCGCCCGGCGCGAGGCGCTTCACGTCGCGCGCGTGCTGGCGATGAGCCTTGATCATGCCGAATCCAATTCCTCAACCAACTCAATCGCAAAGGAAACCAGCCATGGCTGACCTCACCCTCGACACCGCCCGCAAGATCCTCGACGCCGCCTTCGCGAAGGCCGGCGAACTCAAGCTGAAGCCGCTGGTCGTCACCATCCTCGACGCACGCGGCGTGCTCAAGCTCGCCGCGGCGCAGGACGGCACCAGCCTGATGCGCGGCGAGATCGCCCACGGCAAGGCCTACGGCGCGCTCGCCATGGGCATGGGCTCACGTGCCCTGTTCCAGCGCGCCCAGGAGCAGGCCTTTTTCATTGACGCCGTGAACACCATCGCCAAGGGCGCGCTGGTGCCGGTCCCCGGCGGCGTCCTGATCATGGACGGCGCGACGCTGCTCGGCGCTGTCGGCGTCTCCGGTGACACCTCAGACAATGACGAGGCCTGCGCGGTGGCGGGTATCCAGGCGGCGGGGCTGAAGCCGAACGCGGGCTGACATGCCGTAGGATGGGTTAGCACTGTGGGCGCGCAAAGCGCGACCCGCAGGGCGTAACCCACCTCTTCTTTCTCTGCGGCAGCAGAAGCGGTGGGTACGCTACGCTAACCCACCCTACGAGTTGCGAGCGCCCCTCACCTTCCCGTCCAGACCGGCTTCCGCTTTTCGCTGAACGCCTTCAGGCCTTCCTTGGCGTCCTCGGTCATCGCGAGCAGCGCGATCTGGCTTTCGGTGTAGGCGATGCTCTCGTCGAACGACATCGAGGCGATGGCGCGCATGGCGTATTTGCCGCGGCGGATCGCGGTCGGGGATTTGTCGACGATGCGGCCGATCAGCCAGTCGACCTTGGCATCGAGCTCGGCGGTGGGCACGACGTAGTTGAGCAGACCCGCGGCTTGCGCCGTCTTCGCATCGAACGGCTCGCCGGTGAGCGCCCATTCGTTGACGAGCCGCGGCGGCGCGATGGACTGCAGCAGGCTCAGCACCTGCATCGGGAACACGCCGACCTTCACCTCCGGCAGGCCGAAGACGACGTGATCGGCCGCCACTGCCATGTCGGTCATGCAGAGCAGGCCCATCCCGCCGGCCATGCAGACGCCGCCGACCCGCGCAATCGCCGGCTTGGTGGCGTTCTGTGACAAACGTAACAGATCGGCATAGTCGACATTTGGTTTGGAATGATCCATCGCGAAAGCCGCGCCGGAATTCTGTAGATCGGCGCCCGCGCAGAACGCCTTGTCGCCCGCGCCCGTCAGCACGATGACGCGGACGTCCTTGTCGTCGTGCGCGTCGCGATAGCCTTCGGTGATGCCGGCGATGACCTCGCCGTTCAGCGCGTTACGTTTCTCCGGCCGGTTGATGGTGATCCAGAACGCCTGCCCGCGCTTCTCTGTGATGATTGCTGTGGTGTCGGTCATGGTACGCTCGCTTCCTTGCCATCCATTTTGCAGCCATTTGCGGCAGGACGGGCGGCGCACGCAAGGGCAATCTGCAACACCGTGTCACCATAGCGTGTGGGCGCAAATTCGCTTGGTGATTGAATTGCGGGTGACGGCCGTTATCCTGACTGGAGATTTTGATCACCGATGAGCCATTTCATGCGCGCCGCGATGATTTTGTTGCTGACAGGCTTGCTCGTGCTGGGCGCAGCGCCCGCAAGCCACGCGGCCGATGCCGCGAAACTGGCGCTGGTGATCGGCAATGCGAGATATCCTGACAACGAGTTCGTGCTGAACGAGGTCGCCAACGACATCCAGGACGTCACTGAAGAATTGAAGCGCGACGGCTTCGTCGTCGACCGGCAGAACAATCTCACGGCCGACGCCATGCGGCAGGTGCTGGATCGCTTCTATGCCCGGATCGAACGTGGCGCGGTGGCGCTGATCTTCTTCGACGGTTTTGCCATCCAGTCGAACCGGCAGACCTATTTGCTTCCGGTCGACGCCCAGATCTGGACGGAGCCGGATGTGGCGCGCGACGGCTTCAGCCTCGACAGCATCCTCGCCGAGATGAACACGCGCGGCGCCGCGATCAAGATCGCGCTGATCGACGCCTCGCGCCGCAACCCGTTCGAACGGCGCTTCCGCCGCTATTCGGCGGGCCTTGCCCCGGCGATCGCGCCGAGCAATTCGCTCGTGCTCTACTCCGCCGCGCTCGGCGCGGTCGCGGCCAGCGGCAAGACCGAGCACGGCCTGTTCGTCGCCGAGCTGCTGCGCGAGATGCGTGCGCCGAACATCAGCGCCGAGCAGGCCCTGACCAACACCAAGAACGGCGTCGTCGCCGCCACCAGGCGCGAGCAGGTGCCGTGGCTGTCGTCCTCGCTCACCACGGAATTCTCGTTCGCAGGTTCGGTGACGCGGCCGCCCGACAACAAGATCGGCGACCCGACCAGGCCGGAGCCTCAGAAACCCGAGCCGCAGAAACCGGTCTGCGAGGTGCCGCAGGCAGAGCCCGCCCCGAGCGCGGACGATCTCGCCAGGGATCCGGTCATCGCCGATCTCAGCCGCAAGATCGTGGCGAACGCCAATGACGTTGCCTCGCGTTACAAGCGCGGCCAAGTCTACGCGATCAAGCGCGCCTATGCACCCGCCATGCAGGATTTCGACCTCGTGATCCGTCGCAATCCTGGGGATGGCGAGGCGCTCAACAATCGCTGCTGGACGCGCGCGGCGAGCGGCGATCTGCAGGGCGCGCTCGCCGACTGCAATCTGGCGCTCCAGGTCGATCCCGGATTGAGCGATGCGCTCGACAGCCGCGGGCTCGTCAACCTCAAGCTCGGCCGGACCACTGAGGCGATCAAGGATTACACCGACGCGATCCAGCGCAACCCGCGCTCCTCATCGTCGCTGTTCGGCCGCGGCATCGCCACCCGCAAGAACGGCGGCGACGGCGCCACCGATATCGCGCAGGCAAAGTCCATGAACCCGAACATTGCGAAGGAGTTCGCGGGCTACGGCGTCACCGAGTGCAGCCCCTAAGGGGTGGCCGCTTTCCTGATCCAGACCTTGTTGTCGTGGAACGCGGCCCCGCCGATCGGCGCCACGGCTTCGGCGCCCGTCAGCATGTTGATGCCGCGCCCGCCGATATGGTTCTTGTTGGGATGAACGGACTCCGCGATCAGCACGCCGCGCCGCACGCCGTCGAACAGCGTCGCCACCAGCGTGGTCTCGCCGCGGGGGTTGCCGAGCGTCACCGCATCGCCGTCGGCGATGTCGAGCGCGGCGGCATCCAGCGGATGGATCATCACGCTCGCCTTGCCCTCGCGTGCCTGCGAGGACGGCGTCTCGTTGAAGGTGGTGTTGAGGAAGCTGCGCGAGGGGCTGGTCGCGAGCCGGAACGGATGGGCCTGGTCGGTGTGCTCGATCACCGCCCAATGGTCCGGCAGCGACGGCATCTTGTCGAAATCGCCCATGGTCACGCCGAACGGCGGATGCGCCCAATCGGCCCTGAAGTGGAATTTCCCGTCGGCATGGGCAAACCCGTCGAGATAATGCGAGGTGCGGAAGTCCGGTTGCAGATCGCGCCAGATGTCGGCCTCGAGGCCGCCGATGTCGCCGTGGTTGCTCAGCCTCAAGGTCGCGTCGATCAGTTCGCGCGGCGTCATCTCGAAACCCTGATGTCTGGCGCCGAGCCGCGGCGCCAGAGCCTGCAGGACCTCGTGGTTGGAGCGGCATTCGCCGGGCGGGTCGATCAGCTTCGGCCCGACCGAGATGTGCTGGTGGCCGCCGCCGTAATAGAGATCGTCATGCTCCATGAACATGGTGGCCGGCAGCACGATGTCGGCCATTTGCGCGGTCTCGGTCATGAACTGCTCGTGCACCGCGACGAACAGATCCTCGCGCGCAAAGCCTTGCCGCACCAGCGCCTGCTCCGGCGCCACCGTCATCGGATTGGTGTTCTGGATCAGCAACGCCTTGACTGGCCCCTTGCCGCGCAGGGCCTCGGCATCGCCGGTGAGGATACGGCCGATCTTGGACTGGTCGAGCGCACGGATGCTCTGGTCGATGGCGTCGTGGCCCTCGATGATGGATTCGTTGAAATGCCACAGCGCGTAATTGTTGAAGAAGGCGCCGCCGCCCTCATACTGCCAGGCGCCGGTCACCGCGGGAATGCTATTTGCCGCATGCATCTGGGTCGCACCATTACGGCTGCGCGTAAAGCCGTAGCCAAAGCGGAAGAAGGTGCGCTTGGTCTCGCCAACCGCTTTCGCGAAGGCTTCGATTTCGGCCACCGGCACCCCGCAAATCGCGGACGCCCATTCCGGCGTGCGCGTCTTCAGATGCGCCTCGAGCTCGGCCGGGCAGTCGGTGTATTTGTCCATGTAGGCGCGGTCGGCGTAGCCGTCGCGGAACAGGACATGCATGACGCCGCAGGCGAAGGCGCCGTCGGTGCCGGGGCGCAGGATGATCTTGATGTCAGCCTGCTTCATAGTCTCGTTGTCGTAGATGTCGACCGCCGCAATCTTCGCGCCGCGCTCCTTGCGGGCGCGGGAGGCGTGCGTCATCACATTGACCTGCGTGTTGACGGGGTTGGTGCCCCAGATCACGACGAGGTCGGACAGCGCCATCTCGCGCGGGTCGACACCGGCGATCTTGCCGGTGCCGATCGCGAATCCGATGCGCGCGACATTGGCGCAGATGGTCTGATAGAAGCGCGAATATTTCTTCACATGCGTGAGACGGTTGAGACCGTCGCGCATCACCAGGCCCATCGTGCCGGCGTAATAATAGGGCCAGATCGATTCCGCGCCGAACTCGCGTTCGGCTTGATTGAAGCGATGCCCGATCTCGTCCAGCGCCTCGTCCCAGGAGATGCGCGCGAATTGCCCCGAGCCCTTCGGCCCAATGCGGCGCATCGGAAACGTGACCCGCTCGGGGTGATGTATGCGCTCGGCGTAGCGGGCAACCTTGGCGCAGACGACACCGGCCGTGTAGGTCTGCTTTTTCGAACCGCGGACACGGCCGATGCTGCGGCCTTCGACCACCTCGACATCGAGGGCGCAGGCCGAGGGGCAATCATGCGGACAGGTCGAATGGCGGATTTCGATTTTGGCGTGCTGGTTCATGTCCCAGTTCGTAACACCAAAATACCAGCCAGCCGAGCGCATTTATCCGGCACGGCCCATGCGATTTGCTCAAAGCGCGCGCGCCGCGGGTTCCTGCTGCAAGCGCGAAGGCGGCGCAGTCACACCGAAAACCGCGCGATATTCCCTGGTACAATCGGCTTTGTGAGCCGTCGACAGTCCGCATTCCCTGCCGCTACAGTGCCGGCCAACAAGAACGATATCAGGGAGGTGGGCATGATCGCCCGAAGATCCGTGCTGGCATTGGCGGCCGGCCTGCTTGCCGCATTCTCCGCAGCCCCCTCATTCGCGCAGGATTATCCCAGCCATTCGGTCCGTATCGTCGTGCCGTTCGGCGCGGGCGGGCCGGCCGACGTCGCGGCCCGGCTGATCGCCAACGTGCTCCAGGAGAGTTTTGGTCAGCCCTTTGTGGTCGAGAACCGCACCGGCGCCGGCGGCGTCATCGGCACCATTGAGGCGGCGAAATCGCCGGCCGACGGCTATACGCTGCTGATGATGTCCAACACCCAGACCGCGAATGAATCGCTGCTGACGGCAGACAAGCGCAAATACGAGCTGATGCGCGACCTCGCGCCGATCGCACCGGTGAATTATTCCGATCTCGTCATCGTCGTGAACCCGCAAGTCCCGGCGAAGACGCTGGCCGAGTTCATCGCACTCGCCAAGGCGCAGCCGGGCAAGCTGAATTACGCTTCCTCGGGCCAGGGCACGCCCTACCACATGGCCGGCGAACTGTTCAAAGCCATGGCCGGCATCGACGTCGTGCACGTTCCCTATCGCAACAGCGGCGAGGCACGCAGCGGCGTGATCGGCGGACAGGTGCAGATGATGATCGACGCAGTGCCGGCGATGGCGCCGAACATCGGCGAAAATCAAGTCCGCGCGCTCGCCACGACCGGCAAGCAGCGTTCGACCGTGCTGCCGAACGTGCCGACGGCAGGCGAAGCCGGTGTAGCAGGCTACGAGGCGACCATCTGGCTCGGCCTGATGGCGCCCGCGGGAACACCCAAGCCCGTGATCGACAAGCTCAATGCAGCCGTCAACGCAATGGTGAAGCGGCCCGACATCGTCAAGCTCTGGACAGAACAGGGCGCCCTGCCCTTGTCGATGACGCCGGAACAGTTCGACAAATTCCTGCGCGGCGACATCGAGAAATGGGCCGACGTCGTCAAGAAATTCGACAAGTCCTGAGGCCGTACTGCTCATGCCCTCCGTTCAATTCCGGCTCAACGGCGCGGCGATCGCCGTGGATGTAGATCCCGACCAGATGCTGCTTGATGTGCTACGCAGCCAACTCGGCATCACTGGGCCGCATTTCGGCTGCGGCGCCGGGGAGTGCGGCGCCTGCCATGTCATGGTCGGTGACCGCGCAATGTCCTCATGCGACATGCCGATGTGGTCGGTCGCGGACAAGGACGTCGTCACGGTGGAAGGCCTCGGGACAGTGGAGCAGCCGCATCCGCTGCAGCGCTCCTTCATCGCCGAACAGGCGATGCAGTGCGGCTATTGTGTCGCGGGGATCCTGATCAGCGCGGCGGCGCTGCTGAAGCGCAATCCGTCCCCGACGGAGGCCGAGGTCAGGGCCGCGCTGGATCGCAATCTGTGCCGCTGCGGGTCGCACAACCGCATGGTCCGCGCCGTGTTGCGTGCGGCAGCAGAGGTGGCGACGTCATGAGCGCGCCCTCTCCTGCCCCGAAGCTGCCGGTCAGCCTCGCGGCCAATCCCAAGCTGTCGTCATGGGTGCGATTCACCGATGACGGCCGTGTGGCGATCTCGCCCGGCAAGGTCGAGATCGGCCAGGGCATCGTCACGGCACTGGCGCAGATCGCGGCGGACGAACTCGACGTCGAGATCGTCAGGATCGCGATGATCCGCGCCTCGACGGCGACCAGCCCGAATGAAGGCGTCACCTCGGGCAGTCTCTCGATCCAGCAATCCGGCCGTGCGCTACGCCAGGTCTGTGCCGAAGTCCGCCAGTGCTTCCTTCGCGCGGCATCGGAACGTCTCGGCGTCGATGCATCGTGGCTCGATATCGATGACGGCACCATCTCGGGTCCCGGCAATGTCAGGACCAGCTATTGGGAGTTGATAGACGAGGTCTCGCTCGACCACGACGCCACCGCAGGCCCGACAGCGAAGAGTGCCGCCGAGCGCACCGTCGCCGGACGCTCGGTCCAGCGTGTCGACATTCCCGACAAGGTGTTCGCGCGGCCGCGGTTCATCCACGACCTTGCGCTGCCGGGACTGGTGCACGGGCGCGTGCTGCGGGCGGATATCTCGGGCGCCAAATTGATCGCACTGAATGAGGAGGCGGCACGCGCCGTCCCCGGCGTCGTTGCGATTGTCCGCGACGGCGGCTTTGCCGGCGTCGTCGCCGACAACGAGGCGGCGGCGGACGCGGCCCTCAAGGCTCTGCGCAAGGGCGCGACGTGGTCGGCCGGTGAGCCGTTGCCGGATGAAGACGATCTGGCGGGCTTTTTGAAGAGCCAGCCGGTCGAGACCACCGTCATCGACACCAGGACGGCGGAGCCGACGGGCAAACCCGCCCAAACCCTCCGCCGGCAATACACCCGCCCCTACGTCGCCCACGCCTCGATCGCGCCGTCCTGCGCCATCGCACAATGGGAGGGTGATCGTGTCCATGTCTGGACGCATAGCCAGGGCGTCTATCTGCTGCGCGCCGATCTCGCAATCGTCCTCAAGCTGCCGGCCGAGAACATCGTCGTCGAGCACATCGAGGGCGCCGGATGCTATGGGCACAACGCGGCCGACGACGTCGCGCTCGACGCCGTGCTCCTGGCCAAGGCCGCTGGCGGCCGTCCGGTGCGGGTGCAGTGGTCACGCCACGACGAGATGTCCCACGCGCCCTTTGGGGCGGCGATGGCCATCGAGATCGAGGCCGATCTCGACGCAGGCAACGAGATCACCGGCTGGCGCCATGCGATCTGGAGCAACGGCCATGCGGCGCGGCCGGGACGCGCGGCGCAGCCGGCGCTGCTCGCGGCAACCGAGATCGCCAATCCCCATCCCCGCATGATCTCGACCAACCCGCCGGCTGCCAATGGCGGCGGCGGCGACCGCAACTCCGTTCCGCTCTATGACTTCGCGGGCTGGACGATCACGAGCCACCGGCTGCTGACCATGCCGGTGCGCACCTCGGCGCTGCGGACGCTGGGCGGCCAAGGCAACGTGTTCGCCATCGAGTCCCTGCTCGACGAGATCGCCGCCCTGCGCGGCGAAGATCCGATCGCGTTCCGTCTGCGGCATCTGCGGGACGAACGGGCCAGAGACGTCATCCGCGCCGCGGCGAGGCGCGCCGCGTGGAAGCCGCAGAAGCGATCGGGCATCGGACACGGCGTCGGCTTTGCCCGCTACAAGAATACGGGAGCCTATTGCGCTGCCATCGCCGAGATCGAGGGCGCCGACGATATCAGCGTGAGGCGGTTGACGCTCGCCGTCGATGTCGGCGAGGCCATCAATCCGGACGGCGTGATCAACCAGATCGAGGGCGGCGCAATCCAGGCCACGAGCTGGGTGCTGAAGGAGCGCGTCCGCTTCGACCGGACCCGCATCACCTCGACCTCCTGGACCGACTATCCGATCCTGACCTTCAGCGAGGTGCCGGCGGTGGATGTCGAGATCATCCAGCGCCCGGAGATCGAGCCGGTCGGCGCCGGCGAGGCTGCGCACGGGCCCGTGACGGCGGCGATCGCGAACGCGGTTCACGATTGCCTCGGCGTCCGCGTGCGCGACCTGCCGATCACGCGCGACAAGATCATTGCAGCGATGGAGCGTGCGTCTTGACGACAATGAACGTTTTGAGCGGAGGCGCGGCACAAGGCCTGGTGCGCGGCGTCACCGAGGCCTTCAAGGCGCAAACCGGCCTCGGTATCGACGGCGAATTTTGTGCGGTCGGCGTGATGGCGGACAAGCTGCGCGCGGGCGCGCCGGCCGATCTCGCGATCCTGACCCAGGCGCTGCTTGCGAGGCTTGCCGAGGAGAAGCTCATCGTCCCCTCCTCGATCACGGATGTCGGCCGGGTCGAGACCGCGCTGGCGGTCCGCAGCCGAGATGCCAAGGTGACGGTGAAGACCGAGGCCGATCTGCGCGAGGTACTACGCGGTGCCGATGCAATCTACGTCCCCGACACCAAGGCCTCGACCGCGGGCCAGCATTTCGCAAAAGTGCTGGACCAGCTCGGCATCGCCTATGAGGTGGCATCGCGCCTCAAGATCTTTCCGAACGGTGCAACTGCGATGCGGGAGCTCGCGGCGTCCACAGCGACGCGGCCGATCGGATGCACGCAGGCGACCGAGATCATCGCGACAGATGGCATTGCACTGTCGGGGGCGCTGCCCCCCGGCTGCGAACTCGTGACAATGTACACGGCCGGCGTGACCGCGCGGGCGGCGCATCCGAAAGAGGCGGCGGCGCTGATCGCGTTGCTAACCGGCGCAGATCGGAAGGACCTGCGCCAGCGCGCCGGCTTTACCGGCTAGATGCCGATGACGCCCTATTTGTGCAGCTGGGTGAGACCGGTCGGCGGACCGTCGACGGCGGTCCAGCCGCCATCGACGAACATCGTGCTGCCGCTGACATAGCTCGCGGCGTCCGAAGCGAGATAGGCCACGGCGGTCGCGACCTCGTCGGCGCTGCTCCAGCGGTTGAACACGGTATGGCCGGCGTAGAGATTATAGATGTCTGGCCGCTGCTTGAACGGGCCGGTCAGCGCGGTCTCGGCGATGCTCGGCGCGATCGCGTTGACGCGCACGCCGGCATGGCCGACCTCGGAGGCAAAGCCCTTCACCAGCAGGCCGATCGCCGCCTTGGTCGAGCCGTAGACGCCGAGGCCCGGCTCGATGGTCACCGCGCGCACCGACGAGCAGGCGATGATGCTGCCGCCCTTTTGCGCGACCATGATGCGGCCGAAGGCCTGGAAGAACCACACCGTGCCCTTGACGTTGAGGCTGAGGACGCGGTCGAGATCCTCCTCGGTGTAGTCGAGGATGGTCTTGCGGATGTTGAGCCCGGGCGTCGTCACCGCGATGTCGAGCCGCGGAAATTTCTGCATCACCGTTTTGGTCAGCGCATTGACGTCCGCAGCGCTTGCGGCGTCACAGCTGGCTGCTTCAGCCCAGCCGCCCTTGTCGCGAATGCCGGCGGCGGTCGCCTCCGCGGCGTCAAGCGCGCGATCGGCGCAAACAACGCGGGCCCCGAGCCCAGCCAGCGCCTCGGCCGACGATTTGCCGATGCCCGATGCGGCGCCGAGCACCACGGCCGTCTTGCCGGTGAGATCAAAGAGCTTGCGATAGTCAGTCACTGATAGCTTCTCCTGTAGCTGCTAGCCCTTGTAACCCATCAGCAGGCGGGGCAGCCACAGCGAGAATGCAGGGACATAGGTCACGAACATCAGTGCTGCGATCAGCGCGGCGTAGAACGGCAGGATGGTGCGCATCACCGCGCCCACCGAAATGCCGCCGATGGCGCAGCCCACGAACTGGGTGGTTCCGACCGGCGGGGTGTTCAGCCCGAGGGCGCAATTGATCAGCATCAGCATGCCGAACTGCACCGGATCCATGCCCGCCTTCATCGCGATCGGCAGGAAGATCGGAGTGCAGATCAGGATGGTCGCAGCCATGTCCATGAACGTGCCGAGCACGAACAGGATGACGTTGATGAGCAGGAAGATGACCCAGGGCTGCGTGGAGACCTTGCTCATCAGGTCGCCGGCAAGGTCCGCCACCTCGTAGAGCCCCATCAGGTACTGGAACATGGTGGAGACACCGATCAGCAGCAGCACCACGCCCGTCGTCTTCACCGCCTTGGCGGCGGCGCGCAGGAAATTGTTCCAGGTCATGGTGCGGTAGATGAAGAACGTCAGCAGCATCGTGTAGGTGACCGCGACGGCCGCAGACTCGGTTGCCGTGAAGACGCCGGACAGGATGCCCGCCAGGATGATGCCGACGATCAGAAGGCCCGGCAGCGCGGCCGCGAGCGAGCGAAAAACCTCGGCCCAGCCCGGAAACTTGCCGGCCGGATAGCCGCGCTTTACCGCGACAGCGTAGGCGGCGACCAGCATGCACACCATCAGCACGATTGCCGGCAGGAGGCCGGCGGCGATCAGCGCGCCGATCGAGACCTTGCCGCCGGCTGCCAGGGCATAAATGATCATGTTGTGGCTGGTCGGCATCAAGGCGCCCACCAGCGAGGCATGGGTCGTGACATTGACCGCGTAGTCGGTGTCGAATCCTTCCTTTTTCATCATCGGGATCATCACCGCGCCCATCGCCGACACGTCGGCCACCGGCGAGCCGGAGACGCCGCCGAACAAGGTGCAGGCGACCACGTTCGACATGCCGAGCCCGCCGCGGATGTGACCGACGAGATTCTTCGCGAGCTGCACGATCTTGTCAGCGACGCCGCCATGCAGCATCAGCTCACCGCTGAAGACGAAGAACGGGATGGCAAGGAACGAGAAGATGTTCATCCCCGACATCATCTGCTGGAAGATGACGGCGACCGGCAGACCCTCGTAGAGGATGGTGCAGATCGCCGAGAGACCGATCGCGAAGGCGACGGGGACGCCGAGGATCAGGAAGCCGAAGAAGGTGGCGCCGAGGATGATCAGTTCCATGAGGGGACGACCTCTTCGCCGCGCAGGAGAGCAATGATGTGCTCGATTGAAAAGGAGACGATCAGGACGCCGGAGGCGATCAACGGGACATAGCGGATGGCCTCGGGCAGGCCGAGATTGGGGATCTTCACGGTCCCGACGGATGCGCCGAGAATCCAGCCGTTATAGGCCATCGCGACGCCAAACGCGGCCACCAGGACGTGGATGACGAGCTCGATCCTCTCGCGCGCGTGATCCGGCAGCATCACCAGAAGGCTGTCCATCCCGATGTGTCCGGCATCGCGCACGCCAACGGCGGCGCCGATCAGCGTGACGTACAGGATGAGAACCAGCGCAAGGTTCTCCGTCCAGGTCGGGCTCGAATTGAGCACGTAACGACCGAACACCTGGTAGAACACGACGGTGACGATGAGGAGCAGTCCGCTCACGGACAGATACATGCCCGCGCGCGCGACGACGGCATTGACGCGCGACAGCAAGCCGGTCGCCGGGCGTGCCACGACTGCCCCCTGCTCGTGGTCTGCGACGTGTGGGTCTGTCATTCCCGCGCCTCCTTGCGAGGGTCCGGTATCGCCTTCGCGCGACGCCGGACCCGACGCTGTGGTGTTACTTCGTGTCCTGGATACGCTTGACGAGGCTCTGCAGCTTCTCGTCGCCCGCGAACTTCTGGTACACCGGCTTCATCGCATCGACGAATTCCGCCTTGTTGGCGATCGTCACGACCTGAACGCCGGCGGCCTCGACGGTCTTGCGGGACGCCTGCTCACGCTCGTCCCAGAGCTTGCGCATGACGGGAACCGATTCCTTGGCTGCCTTGCGGACCATGGCCTGGTCCTCCTTGCTCAGCGTGTCCCAGACCTTCTTGGACATCACCAGGACTTCGGGCGCCAGGGAGTGCTCGGTGATGTTGTAGAACTTGGCGGCCTCGAAATGGCGCGACGACTCGTAGGAAGGCCAGTTGTTCTCGGCAGCGTCCACGAGGCCGGTCTTGAGCGCAGTATAAACCTCGCCATACGGCATCGGCGTCGGGTTGGCGCCGAGGCTCTGGATCATGCCGACCCACAAATCGGACTGCTGAACGCGGATCTTCAGACCCTTCAGGTCCGCGAGCGACTTGACCGGCGCCTTCACGGTGTAAATGGACCGGGCGCCGCTGTCGTAATAGGCAAGGCCGACCAGGCCTGCGGGCTCCATGGCCGCCAGGATCTCATCGCCGATCGGCCCGTCGAGGACGGTGCGCATGTGCTGGGTGTCGCGGAAGACGAACGGCAGGCACAGCGCGATGGTTTCCGGCACGAAATTGTTGAGCGGCGATGCGTTGATCCGCATCATGTCGAGCGCGCCGATCTTGAGTTGCTCGATGGTGTCCTTCTCGGAGCCCAGGGCTCCGTTGGGAAACACCTTCACGCCGAGCTTGCCGCCGCTCGCCGCCGCGAGCTGCTTGCCCATGAACTTGACGGCCTCGACGGTCGGGTAATCTGCGGGATGGACGTCGGCGGAGCGGAAGTCGCGTGCGGTCGCCAGCGGCGCTGAGAGCACCAATGCAACGGCTGCGATGATACCGGTGAGTGTCTTCATCTGGGCTTCCTCCTGGGTTGATTATGTCGTTGTCGGCAGGCTGCACGCCGCCTTGGGTCGCTCCCCTTCAGGTGTGAAGTCAAGCGCCAATGTCGTCCCTAGGGCGCGCGGCATTCCATGTCCAAGCCAAATCCGGCATTGATCGATGCAGCAGTTGCATCGATCAATCTGGCGCAATTCGCGTCGTTGTGGAAGCGGCGGGACGGCTTGCGTCGCCGGCACGTGACTTGACGCGACCAAGACAGGCCCCTCAAGATGCCCGAAACAGCGGACTATCTCGAAGGAATGCCCATGCCGCGGAAGCTGATCGATATCTCGGTGCCGCTCAGAAACGACGTGACAGCCGATCCGCCGGGCAACCATCCGACCATCCAGTATATCGATCACCAGCAGGGCCTGCCTCGCATGCTGCAGTTTTTCGAGGGCCTCAAGGCGCAGGATTTGCCCGATGGCCAGGGCTGGGCCGTCGAGCAGGTCTCGCTGTCGACCCATAACGGCACCCATCTCGATGCGCCCTGGCACTTCCATCCGACCATGAACCGCGGCGAGCGGTCATGGACGATCGACGAGGTGCCGCTGGAATGGTGCTTTCAGCCCGGCGTGAAGCTCGACTTCCGGCATCTGCCCGACGGATACGTGGCTGGTGCCGACGACGTCGAGAAGGAGCTGAAGCGCATCGGGCACACCCTGTCGCCGCTGGAGATCGTGGTCGTCAACACCAGCGCCGGCGCCAAATTCGGCAAGGCCGACTACGTCAATTCCGGCTGCGGCATGGGCTATGAAGCCACCATGTATCTGCTCGAACGCGGGGTGCGGCTGACCGGCACCGACGGCTGGAGCTGGGACGCGCCGTTCCTCTACACCGCGAAGAAATATGCCGAAACAAAGGATGCCGGCCTGATCTGGGAAGGCCACAAGGCGGGACGGCACATCGGCTATTGCCATCTCGAGAAGCTGCACAATCTCGACCAGCTGCCTTCGACCGGCTTCACGGTCTCATGCTTTCCGGTGAAGATCGAACGCGCCTCCGCGGGCTGGACCCGCGCGGTCGCGATCATCGAGGATTAAGACGAAGCGACTACTCGCCGTCGAGACCGCTCTCGGCGAGTTCGCGCAGCGCATCCGTATCGAGCACGACGATGGCGCCGTGCTCGAGGCGAACCCAGTTGCGGCCGGCCCAGGCGCGCAATTGCTTGTTGATGCTCTCGCGCGTCATCCCCACCATCTCGCTGATCTCCTGCTGCGTGATGGCGAGCGTGCCGCTGCCGGAGTCGAGCTTGCGCTCCTCGGTGAGACCGAGTAGTGCGCTCGCCAGCCGGCCCGGCAGATTCTGGAGGATGACTTGCTCGACCTGCTGGCTGGTCCAGCGCAGTCGGGCGCAGAGCAGCTCGATGAATTTCATCGCCAGCGCCGGCTGACTCTTCACGAACGGCAGGAAGTCCCGGCGATCGATGATGTAGAGCTCGCAATTGGTGTTGGCGGTCGCATCGGCCGACCGGGGAGCGCCGTCGAGCACCGCGATCTCGCCGAAGATTTCTCCGGGACCGATCAGATTGAGAATGGCGTTCCGTCCATCGGGCGAGGAGGAGGAAATCTTCACTGTCCCCGTGATCACCGCGAACAGATTGTTGCCGGGATCGCCCTTGGCAGCGATCGTCGCGCCGCGCTTCACGGTGGTGTGCTTGGCGTAGCGGCAAAGCTGATCGAGCGCTTCAGGCTCCAGATCCGCGAAGATCGGGTGCTTGCGCAGGACCGATAGTTTGTTGCCCGCCGACTGTCGGGGGTCGCCGGTCTTGTCCTGAGGCACGCCGCGGGGCTCCTAAGACTGCGAGGCACTGAGGTTCCTGCGTAGTCAACGTTATCAGGCTTTTCAACCGGAAAGCACCCGCGCGTTTTGTGGCAAATGCCGCGAAAAGGCCGCGTTCAAGCCGAAAGCCTGCATCCGAAGGCTGCGCCGATGCGGCCCGGTCGATGCAGAGTTGCAGGCAGCGCAAGCCGCGCTTGCGTTGAGGCGCTGGCGAGGCCAAGCCGGCTGAGCGTCGGCTGTTGGCGCGCCTGAGCGGACTTAGGATCTCAGGAGGTCAGCGCTTGGCATCCGGATCGAGCCGGCCTGCACTGGTTTGCCGGTCTGCCCAGGCCAGAGCTGCGGCGAATGCGACGAAGATCGAGACGACGACGATGGTCACCAGCAACGCATCAGCGGGCATCATGCACCTCCCGGATTGTTGGAGCATTATTTGCTGCAGCCGCCCGGTGTCATTGATCGAGATCAAAAATTTCGGGGCGTTGCGGACGGACTATCAGGCTGCGGCCAGCGCCTCGGCACGGGCAGGATCGAGCAGGCTGATGCCGCCGTGAATGATCTCGATCACACCGTGACGCTCTAGCTTGGTGAAGGTGCGACTGACGGTTTCGATGGTCAGACCGAGATAGTCGGCGATGTCCTGACGGCTCATCGGAAGCGGAACGGTGTCGGACAGCCCCTTGAGCGCGACCTGCCGTTCCCGCCAGCCGAGCAGAAAGGTCGCGACCTTCTCGTCGGCCGAGCGGCGGCCGAGCAGGACCATATGGTCGCGCGCCTGGCTCAATTCGCGGATAGCCAGCTCGTTGATCCGCCTGAGTAGAAGCGGCCGGGCTTCGATGAAACGGCCGAACGGCGCCTTGGCGAACTGGCAGACGGTCACCGCGCCGATCGCATCGGCCGAAAAATTGTGCCGGCCCGATATGTTCATCCCGAGGAAATCGCCGGGCAAGGCAAAACCGACGATCTGCCGCCGGCCGTCGGGCAGCAGCTTGTACAGCCGCATGACGCCTTCGAGGACGTTGTAGAACGAGGTCGTGATGTCCTCCTCGGAGAACACGGTCTCGCCGGAGTCAAAATGAACGCGGCGGCCGAGATGCTCGAATTCCCTGAGCTCGGCCGCATCCAGCGACGAACAGACCGCCGCTCCACGTACGGCGCAATCGCTGCAGAAATGGCCGTTCGGCTCGATCGTGACCACGGAAGGCTTCATCCACCGCTCCCCGCGCCGGCTGCTCCCGACACCAGGCCGAGTCCACCGCGCGGGTGCATTTTACTGCACTGCGCCAAAGCCAATTGACAGAGATCAAATTTGAGCGGCATCCCCGTCATATTCTGCGTCCAGAGTTCGACGGGATCATTTTCCATGCTGCAAGCCGCCCTGCGTCACGGCCTGATCGGGCTACTTCTGATGATGCCGGCGCTGGCGGCCCCGACCGCCGAACAGCGCGGCAAGGCCTTCGCACGGGCCAATTGCGCACGCTGTCACGCGATCGACCGCGTCTCCCGCAGTCCGCTCGAGCGCGCGCCTCCGCTGCGCACGCTGCACCAGCGTTATCCGATCGAGACCCTTGGTGAGGCGCTGGCCGAAGGGATCTACACCGGTCACGACGACATGCCGGCCTTCGAGCTCAGTCCGGACCAGATCCACGATCTCCTGTCCTACCTGAAGACGCTGGAATAGAAGGCGTCACACCGCCTGCACGCTCCACCCGATCAGCTCCTTGGCGATGCGGGCAAAGGCTGCATCGAAGGCGGCGACTGCAGCGGCCGGCTCGACCTTGTCGAGCTTTTCGCTGGTCTCGACCAGTCGAGATGCCACCACCTTGCCGTTCTTGTCGACGATCCGCGCCGACAGTTCGATCTCCACCCGTGCCTCGCCCTCCGTGGCGATCCGAAAGCGCCGGATGTCGATCAGGAGCTGGTAATCCGCCTGACCGAGATCGCTCGTACGTAGCGGGGCGTGGGCGATGTCGTAATTCTCGAAGCTGTCGATCAGGCGCGCCTGCACCAGTTTCGGAATGCTGTCGGCCCAGAGAAAATCCGCAAAACCCGGCCTGTCCCCGACGGGCGCGAACAGCATGCGCTGGGTCTGCAGCATTGCGACCGCGGTCGGCTCGGGAATGGCCAGGGAAGCGGAGAGCGTCTTGCCGGCCGGCCCAAGATTCTTCGGCGTACGCAGGTCGTAGGTGATTTTCTGCACGGGCGTCCCACCGCCGGTCATCTTCTCCAGGCCCGCAATAATGCCGTCGAGCTTGCCGGTGTTGCGCGCGAGCCCGTCGGAGAACGTCTTGAAATTCGCGATGGTGTCCTTCAGTGGGCCCGAATTGTCCTGGAGCACCGTGTCGACCCGCCGCAGCGCATCGCGCGCCGCCTGCGTCATGCTCTGGCCGGCGCCGGCCTCCGCGATCAAGGTCACGGGCTCGCCTGCTTTGGCGACGATCGCGCCGCCCTCCAACGTCACCACCGGCACGCCGGTCAGGCCCTGGAATTCGAGGCCGACCCTGGTGTCGGAACGCACCGGGGTGGCGGTCGCAACCGAGATCGTCGCATTGACGAAGCGCGGGTTATCCGGCGCGAGCCCGAGCTGGGTCACCTCACCGACGCGGATGCCATTGAACAGCACGCCGGCGCCGACCAGGAGGCCTGGGACCGGCCCCTGGAATTGCACATGGTAGTTCGTGCGCGGCCCGATGCCGCCGGTGTTGTTCAGCCAGTAGACGAAGCCGAACACCGCGAGGATCGCGGCCAGCACGAAACTGCCGATCAGCACGTAGGGAGCGCGGGTTTCCATGTCTCATCTCATCTCGTGTTGCAGCATCTGCGAGCGCTTGCCGTGGAAATAGGCGCGCACCCAGGGATGCTCGGATTGCAGCAATTCGCGCATCGGGCCGATCGCCACGATCTTGCCGTCGGCGAGGGCGGCGACGCGATCGCAGACCGTGGTCAGGCTCGCGAGGTCGTGGGTCACCATGAACACGGTCAGCCCCAGCGTCTTTTGCAGCGTCGTGATCAGCGCGTCGAAATCGCCGGCGGCGATCGGATCGAGGCCGGAGGTCGGCTCGTCCAGGAACAGGATCGGCGGATCGAGCGCGAGGGCGCGCGCCAGCGCCACGCGCTTGGTCATGCCGCCCGACAGCTCCGCCGGATATTTGTCGGCGTCCTGGGCGCGCAAGCCGACCATCTCGAGCTTGGCGATCGCGATCTCGTCCATCAGCTCCTGCGACAGGACGAGATTTTCGCGCAAGGGAAACTGGACGTTCTGGCGGACCGTCAGCGAGGAGAACAGCGCGCCTTGCTGGAACAGGATGCCCCATGTCGTGGCGGCGCCGCGGCCGTGGCCGCCGGTAGGCTGCCCCATGACCTCGATGGTCCCACCTTGGCGCGGGATGAGGCCGATGATGGTGCGCATCAGCACCGACTTGCCGCCGCCGGACGCCCCCACCAGCCCGAGGATCTCGCCGCGGCGGACGTCGAGGGACAAATGGTCGAGCACGGTCTGGCGGCCGAATCCGACCACGAGGTCCCGGACGCGGATCGCGAACTGGTCCTGCGATGCGTCCATCGTCACATTCCGATCGAGGCAAAGAAGATCGCGAACAGGCCGTCGAGCACGATTACCAGGAAGATCGACTTCACCACCGACGTCGTCGTCTGCCGCCCGAGCGATTCCGCGCTGCCCTTGACCCGCAATCCCTCGCTGGAGGCCACGATTCCGATCACCAGCGCCATGAACGGCGCCTTCAGGATGCCGACCTCGAAATGGGTGACTGAGATCGCCTCGTGCAGCCGGGCGATGTAGATCGCCGGCCCCATGTCGCCATAGAACTGCGCGACGAGACCGCCGCCATAGAGCGCGGCGATCGATCCGATGAAGGTGAGGATCGGCAGCGCAATGACCAGGGCCGCAACGCGCGGCAGGATCAGGACCTCGACGGGATCGAGTCCCATGGTCGAGAGCGCGTCGATCTCCTCGCGCATCTTCATCGAGCCGAGCTCGGCAGTGTAGGCGCTTCCCGACCGTCCCGCGACCATGATGGCGACGATCAGCACGCCGAGCTCACGCAGCACAAGGATGCCGACCATGTCGACGGTGTAGGATTCCGCGCCGAACCTGCGGAAGTGGAAGAAGCCCTGCTGCGCGATGATGGCGCCGATAAGGAAGGTGATCAGCGCGACGATGGGGATCGCCTGCCACCCGATGCGGTAGAGCTGATACACCAGCGAGGTCAGCCGCAGCGAACGCGGCCGGCGCAGCACGCCGATCACGGCCATGAACAATGCGCCGAGCATCTGGAGGAAGATCGTGATGTCTTCCCGCGCATCGGCCGTGGACTTGCCAAGATCGCCCAGCCTCGCCAGCACCGGATTGGGCGCAGCCGTCGGGGCCGGCGTGTGGCGGTTGACCTGGCGCACCTCATCCAGCAGCCCGCTGAAATGATCGGCGACGCCGACGAATTCGGCCGATCTGCCCGATGTTGCGGCCCTGCGCGACAATTTTTCCAGGACCCAGGCACCGAGCGTGTCGAGCGCACTGACGCCCGACATGTCCAGGGTGACGACGCGCGAGCGATCGACGTCGGCACCGACCGACCGGGACAATGTCTCGAGCGTGACCACATTCGCGGCGGTCCAGGGCCCTTCGGGGCGCAGGTTCAGCACGTCGCCGGATGGCGTCGCGAGCAACAGCGGTTCGTGGTTCACGCTTCCACCTCATCGGGACAATCGGTCCCCATTCAGACGGCATTTCTAGGCCAGCATATGGCGGCCGGCTTGACCTGTCTCAAGACCCGGACTGCGGCCACCGCTTGAGGCAAATCAAGCGCGAACGCACAGGTGCGCCTTAGGCTCGCTTCCATTCAATGGGGGTAAGAGTCCATGTTCGACAGCGACAGGATGAGCGAAGAATTGCGGGCGCTGAAGGTTGACGTCACACGCTTGCTGAGCACCGCCGGCGAGGAGATGTTCGAGAGCTCGAAGGACCGCGCCGAGGCGCTCGCCGATCAGATCCGTGCCGCGCTAACCGAACTCGGCGAGACCGTGGACGAAGAGCAGGCGCAGCTCCAGGGTCTCATAGCGGAGCGTCCGATCACGTCGCTCGCCTCCGCCTTCGCGCTCGGCGTCGTTGTCGGCTTCATGCTGAGGAGACATTAGGTGAATACCGAGAATGTGGTCAAACATCTACGCGCGCTGTGGCGCACCGACAGGATCATCGCGGACATCAGGCTGCGCCATCTGCTTGTTGGCCTCGGCTTGCGTGCCTTCGCGGCGCTGATCGCGGCGTTCGGGCTTCTGATGCTGGAGCTGTCGGCCTATTTCGCGCTGGTGCAGATCTGGAGTGCGATTGCCGCGGCGGCCGTCCTCGGCGCCGTCAATTTCGCCATCGCGGCCGCTCTCTTCGCGATCGCCGGCCGGGCTCCGTCAGGCCGCGACATCGAGCTCGCCAACGAAATTCACGACACCTCCATCGAAGCCCTTCAGCTCGAGGCGCGTGCGCTTCAGGCCCAGGTGTCGGGCGCGGTGCATCATCCGCTCAGCACGATCGTGCCGGTGCTGGTGCCCTTGATCGCGATCATCATCAGGAACCTGCGGACGGCGGCCAAGTCATCCGCCTCAGCGAATTCGGCTGAAGCGCGCTCCTGAAGCAGGCGCGCTCAGAGCTTCAATTTGACGTCGCAGATATCGGGTTCGGCCGGGTCCGGCTTGACCTCGAAGCCGAGCTGCCGGCACATCTCGAGCATCACGCTGTTCTCCTTGAGCACGTCGCCCGAGATAACTTTCAGCCCCTCCGACTTGGCGTAGTTGATGATGAGCTGCATGAGCGCCCAGCCGAGCCCCCTGCCCTTGAGGTCGGACCGCAGCAGGATCGCGTATTCGCCGCTCTCGTAGATCGAATCCGAATGGAGCCGGACCACGCCGACCATTTCGCCGGTGGCCTCGTCGAAGGCGATGAAGGCCATCGCGCGCGCATAATCGAGCTGGGTCAGGCGCGCGATGAACTCGTGGGTGAACTCCTTCATCGGTGCGAAGAAACGCAGGCGAAGGTCGTGCGGCGTGACGTGACGCAGGAATTCGTGGATGGTCGGCTCGTCCTCGGGGCGCATCGGCCGCACGAAGATGCGCCAGTCGTCCTTGAGCTTGAGGCGGCGCTCCCATTGCGACGGATAGGCGCGAACGGCGAAATTGGCCGGGCCCGAGCCGACGAACTTCCGCTGCGGCGGGCCGACGGCAACGCGGGCGTCGACCGCGGTCACGCCGGTTTCGTCCGCCAGCAGCGGATTGATGTCGAATTCGCGGATCTCGGGAATGTCGGCCGCCATCTGCGCCAGCTTGACCAGCACCATGGCCACGGCGTCCTGCTTGACCGCCGGCACATCACGATAGGCTTTTAGCAACCGTGACACGCGCGTGCGGTCGATCAAATCGCGGGCGAGCTGCAAGTCCAGCGGCGGCAGCGCCAGCGCCTTGTCGTTGATGATCTCCACCGCCGTGCCGCCACGGCCGAACACCACGACGGTGCCGAAAGTGGGATCGTCGGCGAGGCCCAGGATCAACTCGCGCGCCTTCGCCTTGACGACCATCGCCTGGACGATGACCCCGCCGATGCGGGCCTCGGGTCGCAGCTTTCTCGCCCGGGCGAGGATGTCTGAAGTGGCCGCTCGCACGGCCTCCGGCGTCGTCAGATTGAGCACGACGCCGCCGACATCGGATTTGTGGATGATGTCCCGCGACATGATCTTCAGCACCACGGTGCCGCCCTGCGCGAAGATTTCCTTCGCATAGGCCACCGCCTGCTCGACATCGGCCGCCGCATAGGTCGGCACCATCGCGATGTCGTAGGCCTCGAGCAGGTGCTTGATCTCGACAGGCTCGAGCCACTCGCGGCCATCAGCAATCGCGGCCGTGACGATCTGCCTTGCCCCCCTTGCATCCGGTACGAACGTATCGGGCATCGCGGGAGGAACCTGGCTCAGCTCCTCCACCACTTCACGGTGCCGGACCAGATGCATGAATCCGCGCACGGCGTCGTCCTCGGTCGGATAGTTCGGCATACCGGCACCGGAAAGGGCCTGAATGATGTGCTGATCGGCACCGACCCAGGCCGCCAATACGGGCTTGGCCCATCGGCGGTGCTGCTCGCGATATTTGCCGACGATCTCGGTCACGGTCGCGGCGATCTCGGCGGCCGAGGCGATCGCCGTTTGCACGTTGAGGACCAGGACCGCATCATTGTCGCGATCGGCCAGCAGCACCTCCAGCGCGGCCGCGTAGCGCGAGGCGTCGGCATCGCCCACGATGTCGACGGGATTTGCACCGGACCAGGTCGGTGGCAGCGCCGCATCGAGCGTCTTGCGAGCCTCCGCAGAGATGGTCGCCGGAATTCCGCCGAGCTCGACCAATCGATCGACAGCGAGGACGCCGATGCCGCCACCGTTGGTCAGGATGGCGAGACGCTTTCCCGTCGGAGATTCGACGCGGCCGAGCGTCTCGGCGCAATCGAACAGCTCACGCAGATCTGAGACGCGCAGGACACCCGCGCGGCGGAACGCCGCGTCATAGACCGCGTCCGCGCCGGCGAGCGCGCCGGTATGCGTGGCGGCCGCCTTCGCGCCCTGCGCCATGCGGCCGGATTTCACCACGACGACGGGCTTGACGCGAGCGGCGGCACGCGCCGCCGACATGAACTTGCGCGCATCCTTGATGGATTCGATGTAGAGCAGGATCGCGCGCGTCTTGTGATCCATCGCGAAATAGTCGAGCAGATCGGCGATATCGACGTCGATCTGATCGCCGATCGAGACGATGCCGGAAAAGCCGACGCCGCGCTGCGCAGCCCAGTCGACCATGCCGGCAGCGATCGCGCCCGATTGCGAGATCAACGCGAGGCTGCCCGCCCCTGGCATGTGTGCGGCAAAGCTGGCATTCAGGCTGACTCCGGGCATCATGATGCCGAGGCAGTTCGGTCCGATCAGCCGCATGCCGTATTTGCGGGCCGCCGCGATTGCAGCCTCATGCAGAGATCCCGGTCCGTGGCCGAGCCCGGCCGAGACGATCAGCGCGCCCGCCGAGCCGCGACGCCCGGCCTGGTCGATGATACCGGGAATCTCGCGCGCCGGCGCGGTGATGACCACGAGCTCGGGCACGAAGTCCAAGCCGTCCAGGTTTTTCACCGCGGCGACGCCGCCGATTTCGGCATGGCGTGGATTGACGAGGCCGAACCGCCCCTTGAATTCGGTCTTGTGGATGTTTTCCAGAACGGCGCGTCCAACGGAGACCGGACGGGCGCTCGCGCCGACGAGCGCAACCGAACGCGGCGCCAGCAGATTGTTGAGACGATAGGTTGACATGAAAGCAAATGCGCCGGGTCAGCGGCGGTTCCGATGGTTGACGATCAGGCCGGGAAAATGGCGAGCCTAGTGCGAGATCATAACCCAGCACGGTGGCTGGCCAATGACGGTCTTTGTCACACCGCCCCACACGATCTCGTTCAGGCGTGAATGATGGTAGGCGCCCATCACGATCGCATCCATGCCGTGGGAATTCGCCCAGCTTCCCAGCACCTTGCCGATCGAGCTGCCGTTGCCGGTCACCGTTTCGAAGGAGGCATAGACCCCGTGTTCCCTGAGATGATCGACGAGAGCCGCGCCGGATTGCACGACTGCGTCATCCCTGTCCTGCGTTACCGTCACCACACGGACCACGCTGGCAGCCTGAAGAATCGGCAAGGCGTCGCCGACCGCACGCGCAGCGCGGGCAGAATGATCCCAGGCGATCATGACGTTCTCGAATTCCGGCCGCAACTGCTCCGCATGCTGCTCCGGGCAGAGCAGCAGCGGCCGCCCGGATTCGAACAGGAAAGTTTCGATGATGTGCTCCGTTCGGCTGTCGTGCGGCTTCACGGGAAACAGCGTGAGATCGCTGAAACGGGCATGCTCGGCCAGGATCGCCGCGATCTCGTCCGCCGGCACCTTGCCCGTTCGGCTCTGGGCGCGAATGTTGGCGCGGGACGCCGCATTGGTGAAGGCATTGAGGAGCTGCTGCGTGTCGTTCGCCTCACGCGAACTGCCGGCCTCCGCGGAATCGCGGTCATAGGGCAGCATCACTTTCGGCCGCTCGAAAACGTCTTCCTCGAGCGCGAGCGCCGTGATCCTGGCGCCGAGGTCGGCGGCGACGGCCACACATTTCTCGATCGCAACCAGGGCCGATCCGCGCGGCTGGCCGACAAGCGGCAGAAAGACATCCTTGATGGGCATCGGGATTCTCCTTGGCCGCCACAATAGGCCGGCTTTGGTCGAGAGGCTTGATCCTCGTCAAGCCAAGGAAACCTCGTCCAGTCCACCAGTAACTGGCGTTAACCGACGTCAAGGACTGGCCGCGATCTGCTTCTAAGGATTACCTTGGTCGGCGGACGGGCCGCCTTCCGACGCATCTGGATGTGCCAGCGGGAATGACAAACGATTCTGCGACCCAGGACCGGATCTTTGCGGCTCTCACCGATTCTGCCGAGCATCCTGACGTGAGGCGGATCGATACGCACGCAGCTTCCGTGTTCCTCGACGGCAAGCGCGCGTTGAAGATCAAGCGCGCCGTGCAGTTTCCCTTCCTTGACTATTCGACGCTCGAGAAACGCAAGGCGGCCTGCGAGGAGGAAATCCGGATCAACCAGCCGCTGGCGCCGCAGATCTACCACCGGGTCGTGGCGATCACCGAGGAGGCGGACGGCTCGATGCAGGTCGACGGTCCCGGCCGGCCGATCGAGTATGCGGTGGAGATGGCGCGTTTCGACGAAAACCGGACGCTCGATCATTTGGCAAAGGCCGGCCCGCTGGATGCAGCCCTTGCCTCGGCTGCCGCCGACGCGATCGTGGCTTCCCACGGCGCGGCGACACGCGCCGACGGCGACGCATGGGTCGCCTCCATCCCCGCCCTGATCGACGGCAACGATAACGGTCTGCGGACCGGCGGCCATTTCAACGCGGCAGACATCGAGAAGCTCAGCAAAGCCTCCCACGAGGCATTTTTGCGTGTTCGTCCGCTGCTCGCAGAGCGCGGCGGTCAAGGCTTCGTGCGCCGCTGCCATGGCGATCTGCATCTCGCAAACATCGTTCTGATCGATGACCGGCCGGTGCTGTTCGACGCCATCGAGTTCGATGCGCAGATGGCAACCGTCGACGTGCTCTACGATCTCGCATTCACGCTGATGGACCTGTTGCACCACGATCAGCCAGATGCGGCCAACATCGTCCTGAACCGCTATCTCGCCGTGACGCCGGCCGACAATCTCGACGCGCTCTCGGCCCTGCCGCTGTTGATGTCCATCCGGGCGGCGATCCGCGCCCAGGTAGCCCTGGCACGGCTGAAGCCGCCGCATTCCGATGACCCCGGCATCCTTGACCAGGCACAGCGTTATTTTGACCTCGCCAGGACGCTGCTCCATCCTGCCGCCCCGCGCCTGATTGCGGTCGGCGGCCTGTCAGGCACCGGCAAGACGGTCCTGGCGCTCGCGCTCGCGCCCATCGTCGCACCGCCCCCGGGAGCAATCGTGCTGCGCAGCGACCTCGTCCGCAAGCAGATGTTCGGGGTCGAGGACACGCACCGCCTGCCGCCGTCCGCCTACACGCCGGAGCACGCGGCCCGCGTCTACGACACGCTGGCTCAGCACGCCCGGCGGGTGCTGGCGCAGGGCCACTCGGCAATCATCGACGGCGTCTTCGCCCGCGAGGAGGAACGGGACGCGATCGCCACACTGGCGCGGGAGCGCAATGTGCCCCTGAACGGCCTGTTTCTGGTTGCGGACCTCGCGACCCGGCAGATGCGGATCGGAAGTCGCCGGGGAGACGCATCCGACGCCACGCAAGAGGTTGCTGCGCAGCAAGAGCACTATAATATCGGTCACGTCGGCTGGGCGACCATCGATGCATCCGGGACACAAGCGCAGACGCTCCAGAACTGCCGGGACGCGATCGCTGAAAGCAAATAAGGCAATCTGATTGGCGCGGACAAAGATGGCGCGACCCACCACGACCTCGACGGCCGTTCGCGCCACGCCGGCGGCGCGGCGCAATGCCCTGCCCGGCCGCCTCAGCCCCAGCATGGCCTGCGATACGGCGTTCCGCATCATCGCGCGCCGTCACCTCGATGCCGTGCTCGCCCAGCATGACGGCACCTGCCGCGGCGATCCCGACGCGCTGCACCAGATCCGGATCGCATTGACGCATCTGCGAACAGCCATCCGCTTCTTCTCGCCGATAGTCGACGACGCCCTTCGCCCGAAGGTCTGGACCGAGCTAAAATGGCTGAACGGTCAGCTCGGCATGGTACGGGATCTCGACGTGGCGATCGAGCGGATCGTCGCCGAGAGTGGCGACAATCTCGCGGTGGTCGCCGAGCTTCAGCGTTGGGACGAAAAGCGCGCCGAGAGCCACCGCCTGCTGGCGCGCGCGCTGCAATCCGCGCGGTATCGCCGCCTTGTCGAGCAGACCTCGACCTGGATCGAGAGCGGCCCCTGGTCGACCCGGCGCAGCAAGGAAGCCATACGATTGCGCCGCTGCACGCTCGCCTATCACGCGACGGAGCGGCTGACCGAGTGGGAGACGGCGCTGCTCAAGAAGGCGCGAAAACTCCGCAAGCTCGACGTCGAGAAACGCCACAAGCTGCGGATTCTCAACAAGCGGCTGACCTATTCGATCGAATCGCTCCAGGACCTGTTCGCCGATGAATCGCTGACGAAACAGAAATCCATCCTCAAGAAATTGCGCAAAGCGCAACGGTCGCTCGGACGATTGAACGACGATGCGCGGGGACAGGCGCTGGCGGCGTCGTTGAACGGCGCCGGCCTCGAAGCCGGCAATCGATTCCGCAACCGCAAACGGGAAAAGAAGCTGTTGCGGACGGCGTCAACGGCCTACCGCAAACTGGACAAGACCAAACCCTTCCGCTCCTCGGACCTCGCACCGAATTCCGAGCCGGAGGTTTAAGTGTGGACGTAGTCCCCTGGCGCATCGGGCAGGCCGGGAGCGTCTCCAAGCCCGATCGGTGGCGGATCGCAGGGCGCACCGGAGCGCGCCGCCAGCCATTTGGTCCATTCCGGCCACCACGACCCTTCAACGCGCGGAGCCAGCTTCAGCCACTCGTCCGCACCAACATAGGGCGCGTCCTCGGCCTTGCTCAGCACTTGATAGCTGTGGCCGGGCTCGTCGGGAGGCGCGACGACGCCGGCATTGTGACCGCCGCTGGTCAACAGGAACGTCACGTCGGCATCGACCTGATAGTGAATCTTGTAGACCGATCGCCACGGCGCGACGTGATCGGCCAGCGTGCCGACCACGAACATCGGGACGTGAAGATCGGACAGCGAAACGTTCCTGCCGCCGACGTGATAGCGCCCGCCGGCCAGATCATTGTCGAGGAACAGCTTTCGCAGATATTCCGAATGCATGCGGTAAGGCAGCCGCGTTGCGTCCGCGTTCCACGCCATCAGATCGCTCGGTGGCGCGCCCTCACCCATCAGATAGTCCTGCGACAGCCGCGACCAGATCAACTCGTTGGAGCGCAGCAGCTGAAAGGCGCCGGCCATCTGGGTGGTGTCGAGGTAACCGCGCTGCCACATCATGTCTTCGAGAAAGGCGACCTGGCTCTCATTGATGAAGAGCGTCAGCTCTCCGGCCTCGGTGAAGTCTGTCTGGGCGGCAAGGAGAGTAACGGTGCCAAGGCGCTTATCACCGTCGCGCTCCATCGCGGCGGCAGCGATCGACAGCAATGTACCTCCCAGACAATAGCCGAGCGCATGGGTCTTCCGACCCGGCATAACGCGGCCGATCATGTCCAGCGCCGCCATGACCCCCAGCCTGCGATAGTCGTCGAAGGCGAGATCCCGATCCGTCGCATCCGGGTTGCGCCAGGAGATCGCGAACACGGTGAAACCCTGACCGGTCAGATATCTGACCAGCGAGTTCTGCGGCGAGAGATCGAGGATGTAGTACTTCATGATCCAGGCCGGCACGATCAGGATCGGCTCTGGTCGCACCTGCGCCGTGGTCGGATGGTATTGGATCAGCTCGATCAGCGCGTTACGGTAGACGACCTTGCCGGGCGACGCCGCCACCGACCTGCCGACCACAAACTGCTCGCCGTCCGCCAGTTTCGAGGCGGACAGCAGGCGCATCAAGTCACTGCACCAGTTCTGCCAACCGAAGACAAAGTTCTCGCCGCCGCTCTGGAACGCCTTCTCCAGGACTTTCGGATTTGTCGCCGCGAAATTCGACGGCGCCAGCATGTCAAGCATCTGGCGCATCGAGAACTCGACAATGGCCTCATTGGCGTGCGACACGCCGCGCACGCCGGTCGCCGCATCCCGCCACCAGCGCTCTGTGAGCAGAAATGCCTGCGCCAACAGATTGAACGGCGCGGTCTCCCATTGCGGTCCGCTGAAGCGGCGATCGCGTCCCTGCGGCTGGATCACAGACCACGGCTTTTGCTCCGGTGACGCCGCGTGCGCGGCGGCTTCCGCCAGCCGGCCGGTGTCGCGCAGGATGCTGCGAACAATCTCCATCTGGCGCTGCGGCGCCGCAGCCAGATGCGCACTCCAGTCGAGCCAGGCCAGCGACAAGGCCAGCGGCGAAATCCCGCCTGTGAATCGCGCCAGCATCGCGTGAAATGCGCGGTCGAGAGGATATGGCTCCGATGCAGGCGGAGGATCGGCGGCGGCAGGCATTCCGGCGGGTGTTTCGGGGCTCACCGTCGAGGCTTCGGGAGCAGCGACGGGATTGACGGGAAGAGCCTGCGCCGCCGGCACTTCGGCCCGTGGAAAGATCTGCACGACGCTCATGGCTCAATGTTCCCGAGGGGCTTCTGGTCTACGTCGGCAGCAGAATATGACGAGGCTTCGCAGAGGCGTTGAGCTGCATCAAATCCGGGGCGCGGATCACGATTGCTTAATCAGGACGGACGGGCCTCGTCCGATTGACCTGAGTCAAGCCGCACCCTGATGTCCGCGCTAGTTTTCGCGCATCGAATTTCGATAGAGCCAGCGGAGTTGTCCATGCGCGCCCACCAGATCATGACCCGGTCGGTCATCTCGGTTACCCCCGACACAAGCATCGTCGAGGCGGCAAATATCATGCTGAAGCGGCATGTCAGCGGTCTCACGGTGGTCGACGATACCGGCAAGCTGGTCGGCGTCGTGTCGGAAGGAGATTTCATCCGCCGCAGCGAAATCGGCACCGGGCGCAAGCGCGGACGCTGGCTGCGGTTCATCCTTGGTCCGGGCAAGTCGGCCAGCGATTTCGTCCACGAGCACGGCCGCAAGGTCGCGGAGGTGATGACCGACACGGTCGTCACCATCACGGAGGATACGGCGCTCGCCGAGATCGTCGACCTCATGGAGCGGAACAACGTGAAGCGGCTGCCGGTGGTGCGCGGCGACAAGGTCGTCGGGATCGTATCCCGCGCCAATCTGCTGCAGGCGGTGGCGGGGCTCGCCCGCGAAGTGCGTGATCCGACGGCGGATGACGACCACATTCGCAGCCGCATCATCGACACCATGGAGAAGAACGACTGGTGCCCGTTCGGGCTGAACGTCATCGTCCGCGACGGCATCGTTCATCTCAGCGGCGTCATCACCGAAGAGCGCACGCGGCAGGCCGCGATCGTCGCAGCCGAGAACGTCGATGGCGTGAAGAAGGTGCACGACCATCTCTGCTGGGTCGACACCATGTCGGGCGTCTATCTGAACTCGCCCGAGGACGACGAGCTCGCCAAGGCCAGCTGACAAGGCAAGCTGACAAGGCGAGCCGAACCGGACGCGATTCAGCGCGGAATGACTGCGGTGGCCTCGATCTCGACGCGCGCCGCCTTCTCCACGAGGCGCACCACCTGCACCAGCGCCATCGCCGGGTAATTTGCGCCGAAGACGGCACGGTAGACCTTGCCGAGCTCCTTCAGGTTGGACAGGTACTCGTCCATGTCGACGACATACCAGGTCAACCGCACGAGGTGCTCGGGCCTCGCGCCTGCCTCGGCCAAGATCGCGGCGATGTTGCTCAAGGTCTGCCCCACCTGCGCGACAAAGCCGTCGGCAAGACGCTCTTCGGCATCCCAGCCGATCACCCCGCCCGTGACGACGATGCGCCCCTCAGCGGCCATGCCATTGGCGTAGCCCTTCGGCATCGGCCACCCCGACGGCTGGAGCACCTGCACCCGCGAGCGGGTGTCATCCTCGGCTGCTGTCGGCAGCACCGCGAGTTGCGGGCCTTTCGGCGTCGTCACAGACAATTCTTCATCCTCTTCTCATTCCGCCGCGACGCCTGAGGACGTTGCGGCGGCCTGCGCCAGTTGCCGCAGGGCAAAGCGCTTCAATTTTCCGGTCTCGGTCTTGGGGAGTTGCGTCACGAATTCGATGGCACGCGGATATTTATACGGCGCGATCTCGCGTTTGACATGTTCCTGCAACTCGGTCACGAGCTCTGCGTCCGGTGTCACGCCGGGCGTCGCGACGACATAGGCCTTCACGATCATGCCGCGCGCCTCGTCGGGGGCACCGACCACGCCGCACTCGGCGACCGCCGGATGCGTGAGCAGCGCCGCCTCGACGTCGGTGCCCGCGATATTGTAGCCGGCCGACACGATCATGTCGTCGGAGCGAGACTGGTACCAGAAATAGCCGTCGCTATCCATCAGGTAGGTGTCGCCGGTGATATTCCAGCCATTCTTGACGTATTTGCGCTGCCGCTCGTCGGCGAGATAGCGGCATCCGGTCGGCCCGCGCACCGCGAGGTTCCCCATCGTGCCCGGCGGCAAATCGTGGCCGTCATCGTCGACGACCTTGGCCTCATAGCCCGGCACGGGCTTGCCCGTTGCGCCGGGGCGGATCTCGTCCTCGGTCGCGCTGATGAAGATGTGCAGCAATTCAGTCGAGCCGATGCCGTCCATCAGCTTGATCCCGGTCGCCTTAAGCCAGGCGTCGAAGGTCGGCTTGGGCAGCGTCTCGCCCGCGGAAACACATTTGCGAAGCGAGGAGATGTCGCGGCCCGGCAGCTTGCCGATCATCGCCCGGTAAGCGGTCGGCGCCGTGAAGCAGACCGTGGTCTTGTATTGCTCGATTGCCGTCAGCACGTCGTCGGGCGTCGTCTTCTCCAGCACGACGAAGGAGGCGCCGATGTGCATCGGAAACAGCACGCCGCCGAAGCCGAAGGTGAACGCGAGCGGCGCCGAGCCGACGAAGCGATCCTTCTGCTCGGCTCGCAGGATGTTGCGCGCATAGCCGTCGCAGACCGCGAGCATGTCGCGGTGGAAATGCATGGTGCCCTTGGGATCGCCTGTCGTGCCGGACGTAAAGGCGATCAGGCAGACGTCATCGGAGGCGGTATCGACGGCCTTGAACTCCGGGCTCGCGTCAGCACTGAGCGCTTCGAGCGAGTCCGCCGCGCCATTGCCCCAATAAACAACTCGCTTGAGAATTGGCGCCGCAGCCTTTGCCTTCTCCATCTCCTCGGCGAGCTTTCCGTCGCACAGCGCGAGCGCAATCTCCGCCTTCTGGATCGGGTAGGACAGCTCCTTGGCGCGCAAGAGCGGCATCGTTGCCACGACGATGCCGCCGGCCTTGATCACTGCGAGATAGGTCGCGACCATCATCGGGTTGTTGGCCGAGCGTAGCAGCACGCGACCCCCGGAGATGAGACCGAGCTTGCCGACCAGCACGTTGGCGATGCGGTTCACCAGCGCTTGCAGCTCGCGATAGGTGTAGCTGACGGCGGGACTGATGACGCAGGGCGCATCGCCATGGCCCTGCTCGACCCAGCGGTCGAGGAAATAACTGACGCAGTTCAGTTGCGACGGATAGTGCAGCTCCGGCCGCGTGAAGATGAACTCGGGCCAGAGCTCGCGTGGCGGCAGATGCTGCCGCGCAAACGTATCGACATGGGCCGTCGCAGCGTTGCCGTCATGCGAGCCCGACACTTGAATCTTGGCGGCGTTGGCCATCGCACGCTCCTTTCAGCATGGATTGCACCCGGCAGCACGATCTGGGAAACATTTTAGGCTTAAAACAATTTGGCGCAATAGCGGATTTTGGGCATTCCGTGCTTTTTCCTGCGGCAAAAGGGATTGGGCGGCGGTGCTTACGGCCGGCGGCGAGCGGCCGATTTCTGCGCCGACGCCTTGGTCTTGGCGAGCAGCCGCATCAATTCGCGCACATCCTTCGGCGAGAGGTCGGCGAAGAGATCGGCGATCCAGGTCTCGTGCTCCGCGGCCATCTTGCGGAACTCGGCGCGGCCGAGCTTCGTGAGGCGGATCACCTGGACCCGGCGATCCGTCTCCGAGGTCCGGCGATCGAGATGGCCGGATTCCACGAGGCGCTCGACGAGACCGGTGACATTGCCGTTCGACACCATCATGCGCTTGGAGACATCGGACAGCGTCATGCCGTCAGGCGCCTTGTCGAGCTGCGCCATCAGATCGAAGCGGGGCAGCGTGACGTCGAACCGCTGCCGCAGCCGGCCGCGAACCTCGCCCTCGATCAGGGTGGTGCAGGTCAGAAGGCGCAGCCACAGCCGAAGCTCGTCGGCATGGTCTTCCGGCGTTTCGACGGCCTTGGTCTCGGAATCGAGCATCTCGGTGCGTTCACTCTCGGCGGGCATTGGCGCCGGCACGGATTCCCCAACATTTTGAGCTTCAAATAAATCGGAGCCGGCCGCAAGTCCAAAGCTGCAACAATCGACCGCACGCCAATTTCTTTAGGCTTCAAATAATTGGCGCGCCGCTTGCATGCGCCGCTGCCCGCGGGATGACGACACTTTGAGCGCTGCTTGCCGCGGCCGCCATCATCAGCATAAGCTTGGATCAGAGTACGCGGCTTGCAACGCAAGCCCTGATGTCACGGGGGACAGATCATGAAGACGCAATTGACCTTGGCCGCAACAGCCCTGCTGCTCGGCACCGCCATGACCCCCGCCCTCGCCCAGGAGAAGATCAAGCTCGGGGTGATCGTGACCCTGTCGGGACCAGCCGCCGCGCTTGGCCAGCAGGTTCGCGACGGCTTTGCGCTCGCCGTAAAGGACCTCGGCAGCAAGATGGGCGGCCGTGACGTCGAGGTCGTCGTCGTCGATGACGAACTGAAGCCGGACGCGGCGGTGACCAAGGTCAAGGGTCTGCTGGAACGCGACAAGGTCGACTTCGTGATCGGCCCAATCTTCTCCAACATCCTGCAGGCGATCCACCGGCCCGTGACGGAATCGAAGACCTTTCTGATCAGCCCCAACGCCGGCCCGTCGACCTTTGCCGGCAAGGACTGCAACCCGTTCTTCTATGTGACCTCGTATCAGAACGATCAGGTGCACGAGATCCTCGGCAAGGTCGCGCAGGATCGCGGCTACAAGCGCATGTACCTGATGGTGCCGAACTATCAGGCCGGCAAGGATTCGGTGGCGGGCTTCAAGCTCGACTACAAGGGCGAGATCGTCGAGGAATCCTACATGCCGCTGAACACGCTGGACTTCCAGCCGGAGCTTTCCAAGATCTCCTCGCAGAAGCCCGATGCGCTGTTCACGTTCATGCCCGGCGGTCTCGGCGTCAATCTCGTCAAGCAGTACCGGCAGGCCGGCCTCGCCGACAGCATTCCGGTGCTCTCGGCGTTCACGGTGGATGAATCGACGCTGCCGGCGCAGCAGGATGCGGCCGTCGGCATGTTCGGCGGCGCCAACTGGGCGCCCAATCTCGACAATGCCCAGAACAAGAAGTTCGTCGCGTCCTATGAAGCCGCCTATAACGTCGTGCCCGGCACCTACGCCTTCCAGGCCTATGACGCCGCGATGCTGATCGACAGCGCGGTCAAGGCCGTGAAGGGCGACCTGTCGAACAAGGACGCGGTCCAGGCCGCGCTGAAGAAGGCCGACTTCACCTCGCTGCGCGGCACCTTCAAGTTCAACACCAACGGCTATCCGATACAGGATTTTTATCTGACCAAGGTCGCCAAGCGTCCGGACGGCAAGTTCCAGACCGAGATCGTGCAGAAGGTCTTCGAGAATTACGGCGACCGCTACGCCAAGGACTGCAAGGCGGCGAACTAAAGCCGCGACGGGTTACGGGAGGACTTCAATGAGCAGCGAAATCACTGGCATCACGCGCGCCAATGAGGGGATCCAGGGCATTTTCTGGAACATCCTCGGTCAAACCTACGTGCCGAAGAGCAAGACCGAGCACAGCTTCTCCTGGCACGCGACATTGCCGCCGGGCACGTTCGTGCCGCCGCACATTCATCCCGACCAGGATGAATATCTCTACATGCTGGAGGGCAAGCTCGACTTCATGCTGGGCAATTCGGAGTCGCAGGCAACCGCCGGCGACCTGATCCGTCTCGGCATGGGCGTGCCGCACGGCATCTTCAACAAGTCCGAGCAGACCGCAAAAGTGCTGTTCTGGGTGTCGCCGACCAAGAAGCTGTTCGACCTGTTCTGGGGCCTCCACAACATGAAGGAGCAGAAGCCGGAGGACGTGGTGGCGATGGCCGCCGAGTTCAACATCCACTTCCTGCCGCCACCTCCCGACGCTGGCTAGCGGCAGCTCTTAAGCGCGCACCGCCGCAAGCCCCGGCACTGCGGCGAAGCCCGCCTTGGTCGCATAGCCGCGCACGATGGCCTCGCGCTGGGAATAGCTCAGCACGTTATCGACATTGTCGAATCCATCCGGCGCGAGTTGCTCGACGGCGTCGATGACGCCTTCAGGGCCGCCGCGCCGGTTGGAGCGCACGATATCCGCCGTCATCGGCAGGCGCTTCTTCTCGTATTCGAGCAGTGCCTGGCGCGGATGCTCGGCGCGCACCAGCGCATCCGCAAGGCAGCGCGCATCGAGGATCGCCTGCGACGCCCCGTTGGAGCCGACCGGATACATGGGGTGCGCGGCATCGCCGAGCAGCGTGACACGTCCTGACGACCAGTAGGGCAACGGATCGCGGTCGCAGGTCGGATATTCGTAGAATTCGGGCGTCGCCGAGATCAGGCTTTTTACGTCGACATAAGGCACCGAGAAGCGGGCGACGTGCGGCATCAGCTCCTCGCGGCGGCCCGGCCGCGACCAGTCTTCCTTCCGCGGCGGTGGCGCATTGCCCTCGCCCACCTTCACCAGCACGGCCCAGTTGGTCAGGCGGCTCGCCGGGCTCGATCCCTCCGCGATCGGATAAATCACCACCTTGGCATTGAGGCCGCCGGCCACGATCATCGATTTGCCGGTGAGAAACAGCGGCCAGTCGCGCGCACCGCGCCACAGCATCAAGCCGTTCCAGCACGGCGGACCTTCATTTGGGAACAACGTCTCGCGGACGCGGGAGTGGATGCCGTCGGCGCCGATCAGGGTGTCGCCGCGCGCGGTGTGGACATGCGCGCCGGCACGATCGAAGAAGTAAGCGGTGACGCCGCCCTCGTCCTGCGTGAACGCGCCGAGGCGGCAGCCGGTGTGGATTGCATCCACTCCGAGCCGCTCCTCGACCGCGCGATGGATGACGCCCTGAAGCCGGCCGCGATGAATCGAGAATTGGGGCACGTCGTGACCGGCGTCGATGCCGCGGGCTTCGCGCCAGACCTCCTGGCCGTGGCGGTTGAGATAGTAAAGCTGATCGGTGCGGATCGCGACATCGTCGAGCTTCTGGAGCAGGCCGAGTCCGGCAAGCTCGCGCATGGCATGCGGCAACGTATTGATGCCGACGCCGAGCTCACGAATGGTGTCAGCCTGCTCGAAGATCTCGCATCCGATGCCACGCGAACGCAGCATCAGCGCCGTGGTGAGACCACCGATACCGCCACCGACGATAATCGCCTTCATCGCCCTTACTCCACTCGAAATATGCCAGGCAATGAGGTTAACGTCGCACGGGCGGTTACTCCGCCGCAAGCGGCTTTGTCGCCTCCGCCTTGAGCTCGGCCCGGGTCTTGGGCTTAGCCTTAATGCGCAGCTCCTCCAGATCCTGGCGGTCGCGGACGCTGTTGCGGAAAATTTGATCCTTCCCGGGCAGATATTGGGGCGGGCAGAATGCGCTTTCTGCCCCGTACCAGGCCGCCGCCCTCATGGTGAAGAACGGATCGACCAGATGCGGCCGCCCAAGGGCGACGAGATCCGCCCGGCCAGCCGCCAGGATGGTATTGGCCTGGTCCGCCGTCGTGATGTTGCCGACGCACATCGTGGCGACGCGCGCCTCATTGCGGACCTGATCCGAGAACGGCGTCTGGAACATGCGGCCGTAGATCGGCTGCGCGTCGCGGACCGTCTGTCCCGTCGAGACGTCGACGAGATCGACACCAGCCTCGGCGAAAGCGCGCGCAACCGCCACCGCATCGTCGCCGGTGATGCCGCCGTCAGCCCAATCGGTCGCGGAGATACGTACCGACATCGGCTTGTGCGACGGCCAGACCGCGCGGAGCGCCTCGAAGATCTCGCGCGGGAAGCGCAGACGGTTGTCGAGCGAGCCGCCGTATTCGTCCGTCCTGGTGTTCGTCAGCGGCGAGATGAAGCTGGCGAGCAGATAGCCGTGGGCGCAGTGCAGCTCCAGCATGTCGAAGCCGCAGCGCTCGCCGCGCTCGGCCGCCGCGACGAAAGAGTCTCGCACCGCATTCATGCCGGCGCGATCGAGCTCGCGCGGCACTTGGCTGTCGGGGAAATAGGGTAGTGGCGATGCGGAGAACACGTCCCAGCCGCCTTCGTCCAGCGGGCGATCCATGCCGTCCCACATCAGCTTGGTCGCACCCTTGCGGCCGGCATGGCCGAGTTGCAGGCAGATTTTCGCGGCCGAATTGCCGTGGACAAAGTCCACGATGCGCCGCCACGCCGCCTCCTGCTCGTCGTTCCACAGGCCGGCACAGCCCGGCGTGATCCGGGCATCGTGGCTGACGCAGGTCATCTCCGTGAAGATGAGGCCGGCGCCACCGATCGCGCGCGATCCATAGTGCACGAGGTGGAAGTCGGTCGGCACGCCCTCTTTCGCCGAATACATGCACATCGGCGACATCACGGCGCGGTTGGCGACCTCCATCTCGCGCAGGCGGAACGGCTGGAACAACGGCACCGTCGGCTTTTTGATGTCGACGTCAAAGCCGCTGTCGCGAACCTGTTTGGCAAATGACGTCTCGACCTCAGCCACGAAATCGGGCGCGCGGAGCTTGAGATTGTCATAGGTGATCGCCTTCGAGCGCGTCATCACGCCGAAGGCGAACCGCACGGGGTCGAAATCCCAGAAGCGGTCGACATGCTCGAACCAGACCAGCGAGACGTCGGCGGCGTGCTGCGTCTTCTCGACCTCCTCACGGCGGCCGTGCTCGTAGACATCAAGCGCCGCCTTGATGCTGGGAGCGTTCTCCATCGCTTCGGCCAGCGCAATCGCGTCTTCCATCGCGAGCTTGGTGCCGGAGCCGATCGAAAAATGCGCGCTCGCCTTGGCATCGCCGAGCAGCACCATGTTGTCCTTGACCCAGCGCTTGCTGCGGATCATCGGGAAATTGCGCCACATCGAACGGTTGATGAGCAGCTTGTGCCCATCTAGGAACCAGCCAAAAATCTCGGCCATCCGCGCGGCGGACTGGGTCTCGTCCAGCCCCGTGAGGCCGGCCTGCTCGAACGTCTCGGGATCGGTCTCGAAGATCCAGGTCGAATGTCCGGCCTCATACTGATAGGCGTGGGCGATGAACGGCCCCCACTCGGTCTCCTGGAAGATGAAGGTGAAGGCATCGAGCGGCTTGGTCGAGCCCATCCAGGCGAACTTGTTGGAGCGGAGGTCGACCTCTGGCTGGAAATGATCGATGTATTTCTCGCGGAAGCGGCTGTTGATGCCGTCGGCGATCAGGACGAGATCGGCATCGGCGAAGCGGGATTCGTCGTCGACGTCCACCTCGAAATGCAGGACGACGCCAAGCTCGCGGGCCCGCTCCTGAAGGATCACGAGCAGCTTGCGCCGCGAGCAGCCGCAAAAGCCGTTACCGCCGACCCGGTGCACCGTGCCGCGGAAATGCACGGCGATGTCGTCCCAGTAGGCGAACTCCTGGGTGATGCGGCGATAGCTCGGCAGATCGTGTTTTTCAAAATTGTCCAGCGTGGCATCCGAGAACACCACGCCGAACCCGAAGGTGTCGTCGGCCCGATTGCGCTCATACACCGTGATGTCGGCGCCCGGGCGCTGCTTCTTGAGCAGGATCGCAGCGTAAAGACCCGCAGGTCCGCCACCGATGATCGCGACTTTCATGGGAGCCTCGCCAATTCACCCGGCCATGAAACTATTTTAAGCCTAAAATAATTTCGCGCAAGTCCCCCCTTGCTGGCCGGCTCGGACAACGACGCCGTTAGTCGCCCCTGAAGACCGGCTTGACCTTGTTGGCGAAGGCCTCGAAGGCGCGCTCGAAATCGGCCGTCGTCATGCACAGGGCCTGGGCAACGGCTTCCGCCTCAATCGCCTCCTCCACCGACATGGCCCATTCCATCGCCAGCATCCGCTTGGTCATGGTGTTGGCGAAGGTAGGCCCTTCCGCGATCTGCTTGGCCAGGACCTGCGCCTGGAGCAGCACCTGCTCCGACGTCACGATGCGGCTGAAGAAGCCCCAGCACTCGCCCTCCTCCGCGGTCATGAACCGGCCGGTATAGAGCAGCTCGGAGGCGCGGGACTGTCCGATGATCCGCGGCAGGATCGCGCAGGCGCCCATGTCGCAACCTGCAAGACCCACCTTGTTGAACAGGAACGCAACCTTGGTCCCGCTTGCCGCGAGACGCATGTCCGAGGCCATGGCGACGATCGCACCGGCCCCGGCACAGATGCCCTCGACCGCGGCTATGATCGGCTGCGGGCAGGCCCGCATCGCCTTGACAAGGTCGCCGGTCATCCGCGTGAAGGCCGTCAGCCCCTTGGTGTCCATCTTCACCAGCGGGCCGATGATCTCGAACACGTCACCACCGGACGAGAAATTGCCGCCGGCGCCGGTGACGACGATGGATTTGACCTCGTCGTCGAAGGCGCAAGCGCGGAAGAAATCGGTCAGCTCCCGATAGCTTTCGAACGTCAGCGGATTCTTTCGTTCGGGTCGGTTGAGCGTGACCGTCGCGACGCCGTCGACCACCGCCAGCACGAAGTGCTGCGGCGAATAGTCCGCGAGCGGAATGGTGACGGGATTTGCTGGTCTGCTCATGCGATCTCCTTGGCTTCGTTGTTCCGCGCCTGCGCCATTCAGGCTAGACCTCGCCCCCGGCCACGGCAATCGCCTGCCCGGTGATCGCGCCGGCGCCCTCGCCGCACAACCAGAGCACCGCGTCTGCCACTTCCCGAGGCGCGATCAGGCGTCCTTGCGGATTGTGTTTCGCGAGCTCTGCGATCGCCTGCTCGCGACTACGCCCCGTCTTGTTCATGATGTTCTCGATGCTGCCCGCGACGAGATCGGTGTCGGTAAAGCCGGGACACACAGCGTTCACGGTGATATTGCTTCCGGCCATCTCGATGGCAAGGGAACGCACCAGACCGATCACGGCATGCTTGGCCGCGCTGTATGCGCTGACATAGGCGTAGCCCTTCAACCCCGCCGTCGACGCGACCGCGACAATTCGGCCATAGGGGCGATCTTTCATGCCCGGCAGCACAGCACGGGCGGCGTGGACCACGCCCATGAAATTGACATCCATCATGCGCGCAAAAAGAGCGGCGTCAGACTTCGCGAATGGCGCCGATTCGGCGCTGCCTGCGTTGGCAATCAGGATATCAATCGGCTGCCGCGCGCTGGCCTCGCTAATAGCGGCCTTCAACGACGTTTCGTCCGAAACATCGGCAACGGCCGCAAAATGCGCGGCGCCGGCGTCGACCGCCTCCGCAAGAGTCGCGGCATTCCGGCCAAGCACCGTCACGATGGCCCCGGCACCGACAAGAGACGCCGCGATCGCGCGGCCGATGCCGCGGCCACCACCGGTCACCAGTGCGTGCGGCGAGTGCGGCAATCCGGACATGCGCAGGCTCCCTCGGATCCAATGATCGTTCCTCCGATATATTTTAACCTTCAAATTTTTGCAACGAAAGCGGCGCCCGTCACGACACGAGAGGGCGGCCCGAAAATTGCTTTAAGTATAAAATTATCGCTTCCCATCCCCCACAGGCCTGTTAGCATCAAGGGCCAAGCAAAAGGATGTCGCGTGTCGCAGCCTGTGCCAATGATAACAAAGGACGGACGCTTCGCCTATGAAGCCGCGGGCGATCCGAATGCGACACCTCTCATTTTCCTGCACGGCATCGGCGGTGCAGCGCGGGCCTGGCGGCGGCAACTTGCCACGTTCGGCGGCGGCTTCCGCGCAATTGCATGGGATATGCCGGGCTACGGCAGATCGGCGCCGCTCGCCAGCGTCAGTATTGCTGCCCTGGCGGAGGCACTCCAGCAATTCATCGAACAACTCGGCGCGGCCAGACCCATCCTGGTCGGTCACTCGATCGGCGGCATGATCGTGCAGAAATGGCTGGTGCAATCTCCAAAGCTGGCACGCGCGGTCGTACTGGCGCAGACCAGCCCTGCCTTCGGCAAGGCCGACGGCGAGTGGCAGAAATCGTTCATCGCGGCACGGCTCGGGCCGCTCGATCGCGGGGAGACGATGAAGTCACTGGCGCCCTCGCTGGTGAAGGAGCTTGTCGGCGACGATCCCGATCCGAACGGGATGGAGCTTGCACGCGAATGCATGGGGAGCGTGCCCGAAGCAAGCTATCGTGCCATGATGCTGGCTCTGATCGGCTTCGATCAGCGCAGCACGCTTGCGAATATTTCCGTCCCCACGCTGTTGCTGTCGGGTTCCAAGGACAACAATGCGCCCGCGCCGATGATGGCAAAGACGGCGAGCTACATCCCTGGTGCCGAATATGTCGAGCTCGCCGGCGTCGGCCATCTCGCCAACCTCGAGCGCCCCGAGGCCTTCGACGAGGCCCTCGGCCGGTTCCTGAACTCTCTCGCGACCAAAGCGTAAGGTGACTGCGCAATGACCATGCAAGTCAGCAAGACGATCGGCACGACCGACAAGGTTGCACTGGATGGGCCGATCTTCGATCCCGTTGCATTCCGCCTCGGCGACGAGCAGGCCGGCATCATCACCCGCGCAAGGGAGATCGGCCAAAGCGTGTTCGCCGCTCGCGCTGCGACCTACGATCGCGAGGCGACCTTCCCGATCGAGAATTATCGCGACCTGCACCGCGTCGGTCTGCTCGGCATTGCCGTGCCCAAGAAACACGGCGGGCTCGGCGCGAACTACCAGACCTATGCTTTGGCGGCTGCCGAGATCGGCCGCTATTGCGGCGCGACCGCGCTGACCTGGAACATGCACGTGTGCTCGACCCTGTGGTCGGGGCCGCTCGCCGACGATCTCGACATGGACGCGGACACCCGCGCCGAGCACGAGCGGCGGCGCGCGGTTCACTACAAGCGCATCGTCGAGGACGGTGCGATCTATTCGCAACCCTTCTCCGAGGGCGGAGCGGCCGCCGCAGGCGGTGTCGCCTTCGGCACGGAAGCAAGGCCCGTCGAGGGCGGCTGGATCGTCAACGGCAAGAAGATTTTTGCATCGCTCTCCGGCCACGCCGACTATTACGGCGTGCTCTGCACCGAGATCGAGGAAGGCGAGAAGGCGTCTCGCCGCAACACGCTTTACCTCGCGATATCAGCCAAGTCCGAAGGCGTCTCGGTCGTCGGTGACTGGGACCCGCTCGGCATGCGCGGAACGGTTTCACGGACGCTTCTGTTCAAGGACGTGTTCGTGCCGACCGACTCTGCACTGATGCCGCGCGGCGTCTATTTCCAGGCCGCGATGCGCTGGCCGCACATGTTCCTGACGTTGTCGCCGACCTATATGGGCCTGGCTCAAGCCGCCTATGACTTCACCGTGCGCTATCTGCGCGGCGAAGTGCCGGGCATGCCGCCGGTCAAGCGGCGGATGTATCCGACCAAGCAGATCGCGGTCGCGCAGATGCAGATCAAGCTCGAGCAGATCAAGGCGATCTGGTTCCAGGCCGTCACCGAAGCCTGCGCCAATCCGAGCAAGGAGCAGGTGCTGCGGGCCTACGCCGCGCAATATTCGGTGATGGAGGGTGCCAACGAGCTCGCCGCGCTCGCGATCCGCACCTGCGGCGGCCAGGCCATGCTTCGCTCGCTGCCGCTGGAGCGGATCTATCGCGACAGCCGCTGCGGCTCGCTGATGCTGCCCTGGACTGCCGAACTCTGCCTCGACCGGATCGGACGCGAGGCGCTGTATGAGACCGGCGAGACGGACGACTGACGGTGGACCTCTGCAGTCTGATCGATCGCAACGCGGCGTTCGCGCCAGACAAGACAGCCATTGCCTTCGAAGGGGAACGGCTGAGCTATGCGGCGTTCGCCGCACGCATCGAACACACCGCGACGGCATTGAAGCAGGAGCTCGGCGTCGGCCGCGGCGACCGCGTCGCCATTCTGAGTCTGAACCGGCCGGACTATCTGGTTCTGCTCTACGCCTGCGCGCGACTTGGCGCGATACTTGTGCCGCTGAACTGGCGGCTCGCGGTCGCCGAGCAGCTCTTCATCCTCACCGATGCGGGCGCCAAGGTGCTGGTGCTCGAGCAGGTTTTTGAGGGCGTTCTTTCCGGGCTCGCCCGGACCGCGCCGGGGACTGCCGTCGTCGGCCTCGACTTCGCACCGCCCCGCGGTACGACATTCGAAAGCCTGCTGGCGCGCAGCGACGGCAGCAGCCGAAATCCGCACACCGATCTCTCCTGCCCGCTGCTGATCGTCTACACATCGGGGACAACCGGGCGACCGAAAGGAGCGGTGCTGCGCCAGGAGGCGCTGTTCTGGAACGGCGTCATGAGCCAGCACATGCACAACATGACGTCCGATGACCACGTGCTGACCGTGCTGCCATTCTTCCACGTCGGGGGCCTCAACATCCAGACTACGCCGGCGCTCCAGTTGGGCGCGACCGTCACGGTCCACGCGCGCTTCACGCCGGATACCGCGCTCACGACCATCGAACAGGAGCGGCCGACACTCACGGTCATGGTGCCTGCGATCATCCAGGCGGTGAGCGAGCATCCTGCCTGGGCCGCCACTGATCTTACGTCACTCAAGGCCGTCGCCACCGGCTCGACCATCGTGCCGCCGCATCTGATCGAGCGTTTCGTCGCGCGCGATGTCCCGGTGCTTCAGGTCTACGGCTCGACGGAAACCTGCCCCATCGCGATCTATACGCGCCTCGGCGGCGACCTCTCGCGGATGGGATCGACCGGACTCGCCGGCCTGTGCTGCGAGGCAAAGATCATCGATCAGGCTGGCAACGAACTGCCGGCGGGCACGCCGGGCGAAATCGCGGTGCGCGGTCCCAATGTGTTCTTCGAATATTGGGGCAATGCGGACGCCACGCGCGATGCGTTGCACGACGGCTGGTATCGCACCGGCGACATCGGCCTGTGCGACGCCGACGGCTATTTCTGGGTCCGCGACCGCAAGAAGAACTTGATCATTTCAGGTGGAGAAAACGTCTATCCGGCCGAGGTCGAGCGCGTCCTGCTCGAACATCCTGACGTCAGCGAATGCGCCGTGATCGGCCGGCCGGATCCGCGCTGGGACGAGGTGCCGATCGCTTATGTGATCCGCAGATCCGGCTCCCGGCTCGAAGCGGATGAACTCAAGACACACATCCAGACGCAACTGGCCCGCTACAAGGTGCCGCGCGATATCGTCTTCGTCACCGACCTGCCGCGCACCGCGCTCGGCAAGGTCCAGCATTTCCTGCTGAAGCAGCTCGATGCGCAGTCGCGCGCGCAAGGAGAAGCATCTTGAAGATTGCAGTTCTGGGTGGGGGAAACGGCTCTTTCGCGGCCGCCGGCGATTTTGCGCTGTCGGGGCATGACGTGCGGCTCTGGCGCCGCGATGCCAATCAAGTCGCGGCACATCGCGCCGCCGGCTCGCGCATCCTGGTCAAGGATCACAACGGCCGCCACGACGTGAAGCTCGCGCTGGTCACGACCGACATCGCCGAAGCTGTCAACGGCACCGAGCTGATCCTGTGCCCCGCGCCTGCCTTCGCGCAGACCGATATCGCTCGCCTGCTCGCCCCGCATCTGCGGGACGGTCAGGTCGTATTTCTGCCCCCGGCGACATTCGGCTCGATGATCTTCGCAGAGGCCGCGCGGGAAGCTGGGAACCAGGCCAAGGCAAGCTTTGCCGAAACCGGCACATTGCCGTGGCTCACCCGCAAGCACGGACCGTTCGAGGTCGCGATCACCATCCGCGCCAAACGGCTTCCAGTCGGCGTGTTCCCGCTCGACCGGGCACCGCATGCGCTCGAGGTCATCGGACGCGCTTTCCCCGATACGATCGAGCCGTGCGGAGACGCGCTGTCCGGTGCGCTGATGAATGCAGGGCCGATCATCCATCCGCCGCTGATCGTGATGAATGCAGGTCCAATCGAACATTTCGAGCGCTGGGACATTCACAAGGAAGGCACGCAGGCCGCGATCCGCCGGGTGACCGACGCGCTTGATGCCGAGCGGATTGCCGTACGCGAAGCGCTCGGCTACGGCGCACCGCATTTCCCGCTCGCTCATCACTATGCGAAAGAAGGCGAGATCTGGATGTATGGCCGCGGCTCGCATGACCGGCTGACGGATTCCGGCGACTGGCGCGAGCGGATCGTGCTGACGGAGCACCGCTACATGCGTGAGGACCTGCGGCTTGGGCTGTCGCTGCTGGTTTCCGTCGGCGGCCTGGCTGGCGTGGCCACGCCGCTGGCCAAAGCTTTCCTGTCGATCGGCGGCGCGGTCTGCTGCGAGGATTTTGCGCGAGGTGGCCGCACGCTCGAGATGCTGGGGCTTGGTAAGCTCAGCAAGGCTGAATTGCAGACGTTGCTTCGCAATGGATTTTGACCGATGACCAATCGCGCCGATATCGTCTGTCTGGGGGCTGGCCGCATGGGACGCGGCATCGCCGTCGCGTTTGCCTACGCCGGGCATCAGGTCACGATGATCGACGTCAAGGCGCGCTCCGCGGAGGAGTTTGCCAAGCTGGAGGCGGACGCGCTCGGTGAGGTCGCGAAGACCTTTGCCAGCCTGTCGAAGCTGGGGCTGCTGACGGAGGCGGATGTCGATCCGCTCGTTGCGCGCGTCTCGGTGGTGCCCGCCAGCCAGAGCGGGGCAGCACTCTCCGAGGCCGGTATGGTTTTCGAAGGGGTTCCGGAGGTCGTCGAGCTCAAGCGCGAGGTGCTTGGGTCAGCCTCACGGCAGGTTCGACCCGACACGATCATGGCATCGACGACGTCGACCATCCTCGTCGATGATCTCTCCGACGCGATCGTGAATCCTCGCCGCTTTCTCAACGTGCATTGGCTCAACCCGGCCTATCTGATTCCGCTGGTCGAGGTTTCGCCCGGCAAGACCACCGATCCGGCAATCGTCGCCGAGGTCAAGGGACTGCTCGAAGGCATCGGCAAGGTTCCGGTCGTCTGCGCGGCGACGCCCGGCTTCATCGTTCCGCGCATCCAGGCGCTGGCGATGAACGAGGCCGCACGCATGGTCGAGGAAGGCGTCGCCAGTGCCGAGGAGATCGACAAGGCGATCCGCTACGGTTTTGGCTTCCGCTACGCGGTACTCGGACTGCTCGAATTCATCGACTGGGGTGGCGGCGATATCTTGTACTACGCCAGTCGCTATCTCGAAGGCGCGCTTGGCAGCGACCGTTACCGCGCGCCGGACGTCATCTCACGCAACATGCATGAAGGTCGGATCGGGTTACGCACGGGTGCCGGCTTTCTCGACTATTCGGGCATGGACGTTGACGCCTATCGCGTAAAGCGGCTTCAGGCCATGGTGGATCTGCTGCACCATTTCGACCTTGCGCGTCCACCCGTGCTCGACCGCAATTAGCCGAAGACGTCCTGCAACACGCCTTCGCGAACGACCGCGACGCCATCGAGCTCGATGGTCGTTCCCATCATCGGCAGGTCGAAATGCCCCGCCGTGTAGCGGCCGGCGAATTCGTTCGCGCCGGTCGAGAACAGGAAATTGCCGGAGACGGCCCGAATCTCGGTGCCATTGGTGTCGCGCTGATCATACATCGACAGCGCTTCATAACGCGCACCGGGGTTCATGCCGAAACCGACATGCGAGACGGCGTAGGCCTCGCGGTCGCCCCACGCAGCGAGATAGGCGCGCATCATCGCGGCATCCGTGCCCTCGCCTTCCAGCTCGACGACATAATCGTCCTTCAGCGTCATCTTGACCGGCGAGGTCAGATAGCGCTTGAAGGTCAGGTTGATGTCGCCCGGCGCCATCACCAGCGTGCCGTTGATGGTCCCGCTCTTGGGGAAGCTGACGACGATTCCACCTGGCCAATGCGCCAGCGTGCCGGGCTTGTCGGTCCAGCCCCACACACCGACCGTGGAGGCGCCGACCATGTCGACATCGAGCGCCGTGCCGGCCTTCGAGGTCACCCGCATCCGCTTGGTCCCGCGCAGCATCTTGGCCGCCGCACGGACGCGCTTCTCGAGCGCGGGATCCGGCACCATCCGCTCCAGCGCTTCGGGATGCTCGTTCGAGATCACCAGGATCCGCGCGCCGGCCTTGAGGATCTCCGGCGTCTCCACCGCGTGCATCAGGCCCTCGATGGTGCAATCCACCACGAAACGGGCCTGCTGAAGCGCGGTGATGACCGGACCAAGCTTCTGGATCGCCTCGCTCGCCCCCGTTGAGCGAACCGGAACGATATTCCGGTTGCGTGGTGTCGGCATCACCACGTGAAACGGCCGAGCGCCCATGCGCAGCAGCGCGAGCTCCGCCAGATGCACATTCAACGCACGCGACTGGGTTTCCGAGAGGATCGCGGCGGTATCGCCGGCCTTGACGGCGCAACGTTCAAAGATCTCGCAAAATGCGTCGATCCATTTTGCCTCGATGCGATCAGCCAGCATGGTTCACTCCCGGTCTTCTGGTTTCTTCTTGGTCGGTTCACGCCTCGGGAAAGCCCCGCAGCAGGTACGAGCGCAACGCGCCGAGGAGGCCATTCAAGATCAGGCCCAGCAGCGAGATCGTGATCAGCGGCACGAACATGTCGACGGCCTGAAAAGTTCGCGCCGCGGTCACGAGCGCGTGCCCCAATCCGTCCGTCGACGTGATCATCTCTGCCAGAAACACCACGATGCAGGAAATGACAAGCCCGATCCGGCATCCGGTCAGGATCGACGGCATCGCCGCCGGCAGCACCACCTTGAAGAGGATTTCGTAGCGCGGCGTTCCCGCCGCCATCGCCGACCAGATCAGCTTCTGTTCGACGGTCGACGCGCCGTAATAGGTCGAGAGCAGAATGGGAAAGAGCGCGTCCGCGGCTACCAATGTGATCTTCGACCCGTGGCCGAATCCGAGCAAGAGCAGGAGTGCCGGATAGAGCGCGACCTTGGGCAGCGGCGCTAATACGCGGACGATCGGCCGAACCACGGCATTGATCGCCGGATTGGCGGCGGCGGCAATGCCGATAGTGACACCCAGCACGACCGCAATCGCGAAGCCGGCAAACAGCCGGACCAGGGTTGCGGCGATCTCCTGCTGAAACGTCCACGTCACGAGTTGCTGGAGCAGCCGGCTGAAGACGAAGCCCGGCGGCGGCAGCAAGACCGCGGGCGCGAAGCCGAATGACACCAGGCCTTGCCACAAGGCGATGACCAGCACGATCGGGGCAATGCCGAGAAGGACGTTTGCGGAGAGAAAGCGCGACATCACGAAAAACTCAGCGGCATGTCGAACTGAGGCTCGGACCAACGCACGAGTCTGGCCCGAACCCTTTCAAAAATCGCGTCGAGACAGATACCCATCGCGCCCACGATGATGATCATCGCAAAGACGGTGTCGTATTGGCCCATGTCGAGCGCATTGAACAGGATATTGCCGGCGCCGGACTGGCGGGCGATCATCTCACTGGTGATCATCGTGATCAGCGCCAGCACCAGTCCCGTGCGGCAGCCGGTCAGGATCTCCGGCAGCGCCGCGGGCAACACGATCCGCACCAGGCGTTGTGCCGGCGAAAGCCCCATCGCGGCACCTGACCACAGCATCTTCTCTTCGACGGCCTTGGCCCCCTCGAAGCTGTGATAGATCACGGGAAGGCTGACGCCCAGGAAGATCACCAATGTCTTGGTGACGTCGCCGACGCCCAGCCAAAGCATGATGATCGGCATCAATGCCGCCTTCGGCACCGGATAAATGACCATCAGGAGCGGATTGAAAAAGGCCGCGACACCGCGGCTGCGTCCCATCAACAGGCCCAGCGGAATCGAAACCAGCACCGCCACACCGAACCCTATCGCCATGCGGCGAAGCGAGGCCAGAATGTTGATCAGGGATTCCTTGTCGCCAAGAATATCCGGAATTGCCCGGATCGCCTCGGTTGCCGTCGGGAAGCTGTCGTTCTTGAGCGCAAGTGACGCAACCTGCCACACGGCCAGCAACCCGATGCAGGCCAGCACCGGAGCGGCCCGTCTGATCAAGGTGGCCGACGACATCATGATGCCGGCCCGGCTTCGTCGCTTTCATCGAACATGCGCTCGATATCGACGACGTACTTCTGATAGCGGGGGTCGAGCAACAGCTCGTTGCGGCGGCGCGGTCGCGGCAGATCGATGTCGATCACCTCGCGGATGCGGCCGGGCGATTTCGACATCATCACGACTTTGTCCGAGAGAAAGACGGCTTCGTCGACCGAATGGGTGACGAACAGCACCGTCTTGCGGTCGCGCTCCCAGATGTTGAGAAGGTCGTTCTGCAGCCGCGTCCTAGTGTGCGCGTCGAGCGCACCGAACGGCTCGTCCATCAACAGCACTTCCGGATGGTAAGCAAGCGTCCGCGCCAACGCCACGCGCTGCTTCATGCCGCCCGACAATTCCTTGGGGTAGAAGCTCTCATAGCCCTTGAGGCCAACCATTTCGATCAAGGCCCGGCTTTGCGCTTCCGCTTCGGCGGCGCGCACTCCTTGCTGACGCGGGCCATACATCACGTTGCCCAGCACGGTCTTCCAGGGAAACAGCGCAAATTCCTGGAACACCGGTCCGCGATCCGGACCGGGACCCGTGATCGCATGTCCCTTGATCTTCGCCGAGCCGCTGGTCGGACTGACAAAACCGCCGACGATATAAAGCAGTGTCGACTTGCCGCAGCCGGACGGCCCAAGGATGGAGACGAAGGCGCCCTCCTCGATCGTCAGCGAGATCTCGGAAAGCGCCACATGATCCTTGCGCGCCGAAGTCTGAAAGACCTGCGAGACGCGGTCGATCTCGATGATTGCAGAAGCCGGCTCTTGTGATCTCACCGGTCTCACCCATTCGCTCGATCTCGCAGGCACTACCGTCATCCCGTCTCACTCGCGCGAACATTCCTCGACGAACCTGCTGAACGTTCTCCGCCAGCGGCATGAGCTTAGCAAGAAACCTGCCAGACAGGCGGTCGATTTCGCACCCGTACGGTGCGTCATTCGAACCACGGCCATTCTGCCGGGCCTTCATGCGTCACGGCTCCGCCTGGCGCCTGCCCCACCAGTCGCGCATACTTTGCGAGCGCGCCTGCACGGTGACGCGGCGGACGTTGCTTCCAATCCCGTCGCCGCGCTGTGAGTTCCTGCTCATCGAGCAGCACATCCATCCGCCGGTTTGCGGCATCGATCCGGATCCTGTCGCCGTCGCGAACGAGCGCCAGCGGACCGCCAACAAAAGCTTCGGGGGCCACGTAGCCGATGCACATGCCGCGGGTCGCGCCGGAGAACCGGCCATCGGTGATCAGGGCGACCTTTTCGCCCATGCCCTGCCCGTAGATCAACGCGGTGACGCCGAGCATCTCGCGCATGCCGGGGCCGCCGACCGGCCCCTCATTGCGGATGACGAGAACCTCGCCCGCCTTGTAGCTGCGGTCACGAACCGATGCGACGCAAGCTTCCTCGTCCTCGAAAACGCGCGCCACGCCTTCGAAGAATTGACTCTTCAAACCTGCGACCTTGATCACCGCACCGTCGGGACAAAGATTTCCCTTCAGCACCGCCACGCCGCCGTCAGGCATGATCGGCGCGCCCGCCGCGTATACGACTTCTCCATCGGGCGCGTTGGCGGTGCCATACTCTTCGGCAAGTGTCCGGCCGGTGATGGACAGGCAGCCGCCATCGATGTGCCCGCTCTGGATCAGTTCACGGATCACGACCGCCGCGCCACCGATGTCGTAGACATCCTTTGCGGTGTACTTGCCCCCGGGGCGCAGATTTCCGATCAACGGCGTCCTGGCGAAGACCTCGCCCACATCATCGATTGTGAATGCAATGCCGGCCTCGTTCGCGATCGCCGGCAGATGCAGCGCGGCATTGGTCGAACCACCCGTCGCCGCAACGATCGCCGCGCCGTTCTCGAGGGACTTCCGCGTCACGATGTCGCGAGGCAACGGCCCGCCGCGTTCCAGCATCTCCATGATCAGGCGTCCGGCGCGCCGAGATATCTGCGCACGCTCGGCATAGACGCCGGGCACCATCGAGACGTTGGGGATAGTCAGGCCCATCGCCTCCGAGACCATTCCCATGGTGTTGGCGGTGAACTGGCCGGCGCACGCGCCGATCGTCGGCAAGCAGGCACGTTCGATCCGCTCCAGCGTGGCGCCGTCGATCTCACCCGTCATGAAGCTGCCAACGGCCTCATAGGAATCGAGCACCGTCAACGTGCGCCCGTCCACGCGGCCCGGCAGCGCGCTGCCGCCATAGATGAAGATGGAGGGCACGTTGCAGCGAACCATGCCCATCATCACACCGGGAAGCGTCTTGTCGCATCCGCCGTATCCGATCAGCGCATCGTAGGCCAGACCATGGACGACGGCCTCGATCGAGTCGGCGATCAGTTCACGCGAAAACAACGAGAACTTCATTCCCTCGTGGTTCATGCTGATGCCGTCAGAAACCGACACGGTCGAGAATTCACGCGGCGTGCCGCCGGCCTCCTCGATGCCCGTTTTGGCCGCGGCCACCTGAAAATCGTGGGTCATGTTGCAGGGCGTCTGCTCGCCCTTCATGCTGACAACGCCCACCATCGGCTTGGCAATCGCAGCGTCGTCGAGCCCCATCGCGCGCATGAATGCGCGGTGCGGGGCCCGGTCGAGACCGTCAGTCGTGACTCGTGATCGCAACTTCTTCATACGTGCATCTTCTTCGTGCCTCGTCCCGGATGACCCGGGACGCCCGCGAGCACCTGGCTCGGATCATCCGCCTGGTGGCCTTACTGCAGCGGCGCGACGATCGTCGGATGCTTGAACTGCGAGACATCCAGCTTCGGCAGCATTCCGGTCTCGGCGTAGATGTCCAGCATCTTCTGGATTGCCGGGAAGTTCGGCGCCGCGCCCGGATCACGGCCGAAATCGTTATCCTTGAGCAGGTAGGTCTCGAGCACCGGGAGCGGCGCCTTCAGCACTTCATTGACGACCTTGAGAGTCTCCTCGCGGTTGGCCAGCGCCTTTTTCATGCCCGAGGTGATGTCACGGACATAGGTCTTGACCAGTTCCGGGTTCTTGTCGACGAAATCGGCACGGCAGGCTTCCAGGATATGCACGATGTTCGGCATGGCCTGGGACAGCGAGAAGAGCTTCCTTGTACCGCCCTTTGCCTCCGCCCGCGCGGCGAACGGCTGGTTCATATTCACCGCATCGACGCGGCCTTGGCGCAGCGCATCCTCGGAGACGGCAAAGCCGACCTCGACCAGCTTGATATCCTTGGCCGGATCGACGCCATTCTGCTTCAGGAGCAGGTTGAACGGGCCTTGCGTACCGCCGCCAATCACGGAAATGCCAACCGTCTTGCCCTTGAGGTCGGCAATCGTCTTGATCGGCGAGTCATCCATCACGGCCCAGTAGACCGAGAAGCCGCCGGGCTTCTCGAACACGTGCTGCGCCACGATGTAGGCTTTGAGATTGCCGCCGACCACGCCATTGGCGAGGGAGAGCGGCGCCTGCGTCGCGCAGTCCAGCGCGCCGGCTGCCAGGGCCTGCGTCATCGGCGCGGTGCCCTGGAATTGGGTCCATTCGATATTGTAGGTCTTGCCGATACTGGGAAACTCAGCCGGGCGGCGCATCATCCAGTACTTCGATTCCTCGGCCGGGATCGTCCAGCCGACGCGGATCGTCTGCTGCGCCCATGACGGGCTTGCCCCCGCGCTCACGGCCGCTGTCGCCCCCAAAGCCAGGATCCATCTCGAAACGGTACGCATCGTGCCCACTCCGCTGCTCCGGCGCCGACCGGCGCCACCCAACCCCGACCGGGCTCAAATCTTTCATGGTTCAAACAATCAGGCAAGCCATGCGAGCCCGGCGGTTTTGCCGTCCGACGCACAATGTATGGTAAAGCCACGTCGCGCTGCGACAGAAGGAGGCAACCTATGGCTGATGCGAGCATGGCAAACCCGCAACGCGTCGAGAGGCTCGGCTATCTCGGCCTTGGCCTGATGGGAACGCCGATGACCCGACGCCTGCTCAAGGCCGGCCATCAGGTCACTGTCTGGAACCGTTCGGAGGGCAAGGTGGCTCCGCTCGCCGAGGCCGGAGCCAGGCGCGCAGCCACGCCTCGTGATCTCCTGACGAACTCCGATATCGCCTTCATGTGCGTGACGGATGCCGCGGCTGTCGAGGAGGTGATCTTCGGGCCTGAGGGGCTGGCGGCGGCGCCCGGCGCAGGCAAGCTTGTCGTCGACTTCTCATCGATACATCCCGACGCCGCCCGCGATCTGGCAAAGCGACTGAATGCCGCCAATGGCGCCGGCTGGATCGATGCACCGGTTTCCGGCGGAACGAAGGGCGCCGAGGAAGGCACCCTTGCGATCATGGCCGGCGGAGAAGCAGACGAGATCGAGAGGGCTCGCCCCTACGTGCTGGCCATGGCGCGCAGGTTCACCCACATGGGCCCGACCGGCGCCGGCCAAACCACGAAACTCTGCAATCAGGTGATCGTGGGATGCGCGATGGCCGTGCTGGCAGAAGCCACGCGCCTGGCCGTCAACGCGGGTATTGACGCCAATCGCCTGCCCGAAGCGCTCGCCGGCGGCTTCGCGGACTCGATCCCGCTTCAGCTTTTCGTGCCCAGAATGGTCCAGGGCATTCACTCGCCCCCGCTCGGTCATATTGCCACGATGCTCAAGGATCTCGATACGGTCGCCGACGTCGCGCAGGCAACGTCGACGCCGGTGCCGATGGCCACGCTTGCGGGCCAACTTTTCCGGCTCGCGAAGGCCGCACGCGGCGCGGAAGCAGACGCGCTGGAGATTTACAAGCTTTCAGCGGCAGAGCGCTAAGCTGTCGAGCGCGATCTGAAGCACGTCAAGGCGACGTCTTGCGCTCGTCATCTGCGAGGAATCGGCCGAACGTCCCCCGCGCGAAGAGCAGCGGCTCCTTCGCACCGTAGGTATAGGCCTCGACCGCGCCGAGAAAGATCACGTGGTCGCCGCCATAATAGCGATTCACGGAGCGGCATTGAAAGTTGGCGACGCTCTCCGCAAGCACCGGCGCTCCGCCGAGGCCCGGCGTCCAATCCACACCTGTGAACTTGTCGTCCGACGATTTGGCGAATTTTGACGCAAGCGCCTGCTGCGAAGCGCCAAGCACGTTGACGGTGAAATGGCTGGCGTTCTGGAAGATGGTCAGACTAGAGGAATAGACGACCAGGCTCCACAGGACCAGTGGAGGGTTCAGCGAGACGGAGGCGAACGAATTACAAGTCAGTCCGTAGGGCTTGCCGTCAGGCGCTGCGGCCGTGATGATCGCCACGCCCGTTGCATAGGTTCCGAGCGCGTTGCGAAAGTCGCGAGGATCGATCGACGAGCTGTCGCTCGCGAACTCGTTGGCGGGATCGGGAGCGCCGGGCTGCTGCGGCAGATCATTCATCGGCCGGCCTCAGAGCGTGAGATTTTCGGACGGCAGGCCCAGCGCCACCCGTCCATAGTTGGTCCCGGCCGCATCGAAATTGAATGCGAGATGCGAGTTGATCGCGTGCGCATCGCGGAATTGCCGCTGCAACACGCCGGTTGTGAACAGACCGCGCGCGCCACTCGCGGCAAACAGCATCGAGACCGCGTCCGTGCACAGGTTCACCGAAAAAGATCCGTCGCGCCGATAACGGGTCTTGGTCGCCATGCCAGGGATGTGACCAAGCCGCGCATCCTCCATGGCATCGAGGCACGCCGACCGCATGATCAGGCGCGCGGCGTCGATCTTCGCCGAGGCCTCCGCGATCTTGATCTGGGTGCTTTGAAAATCGCTCAATTTGGCCCGGTTGTAGGTTGAAATACGATGACGTGCGACCTCCGTATAATCGTCGAGGCACGCTTGCGCATTCCCCAGCGCGACACCGGAGAGGACGTATGGAAACAGCGAGAACACGGGCAGCGCATAAAGCGGATTTGGATTGACCGTACTTCCCGGCGTCGGGCCGCCTGAGAGGTCGCCGACGGCGACTGTCATATGGTCAGCCACGAAGACATCCCTGACCTCCACGTCGCAGGACCCCGTCCCGCGCAGTCCCGCGACGTTCCAGGTGTCCAGCACGCTGTAATCGCCTTTCGGCAGCAGAAAGATGCGATACTCGATGCCGTCCGCCTCGTCGTCGGAATAGACCACGCTTGCAAGCATGTTCCATTCGCAGGAGGCAACGCCGGACGAGAATGGCCAGCTGCCGCGCAGCTGATAACCGCCCTCGACTCGCGTGGCGCGTCCGGCGGGAAAAATGAACGAGGATGCGATCAGCGCATCCGGATCACGGCCCCAGACCAGATCCTGCGCCTTTTGCTCGAACATGCCGAGCATCCAGTGGTGGCTCGCCAGATTGGCGAGATTCCACGCTACCGATGCATCCGCCTGTCCGAGCAGCTCAGCGCAGTCGACCAGTGCGACATAGTCGAGCTCGGCGCCGCCAATCCGTGCCGGTTGGAGCATCCGGAACAGGCCGGCTTCATGGAGGTCTATCTCGGTTTCCGACGGGAGATGCCGCAGCTCCTCCGTCCGCGCCGCCCGCTCTCGTAGTCTCGGCACGAGGGCCCGGGCCTTCGCGATCATCGCCGAATAGGCGCGTTCGCCGGCTTCCGGCCCGGTGGGCTGACCCATGCTCGGCTTTCGACCAGGCGCCATTCGTGTCCCTCACTTTGGCGTATTTATGCGGCCGGCCCCTTACCAAATCAAGTCAATGCGGCAGGCATCATGAAGGCATCGATTCCGATGCCTTCATGATGCCTCTTGCCAGCGGACTAACGGCTCCGGCTTAAACCGGAGTCGAAGGCTTGCCCGAGCCAAAGACGCCCCTCCGGGTAAACTCCGCGATCCGATGCTCGTCATAACCGAGCATGCTGCGCAAGACGTCCTCGGTATGCTCGCCTAACAGAGGGGCCGCAACGGGATCGATCGCGCCGGTCAGGCTCATGGTAATCGGCGGCTCGATGTTGGGTACCCATTCCGCTGTACGGTGCGGAATGCGACTCAAGCGATGGCGCTCGCGAGCCTCTGGCGCATTGAACCCCTCCTCGACCGTCCGGAGATAGCCGACCGGAATATTGGCCAGCTTCATTTTCGCCATCCAGTTCTCGAGCGTATCGCTGGCAAAGACCCCTGCAATGGCTGCTCGCAAAAGCTCCTTGTTCTCGGAGCGGGCCTTGCGCGTGGCAAACTGCGGATCGGTGATGAGATCAGGCCGGTTCAGCACCTCGACCACGAGCCGGCGATACAGCCGATCGTTGGCGCAGGCCATGTAGAGCGGCCCATCGGAGGCCTCATAGACGCCGACGGTGGGAGACCCGCTCGGCGAATTGCCGAACCGGCCGGGGTTTTCGCCGTTGATGAGATACGCCATGCCGTAAAAGCCGGTCATCCCCATCGCAACGTCGAACAAGGCGACTTCGACATGCTGCCCGCGACCGAGCCGGTCCCGCGCCAACAGCGCCATCAGGATGGCGTTACAGGCAGACATCCCAGTTGCCATGTCCACGATGGGCGGCCCGGTACGAACCGCTGGGCCGTCGGCAAATCCGTTGAGCGACATGAAGCCGCTTTCCGCCTGCGTGATGGGATCGAAGCCGGGGCGCGAGGCGAACGGTCCGGAACGTCCGTAGGCGGAGATCGAGCAATAGACCAGCCGTGGATTGAGCGGGGCGACCGCCTCATAGTCGAGCCCGAACTTCTTCATGACCCCGCTCGAGAAATTCTCCACGACCACATCCGCCTTGCGGATCAGATCCAGCGCGATCTCACGGGCCTCCGGCACGGCAAGGTCGAGCGCAATGCCGCGCTTGTTGCGGTTCAGGCTGAGATAGGCGGCGCTTTCGCCGCCAATTTCGGCGTGCTCGTAAGCGCGCGTGTCGTCGCCGCCGTCGGGATTTTCGATCTTGATGACCTGCGCACCAAAATCGGCAAGCGTCTGCGTGCAGGCTGGGCCGGCGACGACACGCGTGAAATCGATGACCAGCAGACCGTCGAGCGCACTCGGCCCTTCCGTCGCTCGCGACGAACGTTCCGGCAATTGAGGCTTGGTCGGCATCGATAGCGCTCCCTTACATCGGCTTGTGGTCGCCGAATTTCCTGCAGGAGCAAGCTTAAAGCCCGGCGCCGCCAACTTCGCAAGGGCCTCGCTCGCTTCACCTGAAACGCAAAAACGGCCCGGCAGCGTCAAGCTGCCGGGCCGTTAGATATTTGAGCGTATGGAGGCTGCGCGCATCTTGCGCAGCAATTCTAGTCTGAGAAGGTCACGTTCCGCATCACGGGAAAACCACTCCAATTGCTCAGCGCAGCCACTTTCGCCAATAAAGCGTATGCGACCAGGCCCAGGGCGATTCGGGCTCGTACAGCCGATAACCCGCATGGATGAAATTGTTGGCAGATACCGGATTGTCCGTCGTATCGGAGACGATGCTGTCCCATCCCAGACGCCGCCCTCGTGCCTCGATCGCTCGCATCAGCCTGAGTTGAAGTCCCCGCCCCCAATGCTGCTGCAAGACCCCGACCCGGCAAAAATATCCGCTGTTTCGCGCATGTGTCGACGGCACAACGCCGGCGAAGGCCACCGCGTCATCATCATGATAGGCGAGCCACCACGTACCCGATTCGAACTGCGGCAGGGCCGCCCCACCGAAGAATGTCAGCCGGTGCAGATCGCCGAGAATCTCGGCAGTCTCATCATCGTCGGCATCGACGATACGAATTCTGTACATGGGATACCTATTGGCGGGGTAATCGGGAGCGCGCGAACTGCGACTCCGTAGCGGTCGAGGCTCACTTGCCCAGCACGACCTTGACACCGAGCCAGACCGCACCCATCAGACCGGTCGCAATGACTGTGATCACCGCCTTGAAGGTGTAGCTCTGCGCTTGTTCCACGCTCTTCCGCCAGCGCCGCAGGTGCTGGAAGTCAGCTCTGAGCTCTTTCCGGTCATCGTCTTCGATCCCGAACGAGGCCAGGACCGATGCCACCGCCTTCAATACGATGGCATCGACGCTCTCCTGCTGAACTCGGTGCTGCTCGGCCAGTGTCTCAGCGACAATCGCCCGGATCTCCTCGTCTTGAATCTTCACCGCTTGATGATCCTCGCAACATTCTCGAAGCCGCGTTTGGCGAAATAGAAAGAGACGACCAGATTGGCCGTGATTGCCGCAAATCCCGCCAAAGCGTCAGTCGAGCCAAATCCAAGGACCTTGTCCCAGACCAGCAGCTTTGCGAAGTAGAGCGCCACGCAATAGCCCATCAGCTTGTCGGGCTCGTAGACGCGAGCGATATCAGATAGGCAGTCATCATCCCTCCATAAGAAAGAAAATGCGCGGCAGATCGCGCCAGGCGAGGCGCGATCGTTTCGGGCGCGAACCCTATCTCCGTGTCTTCCGGAGACCGCAGCGGCGCGGGCAACTGGCCCCAGCGCCGCGGGCCGGCACGTTCGCGCGTGCACGGCCGGCAATGGTTCGGACGGCGGCGCGCCGATCGGCGCTCCAGGTTTGACGAGTGCGTGGCCGTAATGCGCCGCCGCCGTCCGATCTCGGAAACCGAGACGAAAAAACCCGCAGCGGATGTGCTCCGCGCGGGTGAACCAAACTCGTCTCGATGATGTCACTATGCCGGTGTTTTGCCCGACGTGTCAAAGCCCCGTTGAAATGAAACAGCCCGCTGCAGACATTCTCCGCGCGGGCTGAACCAAACTTCTTTCGATGATGCCAATATACCGGTGTTTTGCCCGACGCGTCAAACGAACTTACCGGCCCGGCGAAAGTTAGCCGATCAGGAGGATCGGTGAGATGACATCTGAGAAGACGTCACCAGAGACATCGCGACAATTGCCCGGAGCCAAGCCGCGCATCGACAAGGAGCGCGAGACGCAGGAGGCGATCATCGAAGACGCAGGCGAGACAAAGGAGAGCGATCGCGATCTCGTTCACGGCGATGGCGGCACCATCGACATTCCCGCCAAGCCCGGTGATTTGTCGAAGGACGATTAGGCGGACCGGCGCCCGGGCGGGAACTTATCCGACGAGAGGCGCGTTGAATGCTTCGTCAGAAGGAACGTTCCTGTGAGCCGCACTGTCCTGGTTGTTGACGACGATCCCGCCGTCCTCGACGTGATCGTTGGCATGCTGGAAGATCTCGGCTGCGAGGTGATCAGCGCCCAAAGCGGCCTGGATGCACTCGAACGGCTCGAGCAGAACCAGGGCATCTCCATCCTCATCACTGACATCAACATGCCGGGCATGGATGGTCATGAACTGGCCGAGCTGGCCAAGCGCGTCCGCCCGGAGCTGAAGATGCTGCAATTGTCGGGTCGCGAGCCCCGGCGCGGCGGCCTTCCGATGATCAGGAAGCCGTTTTCGTTCGAGGAGCTCGCCGACATCATGCAGCGGACCACCGGCATCAGCTGACCATCCAATGCCGCAAAAGAAAACCCGCCGCAGATTGCTCCGCGCGGGCTGAACCGAACTCTTTCGATGATGCCTTTATGCCGGTGTTTTGCCCGACGTGTCAACGCGGCGAACGCGGAGGAGGAAGTCCCTCCTCCCAACTCGATATGTGGTGCGCAACGGGCTTGCTTCAAGTCCCCGCCTCTGCCGTAGAACCCCCGACCCGGGAAACATCCAGAGCAACCAGCCGAGGGGTCACGACATGCCTGTACTGCTTCCGACGTCCCGTTCTCGCCGTCAGCCACAGGGAGCCGGCGCGCGGAACCGGATGCAGCCCGACCACGCCGTGGTGATCGCCGGCGGCGGCCCGACCGGGCTGATGCTGGCCGCGGAGCTCGCGCTCGCCGATGTCGACGTTGCCGTCGTCGAGCGCCGTGCCGACCAGGCACTGGTCGAGACGCGCGCCGGCGGACTGCACGCACGCACGATCGAGATCCTCGATCAGCGCGGCGTTGCGGATCGCTTCCTGCGCGAGGGACAGATCGTCCAGCTCGCAGGCTTTGCCTGGACGCGGCTCGACATCAGCGACCTCCCGACAAGGCACGCTTACGGGCTGGCGCTGCGGCAGAACCACATCGAGCGCATCCTGGCGGACTGGGTCGAAGAGCTCGTCGTGCCGATCTATCGCAATGTCGAGCTCACGGGCTTCGCACAGGACGAAGCCGGCATCGACGTGACGCTCGCCGGCGGCGAGACGTTGCGCGCAGATTATCTCGTCGGCTGCGACGGCGGTCGCAGCCTGGTGCGCAAGGCCGCCGGCATCGATTTCGCCGGCACCTCACCGACGCTCAGCAACCTCATGGCCGAGGTCGAGATGCGCGAGGCGCCGGAATTCGGCCTGCGTCATGATGCGCTCGGCTTTCACGGCCTCAGTAAGACCGAGAGCGGCCGCGTGCTGGTCGTCGTGACGGAAGCAACGCTCGCGCGCAGCGGCGAGCCCTCCTTGCGCGATCTCAGCGATGCGCTCGTCGCGGTCTACGGCACCGACTTCGGACTGCAAAATCCCGCCTGGATCTCCCGTTTCACCGATGCGGCACGGCAGGCCGTAACCTATCGCAAAGGACGCGTGCTGCTCGCCGGCGATGCCGCGCATATCCATCACTCCGTCGGCGGGCAAGGCCTCAACCTGGGTGTGCAGGACGCCGTCAATCTCGGCTGGAAGCTGGCGCAGGTGGTGAAGGGCGTCTCGCCCGACAGCCTGCTCGACAGCTACCATGCCGAGCGCCATCCCGTCGGCGCGCGCGTGCTGCGCAACACCATGGCGCAGATCGCCCTGCTCCGCCGCGGCGACGACGGCCTCAAGGCCGCGCGCGACACCGTCTCCGAATTGCTCGGCATGGACGAGCCGCGCAAACGTTTTGGCGCCATGATGAGCGGGCTCGACATCCACTATGATCTCGGCGAAGGCCACGCGCTGCTGGGGCGGCGCATGCCGGATCTCGATCTGACGGTCGAAGGGCAGAAGCTAAAGCTGTTCACGCTGCTGCACGGGGCGCGCGGCGTGCTGCTCAATTTCGGCAAGCGAGGCGGCATCGACATCGGCCCCTGGAAGAACCGGATCGATGTCGTCGATGCCCGCACCGATTGCGTATGGGAGCTTCCGGTCATCGGCCAGGTCACCGCCCCGGGCGCAGTGCTGGTGCGGCCCGACGGGCACGTCGCGGGGGTGGGAGATGAGAGCCAGCACGGGCTTGAGGAGGCGGTGAGGCGGTGGTTCGGACCGGGTGCGGCGGCGGCGTAGCGCCCGTACTCCTGAATTGGGCGCTAGTTCGGCGGCCCCTGATGTCCGCTCGTCTCTCCAGACGAGCACAAACAGCGGACATCATCGAAGATCGCCGATGGGCCAGTTGCGGTCACCCTCCTTACTCGCGCGGAACTGCAGCAGCTTGATCGACGAGATTGGTATTGGCCGCAAGTTTATGCGAACGCGCAAAAACGATCCGAGACGTAGCAGGTATCTCGGCTTCGGCTCTACCGTCTTGGCCGATGAGGATCAATCCGGCGCCGCCATTTGCTACATTCAGAATAATCGGGTCCCCGCTCCAGGTCATGATCGGCTCCATTCCGATGATGAGGAACTCGCCTATGGGCTGGTCGAAATATTGGATGCGCAATTGTGGTCCGACCTCTGCCGGTGCGAGTTCAAAGCCGAGTTTTTGAGCACGTGAGTAGAGGTCAGCTAACGTCACACTATCGCTCGTGAACCCAAGTTGCGTCGGGGAGACGAGTGCAAGCTCCATGTCTGTCTTCTGAGAAGCAGTAATAAAGGACGGTCGGGCAAGGATTTCGCCCGCTTGGCTGCCCACACTGCATCGCATGCTGTCCATTGCATCGCGCAGCTTAAGTGAGTCGGCGAACGTGCCTATTGCAATTGTCTTCCACATCGCAATGTCGCGCTCGGATTTAATAAGCCGTTGAGGCGCTTCGGACGCGCGTGTCTTGAATTTCAGCTGTCTCTCCAAAACATCGCGAGCTGCGCACTGGGCCTGCGTCGTACTGCTTGCGAGCTGAAGGATGCAAACTGAAAGGATTAAAACAACTAAGTAGTGGCACGCCGTGCTTCTGTTGTGACGATTGACTGAAGTGCATTGGGTTATGCTTTTTGGAATAGACATGGCGGAATCACTTTTTCGATCAAGCTGACAGAAAAAGCCCGCCTCCGAGTCAAGGGGAAGAACGGAGGGAAATGACGTCCATGAACATTCCCCGGCCGCTTTTGAAATGCGTCCGGAGGCGGGGCCTATGGCTTCAAGAATTCCAATTTCCAAATTGCAGGCTGCAGTCCGTAAGCCTGATCAAGCCTGCCCATCAGAACTAAGGCACGATGTGAATGAAGCATAGCAATGTGGTTGCATCCGCTCAATATGCCAAAAGTCTGCTACGGATCGTTAGCGCGGCTTGGAAGGTCGGCCGGTTGCTTCCGGTCTACCCCAACGAGTCGACAACTGGGGACGCCGCCCGAACCTCGCCTTCGGTCCAGAAGGCGAATTACTCCGATGATAAGCGCGGGGATTTCCGGCCCAGGCAGTATGTGCGCCGTCGCTCTCTCCCATTTGTCAACCTGGCTGACGGTAATCGCCCGGAATTGCTGTTGCGCGAACTATTGGATGGAGTCTTCCGGCACCAGCCATGATGAACGTGTCTTCGTAAAACTGGTCGTGGTGGTGAAGTTCGGCGCATGTGTGACCGGCTGCATTAGCGGTGTCATGGCGCGCGATATGGACTTCGAGGTGAACGGCGCCGTTGAAGTTACCATCGCCTGCACCTCTTCCCTATGAACCAATGGCCGGCCGCAGCGCGACCGGCGACGGTGTCGTCATGCTGGCGGGCGCGCAGCCGCGGTAGACGATTGGACTGATGATCTGATCAATCGGAAAAGGAATTATCCAACAGAGGAGTATCCTATGAAGTTGGCTCAAATATCAGCGCTAGTCATTTGTCTGCTCGGCGCGCCGGGAATTTCGTTGGCCGCGGACGCCAAGGGGGACGTGCAGCAGGCTTACGCCGCTTGGGATGCCGCATTCAACAAGCACGACGCGAAAGCCATCGGAGCTTCCTATGTCGCGACGGCAAAATTGATGCCGCCCACACATCAGGTGGCGTCAGGTCCGGCTGAGATCGAGAGTTTCTTTGCCGGACTCTTCGCGAACGGTGTGACGGGTCACAAGTTGGAGATGATCGACGTCGGCGGAGATGACAAGGTTGTATTCGGCACAGCAAAGTGGAGTGCCACGGGTAAGGACAAGGAGGGCAAGCCATCTCCGTTGGGTGGTTTGGCGATGCACGTATTCGAACGCCAAGCCGACGGCTCGCTCAAATTGAGGCTGCAAACATTCAACTAAAGCGGTCGAAGCTTCATCGGTCCGGTGAGGCGGCAGCCTCACCGGACACCAAAGGGCTACTTGTCCCGGTGCGGCGCCTTGAACCTTCGCGCGGTTCCGATGACCCACGCACGTGGGCAGGGAAACGGAGGTTTCCATGACCAGTTCCAATGGACGCCAAGTGCATCTTTATCGGTTGATGGTAGCACGCACGGTGGGATTGTGTGCGGTCACATCTTTCAGCATCAACACAGCCCATTCACACGACCTGATGCGACCAGAACTGAACGCTTGGTTCAAAAGTCTCAAGAACAAGGCAGGTGAGCCGTGCTGTGATGGAGGGGACGGCCAATATGCGGAGGCCGAGTGGGATACAGCAAAGAATGGCTATAGAGTCCTTCTGAAAAATCCGCAGCGGCCAAGCGAACGCGGGCAATGGTTTGACGTGCCAAACTCTGTCGTGCTCAACCGGCAGAACCTCAGCGGCAGGGCGATGGTTTGGTGGTGGCCAACCTACGCCGATGGAAGAATGACTCCTTTGTGGCGCTGCTTCATTCCCGGACCGGAGGGATGATCCTCCTCCCTTGGCAAACATAGCATTTTAAGTCCGCTACGAGTCGGAAGCAGTAACGCTATGGCCGACTAGAAGATTTCGGGAACATCGAATCTCCGCGTGCTCTGTCAATGTCGGTAAGCATCAAACTGGACAGTTTTCCCGAAACCCTTACTTGGGTGGGTGCAAGCCCGGCGAGGTCAACCAATCGCTTAGATGCGCGCCGGTCTCAGCAATCCTGGCTCGCTTAAGCAAGCCCTCACGTTCCTTGCCAGCGGGCAAGTGGCTGGCCCGCTCTTTGAGCTTAATGGCCTGTTCGGCCATTCGTTCTTCAAGGGAGCGGGTTTGCTTCACTCTTTTGCGGCGATCTCCCATGGCGCGGCCCCTCGAAAAGTTACCGACCACTCCAAAACTGGAAAAGGTAAGACCGGTTCCCATACCGGGTGAGCCTAGTCCATCGGATATACAAATTGAGAATGACGGTAAGTCCGATATTGGTCATTAGCGCCGCTTGGAAGGTCGGCCGGTTGCTTCCGGTCTAACCCAACGAACCGACAACGGAGGACGCCGCCCGAACCTCGCCCTCGTTGCTTTTCAGGCGCGGGACCGAACGGGCGAAAGAACTCGCGCCAACCGGGTTGTACGCTCGCCCCTTTGTCCAACGCGCTGACATTCGTTCTGTTAGCGCTTGTGATGTACATTGCCTACACCCACCATCTATCGCCGGTCTCGCCCTTCACCGCGCCGCTCGCAGTGCTGGTGCGGCCCGACGGGCACGTCGCCTGGGTGGGAGACGAGAACCAATCCGGGCTCGACAAGGCATTGATGCGGTGGTTCGGATCGGCTGCGGCGGCGTAGCGCCCGCTCCTGAATTGGGCGCCTAGGCGGCCCCAGATGTCCGATCGTCTCTCAGAGAGCACAAACAGCGGACATCATTGAAGGTCGCCGATGGGCCAGATGCCTGACGTCAGCTGTATGTCAGCCGGATTTGTTAGAGGTGTTATCTTCGGGTCGACTTCTGATATGGCGTACTCTCAAGCCTGTGAAAGTTGCTTCGTGAAAGACGTGACTTTAGGTCTCATGATTGATCTGGCGAAAGGCCCTGTTTCGATTAGATCGCAGGGCTTCTTTGCATTTGCCTTTAGATTTGTTGTCCTTCTCGGTCTCACCTGCGTCCTTGGCCTCGCCGCTGTTGCAAACTCACATAGTGGTGGTCTGCGCGCTATTTGCATCCTCGGCGCTTCTGCAGGGGTGTTCTTGCTCCTGTCAAGCTCCCTCGCAATTCGCTTCTACGCAAAAGGGCTTCCAGAACTAACGTTGACCTCCGAGGGCTTTATCTATCATCCGGTCTCACCAACGCTGGTGCGGTGGGCAGACGTGATATCTTGCTCTGTGGCAGCTATGGGACCAACGTCGTCCGCGAAGACTTTAGTGATCGTCCTGAAGCCTGGCATCATTGAACATCTCGAAATGCCTCGTCTCATGCGTTTGATGTATCTTCGTCAAAGCAGGTTTATGATCGGCGACGTTGACACGCCGATACGTGAGTTAGCTGAGGTATTCGAACGGCAGCGTAAGCTTGTGCAGGCTGCAAACACCAAAGTATGAAACGAGGATCCGCTTTGGGTCAGAAGCAGTAATGCTCTAGCCGACTAGAAGATTTCCGCTTGGCCCTCATAAACAGACATTCTTTTTATGAATACACGGCCTACGGCACGGAACGTCTCAGCGAAAAGAAAGCCCGCGGCACCCCGCGGGCTCGATCCGAACTCTTCCGATGATGCTATTCTGCGGGTGTTCTTGCCCGACGTGTCAAACGAACGATCCGACGGCATACTCACCGCTCCGCAACCTCAACCTCTACTCTGGTCGAAGCAACGGCCGTATCCACCGCGAAAACCACTCCTCAGCGTCACTATGCGGATTGCCTGGACCGTCCACTCCGAAGATCGGGGGTGGAATGACGTAGCTCGGCTCGTCGGCGAAGAGACCGATCGGCTTGCTGGGTTGCGGTTGCGCGCTGCCAGTGGTCGCCACGGTCCAGTTGCCGAACCGCTCGTTGAATTCCGTGGAAGGCAGCAGATACGGGACCGGCGCACTGCCGGACGTGAACACGCTGCCCGCGTTGGACTCATTGACGCGGGCGAGGCGCCGAACGTTTTCGGGCGCGACCGATCCGCCTGCAGGAGCGTCTGGTAATCTATCCACGTTTGCCGGCTTGGCAGGTACAGTGCCGCCTGGCGGGCCGGCCCAGCTGCCAAAGCGATCTGCAAAAGTGGTAGCGCGAGTCTCTGGATCGATCGAGGAAGCTCCGCCCACCTGCCGCCCAAATGTCGATGAAGCCGAAGAGCCGCGGCCACTGGCCGCGCTGTCGACGTTGAGTCCATTGCCGATGATGTTGAGCGGCGGCGCTCCTGTCGAGAACACTCCTCCGCTGGGAGCGGCGGCGCCTGTCATCGTGCCGGAACTGCTTTCCCCCGCAGTGGCAGCGCGCGTTAGCGCCAAGGCGCCCCCTATGGCAAGCAGCCAAGCGGGAATGGAGGGAGCCGCTATGCCGACAGCCGCCGCTCCAGCCAACCAAGGAAGCGCATTGTGCGCCACGGATGTGCCGCCGGCCAATGGGTTCTCGTAGAAGGGATGCGGCGTTCCGCTAGCCAGATCGTATTTAAAGATGAAGGGATCCTGAGGGACCGCCGTGGTGGGAGGTAGTTGTTCAAAACCTTGAGGATTGATCACCGGAAATCCTGGTACTCCCAACGTGGGAAGCGGATTACTTGGCGTAAATCCTTCCGGTCGATTCAGACCTTCTGTTGAAGGCGGGATAAAGCCGGGCAGTCGTACGTCGGCCGCGGGGGCGGCAAAGCCAGGCAGATCAGGGACAGGCCCAACAGGGGAGAAATGCTGCGAAATCCCTGAACTGGAGCCATATCTCTTCAAGAGCTCGATCTTGTCGGCGAGACTGAGGCCGCCGTCCGGCAAGAGGATGGGCGCACGCAGGGCGCCGTCCCATTGGCCAGCCGCATGGAGTTGGTCGACAGTGTCCTGCATCTGCTGAATGCTGTCTTGATTGTCTTTGGCATATGTCCTCCGGTTTGCGTACCAGTCTTCATTATTTTTGTTCGCTTCCTCCTGTGTCCTTCCCGAAGGTGTATTGGTAAGTAGATGCCCCCTTGCAAGCGCGTGCTTGGCCGCCGCGAGAAAGCCACTCATCTCGGCGTCCAGCTGATCAAGAGCAGCAGTGTCGCCTTCCTGAGCGGCAACAAAGGATGGGTGCTCCTGGAGTTCACCAAGAAACTTGCAAAATATTTTCCTGTAACTGCCGAGATGGCCGCCCGTATGAGGACTTGATCCCAGCCCTTGAGCTGCTTTTTGATTTGATGGCAGGCTCATCAAATTCTTGATGCCATCGAGCCTGAAACGATCACCCAAGACCTTGAGTGTGAAGTGGCCGGCAAGCTCCTGTAGCAAGATGTGATGGGTTTGTAACATGCTACCCTCTGGCATTGCGCCAATGCAATCATCAGCGGCGCGCCGAAACCTTCGGTGCCCGCATGCGAGGAGAAAATTGAATCGTGAGGTTTGCCCGCGTGCCTGTGTGTTCTGACGGGCGAAGCGGCAGCTAGCGGCCAATGGCGACGCCGTGAATGACGACGGTCCGCTCAATGCAATTGCCTGAAGTAGGCCTCTGCAACGACGTGGGCTAAGAATGCCTAGCTGCTACGGAAACGAGCCAATAAAAAAGGCTCGCGAAATACCGCGAGCCGACTTCTCTAGACCATACTACTCTGCCGGTGTTTTGCCCGACGTGTCAACGAACAGGCCACGACAACAGACACCGCAAATTATCCTGCACCATCGGACGATGAGCCGCAGACGAACCCGAGTCTCTCGCCTTTTTGGTCGGCGATCTTCTCCAAGTAGGACTTCAATATCGGCAGCCGCGGCACATCAGGTCAATACTTCGTCGTATCGGTGAATCCAATGCCCCTGATCCCCGCTTCCTTGCACGCATCCTTCAGGACTTGGTCGCAGACGACCATGGGATAAAAGGCGAGCCTGAAAATATGAGCCGCCCCGACGCTATCCTCTTTGAAGACAAGACTGCTTCTTCTACTCAGATTGTAAACCTTACGATCGGGCGTGCGATACTCGATCTCAAGAACCGATTTTGCTTCGTCGACAGCATCGAGAACCCTGACAATATCACAAAGCCAATAAGCTGGCGCCGCACGGCCATCCCGGTATTGGGTCTCGCATCTGACAAAACGAACTCCCTCCAGATCCAATGTTTCGAGAAGGCTCTTCATCCGGTCGGAAATGAGCCGGTAGTCATGAAAGAGCTCCCAGTCCGCGGGAGCGCGACCGAGAGACTTGTCGATGACAAGTCGCGGCGTTTCAGGGAAAGACACGAAGCCCCGCTCCCGCGGCGGAATGAGGACCAGGCGTCCGCCTGTGAGAGTTGCGAGATTGTCCATCTCCCATCCCGGCGCCGTGTGAAACCCGCCGAGGCCGACGACATAAAACTTTCGATTCTTTGCCTTGGCCCGGCGCCTCTTTGGTAGGGAATCGACCATCAATCTTCACTCATTTACGAAGGTTATTTCGTATTCCGTGGCAGTGTTCCGATGCCGCCCATCTAAGCAGAATCGTCCACACAGTAAAACACCGGCAGTCCGCCAAACGCATCGGAGCTCTTGTGACGAACCTGGATACGCTCGCTCGCGCTTGCCCCGATCGTGTCACCGTCCTTCACCACGCTGCCATGCTCGATCAGATACACGGCAAGCCCAACCACCTTGTCGAACAACGCCGAAAGCGTGAGCTTGCCGGTCACGAACTCGATCTCACGCCCGACGAAGGCGGACAGTCCCATCGTGACCGCGGCGATCTTCGAGCCTGTCCGGAACGGAAGAATGTCGACCCATAGCCTAAAGGGGTAATCAGGATACGGTGCGAACGAATCGCGGGACATCTCGCGCCAGAGATCGGCAGGCCGCGCGACCCGGCCCGCCCAGACCACGCCGCAGCACTCAGGCATCGTCGCAATCAACGCACCGATGACTGCGGTCGTGATGCGCGCGGCGACCAGCGGCTGTTCGCTCTTACCGAGCATCGATACGATCATATGACCTCGATGCCGGGCGGCCACCGCCTTGCTCTCCGGCCACGTCGTCGCAGCGCGTGCCCACAGTCCCTGGTCGTCCGGGATGGGTGCCGGCATCGACATCACGGCGACAAGCTCGTTGCCGCAACGAATGAGCGGCGAGTTTGCTCGAGCCTGCGGTGCACGCCCGTCGTCCATCGTCTCCGTTGCCAACTCCGGATGTCGGGCGTGAAGGACCTCTGCAACCGCTGACATGTCCGGCGTCACCGGATTATCCAATAAGACCAAAGCGAGAAGGGAGCTACTCATCGACTACCCCCGGAAATTTGGGGACGAGACGCGATCCGCTGCGCCGCTCGCCCAACAGTTGAAGTATTTCGACTACCTAGAACAAAACGGGAACATTGTCAACCAGCCTTTGTTTGCTTCATATTGTGCGGGCGCAATCCGAATGTCGGCACAGCTCCCAAACGGTCCCCCCATGTTCTCAATCCACCCCGACGATCTCACCTCCGAACCGACCCGCCGCCTGCTCGCGCTGCATCTCGCCGGCATGCATGCGAGCTCGCCGCCGGGCCATGTGTTCGCGCTCGACCTGTCGGGGCTGCAGGTGCCCGGGGTCACCGTGTGGTCGGTGCGCGAGGGCGACGACGTCGTCGGCATCGGCGCGCTGAAGGAGCTGGGCGATGGCGGCGCCGAGGTGAAGTCGATGCGGACCCACCCCGATCATCTGCGCCGCGGCGTCGCGGCGCTGCTGCTGGACCACATCGTGCGCGAGGCGAAGGCGCGCGGGTTGACCCGGCTGAGCCTGGAGACCGGAAGCGGCCCGGCATTCGAGCCGACGCTGGCGCTGTACCGCAAGCGCGGCTTCGTCAACGGCGAGGCGTTCGCCGATTACCAGGCGAGCGCCTTCAACCAATTCCTGCACCTTGCGCTTCGCGCCTGATCCGGCGCGCGGACGCCACGACGAGACACGGCTCCAGCAGATTGGCGCGGCCAGATAACGGGTGACGCCCGAGACATTTCAACTCAGATGGCAGCTCCGGCCAGCAAGAAAGTGCCGCCAAGTGCGACCATCACAAGTCCAGGCCAGTTCGATTTGATGCCGAAGCCGCCACCCGGCCTTTCAGGCTCCAGCGTGTCACGCCCCGAGCGAAGCCACCTTCCACCGCTGAATCGGCCTCGCCAGATGGGCTGAAACGCCATCTGGAGTATGCCGCCGAAAACAAGCAGCACACCAAGCCATATGAGGGTCATGCTCACCTCCTCTACCCGTGAACGCCGATAGTGCTGCACCGGAAACCCGGTCCCTTCAGCGTCTATCGGTGGCTCTCGGAATCAGACCGACCTTGAAAGCCGCCGGACGCACCAGCGCGCCGCGCGCAGGCTGGGGCTCGCACTCACCGAAGCTCAAGGCTATCTCCAAGCATCCCGCTTAGTCTTCGTCCGGCTCGCGCACGACCGGCGATTCGTCGGTCTGGTTCTCCTCCTCGTCTTGCTCTTCGTCCTCATCGTCTTCGTCGTCATCTTCTTCGTCGTCGTCAGGATCTCGAGGCGGCATCGTGTTGCTCATAACCGCGAAGACATGCCAGTCGATCCTGGCGGGGACCAGTTCGGGGCGTAGGGTCATGTTGTTGCTCCTCGGATGTGAGCCCTGGGCACTTTACCCCTTTTTCGGCGAGGCAGGTGACCGAGATGGTTCGCGTGCGAGCCAGAGCTTCCTTCCAGAGCTTCCTTCCAGAGCTTCCTTGGGGCCATCTTTCTCGCGCTCGGCACGAGCCATAGCCGTTTTGTCTGGGCGTGAGCTTGCGCGCCAACAGGATCGTGCTGCCTTCCGGTCCGGGGAGACTGAAAAGAGACAGCCAATCGGACGCATTTCCGTCGATCCGCCATGAGCGGACACGATGGCGTCGGTCCGGCAGTTCATTCGGAGCCAAGAGCCGCCCCTCCGCCAGCAGTTTGTCCCTTCTCGGCTCCGCCCGAAACGGTATCAGCGTCGAGATCCTGATGCTAGATTTCCTGGGTCATACCGAACAGGAGGACGACATGGCTGATAGCGTCTACAAGGTCATAGAACTGGTCGGTACCAGCAGCGACTCGTGGGAGAAGGCGGCCGCCAATGCGGTCGAGCAAGCAGCGAAATCTCTCCGGGATCTTCGCGTTGCAGAGGTCATCAAGCTCGACATGCAACTGGATGAAAACGGAAAAGTTGAGGCCTATCGCGCCAAGCTCAACGTGTCGTTCAAGTTCGAGGGCTCCTAGCCTCGGCACCTCGGCCCCCACTTGCGGGGCGAGGATGGCTGATTGGAAAGGCGCGTTGCGCGGGCCCAACGGTCGGTGTGACCCATCCAGAGGAGGCCCTAGTCCAACCAGGGCCGATGTGCTTTGATGCGTGGGGGCGTGTAGCGCGTGGTGGCCCCATGTACATGGTCATTCGCAAGTACGCCAAGGTTCGTTCGGTCGCGGACGCTGCTCGCCGCGCCAGGAGCGGCGTCGGCGAGATCCTAAGGCAATCGCACGGATTCAAATCTTACTATGTGCTGGATGCGGGCGACGGTGTTGGTATCGCTGTGATGATATTTGACGACTGCGAAAGCGCCAATGCAGCGAATGCCAAGATACTCGCGTTTGTTCAGGCAAGTCTGCCAGACCTCGATCTTGGAGTTCCCGAAATCACCACCGGCGAGGTTTTGGTGCACATGGAGCCCAATGGGTCCTCGGGCATAAAGTAGCCGCAAGCGCCGCCAGTTGCGTGGGAGCGCCGCCCTCTTTCTGATGTCGTCGAATTTCGAACCCTTCGCGTTGTAGCGAACGGAATGCGTCTCATTCATCCGCACATGGTCATCGCCCAGGGTGATCCCATGGGCGGTCCAACCGCATACCGTCCGATCAAGTGCGCTACCTGGTTTTGTAGCAGAATGGCCGCAGGAGAAGCCGATCATGACTGACGATCAGGTCAATCTCGTCGTTCAGCACCTTTGCGAGCAATTGCACCTTGCGCTCCGATTGAAGAACAGCGAGGCACATCCACCAAATGCCAAGGATATTGGATTTGATGCTGCCTCTGTCAGAACTGTATTGCTGACCGGGTTGCGTTCGGCGGATGTCACGATCCGCCACGAAGCAGCCGGGGCGAGCGAAGAGCCGCCGTGGTCCTGAACGCAAAACGCGGGACAGAAGCTCAGCGTCAATGTCTCAGTTGGGTCATTCGCGACGGGACCAGACCGACAGCAAGTCCAGCGATGTCCATTGTGCCGCCGGAAGCGGAAGTAAATTCAGAGCGGGCATCAGTGGCCGGATTCGACAAGCACCCACGCGTCAGCCGGTATCCGCGTCCGGCTCCTGCTTTTTCGGAGGCGCCTCTGTTGTCTTGCGTCCCAGAAACGTATCGGGCGGCGACTGCTTCAGCAGCTCGCGGGCCTCGCGCAAAAGCTGTCGCATGTATTCTGCCTGCTCATGATCGGCAGGCAACGGCCGATAAACCCGCATCGGTATGCTCCTTCGCTTTGCAGGCGGGAGCACGCTGGGTCTCTCGGCCACCGACGCCTACGGACAAATCCTTGGCCGGTGATGTCTTGCAAACGACCAGAGGTCGCTTTGGTTCAAAAGTGAACTTAGCTCTTGTGTCGCACTCAAGATGAGTAAGTGGCTCAAATGACTGAACTTGCACCCGAAAATTTAATTTGCGGACATACCAAATGATACAGACTCGGCGCCGCCGGCGGCGTAGCGTTAATTCATCACCGCAAGGCTCGTGGCATTTATCGGTGATGAGAACGCCAGTTTGCGCTCCCGCCTCCGCGAACAGGGAGATGCGCCATGCTGACGCGGCGTCGTTTCAAACAGACCAGGACTCTCAGCGAAAGACTCGCCGACGAAGCCACGCGCTGTCGCGAGGAAGCGCGCGCGCTCGCGCCGGGGCGCCGCCGGGAGATGCTGCTGCGCCGGGCGCGGCAGGACGAAACGGCCATGCAGATCGAGGCCTGGCTGCGCTCCCCCGGCCTGAGGGCACCGACATGATGCAGCAATATCGCGCTTATCTCGTCGGCGAGAACGGGGTCTTCCGCTCCGCCGAAGCGTTCGAGGCTCCGTCGGATTCCTCCGCTCTCAGCTTCGCACGACAGTACACCCGTCATGGCAAGGTCGAGGTGTGGCAGCTCGGCCGGAAGATCGCCGTGCTGGATCCCGAGCCGTCGCCGCCGGACGCGTTGACGCGTCAATGATCGCGTGATGGCGATCGCGAGGTCGGAGTCTCGATCTCGAACCAGAATGTCAGCTGCATGACGGGACCGCTGGCGTCGCGAACGTCGATCGCCATCGTCTGCCTGCCGCCCGTGGGCGGCGCGGAAAGAACGGCATCGCGTGCCATGTCGGCAAGCGACTTGGCGGCCTCGGCCCGAACGGCGCGCGGGCTGGCCAATTCCAGCCCTTCCTCGTCGAGCGCAATTCCCTGGTGGTCGCGAAGGTCGAAGTAATAACGCGGCATCGTTGCATCCTTTGCCCTAATAGGCCCGGGACGGGCAAAGGTTTCCAAATGCGACGAAAAATTCGCTTGGGATCAACGGGTTCCGGGAACGCCGCCGAGGTCGATCCGGCAGGACGGGGACTTTGCCTGGCTGCGCGGCCCCCCTATTCCTCCGCAAGCTTGTGCTCGATATAGGCATCCACCGTCTCGGCGAACGAGCGCTGCACGCCGACCGCCACATCGTGCTGGTCCAGTGCGTCGCGCTGGAGCACGCGCAGGCCGCGCCCGCGTGCGCTGAGCGGCGCCGTGTTCAGATACTGATCGATGGCACCTTTGGCGAGCGGGATGGCCTTGGGATCGCCCCTGGCGATCAGGAGCCTGAGCAGGCTCTGGCATTCGGCCAAACCTGGCATGGGTTCAGCCTCTCACCTTTGCTGCGATTTCGGCTTCGGCCGCTGCACCGGCTGGGTGTGGGTGCCGAACAGCGCCAGCAGGAACGCGACTTCTTCCTTCGAACCGATCTGGATCATGACTGTCTCTCCTCTTCGCTCCGTTGGTCGGGACGAGCGGGCGCGGAGTTCAGGACGATCTGGTTTCAGCAATGTTTCAGCCGTGTTTCGTCGGACGAGGGGCTCGGGGTGCCGCCTGCTTGAGTACAGAATTGAACATGGTCACCGCGAGGTCGTCTGCGCGGCAAGCGGACGAGGCGTCACATACAATAAGCCCGCGCGGATCGCTCCACGCGGGCTTTTGCTGACGCTTTCGCAACCTCACTCGCAAGGGGGCCGTGGACGCGCCAGGCCCCCTCGGCATCCATTCTCAGTGCATGTGGCCAATCAGATAAACGCCGCCACCGAGCACGATCACGGCCGGGACGGCCAAAGCAAAAGTACAGGCATCTGTCCTTCTCAGTTCGACGTGCAGACCTTGACGGTCTTCATGCCGGCCTCGGCTTCAGTCCTGGTCTTGTACACGGTGTCACCGCTGACGACGGTCGTTTCCGTGGTCGTCGGCTTCGCCTCCGTGATCGTGCACTTCTTGGTCTTGACGTCCTGCACCACGTAGAACGACTGCGCGAATGCGGGAGCCGCAAATGACGTCAACACGGCAGCGGCAATGATGGTCTTGATGTTCATCGTGTCCTCCTCCAGCAGTCCGGTCATCCGGATCTGTCTTCTTCAAACATACAAAATTACCACTTGTTCCCGATCGTGCCTGAACCGACAGCCGCCGCCAGCGTTGGTGCGAAAACTGGAGGCGTCGATGCTGGATATGAGACTTGTCACGACTTCGCTGGCGATGCTGATTGCACTCTTGTCCGTGGCTCTGGCCGAACCCGCCGGGGATCAAGCCCGGCCTGCTGGTCAAGGCTCCGCTGAGGCTCGTCCGATCCGCGTCATCCTTCCCGCACCTTGGGAGCCCGCCAGGACGCAAGCCGACGCACAATCGTCGAAGTGACGTGGCCGCCGTTCAATCACATCCGGGCCTTCGAACTAGCGGATTTCACAGGCTTGCGCCTCTGAATGACAAGCCGCAAGGCGATGCCGTGCTGCCAGGCACGCACTCTCACCGCCGCTTCGCTTCGATTGAGCTCGCTTGCAATCTCGTCCGGCCGCCGGCCTGCTTCGGCCAATGCCTTCAATCGCTCGTGGTCTTGCGCCGTCCATTTCTTCAGCAGCGGGTAGTCAGATTGCATGATGGGAGCTGTCTCGATTTCCCGGCGACAATGGGCCGGAGCAGTTGAAGTTCCGAAGGCGAAAAACCAGTTAAGCCGCATGGGAGCGACCCCAGGCACCTCCGGGGCTGGACGCGGGGAGCGAAAATGCCGGGGCCGCCAGCGCGCCAACTCAACGCGCGCGCTCCGGCCATCATCCGCCCCTCACGCCTTCGTGCCGTATCAGTTGATGCGGCGGCTGAAATAAATCTGCCAACGGCATCCGCACGGCGCGCATAAACGGGACAAACTGGCAGACGTTCCTAATCTGGTTCGATGCACACGCACATTTCGCGCGAGACAGGCTGCGGCACTCGGCATCTGCAAACGGAAGCAACCAATTCGAATCTCACTTGTTGTCGCCGGCACTTTCACCTGCTGGAGGACAAAAAAATGCGACGTCTTACTCTACTTGCCACGACCATGCTGCTGCTCGGAGCGGTGCCCGCCAGCGCGCAATCGCAGCCTGCCCAGAGTGGGCCGGGCAACAACGCCGTCAACAGCTCGGACCAGAACAACTCGAACAAGCCGGTCGCCGGCCGCAACAGCTTCACCGAGGGGCAGGCCAAATCGCGGATCGAGGATGCCGGTTATTCCAACGTCTCCGGCCTGCACAAGGACAACGAAGGCGTCTGGCGCGGCAAGGCCGACAAGGCCGGCAGCAAGAGCGACGTCAGCGTCGACTTCCAGGGCAACGTGAACCCCACCAAGTAACAAGCAATCACGAGGAGACCGAACAATGACAGTCACCATCTCACGTCTTTACGACAATTACTCCGATGCCGAACGTGCCGTGACCCGGCTCGAAGGCGCCGGCGTGCCGCATTCCGATATCAGCATCGTCGCCAACAATTCGGACAATTGGTACGGTTCGCGGTCCGGCAAGGTCGACCGCGATCGCGACGGCGTCGACGATCGCGCTGAAGGCGCCGGGACCGGAGCCGGCATCGGCGCCGGCCTCGGCGGCGCAGCCGGCCTGCTCGCCGGGCTCGGCCTGCTGGCAATCCCCGGCCTCGGGCCGGTCGTCGCGGCAGGCTGGCTCGCCTCGACCGCTGTCGGCGCGGCTGCCGGCGCGGCCACGGGCGGCATCGTCGGCGCCCTGACGCAGGCCGGCGTCTCCAGGGAAGATGCCTCGCGCTATGCCGAGGGCATTCGCCGCGGCGGCACGCTGGTGTCCGCAAGGGTGCCCGACCAGGACCGCTCACGCCTCGATGCGCTTCTCCACGATAAGTCCGTGAACCTTCAGGATCGCAGCGCGGCCTGGCAGAAAGCCGGCTGGACCGACTTCGATGCCGCAAGCCCGCCCCTGTCTCCCGAGGACATCGGCCGCGAGCGCGAGCTCTACGGCGTGGGCACGCGGCGATAGGTCTCCACACACACGATAAAGGCCCCGCCATGCGGGGCCTTTTTCTTGCCGAGAGCCGATCTTCATACGAGGCTACGCATCGGTTCGGCAGTAGCAATCGCGAGACGTTTCCTGCCACTCCACCGCGCTTCGGTTGGCGGTTGTTGAGGCGCTTCACCGCGTGGGTCTGCTCCAGTTCTCTTCATCACCTGCTCGGCTACAAGCACGCGCATGCGCAATTCTTCCAGCGCGGCGAGTTGTAAAACTAGCACTTCAACTCGTTCATGAAGAAGTGCGACATCGTGTGCGCAGCCAAACGGATGCATTGTCAGCCTCCACGTTTTCGGTATTTCATAATTTGGCCCAGCGCTGGACCAGCGGGAAATTCTGGCAATTCCGGCGGGGGCGCGCACTTACATTCAGCAAGGTGCACCGCACTAATGAATGCCTGTTCCTGCTCCGGAACAAGGCGATCCGTGCGTTTTCCGACATTTGACTCAAATGCAACCTACCGAATTCGGCAGGATGCAATCTCTTCGCGCCATGCTGGGACATGTGCTTGCGCGAATGCAATCGGGAAAGCGTCGGAGAGATTGCCATGTACTACGTCGCCGCTGCATTGCTGGTGCTGTCGGGACTGTTCTACTCCGCGAGCCATCATGAGATCGGCTCGTTGGGCGTCACCATGTGCAGCTATGGCGGCGCGTTCTGCGATAACCCGCTGATCGTCTTTTCCGGAGCGGCGCTGGCCGCCGCATGGGGCATGTTCGTCAGCGTCAAGTAGCGCGGCCGACGTCCTTCATCCCCAACGTTCAAAGTCCCGCCGCCGACACAAGCAGCCTCGCGGACTAACTTGCGAGAATCTGGGATGCGGGAATTTTTGCGATGATGGCAATCTACACCTGTTTTGCCCGACAGTCAAGTCGACTTAGCATTATCAGAAATCGATAGGACGCCCGCGCGGCGAGGAACTTTCGTTTCCCGATTAGCATTTGCATAAAAGCACCCGCCCCGACGAGGTCCCCTTCATGAGTAGCGACAGCGCTCTCACGCCGACGAAATCCGCGCCGACGCTGCTGCAAAGGCTGGGGCCGGGCCTCATCACCGGAGCTGCCGACGACGATCCCTCGGGCATCGCCACCTATTCGCAGGCCGGCGCGCAATTCGGCTACGGGCTGCTGTGGACGGTGTTTCTGACCACGCCGTTCATGATCGCCATCCAGCTCGTCAGCGCGCAGATCGGCCGCGTCACCGGCAAGGGGCTCGCCGCCAACGTCATGAAGGTCGCGCCGCGCTGGGCGGTGCTGGCGTTGGTCGCCATGCTCGTTGCCGCCAACACGTTCAACATCGCCGCCGACATCGCCGCGATGGCCGAGGCGCTTTCGCTGGTCATCGGCGGCCTCAACCACGAGCACGCGCTGATCTTCGCGGCGGGCTCGACCCTGCTCCAGGTTTTCCTGCCCTATCGCCGCTATTCGCCGGTGCTGAAATTCCTCACCCTGGCGCTGTTCGCCTATGTCGCGACCGCCTTCACCGTCGAGATCCCGTGGAGCACGGCGCTGCTCGCCGCGGTGTGGCCGAAGGCCAATGTCAGCGCCGACTATTTTCTGATGGTCGTCGCCGTGCTCGGCACCACCATCAGCCCCTATCTGTTCTTCTGGCAGGCCTCGCAGGAGGTCGAGGAGATGAACCAGGGCAAGCGCGACAAGCCGCTTCGCGACGTCAAGCGCGGCGCCGGCCCGGAGCTCGCGCGCATCAGGGCCGACACCATCTCCGGCATGCTGCTGTCCAACGGCATCGCCTTCTTCATCATCCTCACCACCGCATCGGTCCTGCACGCCAACGGCGTTACCAGCATCGGTTCGGCGACGGAGGCGGCCGAAGCGCTGCGGCCGCTCGCCGGCGACTTCACCTTCGCGCTGTTCGCGCTCGGCATCATCGGCACCGGCCTGCTCGCCATCCCCGTGCTGGCGGGCTCGGCCGCTTATGGCGTCGCAGAGATCTTCGGCTGGCGCGCCACGCTGGAGGCCAAGCCCGATGAAGCGGTCGGCTTCTACACCATCATCGCCGCGGCAACGCTCATCGGCTTCGGCCTCGGCTTCACCGGCATCGACTCCATCCACATGCTGGTGTGGAGCGCGGTGCTCAACGGCATCGTCGCCGTGCCCATCATGGCGATGATGATGCTGATCGTGTCGAGCCGCGCGATCATGGGCCGCTTCAGGGCCCGGTCATGGCTGATCGCGCTGGGCTGGCTCGGCACCGCGCTGATGGCGCTGGCCGTGCTCGCTCTGCTCGGCTCGTCGGTGATCGGTCGAGGCTAGAGCGGCGACAACGCCACCGAGATCTGCGAGGCGGCTCCATCGTGAGCAGCGAAGTTACGGCGTCACGGGGTTGACGGTCGGCGACGTCTTGGGCCCCGGCCGCGACGGCTCGATCGGCGATTTCGGTTTGGTCGGGAGTACCGCAGCACCAGCCGCCCGTGCCGCTTCTCCCGTGGTCGCATACATCGCAATATGGGCCGGCTGGGTCTTGGCGCGGCTCCAGGGGCCGTGATCGACAATCAGCATTGCCGCAATCGTCACGCCAGCCACGATCAGCGCGATCACACCGGGATGGCGGAGGGCGGCAGAAATGGAGCTCGCGAAACGAGTGTTTGTCATCGAAAGATCCGCTGTTGTCCTCATGCAGGGTTAATTCAATGGCGCCCCTCCCGGTTCCCCCGCCCCCTTGGGGACGGGCGGTTCCACCCTGCAGAGGCCACGATCCTGCGGTCGGGAAATCGACCCGGCCCGGCACCGCATTGCCGAACCGAGTGAATAGTTTCACGTGGCTGAGTGTGAAGCGCCGCAGCAGGCGGCCCCGATGGTGGGTCGGCATGAAAAGGGCCTCCAAATGGAGGCCCTCGATCTCGATAACGTTTCGTCCTGTCAGTTGTAGTCCGAATATTTGAACTGCGGGAGTGCCTTCAGCTGCTCCTTGTTTCCGCTCATGACGGCGTGATCGGGGACCCAATCATTGGTGTTGCGGGTCGTGGCGTTGGTCGAAGCCGCGCCGGTCGTCGTCTCGCGCGGGGTGGTCGAAGTGCTGGTCGAGCTGGTCCGGACCGGCTCTTCCACGAACTTCAGTTTGTCCATCGAAACGGCGATATCGTGCTCGCCCATTCCCAGGAAGCCGCCGATGCCGATCACCACTGCGTTGATCTTGCCGCTCTTGTCGACGAGCAGTTCGTTGATGTCGCCGAGCTTCTCGTTGGCTTCGTTATAGACGTTCAGGCCCATGAGCTTCGAGGCGCGCCAATTGTCCTTGAGCATCATCTTATCGGCCGGCTGTGCGGTAGCAGCCGGAGCCGCTCGATCAGCCGGCGGCGTGGATTGCGCGAACGCAGCGCCGCCGATCAGAGCGCTGCTGATCAGAGCCGCGGCGAAAGTAATTTTCATCATCGTCTCCTCCAGTGAGTCAGCATCCAGATGGATGCATGGCCGCCAACGCCTGGATATTCCACTTGTTCCCGGTTGGGTACTCCGGGAGCGGAGCCGCAAGCCCGGCGATCCGATCTAGCTCCCGAACATGATGCGCAAGGCGATCACGATCACCGCCGAGACGAGAAAGGAAATCGCCAGCAGCGTCCAACTCGGCCTTGTGCTTCCGCGGGCCACGCGGGCAACGAGCATCCTCATGTCGTCAACATTCGTCCTTGGGAAGCCGGTGCAGGTAGGCTATCCCGAAGCTGGCGAGTTCTTCGGCATCGCTTTCGCGCTCTTCCCATCTGCAAAGAAGGCCGGGCTCCGAACGGGCGCGGCCTTTTCCTTTAGATCACTTGCGAAGTTTTCCGCTCACCACCATCCGCCGGAAGACGGGTCGTGCCGCTCGAAGGCAAGCCGTCGCTCGGGTGTCCGTTTCGATGATTTGGCCGAGCGCTTCGGATGCGTACGTGCGGAGACGCGGAGGGCCGGTTCTTTCTTGATCTGGCCGGAGGGTGCTGCAGGCATGGCGGCCATGGCTTCACGGATTTGCTGCCGCGGTTCTTCAGAAATCGGATCGGCCTGCGCGATCTCAAGCATCTCGGCGCGCGGCCGCGTATCGAATACGATCTTCTCCGGTAGCATCCTTGCCGATGCGATCCGGATGATGGTTCTGTCATGATCTGCCGTCGCTGCAGGCTCGCCCGGAGCCGGCAAATACCGGTCGGCAGCGAGCAGCAAGGTCAGCAGGACCCCGCCGACGAAGACGAAGTATCGAATGATCGGCATGACAGCCGCTCGCAAACAAGAATAAGGGGAAGGTATTGGGCGGGGCCGTGGTTGCGGGAGGCGGGCCGCCTGCTCAGCGACCCGCCTCCCGGGACTTAGTCGATCTCTTGGACGACCGTGCGCGTCGACGGATCGACCAGCATCACGCGTTCGCCCGAGTAGACGTAACGATACCTGGTGAGCGAGGGGCCCCAATCGGCGGGCACGGCCTCGAGCTCGACCTCGCGCGGCACCGGCTGGCCGACCACGATTTTCTCTCGGGTCTGCACCGGGCGCACCTTGTGTTCGGTCACGTAGGTACGGATCTTCGTGCGGTATTCCGGCTCGATCTGCACGGCGGCGGCATGGCCGGTGCCGGTGGTGGTGACAACGGTCGACTGCGCCAGCGCGCCGGTCGAGATCAGCGCAGCAGCCGCGCACGTCAGCATCATCTTCTTCATGGGTATCTCCTCACCGCAGGACGCGGCGCTGCGAGAACCCGCGAATTGGTGACAAGGTTCCAAGAGATTGCCACTTTCTCCCGATCCGCTGCGACCTCGCAGGCCGGAATTTGGCTGAAGGCAATCGGTCGGCGTTCGCTAAGGTCGCACCGCCGGCGGCGGCGCAGCGGGTTGCTGCGAAGGTGCGGCGGGCGGCTTGGGCTGCTCCGCCGGCGCAATAGAATCTCCTCCGCCGTGTGGCACACAGGTGCCTATGTTGCTCAGCAGTCTTTTCGCCTCGAGATCGCGGGCTTTCCTGTAGTCGCTACGGCGGTCGATTCTCGCTGCGGCCACACGGTCCCAGGCATCGAACGCATCGGCGTAGTGCTGTCGCATTTGCGCTTCGGCGGACAGGCAGTCACTGAACTTGTCGAATACGAGATCGGTATTGACGGGGGCGACGCCACCCACGAGGACCACAAGCATCCATTTCATGGTGTCCGCCTACGTTCGCGCCCGCGCATCGGGAACGTGTTATGTCGGCAAAGTTCCGGCCGGGTCACCAGCCGATCTCTCTGACAAAACATACCGATGCGCCCCGAAGGAGAGAGAACTGCGTGCACCATCGATATCCAATCTGCCGGAGCAGAAAAAGGCCTCAGCTCGCGGGGAGATCGGGGGCGTTCGAACTGAGGCCATACGGGGTCGCCCTTGGGGAAGAGCACCGGGAAAACTTGGCAATCGAGGGAATGTTCCGGCCCAATTTTGAAGGCGCGAGGTCCGCGGCAAGAAGCTCGATTGGTTCCAGGTCGACGGCATCACTCGCCCGGAGCGATCGCGTTGCTCGGCGTCGGTCGGTCGGTGATCTGCTGGCCGAACAGGCTGCCGATCAGCTCGACCGCCGTACGCGCGGTCCGGCCACGCTCGTCCAGGAAGGGATTGAGCTCGACGATGTCGACCGATCCGACCACGCCGGAATCGTGCAACAGCTCCATGATCAGGTGTGCTTCACGATAGGTCGCTCCACCCGGCACCGTGGTGCCGACGCCCGGCGCCACGCACGGATCGAGGAAATCGACATCGAAGCTGACATGCAGCACGCCGTTGCTCGCCTTGACCCGCTCGATGACGCGCCGGATCAAGACGGCGACGCCGAACTCGTCGATCTGGCGCATGTCGACGACCCTGATCCGGCGCGCGCGCATCAATTCGTTCTCGAGCTTGTCGATCGAGCGCGCACCGAACAAATCGAGCCTGTCAGGGGTAATCGAAGCGCGCGGATCGTCGCCGAGCAGGCCGTCAAGGCCGGGCTCACCACACAGGAACGCGGCCGACATGCCGTGCATGTTCGCAGTGATCGTCGTCTGCGGCGTGTTGTAGTCGGCATGGGCATCGAGCCAGAGCACGAACAGCTCGCGTCCACGCTCCCGCCAATGACGCGCCATGGCATTGACCGATCCCATGGACAGCGTGTGATCGCCGCCGAGAAAGATCGGCAGCGCGCCGGTCTTCGCAATCTCATAGCCTTTGCGGCTCAGAACGCGCGTCCAGCGCTGGATCTCGCGGTAGTGATTGGCGCTTTCCGGTGGCCTGTCGGTGAGGTCCCCGACTTCGGCCACGGAAAGATCGCCGTAGTCGACGACCTCGAAATCCAGACTTTCGAGCACTGTCGCAAGGCCTGCGGTGCGCAGCGCTGCGGGGCCCATCAAGGTGCCGCGCTGCGAAGCCCCCATGTCGATGGGAGCGCCGAGCAAGGCGATGTGCCGGCCTCGATCCGTCATGGTCCGATCGGTCACGGCTGTCTCCTGACATCAGCAAGCCACCGCCAGCCTAACAGAGATTCGCACCCGTCGTTTCCCGGGGAAGATCCGCCGTGGTCGTCCTATCGTCCGGAACAAAATCCCGCGCGCTGAATTGCCCATCCAAGGCCGGCACCCGCCGTAAACCACGGCGCCTGTCGCGGATAGCCAAAGGTCATCAAGACCCGCTGTTCAGAACGAGCGCTCGCGCGGATAGCCAAAGGTGCCGGCCCATCGTCAGGTCTGGAGGTCGCGCACTTGAGCACGGAGATACCGCAATCCACCTCGCAACCCGGCATGGCCGAACGTGCCATCGATACCGCGGCGGACGTCTCCCGCACGGTGGGTGAAGTCGCCGGAGGCCTGCACGCAGCGGTCGATCGTCTCACCTCTGCAATCGAGCAAGCACGAAAGCCCGGCGGGGCGCTCGCGACGGTCGCAGCGATCACGCGCGAGGCGCCGCTTGCGAGCCTGTTCGTCGCTTTCCTCTTCGGGGTCGCGGTCGCGCGGCGGCGATAGAACGAAGCCGCCCTGCTCAGGCAGCGCTGACCGCGCCGAGCTCGGCCGCCAGGAATTGCTTTTCAAATGCCTCGGCCGGCATCGGGCGGCCGAAGAAATAGCCCTGCCCTTCTGCGCATCCCATGCTGACCAGAAAGTCGGCCGTCGCGCGGTTCTCGATGCCTTCAGCCACGACCGTGAGGCCGAGCTGTTTGCTGAGGCCGATGGTCGAGCCGACGATCGCGGCATCGTCGGAATCGGCGAGCAGATCGAGCACGAAGGACCGGTCGATCTTGAGTCCGTCGAGCGGAAACTTCTTCAGATAGCTGAGGCTCGCATAACCGGTGCCGAAATCGTCGAACAGGACGCGCACCCCGAGCTCCTGAATTCGCTTGAACATGTCGAGCACGCGGCGTTCGTCATGGATCAGGATGTCTTCGGTCACCTCGATTTCGAGCAGTGACGGGTTAAGCCCCGTCGCTTCGAGCAACGCCGCGACCGAATGCGCGAGATCGCCGGAGTGAAGCTGCGAGGGCGACAGGTTGATCGCGACGCGCACGCCGTTGCCGGACAGCTCCCAGACGCGCGCCTGACGGCAGGCGGTCTCCATCACCCAGTTCGCGATCCGCTCTGACAGTGCGGAAGTGTTGACCACCGGCATGAACTCTCCGGGCGAGACGTAGCCGCGCACGGGATGCCGCCAACGGATAAGCGCTTCGGCCCCGACAAGGCTGCCGTCGATCAGACGGACCTGGGGCTGGTAGAACAGCTCAAACTCGCCGCGATCCGCCGCAAGCGCCAACGCGCTCTCCAGCGTCAGCCGGTTCTCCAGCTCCTGCCTGATCGCAGCCTCAAAGATCACATGGCTGCCGCGCCGCGTCATCTTTGCCTTGCTCAACGCCAGATGAGCATTGCTGAGAAGTTCGTCGGCACCCTGTCCGCCTTCGCCATAGACCGCGACGCCGATGCTGATCCTGACACGATGCTGGCGCGTACCCGTCGCGAGCGGCGTTTCGAATGCACGCGCGATCCGCTCGGCGAACTTCGCGACCGGCTCACCGCCATCCGCGGCTTCGCGCGCAATGGCGAATTCATCTCCGCCGAGCCGGGCGACGATCGCCCCATCTCCGGCCCGGCCCTCCAGGCGAATGGCGACCGCCTGCAGCACCAGATCTCCCGCCGAATGCCCCAGCGTGTCGTTGATGCCCTGGAAGCCGTCGAGCCCGATGACGAGCAACGCGACTTCGCGAGGCCGTCGCTCCGCATCCGCTACCATGCCGGCCAGGCCGGCATGCAGCGTGTTGCGATTGGCAAGGCCGGTCAGTGCATCATGTTCGGCGAGATATTTGACGCGTTCGGCTTCGCGCTTGCGGACCGAGATGTCGCGCAGGATCGCACCGTACTGAAAACCCTCCGTTCCCTGCCAGCCCGAGAAGCTCGCCTCGACAGCGAAGGTTTCACCATTCTTGCGCCGGCCCTCGAACTCGACAACGACCGCTCCGCTCGGAACCAGCAGCGCCTGGCGCGCGGCGTCATGCATGGACGGCCTTGTATGACCGTCCGCCGGCACGGCGCACAGCGTTTCGAACGGACGGCCGATCATCTCCGCCGGCGCGTAGCCGAAGATCGCGCTGGCGCCGGGATTCCAGACGGTGATCCGGTGATCCTTGTCGGTGCAGACGAGACCGTCACCGAGCGACATCGCGATGCGGTGAAAGCGGCTCTCGGCGATGCGCCCCAAGAGACTACGGAAATCGATTTCGTCCAACGCAATCGCAGCCAGATAGGCGACGATCGCGATGTGAAATAGCGATGTGTCGATGACGAAGGGCCATCTTGCCTGCACGAGGGCCGCGACCAGCTCGATAGCAGCCCCGGAGGCGATCAGGACTGCGACGCGAATTCCTGGCGCGAGGCGGCGCCACGAATACATCATCAGCAGGCAGATCAGACCCAGGCCCAGGATCATGCCGATATCGGATGTCCAGTGCAGCATCCGGCTCTGGAGGATCGATTCTGCCGCAAGCGCCTGCAGGACCGGCCCCGAGACGAGCTTGCCGTTGGGAACGCTGAACCGGTCGCCGAGCTCGAGCGCGGTGGCGCCGACGATGATTTTCTTGCCTCTCATCTTGTCGAGAGCCGCAGTATCGCCGCGCAGCACGTCGGCATAGGAGATGCTCGGAATGGAGGCCGCACGAATGCTGAAGTCGATCAGGAAGGGCGGCCGCCGGTTAGCGTCCTGCCCGGCCAGCACCACGGCCATCGACGGCATCAAGGCATCGCCGAGCTTCTCGCCGAACGGATAGCGGCGAACGAGTCCGTCGGATTCGACAGCGACGTTGACGACGGCCGGCCACGACTGGTTGCTGAACGGCTTCAGGGGACGATTGACGTGGGCCGCGCCACCATTCGGCGTCGGCTGCTTGAAGGATGGCAGGATCGTCGAGCCGCCGGCCTCGCGAAGGGCGTGGACGAAGGCCTCGTCGGAAGCCGGATCCGAAGGTGTGCTGAAATCGACGTCGAAGGCGATGTCCCCCGCGCCCGCCACCTCGAGCCTGCGCAACAGCTCCGCGTGGAGCCGGCGCGGCCACGGCCACACGCCGATCTGATCGATAGACGGTGCGTCGATGGCCACCACGACGACATTGCCGCTGGCCGCACGCGATTGCCAGCTGAACCGCAGATCAGTGAGCGCGTTGCGAAGCGCACCATGCCATCCCGTGGACAGCACGATCGCAAGCGCGATCACGACGAGAATATGCGGCCGATAGCGTTTCACTCCACCCTCCTGCGCACCCGCTTCTGCAGGTACGCCCCTCATCCCCTAGAAAATCGCTTTAATGTCTGTTGTGGCCACGGCCATTGCTGCCGTTGAAGCCGCCATTCCCATTGCCGTTACCATTGTTGCCCCAGCCATTGCCGGTGGCGCCGCTGTTGCCGTTGCCGGCGCCATTGCCGTTGTTGCCATTGCCGGAATTGCCGTTGCTGCCGGCGTTTCCGTTGTTGGCGGCAGCTGCCGCGATCGCTGCGCCTGGGTTCGACGAGCTGCTGCCAGCCGTTGCGGCACCGCTTGTCGTCGCTGCAGTCTGGACGGCGCTGTTGGACGCTGCCGTGCTGGACTTGCTGTCGCTCCAGACCGTCTCGGCACCCGTGCTGGCGTTGGCGTTGCGCACCTGTCCGGGTGCCACTGCGCCGTGGGCGAGCCCGTTCGTGACCTTGTGGACATTGAGCTTGACCTCGCCGAGCGAGCTCGAGATGCGCACGACGCCGGCCTTGGAGACATGACCTCCAGCCGCCTGATGCGATGCCTTTGGCGCGCCAGCCGCCTTGGTCCCCTTGTCGATCGGACCGAGCGCATGGATCGCATGGCCGCTCGCGGCATTGCGCGGCGCCGACAGGCCCGATTTCGGGACGGGGACACGCTCGATCGTCGAGGCGCGCGGCTTGCCATGCTCGATAGGATTGAACGTCCCCGCGCCGCTCAAGCTGAGACCGGGCTTGCCGTGCTCAAACACGGTGGCCGCTTGTCCCGGCATGACCTGGGCAATCTGTCCCGTTTTGAAGTCGGAGACTTCGACCTGGCCGCGAAGCACGCCGACCTTGGTGCTATCAGCTCCCACGGTGACGCTGAACTGCGTTCCCTTGACCACGGCGGCGAGATAGGGCGTCTCGACCTCGAAATGCTTGACGTTGCGCTTCTCGACCTCGAGCAGGATCGATCCCGCCCGCTGAATGATGGTGGTCGTGAGCCCTTCCTTCTTCTCCGACGGCAAGCCGACCACGGAGTTGGGAGAGATCAGAATGGTTTCCTCGCCGCGGACGAGCAGCACCCGGCCGTTGCGTCCGGTGCGGATGGTATTGCCAGGCTTGAGCGTCTCTTCCCGATTCAGCGACACCGGTTGCGCGCCCTCGGTCGCGATCCACACCTCACCGGTGGCCTTGCTGACCGACCAGACGCCATCCTCCGCGGCGAACGCACCGGAAGCCGTTCCAAGGGTCAGCGCCGCCACGAAGGCACACCGCATTCCAATTCTGCCAAGCATGACGATCCTCAGTCCGCGTTACGCGCGGGCCCTGAGGGGTAATCCGAAATCACTCAAGAGAGGCTTAGCGGGAAGCGGCCAGTGCAGTGGCAGCATTAACCAATCATTGACCATAAAAAACTATGAAAAATCATGCGGATAACGAACCCTTACCGCCCCATCGCAAAGTCTCCGTCAAACTACGGAGGCAGATTCGCGACGTGCGTCGAGCAGCGGCATCTCATTACCGCATTGGCAGTGCTGGTACCGATCTTTGCGGGAATTTCCCAGGGGTTCGCACAACAGGCGAACCAGCCCGGTTTCGATCCGCGCCAGTCCGAGAAATATTTCGATAACCAAAGCGAGCGGGAATCGCTGAGCCGGCCTCCGGTCCAGCTTCCGAGCGTCGGACAGCCGAACACCGGCGGGGATACGAAGCCGCAATTCGTGCTGCGCGGCGTCAATGTCAGCGGCGCCCAGGCCGTCTCCCAAGATCGCATCGCCGCGGTCTATCAGCCTTATCTCGGCAAGCAGGTTTCGCAGGCGGATCTCGCCGCGATCGCCGGCGCGATCAGCGATCTCTACCGCGCCGACGGCTTCCATCTGAGCCGGGCCATCGTCCCGCCGCAGAACGTTGCCGGCGGCCGCGTCCGGATCCAGGTGATCGAAGGCGCCATCGTGCAGGCGGAGCTGAAAGGCGACGGCGCCGAGCAATTCGGCGTAAGGCCGATGCTCGGACCGGTTCTGGCCGAGCGGCCGTCGCGCCTCCCCACCCTCGAACGTCAGCTCTTCCTCATCAACAGCAGGCCGGGCGTCCGGATCACCGATACTGCGCTGGAGGAGATCGGTGGCGCGACCGGCCACTTCCGTCTCACAGTCTATTTGAAGACCTGGCACGTCTTCTCCTCGTTCGGCCTGGACAATCTCGGATCATCCTCGGTCGGCCCGTGGCAGACCTACGCGACCGGCGCGTTCAACTCCTACCTCACGCCCGGCGACACGCTGGCGGTCAACCTGTCGACCATTGCCAACGACCCACGCCAGCTCGGCTTTGCGCGGCTGTCCTATGACGCGCCCGTCGGCGTCGACGGCGTGCGCCTCGGCGCTTCCGTCCTGTACAGCGCGGTTCGGCCGGGCGATGCCCGCCGCCTCGACAGCGACATCACCACGACCGAGGCGTTCGAGGTGCGGGCCAGCATCGTCCCGCTCCAGTCGCAATCCTCCACGCTCACGCTGACCGCGGCGACGACGTTCAGCAACGTGTCCGAGCACGACCTCTACGGCCCCTGGTACAATGACCATATCAGGACCGCGAGCCTGACCGCCGACTACCGGCTGCAGGATCGCTTCGGCGGCACCAATCTTACGACGCTGATCTACCGCCAGGGCCTCGACATCTTCGGCGCCTCGCATTTCGACGACGACCTGTTGTCGCGCGACGGCGCATCCTCGAACTTTTCGGTGCTGAACCTCTGGTTCACGCGCTACCAGACGCTCAATGATGCCTGGTCGCTCAAGCTCTCCGCAGCGAGCCAGACGGCATCGCGGCCGCTGTTCACCTCGCAGCAATTCTATCTCGGCGGCGCGGCCTTCGGCCGGGGCTATGGCGCAGCCGAGATCAGCGGCGACAACGGCCTTGCCGGCTCGCTCGAACTGCGCTTCGACCAGAAGCTCAACTTCCGCTACTGGACCGGCTATCAGCTCTATGCCTTTGGCGACGCCGGCGCAGTCTGGAACGACGGTTACCGCCTGAGCGACGGCCTGTCGCTCACCTCGGCCGGCGCCGGTGTGCGCTTCTTCCTGCCGGACGATCTCCAGGCCGATCTCGGCGTGGCCGTGCCCCTGAGCTACCGGGCGCCGGACAACGAGCGCCGCAGCCCGCGCTTCCTGTTGACCCTATCGAGCGCGTTCCGGCTCTGCCCCGAACGCGGCAAGTCCGGCTGTCTCTAGCCGCCCGGTCGTTCGCGCGGTAAGCCGGCGTGCAGCCCTTTTTGCGGCCCTTGTTCACAGACTTGCCTAAATTTAATCCCGTAACCTGCTCACGGTCGCTCGATCCGGGAGTTCCCAATAACCATGTTCAGCCAAACGTGATTTGAGACGAGATCATGACGAGGGTGTTTGCAATCCTGGCGTTTCTCTGTGTCCTCGGCGTCGGGGAATATTTTGTCGTCAGCCGGTTCGCGATCCGCCATGAGACTTTGACCCTGTACGACGCCGCGCGGCAGCGGCCGATCTCGGTCGAGTTGGCGGTGCGGCGCGATTACGAGACCAAGGCCAATCTCGGCCTCTGGAAACTCCCGCTCGCCATCATCAGCAACGGCAACACCGTCAAGGCCACCGAATATTCCTTCCTCGCCAACGTGCTCGCCGCGCGCGGCTATCTGGTTGCCAGCATCCAGCAGGATCTGCCGAGCGATCCGCCGTTGATGACCCATGTCGGTGAGCAATATGTCGGCCGGCGCGAGGTCTATATCCGCTGCGAAGCCAACATTCTTTTCGTGCTGGACAAGCTGAAAAAGCAGCAGGAGAACGTCGATTACGACCACGTCACCCTCGTCGGCCATTCCAACGGCGGCGATGTCTCCATGTATGTGGCCCATCAGCATCCGGAGCTGGTGTCGAAGGTGATCACGCTCGACAATCTGCGGGTGCCTTTCGTGCTCAGCGACGGCATGAAGATCCTGTCGTTCCGGTCGAAGGACCCGCATTTCGTGACCGATCCCGGCGTGCTGCCGACGCCGGAAGAAGCCAAGGCGCGCGGTATCGACATCGTTCACACCGGCGCGCAGCACACGGAAATGAGCGATCGCGGTCCCAACGCGGTCAAGGAGAAGATCCAGGAAACGCTCGACCGCTTCTTGCGTGACAGCGCCAGCAGCGCGCTCGCGCCGGCTGATACGAAAACCCCGATGATCATGAACCCGGGCGACTATTAGCCGGGAACGCTTTGCGACAGATCAAGGCGGCTCCGAGGCGCCGGGATAAAAGGGCGATATGGCCTCGGAGAGACACGTGTCGCACTATATCGAAAGTCTTGATGCGAAAGGTTTCGATACGAGAAGTCTCGGTACGAGAAGTCTCGTTACGAAAGATCTTGGCCTGCCCGCGGCGAGGATGCCGGCTTTCGTACGGCATTTCTATCGTTCGGTCCGCAAGCTGCTGCGGTCGATCATCGCCCGCATTGATCTCTCGCAATTTCCGGGATCGTGCTGCGGATAAGCATGGTGGCCGCTAATCAATGCATGAAGGTTGCCCTATGCACCAGCATTTAGGACGAATTTGCCTGCTGCTTGCCGTGACCTCGAGCATCGGCACGTCGTCCGCTTTCGCGGCCGACGCCGGTCATGGTGCCGACCTCGCCAAGCGCTGGTGCGCAAGCTGCCATGTCGGCGCGAACGGCCAGACCCAGGCGAGCGCCGACGTCCCCTCCTTTATCTCCGTCGCGCGCAGGCCGGACTTCAGTCCGGAGAGGCTCGCCTTCTTCCTGCTTGATCCGCATCCGAAGATGCCGAATTTTCCCCTGAGCCGAACCGAAGCCGGCGACATCGCGGCCTACATCGCATCGCTGCGCTAAAGCGTCATCCGGAAAAGTGCGCAGCGGTTTTCCGAAAAGATCAGCTTGAACAGCGCGATGGCGATACATCCTGATCGCAACGCGCTTTGGTCGCGCGCCGGGCACGACGCTGCCGCAAATGCAAATCCCTGCCGGAGGACCGGCAGGGATCAGCAGAAGGGATGACGGACGACGAATGTGGTCGTTCGGTGGCCTGTCATCGACCTATGGTGCGCACTCAGAGAATCAGGACTTCCCCTTGCCCGGTTGCATGAGACTGCCGGTCATCTGGCGCATGTGATCTCCGGCGCTGGTGAACTGGCTGCGCAGGAAATCGGACTGGATTCGCATCGCTTCCTGAAGGTCGGTGGCATGAACCAGCTTGCGCGCATGCTCGAAGGCCGACTTCATGTTCTGCTCAGTGAAAACCAGCGCCTGCTTCGACACCTCCGTCCCCGGTCCTGGAACGGACGACATCGATTTGGTGGCGGCGTCGAAAAACATGCCGAATGCTTTCTCCGCCTGATCAATTGTCTTCTCGGCCAGGTCGCGCAGTTCGGCCGGAACTTCGAGCTTCGGTTCGATCATGGTCGCACTCCTCCCGTTTTCCCAATTGAATACCACACTTGCCGGATCGCCTTCCAGCGGCCAGCAGCGTGGAAACGTCGCCGGCAGTCCGGCTCCGGCGGGAAAACGAACGGGAAAATGAAAGAGACGGCGTAAGGCCGGCGCGTGGCCGGGCTCAGGACAAGGGGTGCTCGGGCAGAACCTCTTCGGTGGCGAGGTCTTCGACCAGCTTGATGACCTCGAAACGCTGTCGTGGCGCGAGCTTCAGGAACGCGCGGAGCAGGCGCAGGCTTTCGACCGTACCGCTCGCGGGCGCGCCGAGCTTGAGGTGCAGTTCAGCCGCGAAATTGAGGTTTTTCATCTCGCACCCATGACAAGCATCGGCTTCGTGACCCGCTCAAGAACCGAACGCCATAACAAGACGCCATAACCGGACCTATGGCGACGAACTCTCGGCCGGGTGGCCCCGGCAGGTTGGCACGCCGAACGACATGTCCAAACGACTAGCTCAACCGATTGGTTGCAATTATGTCAAGGAACAACCCGTCCGGCAAGCCCAACAGTAGCTATAGCGATGCTTCGTCTGCATCGCACCACGGCAATTCCGGATAACAGGTATATCGACCGCAGTCACCCACCTGCGTCAAGAAGCGTCATCAATCACACACACAGCCTTGATCGCCATCAATCGGCACAACGTTTCCGCTTGTTTCCGAGATGACGGACATTCGGCTGCGAATGAGCTTCTCAGCGCCTACACGTAATTGTTGAGTGCGGCCTCGGCGGTTGTATTAACGGCGAAATAACGATCGATCTCGCAAGCCGGATATGTTTCCGCGTGAACCGTTGTCCATGAACGAACGACCAAGCCGTTGCGACACGGCCACGCAGACAACGGGCGCCATGGCTGAAAACTCTTCGATTCGGGCGCGCCTCAGCACCAAAGGACGACGGCATGCTTTCTCGCTGCGATCTCATCAAGGGCGCCGCGGTCGCGCTTTTCACCCTCTCGATACAAGGCGCATGGGCGCAGGAGACCAAGATGAACCTGTTCAAGATCGTCACCGTCAAGGACGAAATCGTGGTCGGGTTGTCGGCGGAGGAGCTTCAGGCGCTCGGCGGCAATGATGCGAGCGCGGTTGCGCACGCGCTGGCGCAGAAGGGCGATCTCACGGTCTGGCAATATAACGTGCATCGCGGCCCGAACGGCGAATTGCAGCAGGCACCGACCGCCAGGATCGGGCTTTTGGCGAACGCCTCGCTCCGCGTCGAGCCCTATACGACACCCTACCAGATCGTACCGCATCCGTGAGCGGCAGACCGGCACGCCCGCGGCCAAAACCGCGGGCATGCCATGGTCATCTGCGCCGCCCTGCCTGCTGTTTCCCAGTTTCCGTCGCAAAGCCGTAAATCAGTGCCAGCCGGTCCAGGCACTCGCGAAAGCGTCGCGCGAAATAGTCGTTCCAGCGCTGCGTACGGACGGCGCGACGCTGCCCGATCTGATCCATGGTCAGGCCCAGCACCAGCACGTCGTGCACCAGCGCAGCGCCGTCGGTCCCGAGTTCGCGCTCGACCTGGTTCAGCCGCAGCACCGCCTGGCGCTGGCTCTCGGTCACCGGCTCGCGCGTGCGCGCGCCATCGACATATTCGCGGGTCGGGTCCATCGCCTGAGGGCCCCGCTCCGCTTTCTCCCAATCGTTCTGGAAGGCGCGCCCGCCGAGATATTGCGCCTCGTCGATCTGGTGGTGTGCGTGCAGCCGTCCCAGCGGATCGCCGCGGATCGACCGGATCGCCACGATCTTCTCACCGGCATCGAGCGCCAGCGGATTGTCGACCTCGACCTCCGCCACTTCGGCATTGAACGGCACATCGCGGGACCGCCGGTCGTAGATCTGCGCCAATTTGTAGGACTTGTTGCGTCGTGCACGAGCCACTTGGATACTCCTTGCGAAATTGACGATGGAACGGGTGAGAGTTCAGGCCGCGAAGACCAGCTTCAGCACGACGGGACCGGGGACACGGGCGGACGCCGCCCTGGAGCGACGCGTCAGGCCCGCATGCGGCGCGCAATAGCTGGAGCCCGGCTGGCGCGGATGGCCGCAGAAGCCGATCTCCTCCCCGTCCTTGTCGCCGCCATAGGGATAGCGGCAGTCGGCCGGATCGAGGTCCACCAGTTGGATCAGGCGCGGCTGAACGCCGACGCAGCGCAGCTTCACCTGCACCGCAGGCTTCACTGCGGACTTCGGCGGCACGCTCAGATTCGGTAGCACCGCGCGGCGCGGCGAAACCGGAGCTTCACCGGGCAAATATGGCGCGACCGATGGGCTCACGATCCATTCCGGTATGACGAGCCCGAGCCGCTTGGCGCGGCCGATCACCGCATTGCGCGTGTAAGCCGTTCCAAACCTTGCGTTTATCTGTCTTCCGATCTCCGCATAAGACATGCCTTTGAGAAAATAGTCGCGAAGCGCGTCGGAATGCTCCGACGGCCAATGGCCCGGTTCCATGCTGCTGTCCTGTGATGCGCCTCCTCCGATCGCACGACCGGGGGACGAAACGGACATTCCGGTATTCCGAAGCCAAAGTCAAGCGATAATTCTGATATTCATAATTGCAATAATTCCGAATTTCGGATTACAAGAGCGAGACGATGGGTAATCGAGGGAATCACCATGTTGGACGTTGCAATGATCGAGCGGGGCCTGGAGAAGACGGGCAAGAGCAAGGGCGGCCTCGCGGCGGCCATGGGCGTGCGGCCCGGCGCGGTCTCGGAGATCCTCGGCGGCGAACGCCTGGTGAAGGCCTCGGAGATCATTCCGATCATGGAATATCTCGAGCTCAACCTCGCGCCGATCATGGGCCGCGTCGGTGCCGGCGCCGTGATCGAGCCGGATTACGAGCAGGTCCCCCCGGAGGGTCTCGGCGACATCGCGCTGCCCTTCCCGATCATGGAAGAGACTGTCGCCTTCGAGATCGTGGGCGATTCGATGCTGCCCAAATACGAGAGCGGCGACGTGATCGTGGTCTACAAGGACCAGCGCCATCCGCTGTCGAGTTTCTACGGCGAAGAGGCCGTCGTCCGGCTCAAGACCGGCGAACGCTATCTGAAAACGATCGAGCGGGGGAAAAGCCCATCCCTCGTCAATCTCACCAGCTTCAACGCCAAGCCGATCGTCGGCGTGAAGCTCGATTGGGTGGGTGAGATCTGCCTTTCCATGCCCAAGGGCCAGCTCGAGCGGCTGCGCGCCAAGTCGGCGCGCCCCCGCAAGAAGGGCAAGTAAGGCCTGCACGGCCGACGATTTCGCTTTTTCGAAATCGCCCTTGACTTGATTCTGTTTTTCGGAAATAATCTGCCGCGCGCCCGCAATGGGGCGCGGCAGAGTCGTATTTGATGCAATATTTCGTCGTGATGATCGACTACGGACGGCGAGGCCGCGAGGCGGTCGTCGACCCCGAAATCACAAGGCGTGAGGTCATCTCCCGCATCGCCTCGGGCGAATACCGGAATGTCTCGTTCATCCACGAGATCGCCGGGAGTTCGGTCGAAGACGTCACCGAGGCGATCCTGACCGAGGCCACCCTGCCCCGGATCCCGCCCGAAGACGTCGACCTCCAGGCAATTCGCCTCGATCACGCCCACGATCTGCGCAAGCACGAACGGACGTGACGCGGGCCCGGACGTTACACCAGAAGGACGGTCGATCCCGTGGTCTTGCGTGCGGCGAGATCGGCATGCGCCTTGGCGGCGTCCTTCAACGGATAGGTCTGGTGCACCTCGATCTTGACCGCACCGGACTTGACGACGTCGAACAGCTCGCCGGCCATCGCCACGAGGTTCTCGCGCTTGGCGGCGTAGGTGAACAGTGTCGGCCGGGTGACGTAGAGCGAGCCTTTCTGGGCCAGGAGGCCGAGATTGAGCGGCTCGACCGCGCCGGAGGATTGGCCGAACAGCGCGGCGACGCCGAGCGGGCCGAGGCAATCCAGCGATTTCAGGAAGGTGTCCTTGCCGACGGAGTCATAAACCACGGGGACCTTCTTGCCGCCCGTGATCTCGTCCACGCGCTTCACGAAATCCTCGCGGGTGTAGATGATGACGTGGTCGCAGCCATGCGCCTTGGCAAGCTTGGCCTTCTCGTCGTTGCTGACGGTGCCGATCACGGTCGCGCCGAGGTGCTTGGCCCACTGGCCCAGGATCAGACCGACGCCGCCGGCCGCGGCGTGCAGCAGGATGGTATCGCCGGCCTTCACCCGGTAGGTCTGCCGGATCAGATATTGCGTGGTGAGACCCTTCAGCATCATCGCCGCCGCGGTCTTGTCGTCGACGCCATCGGGCAGCTTCAGCAAGCGGTCCGCGGGGATCAGCCGCGCCTCGGAATAGGCGCCGAGCGGCGAGGCGCCATAAGCGACACGATCGCCCGGCTTCAGATCGGTGACACCGGACCCGACCTCCTCGACGATTCCGGCCGCCTCGCTGCCAAGCCCGCTCGGCAGTTGCGCCGGATACAAGCCGGAGCGGTTGTAGATGTCGACGAAATTGAGGCCGACGGCGGTGTGGCGGATGCGCGCTTCCCCCGGCCCGGGCTTTCCGACGCTGACCTCCTCCCAGACCAGGACTTCCGGACCGCCGGTCTTGTGAAAACGAATGGCATGCGTCATGGGCGTTGCTCCCTTATCGTTGGTTGAGGGCCGAAAAACCGGATTGGCCGCAGAAATAGGCATTCGGTCCGCCCGTTACAGTACAGACACGTAACAAGAATGTCACAGCGCGCGAGAAACGTCCGCCGTTCCATCTCCGTTCGAAAGAGTTGATGATGCGCCTGGAGCGGCCGGCAGTAGCTTCTGCGCGGGGTTTGGTTGTCGCCTGCGAAGGAGAGCCGAGATGCCAGCTTATGTACAGCATCATCAGGACATCGAGATCGCGCCTGTGAATTGCCCGACGTGCATGGGGTTCCTGCCGATGTATGTGCGCGAGGTCGAACCGCATTGGAGCCTCGCCAAGATCGACTTTGTCTATGAATGCGCCGATTGCGGCGCCGAGGTCAGACAGACGATCCGCAAGCACTGATCGCGCGAACGGCGAGCCGCGCAAATATCCGCGCCGACACGTATTTGCGTCGAGCGGAAAAAGCGCCGTCCGTGCGGGTCTGATGCCTCCCAAACGAGGCTTGTTCTTTGCCGGGAACGCAGGCAGAACAAGCCTCAAGCAAGACCTTTGGGAGCGCCCTTTCGTGGCTGATCAGAAGGCCTCGACCTCGATCGAGGCAGTGGAGAGCGGCCTCGCCGCGCAGGGCTACATCGCGAGCCGGCAGATTGCGACCGCCGTCTATTTGTCGCAGCAGATCGAGAAGCCGATCCTGGTCGAGGGCCCTGCGGGCGTCGGCAAGACCGAGCTTGCCAAGGCGATCGCAGCCTGGCGCGGCATGAAGATGATCCGCCTGCAATGCTACGAGGGTCTCGACGAGGCCAAGGCGCTCTACGAGTGGAAATACGCCAAGCAGCTTCTCTATACGCAGATCCTCAAGGACAAGCTCGGCGAGGTCCTCGGCGGCGCCCAGACGCTGCATGCCGCGCTCGACCAGCTGCACGATTTCGGCGACGTGTTCTTCTCCAAGGAATTCGTCGAGCCGCGCCCCCTGCTGCAGGCGCTGGAGCAGCCGGGCGGCTGCGTGCTCCTGATCGACGAGATCGACAAGTCGGACGCCGAATTCGAATCCCTGCTGCTGGAGATCCTGTCCGATTTCCAGGTCACGATCCCCGAGCTCGGCACCGTCTCGGCGATCACACCGCCAACGGTGATCCTCACCTCCAACAGCGAGCGTGACCTCGGCGATGCCCTGAAGCGGCGCTGCCTGCATCTGCATATCGGCTTCCCCGAGCAGCGGCTCGAGGAGCGTATCGTCGAAAGCCGGGTGCCCGGCATCGCGCAGGCGCTGCGCCGGCAAATGGTCGGCTTTATCCACGAAATCCGCTCGCTCGATCTGAAAAAGCTGCCCTCGGTCAGCGAGACCATCGACTGGGCGCGCGTGCTGGTGCTGCTCCAGGCCACGGAACTCGACACCGAGATCGTCAAGGACACGCTCAACGTGCTCCTGAAATACGAAGCCGACATCGAGGCCGCATCGCCGCAGGTGACGACCTTCATTGCCAAGGCGGCCCGGTCCAACGTCTTCGGTTGACGCCGATGCGCGAGAACCTCCATCGTTTCTTTCGGGCAGCACGCGGCGTCGGCGTTCACGTCTCGCCGGCCGAAAGCATCGATGCGATGCGCGCGGTCGCACAGGTCGGCATCTCCGACCGCGCCGTCCTGCGCGATGCGCTGCTGCTGACGCTCGCCAAGTCGCAGGACGAGAAGCTCGCGCTCGGCGACTGCTTTGATCTGTTCTTCAGCCAGCCGGAGCCGCGACAGGATCAGACCGAAGCCAACAGCGAGGAGAGCGCCTCGCAGGACGTAGATCAGTCGCCCTCCTCCAGCTCGGCCAGCGAAGCGGGCGAGGGACAGCCTCCCGAGGGCTTGGGTCCGCTGGCGCAGATGCTGCTGTCGCAGGACCGCAATGCGATCGCAGCCGCCATCGCCGGCGCGTCCGGCGCCACCTCCCTGTCGGACATCCGCTATTCCACCCAGCGCGGGATCTTTTCCAGCCGCATCCTCGACGCCATGGGCCTCCAGCGCCTGCGCGATGATCTCGACGCGCTGACTGCGAGCAACCCGGCACTGGCCGAACGTCTGCGCGCCGCGCTCGACGCCTTGCGCGAAGCTGTGCGCGACACCGTCTCGCAGGGGCTTGCACTCTACGCCCGCGAGGAGGCCGAGAATCTCCGCAACGAGATCCTGCGCAACGCGCCGCTCGCCCGCATCGAGCGGCGCCAGGTCGCGGAGATGCGCGCCCTCATCCGCCAGATCGCACGCCGCCTGCGCGAGCGCTATTCGAAGCCGCGCAAGCGTCAGCGCCGCGGTCATCTCGACGTCCGCCGCACACTGCGCCGCAATGCGGCGTGGGGCGGCGTGCCCTTCCTCACCGCATGGAAGCGCAAGCATCGTGACCGGCCGAAGATCGTGGCACTATGCGACGTCTCCGGCTCGGTCGCGCAAGTCTCCGATTTCTTCCTGCTGCTGATCCACTCGCTGCACGAGGTGGTCGACGACGTCCGCTCCTTCGCCTTCTCCTCGCACATGATCGAGGTCAGCAAGATCCTGGAAAAGAAATCGCCGGAAGAGGCGATGGCCGAGATCATGTCCAAGGTCGGCTTCGGCTCGTCCGATTACGGCTCTTCGCTGGTCGATTTCGAAAAGGACTTCATGGGCACGCTGACGCCGCAAACCACGGTGATCGTGCTCGGTGACGCCCGCAGCAACAATCTCGACCCGCGTGCCGACATCCTGCGCCGCATCTCCGAACGCTCGAAGCGGCTGGTCTGGCTCAATCCCGAAGGACGGCTCGCCTGGGGCTTTGGTGATTCCGAGATGCCGCGCTATGCGACCTTCTGTACGGTCGTGCGCCAATGCGCCACCGCTCAGCAGCTCGAGCGCGCGGTGTCAGATATCGTGGCGACTTATCAGTAGGTTTTGCCCGCGGCTAACGTCAGATCCGCGCAAGCTCCACTTGGCCGACGTTACACTCCCGGAAGTGATAGGCAATTTCGTCGAGCGCGCGCTGCTCCCATTCCTCGGCTTGCGCGAGCCAAAAAACCCGGCGATTGAAATCGAGCGCGGCACGCTCCCGGCACAGGGATTCCTGACTGCGAATTTCGACAAGCCTGTTCATGCACTCCACTCCTGCAGCGTGAAGTCATTCCCCGGGAATCACCGTAACAGAGTCCTCAACCTTTCGCCTCACGATTTCTGTGCATATTGCGACGCAGAATGGGACAGCAGCGTTTCCCGTGCGTCGCGGCAACTTGCAGTGCAACATCAATCCAAAATCATCAATATGTGATCGAAGCTCGGGACGATATTCGCGGTCGAACGATCTTTACTCTTGTGGCGCAATGAAGTGCGGCAATTCGTGAAGAGTGGTTCTAAACTGCGCACCGAATTCCCGACTCATTGTCGTCGCATGGTCTTCATGCAGCGCCGCTAACAGAGGCGCGCGAATGGTACTATCGCTTGAGGCAACATGAGCAACGACGTCGACTTCGATCTTTCGCCGGACCAGTGGGAAGCTCTGCGCACACTTCGCAACCCCGTGTCGGGCGGTCGCCTCTCCAAGGCCTATCTTATCGAAAGTCTGGTCAAGTTCGGCCTCGTTGTCGTCAATGACGGCGTACCCGTGATGACGCCCACCGGACGCAAGGCGCTTGTGCGCGGATCATGCCGGCTGCTGGATCTTGCGGCATGACGATGCCTTTCGTTTCGGCGAAGGCATAACGACTGACCGCGGGTCCCGCGCTCCCGACACAGCGCACGACCCAAGAAGCGTTGCGTCGCCCCCGCGATATCAGAGCGATGTCCAGCGTCGCTTTCCGGATCCCCCGCGACAATCTGGCACGGTTGTTGCTCCTGTTTGACGTCCACGTCGCGTCAAACCGGGGGAATCCACCATGTCGACCATCACCGCGGCACCCGCCGCCGAGCCGAAGCCGCTCTACACCTCGCTGTTCGTGCAGGTCCTGGCCGCGCTGGTGCTTGGCGTCATCCTGGGCATCGCCGTCCCGGATTTCGCGATCGGGCTCAAGATCCTCAGCGACGCCTTCCTGAAGCTGATCTCGATGATCGTGGCGCCGATCGTGTTCTGCGTCGTCGTGCACGGCATTGCCGGCGCCGGCGACCTCAAGAAGGTCGGCCGGGTCGGCGTCAAGGCACTGGTCTATTTCGAGATCATGACGACCGTCGCGCTCGTCGTCGGCCTGTTGCTCGCCTACCTCTTCGGCCCCGGCCACGGCATGAACATCGATCCCTCGACGCTGGATGCCAAAGCGCTCAACACCTACGCCGACAACGCCCACAAGCTGTCAGGCGGCGGCATCGGCGCCTTCCTGATGAACGTGATCCCGACCACCTCCTTCGATGCGCTGTCGCGCAACGACGTGCTCCAGGTGCTGTTCTTCGCGGTCCTGTTCGGCGTCGGCCTCGCGCTCGTCGGCGGCGAGAAGAGTAAGCTCGTCACCAGCATGATCGATGCGGCTTCCACCGTGCTGTTCCGCGTCATGGGGCTGATCGTCCGCGTTGCCCCGCTCGGCGTGCTCGGCGCGGTCGCCTACACCGTCGGCAAATACGGCGTCGGCTCGCTGAAGCAGCTCGTGTCGCTGGTGATGCTGTTCTACGTCTCGGTCGGCATCTTCGTGCTGGGCGTGCTCGGCGGCGTGATGGCGCTCGCCGGACTCAACATCCTCAAATTCCTCGCCTACCTGCGCGAAGAGCTGACCATCGTGCTCGCGACCGCCTCCTCCGATGCCGTGCTGCCGCAGATCATGAAGAAGCTCGAGCGGATGGGGGTGAAGGATTCCGTGGTCGGTCTCGTGATCCCGACCGGCTATTCCTTCAACCTCGACGCCTTCTCGATCTATCTGACGCTGGCCGTCGTCTTCATCGCGCAGGCGACCAACACACCGCTGTCCTTCGGCGATCTCCTGCTGGTTCTCGGCGTCTCCCTGATCACCTCGAAGGGCGCGCATGGCGTGCCGGGTTCGGCCATCGTGATCCTGGCCGCGACGCTCAATGCGGTGCCGAGCATTCCCGCAATCGGCCTCGTGCTGGTGTTGTCGGTCGACTGGTTCATCGGCATGGCCCGCGCACTCGGCAACCTCGTCGGCAATTGCGTCGCGACCGTCGTGGTCGCGGCCTGGGAAGGCGATCTCGATCGCGCCAAGGCGGCCAAGGTGCTGGAGGGCGGCGAGCTGGTGGACGTGACGGCGGGATAGCGCCCTACGGATCAGTCATTCCATTGGAGGAGCGGCGTTCCATACGCTCTCCTCCAGACCGACAGGAAGCGCGGAAACCAGGAATGGGCCACGGCGCCCTTGTAGGCCCAGGTGCGATACTTCAGCCCCTGTTCCGAAATCAGCTCTTGATATCCGCCGTGTACTTCGGTCGCGGTGCGAATGTCCTTCAATATGCCTTGCGCGCAGGCCCGGTAGCGATCACCGCCGGAGACCTCGTCGTAGTCGAGCATCCGGTCCGCGAATTCGACGTTGAACGTCGGCCAGGATGAGCGCCCCTGATAGGCGGGAGCCGCAATCTTGTGGATCATCTTGTTCCGCGGATTATCCGCGGACACCAGGAAGTGGAACGTCGAGGGTATGCGGAAGCGCGGCTCTGCAATGATCAGATCCGCCGTGGCCGCGAACAGTGCACGCTCGCCGGCATCGGTCATGTCCCAGAAGCCGCGATGCACGCTGACGAAATCCAGCGCGACCGAGGACGCCGGCGGGCCCTTCGGACCATCCAGGGAATGCCTGATGTAGCCGTCTTTGCCGAACAGACGGAGCAGGTCCTTCTTGTACTGCGCAAGGCCGCGTCCGAGCAGCCGCTTCAGCTCGCTCTCGTCGACGATGCCGAGCTGCACGCTCCACACGAAGGTCGTGTAGACGCAGGCATTGGTGACAAAGCGCCTGCGTTCCGCACGGGTATCCGTTGCAGCGGAGCGAGGGCCGCGGGCATCACACAACAAATACCTGGTGCCGTCATCGTCGAACGGCTCGAGCTCGCTTGCGAGCTGGAGGATCGCACGCTTCAGGTCGCCGCCATATTCTGCCAGCAGCAGGCGGCCGGCATGCGCGCATTGCGACATCGCCAGATAGGACGGAGCCCTCTGATCGGCCGAGATCATCTGCTGCAGGCCGGCCAGAATGCCGAGCAGCGTATCCGAGGGCTGCGAGAAATAGTTTACGCCGAGGTACCGACCGCGCCCCGCCGGGACGATGGTGGTCGTGACGACGTCGGCGCGAACCGCCTCCAGCAACAGACGGATGCTCTTGTCGAGCAGCCGGGCCCGCCGCACTGCGTCCTGCGCATCCATGATGGTCTCGGGGTCGAGAACATCAGGATAGAACCAGGCGAAGTCACGGGGATAATAGGCGGATGCGTGCGGCGCGCCGGTGACGAGGAAGGCCTCGGTGACCGAAAACGCGCTGTCCATCGAGTGCCGGTAAAGGTCCTCGATGGCCGACAACGAATGGTGTGACTTCCTCAGGAATCGATCACCGAGAAAATTGACCGCCTGGAGGGCGTTGGCGAAAAACGTCGCGGCCGCGCCTTGGTAAAATCGGTTTCCGCGATCTGAGGGCAACGAGATATCACTATTCATATGTGGCGAGGTCACTCCGATGGTGCGGCCACCACCCAAAGCATGGCTGATTCGTATTTCCTCCAGATGACGTACCGGCTTCCAGCGGGGCATCTTACGACCTGATCAGCCTAGCCTTCCCGCGGCCTGAAATTCTCAATCACCCGCAGCAGCACCCGCGCACCAGCGTCGGCGTCGGCAAGCTCCACATGCTCGTCCGGGTGGTGGCTGATGCCGCCGCGGCAGCGGACGAAGATCATGCCGACATCGGCGATGTCGATCATGGCCATGCCGTCATGCCCCGCTCCGCTCGGCAGCTCGAACACGGAGAACCCCTCCGCTCCGATCGCCTGCGCGATCTGCTCCTTGAGCCACGGCGCGCAAGGCGCGGTGCGGTTCTCGTGGGTGACGTCGAGCTGGAGGGCCAGGTGCCGGCGCTTGGCGATCGCCTCGATCTGGCGGACGATATCGGCGACCGCGCGCTTGCGGTGCATATCGGTCGGCGCGCGCATGTCGATGGTGAACGACACCTCGCCCGGAATGACGTTGGTGGCGCCGGGCCTCGCCTGGATGTAGCCGACGGTGCCGACAAGGCCGCTCTCGTCGGTGCGGCAAAACTGCTCGATCGCGCCGATGCATTCGGCCGCACCCGTGAGCGCATCGCGGCGCAGCGCCATCGGCACGGTACCGGCGTGCCCCGCCATGCCGGTCAGCCGCGCGGCAAGCCGCGTCGCACCGGCAATCGCGGTGACGACACCGACAGGCAGATCCTGCGCTTCCAGCACCGGCCCCTGCTCGATGTGCAATTCGAGATAGGCAAGCAGCTCGCGCCGCGTCCGCGCGGCTGCTCCGATATGATCGGGATCGAGGCCGAACTGTACGAGCGCATCGCGCATCGACACACCGTCGCGGTCGCGCACATGCAACACACTCTCGTCGAAGGTGCCGGCCACGGCACGGCTGCCGAGCAAGGTCGAAGCGAAGCGCACGCCCTCCTCATCGGCAAAGCCGACGATCTCGATCGCGAACGGCAGGCGCTTGCCACGGCGATTGAGATCGGCAACGCAGGCAATGGCCGTGATCACCCCCAACGGCCCGTCCCATTTGCCGGCATCGCGTACGGTGTCGTAGTGCGACCCGAGCATCAGGCAGGGCGCGCCGGGCCGCTCGCCTTCGTAGCGGCCGCAGACATTGCCGATCGCGTCAGGGCGCGCGCTCATGCCGGCCCCGCGCATCCAGCTCAGCAGGAGGTCCGCCGCCTCGCGCAATTCCTTGGTGAGATAGATGCGCGTGAGGTTGTCGCCTGCTTCCGAGATCGCAGCCAGATCGTTGATCCGACGCACGATCTCTTCGCCGAGCGATGCATTTTGAACGGCGTTGGCGGCACCCATCTCGACGAGCTTTCTCTTCTCTGGACCGCGGCAGCGGCTGTCCTGGCGACAATCAGTACACGTTCGGCGGCAAATCACGCACCGGCGCCCGTCCCAACCGCCGCGTGGTTAGCATGAATGCGCGTACGCGGCAGGCTGCGTCGCGCCGGTCATGCACAGGCGCGGCAACGGTTCACCCAATAACAGGACCCGAACCGCCCGCATAATCAATATTTTCAATCGCTTATCCGGAATATACCGTCAATAAGCCGGGGGCGGCTGGTGGAGATGTTCCACGGCGAATTCGTGTATGAAGGACGGACCGGCGAAGCCGGTCTCGCCGCGATCGGTCGGCGCATGCGGGGCAGCGGAGGATCGATGGCCGGCACTTCGAAGCGTGACGAGCAGTTTCTGCGTTTGTCCTTCGCGGTCGCCCGCCGCTCCCTCACCCATGGCAACCACCCGTTCGGCTGCATCGTCGTCGAAGCGGACGGCAAGGTGCTGATCGAGACCGAGAACGGCTACATGCCGGATCATGACGGCACCGCGCATGCCGAACGTCTCGCGGCCACCCAGGCCTGCCGCACACTCAGCCGCGAGGTGCTGGCGACAGCGACGCTCTATTCCTCGGCAGAGCCCTGCGCGATGTGCGCCGGCGCGATCTACTGGGCCGGCATCGGCCGCGTCGTCTATGGGCTCAGCGAGCATCGCCTGCGCGGCGTCACCGGCAACCATCCTGACAACCCGACCCTCGACCTGCCGTGCCGCGAGGTCTTTGCCAGCGGCCAGCGGCCAACCGAGGTCGTTGGTCCGCTGCTCGAGGACGAAGCCGAAGCGCTGCATGACGGCGTGTGGACGAAGTAGGCGTTACCACAAGTTCGGATCTGTAGGGTGGACAAAGGCGCCCTTGCGCCGTGCCCACCATCGGATTGCTACGGCAGCAGAAGTCGTGGGCACGCTTCGCTTTGCCCACCCTACGGCTGCCACGTGTCAAGCAGTCAGAACTTCACGGTGATACCGGAGTAGAGCGAGGATTCGGTGCACGACCCCGTGCTCACCGTCCGGCCACCGACCGCCGCGGTACAGCCGACGGCAAGGTTGTGATCGAGACCGAACTTGTTCTGCCAATAGCGGTAAGCCACCCAGACGTCCACAAAGTGGGAGTACTTGTCACCCCAGGCGGCCTTCGAGGCATCGAAGGTCAGGCGGATCGGCTCCGAATTCAACTCGACCGCCGTGTTGTAGACGCCGTTCGCGGGTCTGTAGGGAAGCGGCTGGGTGTCGGTGCCCTTCTTGCCGTACCAGCCGGCGCGGCCGCTGATCGAGAAATATTGCATGTTCGGCGGGAGGAAGCCGAGATCCATGTAGTAATTGACCTCGACCGCCCAGGTCGGCTTGAACGAGGTGTTGCCGTCTGCAAGACAGGTCACGCCGGGAACGCCCGCACCGAACAGTCCGCACTGGCTGAATGAGTTGTGATTGGCGAACTCCCAGTACACCAGCGGCGCGACGTTGATGTAACCCTTGTAGGGCAGATCGAACGCAAACTGCAGACCGCCGACGACGTCGCGCTTGGCCGCGCCGAAATACCGGTTTTCCGTGTTGGCATCCATGCCAACCTCGAACGAGATGTTGTGAAGCGGCCCCGCGGTGAAGGCCTTGGTGTCGAAGAGCTCATTCCAGCCGAACGTCGAGCGGAACAGTCCGTAGATCTCCGTTGCACCGGCGCACGTTGCAGGCGCGCCGAAGATCGTGCCCGCGTTGGTGCAGGGCGCAGACGGGTCATTGTGGTCGGACTTGAACATCGAGATGGTGAAGAAGTTCGTGCCGTATGCCCAGAGATCGAAATGCGTGAACGAGTAAACCTGCTTGGTGGTCTTGCTGTCGATCGATCCATCCGGCCGGAACGACCACGCACCGGGCTGCGAGGCGTTGAAGATGTAGGAGAAGGTGACGCGGTTATCGATCACCAGGAAGAACGGGAGATCCGCCGCCTTCTTGGCAGCCTTGACCGGCAGATCCGCCGCGAAAGCCAGGCCACCGGTGGCCAGCGTGGCAAGTGACAGCGCCGTTGCTTCAATTGCCCTGAAACGAAACGACATCCTGAATACCCCCAAGTTTGGACACGTCAATGAACGCCCTTGGGTGCGACACTTGCGCCGATCTCCCGAACGGAGAAGCCTCAACTTTTTTCAAGGCATGCCGCTTGTTTTGGCAAGGCGCAGCGTTTCTTCGTGGGATTTAGTAAGTTTTTTGCAGCGGGCATGCGGCTCGCAAGGCCGGCTATTGCCGGACATTCCCGTCTGATTTCGCTCTTCTTTCATGTCGAGCGGATGTTGGGGGACGGACGGTCAGGAGCCAATGTTGCGTCGATCCGCAATGCATAAGCGCGATGGCGCAACTTTGCTCACTGCGACGTCAAGGCTGCATAGCGGGTTCCGATTTGCCTTGAACCGTCACAAATCTGCAACAGGCGCCCGCGGAAGCCGCGCCCGTAAGGCAATGTGCGGGCACCTGAACACGGGGCTTCGTCCCGGCGAGAGCCGGCGCGCTGCCACAAGCTGCCTGCCAAAGCGTTGAGCAAGGGATGACGCATTTTCCCACCTTACGCCGGGGTTCAAACTGGCCCACTATTGGGGCATTTCACCATGCAAGCGCATCAGCGAATGTTGGATTCGACACCTGACGGCCTGAATTCCGGCGAGTCCCCGCTGCTGCGGACGATCGGACTCACCAAACGCTATGGCGATTTCCTCGCCAACGATTCCATCGACATCGATATTTGGCCAGGCGAAATCCACGCGCTGCTCGGCGAGAACGGCGCCGGCAAGTCGACGCTGGTCAAGGCGATCTACGGGCTGATCCAGCCGAGCGCTGGCGAGATTCGCTGGCAGGGCCGACGAATCCTGCTGTCCGGACCTTCGGAAGCACGCAGCCTCGGCATCGGCATGGTGTTCCAGCACTTCTCGCTGTTCGACAATCTCACCGTCGCCGAGAACGTCGCGCTCGGCCTCGACGGACGAGAATCCTTCAAGGACATGTCGGCGCGACTGGAGCAGGTGTCGAAGACTTACGGCCTTCCGCTCGATCCCAAGCGCGAGGTCTGGCAATTGTCGGTCGGCGAGCGCCAGCGCATCGAGATCGTCCGGGCGCTGATGCAGGATCCGAAATTCCTGATCCTGGACGAGCCCACCGCCGTCCTGACGCCGCAGGAAGCCGATCAGTTGTTCGTCGTGCTGGAGCGGCTCAAGGCCGAAGGCCGCGCCATCCTCTACATCAGCCACAAGCTCGAGGAGGTGAAGCGGCTCTGCGACACCGCCACGATCCTGCGCGGCGGCAGGAAGGTCGAGACCTGCAATCCCCGGCACGAGACCGCCGCTTCGCTAGCGCGCATGATGGTCGGCGGTGAGATCAAGGAAGTGAAGGCGGCATCCGGCCGGACAACCACCTTGCCGCGGCTCGTCGTCAACGATCTTTCGCTCGCGCCGAGCGAGCCGCATGGCGTCCGGCTCGAGCACATCTCGTTCGAGCTGAAGGGCGGCGAGATCCTGGGCATCGCCGGCGTCGCCGGCAACGGCCAGGAGGAGTTGTTCGCCGCGCTGTCCGGCGAGCGGTTGTCGAAGGACCCCGGCACCGTGGTGATCGAAGGCATTGCCGCCGGCCATCTCTCCATCACGCAGCGACGCAGGCTCGGAGCAGCTTTCGTTCCCGAAGAGCGGCTCGGCCATGGCACCGCGCCGCGCATGAAGCTCTCGGAGAACGCGCTGCTCACCGGACATGCCGCGAGCGGCATGGTCAATCGCGGCTTCATCAATACCGCGGCCACGCTGAAGACCGTCGACCGCGCGACCGAAACATTCGACGTCCGCAAGGCCAAGCGCGATCCGGAAGCCGCATCCCTCTCCGGCGGCAATCTGCAGAAGTTCATTGTGGGACGCGAGATCCTGCGCAACCCCGCTGTGCTGGTGGTGAGCCAACCGACCTGGGGCGTCGATGCCGGCGCCGCCGCCGTCATTCGCCAGGCGCTGCTTGATCTGGCAACCGCGGGCGCCGCCGTGCTCGTGACCAGCCAAGATCTCGACGAACTCGCCGAGATCGCCGACCGCATCGCCGTGATGTTCCACGGCAAGCTGTCGGCACCGCTCGCGACCCGCGAGGCAACGCGCGAAAAGCTCGGCCTTCTCATGGGCGGCAGCAGCCTCGAGCCAAAGGAGGTCGCGCATGCAATTGGTGCTTGAGAAGCGCGCCGAGCGCTCGGGCACGATCGCGCTGGTCTCGCCGCTGATCGCGATCGGCCTCACGGTCGTGACCATGATCATCCTGTTCGCGATCCTCGGCAAGAATCCGCTGCTCGCCTTGCACGCCTACTTCATCGCGCCACTGACGGACGGCTATTCGCTGCAGGAGATCGCGGTGAAGGCGACGCCGCTGGTGATGATCGCGATCGGCCTGTCACTGTGCTATCTCGCCAATGCCTGGAACATCGGCGCCGAAGGTCAATTCCTGATCGGCGCGGTTGCGGGAAGCTGGATCGCGGTGAAGACGCAAGGCACCGACGCCGGCGCCTGGGTGCTGCCGGCCATGCTCGTCCTCGCTGCCGCTGCGGGTGCGCTCTATGCGCTGATCCCGGCGATCTGCAAGGTGAAGTTCGGCGCCAGCGAGATCCTGACCAGCCTGATGCTGGTCTATGTCGCCGACCTCTTCCTCGATTATCTCGTGCGCGGCCCCTGGCGCGACCCCAACGGCTTCAACTTCCCGACCACGGCCGAGTTCGATCCGGTGGCGACGGTGCCGTTGCTGATCGAGGGCGGCCGGCTGCATCTCGGCTCGATCATTGCGCTTCTAGTCGTCGCCGCGGCTGCAATCCTGCTCGGGCGAACCATCAAGGGGTTCGAGATTCGTGTCGTCGGCGCAGCGCCCCGCGCGGCCCGGTTCGGCGGCTTCAACGCCAATCAACTGATCATCCTGACCTTCGCGATATCAGGCGCGCTCGCAGGGCTCGCCGGCATCATCGAGGTGGCAGGTCCGGTCGGACATCTCCAGCCCGGCATCTCACCCGGCTACGGTTTTACTGCGATCATCGTCGCCTTCCTCGGCCGGCTGAACCCGCTTGGAATATTAATTGCAGGCCTTTTCCTCGCGCTGACTTTTATCGGCGGCGAGCAGGCGCAGATCGCGATGAAGATTCCATTGGATGTCACCAAGGTCTTTCAGGGCATTCTGCTGTTCTACGTGCTCGCCTGCGATTCCCTGATTCTCTATCGCTTCAAGCTGAGCTTCCCGAACCGTCAGGTGGCCCGTGGAACTCATTGAAGCCATCATCCTGGCCGTGCTCGCCGCGTCCACGCCGCTCCTGATCGCCGCGACCGGAGAGCTCGTGACCGAGCGCTCCGGCGTGCTCAATCTCGGCGTCGAGGGCATGATGATCGTTGGCGCGGCCTGCGGCTTTGCCGGCGCCTGGCTCACCGGATCGGTCTTCGTCGGCGCGCTGTTCGGCATCATCGCGGGCACGATGATGTCGCTGATCTTCGCATTGATGGCCCTCGGGCTCGCCGTCAACCAGGTGGCGACGGGACTCGCACTGACCATCCTCGGCGTCGGGCTGTCCGGACTGATCGGCGCCGGCTTCGTCGGCGAGCGCATCACGCCGGCGGTCCATCTCGCCATTCCGGCCCTCACCGACATCCCGCTGGTCGGGCGCGTGCTGTTCGGCGAGGATGGCTTCGTCTACTTCTCGATTGCACTCGTCGTCGGCGTCTGGTGGTTCCTGTACCGCACGCGGGCGGGATTGATCCTGCGCGCCTGCGGCGACAACCACGTCTCCGCGCATGCGCTCGGCTATCCCGTGCTGCGTATCCGCACCTTCGCGGTGATGTTCGGCGGCGCCTGCGCCGGCCTTGCCGGCGCTTATCTGCCGCTCGCCTATACGCCGTTCTTCATTCCCGGCATGACCGCGGGCCGCGGCTGGATCGCACTGGCGCTGGTGGTGTTCTCGTCCTGGCGGCCGGGCCGGCTCGTGATCGGCGCCTATCTCTTCGGGGCCGTGACGATCCTGCAATTGCATGCGCAGGGCTGGGGCATCGGCATTCCCTCGCAATTCATGTCGGCGCTGCCTTATCTTGCGACGATCATCGTGCTGGTCCTGCTCTCCCGCGCGCGCAGCGGCGGATCGACCGCACCGGCCGCGCTCGGCACCGTGTTCGTGCCCGACCGCTGAATTTCATTTCCGCGGCGCGCGCGATGGGGCGCGCACGTTGCGGATCGTGGCGTTCCCCTGATGTTTGGAGATCGATGATGAGGAAATCACTTCTTGCGCTGGCCGCCGGACTCCTGCTCGCCGGCAGCGTCAGTGCAGTCTCCGCCGCCGACAAGCTGAAGGTCGGCTTCATCTATCTGGGTCCGATCGGAGATTTGGGCTGGACCTATCAGCATGATCTGGCGCGGCAGGCGCTGGTGAAGGAATTGGGCGACCAGATCGAGACCACCTATCTGGAGAACGTGCCCGAAGGCCCCGACGCCGAGCGCTCCATCGAGCAGCTCGTCCGCGCCGGCAACAAGCTGATTTTCACGACCTCGTTCGGTTACATGGATCCGACGCTGAAGGTCGCGAAAAAATATCCGAACGTGCATTTCGAGCACGCCACCGGCTACAAGCGCAATCCGAACATGTCGACCTACTCGGCCAGATGGTATCAGGGCCGCTACATCCAGGGGCTGATCGCGGCCAAGATGTCGAAGTCCGGCGTGCTCGGCTATATCGGCTCGTTCCCGATTCCGGAGGTCGTCTCCGGCATCAACGCGACGATCCTGGCGGCGCAGACCATCAAGCCTGACATCAAGGTCAAGATCATCTGGGCCAACACCTGGTTCGACCCTGGCAAGGAGGCCGACGCCGCCAAGGCGCTGATCGACCAGGGCGCCGACGTGATCATGCAGCACACGGATTCGCCCGCCGCGATGCAGATCGCCAGCGAACGCGGCAAGCTCGCCTTCGGCCAGGACTCCGAGATGATCAAGTTCGGGCCTAAGACCCAGCTGACCTCGATCCTCGACACCTGGGGTCCCTATTACATCGAGCGGGTCAAGGCCGAGCTTGCCGGCACCTGGAAGTCCCAGGACAGCTGGGGCGGTCTCGACAGTCACATGTTCGCGATGGCGCCCTACACCAATATGCCCGACGAGGTGAAAAAGCTCGCCGAGGATGCCCAGACCGCGATCACTGCAGGTAAGCTACATCCGTTCAAGTGCCCGATCGTTGGGCAGGACGGCAAGCCGGTCGAGTGCAAAGGCGGCGATCACCTCGACGACGGCCAGATCCTCGGCATGAAATTCTACGTCAAAGGCATCGACGACAAGCTGCCGGGCAAGTAGCACGCTTCTTGCTTAGGCTAGATCACCTGCTCCTCCCGGAGGAGGTTCGGAGGGGGTGGCCAGAAGCACCCGGCACTTGTGGTCGCCCCCTCTTTCATCCCATCCGCATGAGCTGCGCCGCCGAGCTGTGACGGCGGATGAGGTCTGCCACATCGAGGCCCGGGATCGCGCCGTCGATCACGGCCCATTTTCCTCCCACCATCACCCGGTCGGCCCGATGCGCTCCGCACAGCACCAATGCGGCCAAGGAGTCGCCATGGCCGGAGAAGCGCAATTCGTCGAGCCTGAACAGCGCGAGGTCCGCAGCCTTGCCGACCGCGATCTCGCCGAGTTCCGGCCGGCCGACGCAGGCCGCGGAGCCCTTGGTGGCCCAGCGCAGCGCGTCCTTGTGGCTGACCTTGGCCACGCCATAACGCGCCCGTTGCAGCAGGAACGCAGCCCGCACCTCCTGCATCAGATTCGATCCGTCGTTCGAGGCCGAGCCGTCGACACCGATCCCGATCCCGACGCCGGCCTCCTCCATCTCGCAGACCGGGCAGCAGCCGGACGCCAGCAGCTGGTTGCTGCACGCGCAATGGCTGATGGTCGTCTTCGCCTTGCCCAGCCGCTTCATCTCGTCGGCATTGAAAAATATGCCGTGGGCGAGCCAGGTCCGCGCATTGAGCCAGCCGCACTGCTCGAGGTAGTCGAGTGGACGGCAGCCATACATCTGCTGGCAGAATTTGTTCTCGTCCTCGGTCTCGGCGAGATGGGTGTGCAGGCGCACGTCGAGCTTGTCGGCGAGATCGGCGGTGGCGCGCATCAGCGACGTCGTCACCGAGAACGGCGAGCACGGCGCCAGCGCGATCTGTACCATCGCATCGGCGCCGCGCTGGTGGTGCCTCGCCACCACGCGCGCGCTGTCGGCGAGGATCGTGTCCTCGTCCTGCACGACGCTGTCAGGCGGCAGGCCACCGTCCCGCTGCGACAGGTTCATCGAGCCGCGCGTCAGCAGCACCCGCACGCCGAGACGACTTGCGACGCCGACCTCGATATCGACGGCGTCCTCGAGACCCGCGGGGAAGACGTAGTGATGATCCGTCGTGGTGGTGCAGCCCGAGAGCAACAGCTCGGACATCGCCACGGTGACGCCGAGCTCGAGCGCCTCAGGCGTCAGCCTCGCCCACACCGGATAGAGCGCCTTGAGCCAGGGGAACAGCTCCCGATCCATCGCCGCCGGCAGCGCCCGGGTCAGTGTCTGGTAGAAATGATGATGGGTGTTGATCAGGCCCGGCAGCACGACATGTGCGCTCGCATCGAATACCGCGACGTCAGCGGTCGCAGGCGTGGCGCCGGCCGGCACCAGCTCGACGATGCGGCCGTCCGTCACGACGATTCCGCGCTCGGCACCGTCGGCGAGGACGGCCAGGGGATCCCTGATCCAGATCGGCTTTGAGTCGCTCATGATCCCGATTCTCCTCATACCCGCTGACAGGCCAGCCAGGTAAACGCTGGCTCGATCACCTTCGCGCCACGACTTGCTTGTTGCGACTTGGCTCCGGTCTTGCAAGAATCATCGACACGATTCACCGGCGGAAGCTTTGGCGCAGCCATGGATTTGAATACCATCACGACAGTGGCCCGTCCGCAAACACGGACACAATTGCCGGCCTGGACGGCAGGCGACGCCTGGCTCGCGGGCGGCACGTGGTTGTTCTCGGAGCCGCAGGTCCATCTGAAGCGGCTGATCGATCTGACCGATTTGAAATGGCCGGCGCTGACGATCACAGACAGCCATCTCTCCATCGCCGCCACTTGCACGGTCGCGCAGCTCGACGGACTTGCCTGCCCGTCCGATTGGCTGGCCGCGCCGCTGATCAACCAATGCTGCCGCGCCTTCCTTGCCTCGTTCAAGATCTGGAAGACCGCGACCGTAGGCGGCAATGTCTGCATGTCGCTGCCGGCGGGACCGATGATCTCGCTCACCGCAGCGCTGGGCGGCGTCTGCACCATCTGGAAGGCCGGCGGCGGCGAGCAGAGGATTCCTGTTGTCGACTTCGTCACCGGCAATCAGCGCAATCGCCTGACGCCGGGCGACCTGCTTCGCCAGATCGATATTCCGATTGCCGCGCTGAAGCGCCGCACGGCATATCGCCAGATCTCGCTGGCGCCGGTCGGCCGCTCGGCGGCGCTCCTGATCGGCAGCCTCGATGCCGATGGCACGCTGACGCTGACGGTCACCGCATCGACGGCGCGGCCGATCCAGCTGTCGTTCGCCAAGCCGCCCGATGTGGGCGCGCTTCGTGATGCCATCATACAGCAGATCACGGATGACCTGTACCACACCGACATCCACGGCCAGCCGCTCTGGCGCAAGCACATGACATTGCGGCTCGCCGAAGAGGTTCGCCGCGAGTTGCTTGGGGCAATGCCGTCATGAGCTTCGAGATCAACGGCAAGCCGTTTGCGCAGGAGCCGCGCGCCGGCCAGTGCCTGCGCACGTTCCTGCGCGAGCTCGGCCATTTCGGCGTGAAAAAGGGCTGCGACGCCGGTGACTGCGGCGCTTGCACCGTGCTGCTCGACGGCGAGCCGGTGCACAGCTGCCTGATCCCGGCGTTCCGGGCCGAGGGACGCGCCATCACCACGATCGAAGGTCTGGGCGGAGACCACGGCACGCATCCGATGCAGCAGGCTTTCCTCGACGCGCAGGGCTTTCAATGCGGCTTCTGCACGGCCGGCATGATCCTGACCTGCGCCTCGCTGAACCAGGCGCAGCGCACCGATCTCGGCGCGGCGCTGAAGGGCAATATCTGCCGCTGCACCGGCTATCGCGCGATCGAGGACGCATTGCTCGGCAACACCAATGTCGAGGCAAGCGTCGAAGCCGGAGCCGCGTTTGGCCGCAGCCTGCCGGCGCCCGCAGGTCCCGACATCGTGCGCGGCGAGGCGCGCTACACCTTCGACACCGCCATCGACGGACTGCTGCACGTCAAGCTGGTGCGGTCGCCGCATGCCCACGCCAGGATCGTCGCGATCGATAAGTCGGAAGCGCTGAAGGTTCCCGGCGTGCACGCGGTGCTCACGCATGAAGACGCACCTTCGATGCTGATCTCGACCGCGCGGCACGAGATGGACTGGATGGACCCCGAGGACACCCGCGTTCTCGACGACGTCGTCCGCTTCATCGGCCAGAGGGTTGCCGCCATCGTCGCCGAGAGCGAGGCCGCCGCCGAGGAGGCCTGCCGCCGGCTGAAGCTCGATTATGAGATTTTGCCTGCGCTGATCGATCCGGAGCAGGCGATGGCGCCCGGTGCGCCCATTATTCATCCCGATCGCACCACCGCGAACCGCATCGCCGACGCCCAGCGCAACCTCGCTGCGGAGACACATGGCGAGTTCGGCGACGTCGCGGCGGCGCTCGCGACATCTGCCGTCACCTACGAGGCCACCTTCCACAGTCATCGCGTCCAGCATGCGGCGCTGGAGACCCATGGCGGCCTCGCCTGGCTCGATACTTCCGGCGTGCTCAATGTCCGCACCTCGACGCAGGTGCCGTTCCTGACCCGGCGCGCGCTGTCGGATATCTTCAAGCTCCCGCCCGACAAGGTCCGCGTGTTCTGCGAGCGCGTCGGCGGCGGCTTTGGCGGCAAGCAGGAGATGTTCGTCGAGGACATTCTGGCGCTCGCTGCGCTCAAGACGGGACGTCCGGTGAAGCTGGAGCTCACCCGCGAGGAGCAGTTCATCGCGACCTCGACGCGGCACCCGATGCGGGTCAACATCAAGGCCGGAGCGGATGCCGACGGCAAGCTCACCGCGCTCCAGCTCGACGTGCTCTCCAACACCGGCGCCTACGGCAATCACGCCGGCCCGGTGATGTTCCACTCGCTGTCGGAGTCCATCGCAGTCTACAATTGCCCGAACAAGCGGGTCGACGGCTACGCCGTCTACACCAACACGGTGCCGGCGGGTGCGTTTCGCGGCTATGGCCTGCCGCAGACGTTGATCGCGATCGAGGCCGCGATCGACGAGCTGGGCGAGCAGCTCGGCATCAACCCCTACGAGATGCGCCGGCGCAACATCGTGAGGGACGGCGATCCCATGCTGTCGCCGCCGCCGTCCGAATTTCACGACGTGCTTTACGGCTCCTACGGTCTCGACCAGTGCCTCGACCTCGTCGAGCGCGCGATGCAGGCTGACGGCCCGCAGCCGGACCTGTCGCCGGACTGGCTGATCGGCGACGGCGTCGCGCTGACCATGATCGACACCGTGCCGCCGGCGGGCCACCTCGCCGACGCGACGATTACGCTCAACGACGACGGCGGCTTCGATCTCACCGTCGGCACCGCCGAATTCGGCAACGGCACCAGCACCGTGCACCGGCAGATCGCCGCGACCACGCTGGCGACCACCGTCGACCGGATCCGCTTGCGCCAGTCCGACACCGCCCATGGCGGCCACGACACCGGCGCCTATGGCAGCGCGGGCATGTTCGTCGCCGGCAAGGCGACGCATGCGGCTTCCATTCAGCTCGCGACCGAGCTGAAGGTGGCCGCCGCCGGCGCGTGGCTCTGTGACATCGGGAGCTGCGTGCTCGAGGACAATGCCGTCGTCAGCGGCGTCCGGCGCATGCCGTTTACGGAGCTGGCGAAGCTCGCGCGCGAGCACGGACAGCCGTTCGCAGGCAGCGGCAATTCCACCGGCACGCCGCGCTCGGTCGGCTTCAACGTCCAGGGTTTTCGCATCGCCGTGAACAAGGCCACCGGCGAGCTCAGGATACTCCGGAGCGTCCACGCCGCGGACGCCGGCATCGTTGCCAATCCGATGCAGTGCCGCGGTCAGGTCGAAGGCGGCGTTGCGCAGGCGCTCGGCGCCGCGCTCTACGAGGAGATGGTGATCGACGCGACCGGCCGGGTCACCAACCCGAAATTCCGCGACTACCACCTGCCTTCGTTCGCCGACGTCCCGCGCACCGAAGTGTTCTTCGCCGAGACGTCCGACACGATCGGTCCGTTGGGTGCGAAGTCGATGAGCGAGAGCCCGTACAATCCGGTCGCAGCCGCGCTCGGCAACGCGATCGCGAATGCCACCGGCATCCGCTTCACCGCGCCACCGTTCAAGCCGGACCGGCTGTTTCCGGCGCTGCTCGACAAGTTTGCCGGCTCCACTGGGACGCGATAGCTCGACCACGGCGACGCTGTTCTCCCTCGCCCCGCTTGCGGGGAGAGGTGAAGAGCGCGCCTCGCATTTAGCTGCCGCGATAGGTCGAATAGCTCCATGGCGTGACCAACAGCGGCACGTGATAGTGCCCCTCTGGCTCGCTGACGGCAAAGCGCAGCGGGATCTCGTCGAGGAACGGCGGATCCGACAGCGGCACGTTGCGCTCGGCGTAGTATCTGGCAACGCTGAATTTGAGCTCATAGCGGCCGATCGGCAGCGGACGGCCGCCGATCAGCGGTTGATCGGTGCGGCCGTCCGCATTGGTGACCGCGCGCGCGATTACACGGCTCTCGCCGAGGCTTGCGAGCTCCACGAGCTCGACCGGGATGCCGGACGCCGGCTTGCCGACGTGGTTGTCCAGCACATGGGTCGAGAGCCGGCCGTACACCTTCAGCCTGTCGTCGGCCATGACGAGCTGATCCAGCCGCAGCGCGGAGATGCGGCCGATCTCCTCGATCGCGCGCCGTGTCTCGGTCTTGGCGATATTGCGTAACCGCGTCTCGAAGTCGCGCAGCACGGAATCCCGGGTGTGACGACGCACGCAGACGATATAGGGGAAGCCGAACTTGTCCCGATAGGCGCTGTTGACGCGCTCGAACGCCGCGTATTCCGCATCCGACAACCGGTCGAGGCCGGCGCTGTTCTGCTCATCGGTCGATTCCGCCGTCAGCCCCGCCGCGCGCTGGGTCTTGCTGGCGAGATCGGGATGCGCCCGGATCAGCGCCAGTTGCGCGTCGGGTTCGGCACTCTGGATCGCCGCCATCAGCGCTGCGTGCAACTGGTTGACGCCCGCAAACGGCCGCTTGTCGGCGAGCTGCTCAGCGATCCACGGCGAATATTCGACGACATTGGCGAGCGCCGCGACGAAATCGGCCTTGCTTGCGGCATTGAGATCGGCGAGCGAGATCTGCGACATCGTCCTTCAACCGATCTCGAATGCGTCGGCCGCAAGATGAGCATGCTTGTCGTGCCAGTGCTGGGCGATCTGCAAACGCGTCGGCACCCAGACACGCTCGTGCTTGCCGATATAATCGAGGAAGCGCATCAGGCCCGCAGCGCGGCCGGGTCGGCCGGCGAGACGGCAGTGCAGACCTACCGACATCATCTTGGGCGCGGTTTCGCCCTCCGCATAGAGCACGTCGAAGGCGTCCTTCAGATAGGTGAAGAACTGCTCGCCCTCGGCAAAGCCTTGCGGGTTGATGAAGCGCATGTCGTTGGCGTCTAGCGTATAGGGAATGATGAGCTGCTTGCCGCCCGCGCTCTTGACCCAATAGGGCAGATCGTCGGCATAGGAGTCGCAGAGATAGAGGAAGCCGCCCTCCTCCATCAGCAAACGGTTGGTGTTGATCGAGGACCGCCCGGTGTACCAGCCGAGCGGCCGCGATCCGGTGGCCTCAGTGTGGACGCGGATCGCTTCCGCGATCTCGGCGCGCTCCTGCGCCTCGGTCATGTCCTTGTGCTCGATCCATTTCAGGCTGTGGCTGGCGATATCCCAGCCCGCCTCCTTCATGGCGGCGACGATTTCGGGGTTGCGCTTCAGCGCGGTGGCGACACCGAACACGGTGGTCGGCCAGTTGCGTGCGGTGAACATCCGCCACAGCCGCCAGAAGCCGGCGCGCGAGCCATATTCGAACATCGATTCGATATTGGCGTGGCGCTGGCCCGGCCAGGGCTGCGCGCCGAGCACGTCGGACAGGAACGCTTCCGAGGCGCGGTCGCCGTGCAGGATGTTGTTCTCGCCGCCTTCCTCGAAATTGACGACGAACTGCACCGCGACCCGCGCGTTGCCGGGCCACTCTGGGTGCGGCGGGTTGCGGCCGTAACCGCGGAGATCGCGCGGGTAGCGTGTGTCAGACACTCAGACTTCCTCGAAGCGGATCGGCAGCGCGCCCTTCCACAGCACGCTTTTGCCCAGCGTCGCCAGATTCTCCAGGCCCGAGGTCAGCGTGATGAAGTGGTTGCCGGCGAGCTGGCCCATCTTGCTGGCGAAATGCACGCCGCCATAGGCCAGCAGGATCTCGGTCTCGCTGATGCCGCCGGGATAGAGGATGATCTGGCCCGGCGCGGGATAGCTGGTGTGGTTCTCGTAGCCGACGCCGAAATCGAGATCGCCGAGCGGCATCCACACGCCTTCGCCGCTCCAGCGCACATGGATGATGTGGCTTTCGAACGGCAGTGCCTTGCGGAAGGCGGCGACGGTCTTGGGCGCCAGCTGCTCCTCGAAACGGGCATCGAAGGTGAAGTCGCCGGCACGGATAACGAGTTTGCTCATCTCATCTCTCTGGATCGGGGCCGGTGGCCCCACGGATAATTTTCAAGCAAAGAGCACTCCCGACAGTTTCGCGCAAGGGGCGCGGACGCATCACCTGCGGTCGTAGGACCAGCCGAAAATGCCGCTCCGCCGCGTTTCTGGTTCCGGCTCGGCGGCCGGCGGAGGGGCTTCCTTCAGTTCCGCCCGCGGCGGCGGGGGCGGTGCCGGCAAGGTCTCGCATTTCATGGAGTAGACCAGCTTGCCGTCCGCGGTACGCCCGATCGGGGCACAGGGATCGGGATGTCCGGCCGCGGTCTTCGGCGCCAACTTGACTTGCGCGGCCGCCGGTGACGCCAGCAGCAGCAGGACCAGCAGATATCTCGACATCATTGTCGCCTGAAAGCTCGATTGGCCATTGAACCGGATTGAGGCGGGCAAGTCCATCGGCGCCAGAGGGCGCGATTGCCGAATATTTAGCCGTGTCCCGGACAAGCCGCAGCGCTTCTTGCCGCTGCTGCGCATAGCTCGGATCCAGATGGCGACACGGTACGACGCGGATGGATGGGCTCCGGCTCTGCAGTGCACCGCACCGGACGATGCTTCGCATCGCCGGGGACGCCGCGCTGCGTCCGGGGCATGAGAGCGGAGTGAGGCGCACGCTGTCTCCACATGTCATTGCGATGCTCCAGTGCACATCCCAGCGGCGCTGCCGTAGGGTGGGCAAAGGCGCATCGCGCCGTGCCCACGATCTCCCTCCATGAGCGACAAGGCGTGGGCACGCTTCGCTTTGCCCACCCTACGAGATCGAGTTTGTGGCTCAGCTCGCAGACATGCCTTCGCGGCCTCGCGGCGCATTTCGCCCGAGCTTTGCTTGGTCTCGCCACCCTCTCATCCAAGAGGGCGCAGGGAAGGCCGGGTGCCGGCTCGCACCCGCGGTCCGCTGCGCGAAATGCACACGCAGAAGAACCGCACAGCAGCATACAGGTGTGGCCGATCACTCGGCCTTCCCTGCGCGGTGGTTGGACGGCTTATGCCGTGATCTCCCGGGAGCCGACCATTCCTTCTGGCCTCCCTCGCCGTTCGAATTGGATGATACCGTCCACCCGGTTGGGCTCGCGCATCTTCGAACAGCTTGACCGTAGCAACGACGGCCAGGACCACACGGTTTTGCCGTACGCGCGTTCGCTGGTCACCACATTATCTCCCGGCCTTGTCGACGTTGCCGAAAGAATGTGGCGAGACGAACTGAACAGCGCCGCTCATCCGCACGAAGCCTCGGGCTCACAGGGACTACCCGCCCTGCCCGCGCCTCTCGTGCCGACGCTGCCGCGTCCACCGCAAGCCCGGCTCGCGACAGTGACGACACATAGTCGCCCCTCTTGGGTGAGCCGGGATGGGCGACACATACGCCGAAACCGAATTTCGGTAAAGTGGAATATTTTTAGCGAAGCGGATTGACAGCGGGCGACACAGGCTCGGTGCCGTAGCCCGGATGGAGCGCCAGCGTAACCCGGGACGGTGCGAGATGCCGGGCGGGCGGACCCGGATTGCGCTTCCGCCGTCGCTCTTCGAGCTATGGCGGACAAGTCGCTCCATCCGGGCTACGAGCGTACCGACGCATCAAAAAAGGGCGGCACAAAGTACCGCCCTTTTCGCGCAGCCCAATCCGGGCCGCGTTGAAAACAGCCGCTCAGTAGCCCGGATCGTAATAGAACGGACTGCCGCCGCCGTAATAGCCTTGACCGCCATAATAGCCCGGACCGCCGTAGTAGGGACGCGAACCATAATAATAGCGGTTCTCGTAGTAGTCGCGGCGGCGCTGCTCGGCGATCACCCCGCCGATGATCCCCGCCGCGGCGCCCATGAAGGCGAGGCCTGCGGCGTTCGACCCGCGCCGATAATAGTGGCGCCGCCGGGCGCTGAAATCGGTGACGTCGGAGGAGCCCTGCCCTGCCGTGACGGGCTTTGCTGACACCGCCCCGGGGGACGCCGCAGCCGAGGGCGATGCGGAGGTTGCGACCAATGCCAGGCTTGCGAACGCGGCCAGCACCATGTTGCGGCCGGCTGCGGAAATCATGGGTCTCACAGTCATTTTGACCTTCCTATAATCTTGCCGATGCTCTTGCCAAACGTAGGGATGTGCAAACCGGATTCAATGCGCAAACCGTTGAGATGGTTTCATGTTCGCGGCAATCTGCCACGTTTCGAACGATTGTAAACCGAACGACCAACTCGCAGCTTGAACCATCGAACCTGAGCGGATAATGAACAGCCGCGCCGTTTTTCGGTCGCCGTAAGCGTTTCACGTGAACCAACGCATCAACCGACGCCGTCGGGATCGATGCCATTTGCAGGGTTCAACGTGATCGACGCGTCCTTTTCCAAGAGAAATCAGATGATTGTGGTTCGCAAACTGCCGGCGCGCTATGCGCCGATCGTGATGCCGTTCGTGCTGTCCATCCTCATGACGGCCGTGGTGTCGGTCATTTCGACGCTCCGGAGCTTAGGGGCGACGCCGGCATTCCTCGCGACTTGGCCAGGCGCCTGGGCGCTGTCCTGGCTGGTCGCCTTTCCGACGCTGCTGGTGGTGCTGCCGATGGTGCGGCGGATCGTGACGCTCCTCGTCGCAGCCCCGCCTCAACCAGGCCGATAGAAGGCGCCTACGACAGCGCCCCAAGCACGCCGCGCGTCGCCTTGTCGATCTCCTCGACATAGCGGCGGCGGGCGAAATTTTCGGTGAGGAAGCCGACCACCTTGCGGCTGTCGGTGGAATCCACCACCGCCAGCATCTCGGCTTCGGCCTCGTCGAACACCGCCATCGCCGACTTCACGTTCATTTCCGGGATCAGCACGATGTCGATCAGGCGGGCGAGCTCGATCACCTGGATGTCGTCGGCGATGGTGTCGAGGTCGCTGGAGAACAGGTCCGGCAGCAGGACCAGGCCTACATATTCGTCGGAATTGTTGACGATGACGATACCGGGCCGCGATCCCAGAGCGAACTCGCGGCGGACCGCGGCGATCGTCGTGGTCGAGGGCACCTTGCCGACGTCGGAGCGCATCAGCCGCTCGACGGTGAGATTGCGCAGCCAGCCGACGTCGTTGGCGCTGCGGATGGTCTCGCCGCGCAGATGCAGGCGCCAGGTCGAGAAGGAGTGGCCGAACATGAAGCGGACGCAGATCGAGGTGACGATGCAGCCGGCGAGCACCACTGCGGTGACGTCGACATTGCGGGTCATCTCGAGCACCAGGAACGACATGGTCAGGGGGCCGCCGACGATGGCGACACCGAGCGTCGCCATGCCCGTCAGCATCGCCACCAGCGGATCGATCGCGAAGTTCGGGCTGATCAAGAGCAGCACCGCGGCAAAGAACTTTCCGATCAGGCTGCCGACGAACAGCGAGGCGAAGAACAGACCGCCGCGGAAGCCGGAGGCGAGCGAAACCAGGCAGGCCGTCACCTTCAGGGCAATGATCAGCGCGATCAGGCCGATCGTCATGTCGTGAAAGAGATCGAGCACCATGGCGCCATGGCCGGCCGCCAGCACCTGCGGCGTCACGATGGCAAAGCCGCCGACGATGAGGCCGCCGATCACCGGCCGGAGCCAGATCGGCAGCCAGGCGAACAGGCGCTCGAACATCGGCGAGGAGCGCATCACGGCGATGCCGACGCCGCTGGTGATCAGCGCAAGTCCGATCAGGGCCAGATATTGCTCGACGCCGACGGCGCTGACCTTGGGTATCTCCAGCGAGTATGGCGCGCCGCCGAGCCATTGCGCGGTCAGCGCGCCGGCGAGCGAGGCTGCCAGGATCGGGGCGGCGCTGCCGACCGAATAGACGCCGACGATCAACTCACAGGCATAGAAGGCCCCGGTGATCGGCGCGCCGAACGCCGCCGCGATCGCAGCCGCCGCGCCGCAGCCGACCATCAGGCGAAGATCGTTGCGGCGCAGATTGAAGAACTTGCCGAACAGCGAGGCGATCCCCGAGCCGATCTGGGTATAGCCCGCCTCGAGGCCGACCGAGGCGCCGCAGCCGTTGGAGATCAGCGTCTGGCTCGACACGATGACGCTGTCCCGCATCGACAGATTGCCGCCGCGCAGCGCGTTCGCCTCGATCGGATCGACCGCATTCGAAATCTTCATCCGCCGCCGCGACCACTCCATGATGCCAAGCGAAAGCCCACCCAGCGCCGGCGCGATCAGTGCCGCCCACGGGCTGACTCTCGCGTGGGCCGACAAGTGGACATCGACGGGAATTCCATAGATCACCACGTGCGCGATCTGCGCGATATGCGCCATCAGCGTCACCACCGCGCCGGCCAGCGTGCCGATCACCAGCGCCAGCGGGATCAGGTAGAACTCGTTGCTGCGCAAGAGGGCGCGCAGCCGAACCATGGTGCGGTTCGTCCCCTTGCGATCCACGAGATGCCTGATCCGCACGAACACCTTCTGCCTGCCCTACCCTTCCGACAGGCCGTAGCCGGCCATGCGCTGGCGGACCCGCTCGATCTCGGCGCTGGGAAGCAGCGGCGGCTGTCCGATCTGGAGGCAACCGTGATATTGCCGCGCCAGCGTTTCCACCTCGACGGCGAGCCACATCGCCTTGTCCAGCGTCTTGCCGATCGCGATCATGCCGTGATGGTCCAGCAGGCAGGCAAGCCGCCCCTCCAGCGCCCGCACCGCATGTTCGGACAGCTCCACGGTTCCGAACGTCGCATAGGGCGCGCAGCGGATGCTGTCGCCGCCGGCCGCCGCGATCATGTAGTGCACCGGCGGAATCTCCATGCCCATGATCGCCAGGATGGTGCAATAGGTCGGATGGGCGTGCACGACGGCGTTGACGTCACCCCTCGACTTCAGGATGTCGCGATGAAAGCGCCATTCGCTCGACGGCTTCTGATCGGGCGCATGTGTGCCGTCCATGGCCATGAAGACGATCTGGTCCGGCGTCATGGCCTCATAGGGCACGCTGGTCGGCGTGACCAGGAGCCCGTCCACATGCCGGACAGAGATATTGCCCGAGGTGCCCTGGTTGATGCCGAGCGCGTTCATGCGCCGGCAGGCGTCGATGATGGCCTGTCTCTTGGCGGGCTCGTCCGCTGTCATCGACATCCCGATTTCCTGATCGATGGACTTGTTAGACCGGAAGTACGTCAAAGCAACATGGCAGTGCAAGCGAAAGCGGCCCGGATCCGGTGCCACCTTGTCGCCCCTCCCGCCAAACCACGATATGGACGGCAAAATCGACAAATTCACAGATTGTCGCAGCCCTATGACAGGCTGGTCCTGACCGCCGCAATCCCGTTGATCACGAACTGCACGGAATAGGCGGCGAGCAGCATGCCGAGGACGCGCGACAGCACCGCATTTCCGGTGCGTCCGAGGGTCGTCGCGATCAAATGTGCCGAGACGAAGCACAGCATGCAGAGCAGGCAGACCGAGAGGACGACCGCGATGATCACCGCGAGTCTCGCCCCATAGCCGGCATCGCCCGAAAGCAGCAGCGTGGTCGCAATCGCGCCGGGGCCGGCCATCATGGGGATGGCCAGGGGAAACACCGCGACATCGGAGGCGTGCTCGGACGTCGCCTTGTCGGCCTCGCGGGCCTCGCGATGCGGACGATCGCCGAAGATCATCTGGTAGGACACGCCGAACAGCAGCAACCCGCCGGCAATCTGGAAGGCGGGGATCCCGATCCCGAGCTGGCGCAGCAACCAGTTTCCGACCAGCGCGATCACCACCAGGATCGAGGCTGCGATCAGCGGCGCGCGCAGCGCGATGGTTCGTTTGACCTTGTCGGGCATGCCCCCTGTCGCGGCCAGGAAGGCCGGCGCAAGGCCGACCGGGTCGACCACCAGCAGCAGCGTCACGAAGGCGGACAGGGCGAAGTCGAGCATGTGTCGGTGGGATCCTTGGACGCTGGAACGATGGCTGCCGGGCTGACTTAGCCCAGCAAAGCCGCTTTGGAAATCACTGGAGGCGACAATGAGCGACAGTGGAATCGGAATGCTTCTCGGCCAGCTCTCGGCCAACCTGCTCTGGCTCTGGTTCATCGGAGCCTTCGTGCTCGGCGGGGTCCTCGTCTATGGCGTGATGAAGGCCGGCCACCTCAGGCGCAGCGAGCGGGCGCAGCTCGATCGCAATACCGAGGCACGGCAGCGCCAGGAAGATCCCTACAAGCGCCCGACCTGAACGGTTGCCGCGCGCGCCGGTTGCAGTTTGGAACTTTCGTTCTCCAACCGGCTTTGAACGCCTGAGGATTGGGGAAGGAGATGCCTTCCCGTGTCACCTCAAGAGGAGGACATATGGCTAAACGAGCGAAGAAACGCGCACCCAAGAAGACCGCCGCGCGCCGACCGCGTCAGGCGCCGAAAATGCTCAGCGACCTGTTTCTGGAAACGCTGAAGGACATCTATTTCGCCGAGAACAAGATCATCAAGACGCTGCCGAAGATGGCCAAGGCCGCGCAATCGAAGGATCTGGCGGCCGCTTTCAACAAGCACCTGCGTGAGACCCAGGGCCAGGTCAAGCGTCTGGACCAGATCTTCAAGATGCTGGGCAAGCCGGCACGCGGCAAGCCCTGCGAGGCCATCAACGGCATTACCGACGAGGGCGCCGAGATCATGAAGGAGTTCAAGGGCGCACCTGCACTCGATGCGGGGCTCCTCGCGGCCGCCCAGTCGGTCGAGCACTACGAGATCTCCCGCTATGGCACGTTGCGCACCTGGGCCGAGGAGCTCGGCATGCAGGACGCAGCAAGGCTGCTTCAGGCAACGCTGGAGGAAGAAGAGGCGACCGACCATACGCTGACCGAGCTGGCGACGTCCGTGATCAACCTCGAGGCGGAAGAAGATTACCGCGCCGCGGCCTGACCCGCGCCCCTGCCGATGACGGAACGCCGCGGCCAAAGCCGCGGCGTTTGCATTTTGGGCCAAAGCCGCGGCGTTTGCTTTTGCGATCGCACGACGGCGCATGGCACGTCAGCGCCACTGCACTGGATTTCCCGGGAACCAGCCCCATATGCAGGCTTTCCCACCCCTGAGCCCGCATCATGCAACCCAAAAATCCCCTCGACTGGATGCTGTCCGAAGCCCTGGACCAGCTGACGCGCGCCGACCGGCTGCGCCAGCAGTTCGGCCGCCAGGAAGCCTGCTGGGAGCCGCCGATCGACGTGCTCGAAACCGAGCATGAGCTGCTGATCCTGGTCGCGCTTCCCGGCGTCAATCCGGACAATGTCGAGACGGTGATTCATGACGGCGTGCTCGTCGTCTCCGGCCAGCGCACGCTTCCGCCGGAGCTTCGCAACGCCCGCATCCACCGGCTCGAGCTGCCGCAGGGGCGTTTTGAGCGCCGCATTGCATTGCCCCTCGGCCGCTACGCCATCAGCCGCTTCGTGATGGACGGCTGCGTCGCGCTACGCCTCGCCAAATCCTGAGGTCGATCATGGCCACCGAACAGATGAACAACGAACAGACCAATAACGACGTGAAGATCCCCGAAGACGCGCTGATCATCGTCGCCGTACGCGACATGGTGCTGTTTCCCGGCGCGATCGGGCCGATCGCGATCGCGCGACCGAAATCGATCGCGGCGGCGCAACAGGCGCTGCGCGAGCAGCGGCCGATCGGCATCGTCCTGCAGCGCAATCCCGAAGTCGACGATCCCACGCCGGACGACCTCTACCGGGTCGCGACCATCGCCAACATCGTGCGCTACATCACCGCGCCCGACGGCACCCATCACATCGTCTGCCAGGGCGTGCAGCGTGCGCGCATCCTCGACTTCCTGCCGCGGACGCCGTTCCCGGCCGCGCGCATCCAGCAGATTCCGGAGCCGACCACGACTTCGCCGGAGATCGAGGCGCGCGCGCTGAACCTGCAGCGCCAGGCGATCGAGGCGATCGAGCTGCTGCCGCAGGCGCCGCCCGAGCTCGCCGCGATGTTCCAAGGCACCACCGCGCCCGGCGCGCTGGCGGATCTGGCGACCTCGTTCATGGACATCAAGCCCCAGGACAAGCAGGAGGTGCTGGAGACCATCGACCTCGCCTTGCGCGTCGAGAAGGTGTCCAAGCATCTGGCCGAGCGGCTGGAGGTGCTGCGCATCAGCAACGAAATCGGCCAGAAGACCCGCGCCAGCTTCGACGAGCGGCAGCGCGAGGCGATCCTGCGCGAGCAGATGGCGACCATCCAGCGCCAGCTCGGCGAAGGCGACGGCAAGGCGGCCGAGGTCGCCGAGCTGACGTCTGCCATCGCCAAGGCCAACATGCCGCCGGAGGCGGACGCGCACGCCAGGAAGGAGCTGCGCCGCTACGAGCGCATGCCGGAGGCGGCCGGCGAAGCCGGCATGGTCCGCACCTATCTCGACTGGCTGATCGAGCTGCCCTGGGCGCTGCCTGCTGAGAAGCCGATCGACATCAAGGAGGCGCGAGCCATCCTCGACGCCGACCATTTCGGCCTGGAGAAGATCAAGGGCCGGATCATCGAATATCTGGCGGTGCGCAAGCTGGCCCCGCAGGGCAAGGCGCCGATCCTGTGCTTCGTCGGCCCGCCCGGCGTCGGCAAGACCTCGCTCGGCCAGTCCATCGCGCGTGCGATGGATCGCCCCTTCGTGCGCGTCAGCCTAGGCGGCGTGCATGACGAGGCCGAGATCCGCGGTCACCGGCGCACCTATATCGGCGCGCTGCCCGGCAACATCATCCAGGGCATCAAGAAGGCTGGCAGCCGCAACTGCGTCATGATGCTGGACGAGATCGACAAGATGGGCCGTGGCGTGCAGGGCGATCCGTCAGCTGCCATGCTGGAGGTGCTCGACCCCGAGCAGAACGGGACGTTCCGGGACAATTACCTGGGCGTGCCCTTCGACCTGTCGCGCGTGGTGTTCATCGCGACCGCCAACATGCTGGACCAGATCCCGGGCCCGCTGCTGGATCGCATGGAGCTGATCAGCCTCGCCGGCTACACCGAAGAGGAGAAGCTGGAGATCGCGAAGCGCTATCTGGTACGGCGTCAGCTCGAGGCCAACGGCTTGACCGCCGAGCAGGCCGAGATCGAGCCGGAGGCGCTGAAGCTGGTGGTCAAGGGCTACACCCGCGAGGCCGGCGTGCGTAACCTCGAGCGCGAGATCGGCAAGCTGTTCCGGCATGCCGCGGTGCAGGTCGCCGAGGGCACCGCCGTGAAGGTCGTGGTGGGGGCGAAGGACATCGCCACCGTGCTCGGCCAGCCGCGCTTCGAGGGCGAGATCGCGCAGCGTACCAGCATTCCGGGCGTGGCCACCGGCCTTGCCTGGACGCCTGTTGGCGGCGACATCCTGTTCATCGAGGCTTCGCGAGTGCCCGGCCGGGGCGGCATGATCCTGACCGGCCAGCTCGGTGAGGTCATGCGCGAGAGCGTGCAGGCTGCGCTGACGCTGGTGAAGAGCAAGGCCACGCAGCTCGGCATCGATCAGTCGGTGTTCGAGAAGAGCGACATCCACGTTCACGTTCCGGCGGGCGCAACCCCGAAGGACGGACCGAGCGCGGGCGTTGCGATGTTCACGGCGCTGACCTCCCTGCTCACCAACCGCACGGTGCGCAGCGACACCGCGATGACCGGCGAGATCTCGCTACGCGGCCTGGTGCTGCCGGTCGGCGGGATCAAGGAGAAGGTGGTGGCGGCCGCGGCGGCGGGCCTGAAGCGGGTGATGCTGCCGGCGCGCAACAAGCGGGACTATGACGACATCCCGAAGAGCGCCCGGGACAACCTCGAATTCATCTGGCTGGAGCGCGTCGACGAAGCCATCGCCGCGGCGCTTGAGCCGGTCGAGGTCAAGGTCGAAGCGGCGGAGTGACTGCGATGAAGAAACTGCTGGAGAAAGCGAAGAGATCGCGGACGACGCAGCGGCTGCGCCAGTTGCTCGATCGCGCGATCGACCGGGTTCGCGATGGGCTGGCGGCGGCCGGGCCGCAGCTTCAACCCATTCCGGTCCGGGTGAAGCGCCGCAAGGGTTGAGCCCTCCGTCTCAGGCCCTCGCGGCTGCCCCAATCAAAAGGCCCCCTCCGACCCGAGGGGGCCTTTGCGTTGTTAGCCCACGGCGTCCTTGGCCGCCTTGACCGGGCGGGCGCGGACGATCTTGCGGGCCGGCTTGGCCTTGAACATCATCTCTTCACCCGTGAACGGGTTGGTGCCCTTGCGCGCCTTGGTCGCGGGCTTCTTGATGACCACGAACTTGGCGAAGCCCGGCACCAGGAACAGGCCGTTCTTCTTGAGCTCCTTGTGACCGACGTCGGTCAGCGTCTCCATGACGTTCTTGACGTCGCGCTTGGAAAGCTCGGTGGCGGTCGCAATCTTTTCGATCAACTGCGATTTGGACATTTGGGTTGGCATCGTGTCTCCTCTGATTCGTTGCCGGTTGCATATTAGACCAACCGGCGAAGGCCTATAGCCTTCTGCACAGTTTTGTCGCGGTTTTACGGGCTTTTTTGGCCCTCAGCGGCAAAAAACCCTGCTTTTTAGCTACTTCCGGAGCGGGAGAAGCCTCGGGCAGCGGATTTTACCTTGTTTCAAAGGCCCGCACGCAACCTTGCTAAAGCTGATTCGCCGCTTTCGACAAGCGACGAGGTGCCTCTTTGTGCGCGGAGGAGCGCGTTTCGCCCTAGAAAATAAGGCTAGATCGTCGCGTTGGGACGTCTCACCCGCTCCCTCACCCTATTCCCACAGGGGCGCGGCGAGCTTCGCTCGCGCTAGATGCGCTCGATGATGATGGCCGGCGCCATGCCGCCAGCGGCGCACATGGTGACGAGACCACGCTTGAGGTCGCGCCGTTCGAGCTCGTCGAGCACGGTGCCGATCAGGATCGAGCCGGTGGCGCCGATGGGATGGCCGAGCGCGATCGAGCCGCCATTGACGTTGACCCTGGCGCGATCGAGCTTGAGGTCGCGGATATATTTTTCCGCAACCACCGCAAACGCCTCGTTGATCTCGAACAGGTCGATGTCGTCAACGGTCAACCCCGCCTTCGCCAGTACCTTGCGCGTGGCCGGCACCGGCGCGTTCAGCATCAGGGTCGGCGAGTCCCCCATATTGGCCATCGCGACGACACGGGCGCGGGCTTTAAGGCCATGCGCCCTGGCATAAGCGGGCGAGGCCAACAGGATCGCGGCGGCGCCGTCGACGACACCGGACGAGTTGCCGGCGTGGTGCACGAAGTCGATCTCGAGATCAGGATATTTCTGCAGGATCAGGCCGCGATAGGTCGTGCCCTTGTCGTCGAGCGCGTAGTCGGCGATCGCCGGGAATGCCGGCTTCAGGCTGCTGAGGCCCTCCATCGTGGTCTGCGGCCGCGGATATTCCTCGTGGTCGAGCGCGAGGCTGCCGTCTTCGCGATGGACCGGCACGAGGCTCTTCTTGAAGTGGCCGTTCGCCATCGCATGCGCGGCGCGCTTCTGGCTTTCGAGCCCGAGCGCGTCGACGTCCTGTCGCGTGATGCCTTCCATGGTCGCGATCGCGTCCGCACAGACGCCCTGATGCGACTGCGGATGCCGCGCGCGCAAGCGCAGATTGCCGGAGTCCATCATCATCGGGCCGCCGCCGCGGCGTCCTTCCATCGACATCATCTCGCAGCCGCCGGCGATGACGAGGTCTTCCGCGCCCGCCATGATCGAGGCAGCCGCCATGTTGACGCTGGTGATGCCGCTTCCGCAGAAGCGATCGAGCGTCACGGCGCTGGCGCGCACGTCGTAGCCGGCATCGAGCGCCGACATACGGCCGAGATCGCCGCTTTGTGTTGCGACCTGCGCGCTGCAGCCCCAGACGATGTCGTCGACATCGGCGGTGTTGATGCCGGTCCGATCAGCGAGCGCGCGCAGCACGATGGCGCCGAGCTGCTGCGGATGAATGCCCGAAAGCGCGCCCTTGCCGGCCTTGCCGACGCCGCGCGGGGTCCGGCAGGCATCTATGATCAGCGCGTCAGCCATTGGCGTTGTCCTCTTGTTGTGGGTTGTTGCGGATGGTTTTGAATCAGGGGGAGAAGGGAGTCAATGCGCGGCTGCTGCACTCCCTCTCCCCGTTCTTACGAGGTCGGGACGAGCTACGCTCGCCCTGAGAGGGTTGGGGCGAGGGGCTGCCTCGGCAAAAACGGTAACAAACGGACTCGCGGAGGCTCCCCCTCACCCGGATTTTCCGCTCCGCGTAAAATCCGGCCTCTCCCCGCGCGCGGGGAGAGGCGAAGACCTCACGCCCCCGCCGCGTTCTTCGCGATCACGTTGCGATAGAAGCTGGCGCTGAGTTTCGGCGTGCGGACCTGGGTGTCGAAATTGACGTGGTACAGCCCGAAACGCTTGTTGAGGCCGTACACCCACTCGAAATTGTCCATCAGGCTCCAGAGGAAATAGCCGCGCACGGGCACGCCCTCGGCGGTGGCGCGCTGGAGCTGGGCGAGATAGTTGCGCAGATACATGATGCGGTCGGTGTCGTAGATCTTGCCGTCCGGCGTGACGACGTCGTCGCCGGAGGCGCCGTTCTCGCTGATGTAGATCGCATCCGTCTTCCAGATCTTTGCCGCCAGCTTCGGCACCCAATAGAGCGTCTCCGGTCCGACGCGCAGCCAGTCCGAGTTCATGTGCGGGAACGATTTCGGGATCGGCAGCGGCATGAAGCCCGCGCCCTGGTCGGAGGCCACCACATAGTTCTGCGGCGCGTAGATGTTGAGGCCGAGGAAATCGACCGGCGAGGAGATGATCTTCAGCTCCGCATCGGTGTATTTCGGCGCATTGGGGCCGGCGAATTGCAGGAAGGCGTCGGTGTAGCGGCCCGTCATGATGACGTTGAGATAGCCGGCATTCATCTCGCGCAGCGCGATCTCCGCGGCACGGACGTTCTCCGGCGTGTCGATCGCGGGCGCGCAGGCATCGATGTTCTCGGCCGGCCCCACTCTGGTGCCGCGGCGGCCATGGGCGCGCACCGCCTGCACCGCGAGCCCGTGCGCGAGCGCGCTGTTGTGCCTGATCTGGTTGACCTCGGCTTGCGGCAGCGTCATGCCCGGCGCGTCGATGCCGATGCCGTAACCGAAATAGACGAAGCGGCCGCTCTCGTTCAGCGTGAACACGTTCTTGACGCGGTCGGTCAGATGCTCGGCGACATAGGCTGCGTAGTCGCCGAAGATCTTGCAGGTTTCCGTCGAGCGCCAACCGCCGAAGCGATCCTGCAGCGATTGCGGCAGGTCCCAATGATAGAGCGTCAGCCACGGCTCGATGCCGTTTTTCAGGAGCTCGTCAACGAGGCGATTGTAGAAGTCGAGCCCCTTCGGGTTGGGCTTGCCGTCGCCGTCCGGAAACAGCCGCGGCCAGGCCACCGAGAAGCGGTAGGCCTTGCAGCCGAGCGCCTTGATGAGCGCGATATCCTCCTTGTAGCGGTGATAGTGCTCATTGGCGCGGTCACCATTGGTGCCGTCCTCGATCTTGCCGGGGATGCGCACGAACTTGTCCCAGATCGAGGCCCCTCGCCCGTCCTCGTTGACCGCGCCCTCGACCTGATAGGACGAGGTCGCCGTGCCCCAGACGAAGCCCGTCGGGAAACCGCTGCCGCTGCGCGGCGGCGATGCCGGCCTGGCGTCGGCTGCCTCCAGAGGATTTGCCATTCCGGCCGCGGACAATCCCGCCAGCTTGGCAAACTGGCGACGCGAGACCTTGTCCGACATGGTAATGCTGCTCCAAGGGTGATGCTGATGCTGCGGCACAATGGCGCGTCGCAGGCGGTTTGAGAAGCCGTGGGGTCGGGATTTGCGGATGCAGAATTGTGGCACACCGACCCACGACAGAATTTACTTCAATTAACCTGCAAAACCCTCCGTTCTCCAGCAAGTTCTACGTCGCGCCATGTCGGTCAAGCGATGGAGACGGAAGATGAGCGAAGAGACAGACTTTGAGACGACGGGCATTGGACGCCGGGATGTTCTCCTTACGGCAGGGGCCATGCTGGCAGGAATGGCGGCAACCAACCCGGCGGCTGCAAATGCCCAAGGCGCTCCGCGCCCCGCTTCGGTTGCTCGCGATTCCGCGCCACTCGGCGCGCGGCTGCAAGGCGTTCAGCATTTCGGCGTGACCGTGCAAAACATGAATCGCGCCTTCGAGTTCTACACCGAAGTGCTCGGCGGCACCGAGATTTTCCGCGACGGAGATTTCCAGGGTGAACCGATCCACAACACGCTTTTGACCGATCAGGAAATCGAAGCGCGCGAACGCCATGTCAACCCGCGCACGATCGGGGTTCCCGATCTCAGGGGAGGCACACAACGCTTGGACGTACGCTTCGTCCAGTTCGACAACGTCGTGATCGAGCTTCTGCAGTATCGCGACGCTGGCCAGCCATCGGGCAGCGGCGACAGCTTCGCAGAAGCGCGCGACCACATGAGCCCGGCGTTTCCGCGCTCCATGCACATCTGCTTCTATGTGAGGGATGACGTCGACTTCAACAAGTTCATCCACGACCTGGAGGCAGAATCGGCGCGCCGCGGCATGACCCAGGTGCGGGCCAATCGTGTGATCACCGTGACATCAGAGCAGCAGCGCCGCGCCGCCCCGATGGAGGCGAACACCAATCGCATCACGCAGGGCCTCTCGGAAGGCTGGGAGCTGATTTATTGCAAGGGCCCAGAGGGAGAGCAGCTCGAGTTCGTCAAGGCTCTGGGTCCAGTGAAGAAGCGCTTCAGCGACGCGCTCGCCGCCCGCCAGCAGCGGGGCTAGAGCAATTATCGCAGAGAAGGACGATCTCCATGATGTCACGGAAACGAATGATCCTGGCCCTCGTCGTCACAGCTTCACTGGCCGGCGCAGCATCAGCCACCGCTCAGGAACGCGACGGCGTTCGCTATCGTGCCATTCCCGATGGCGCCTATTCGGTCGTCGCCGAAGTCCGCGCCAAACCGGGCAAGGAACGCGCGCTTCGAGAGGCAACGCTGCCGCTTGTCGCCCTTGTCCGAAGCGATCCCAAGAACCTGGTCTACTTCTTCCAGGAGGACCGCGAGACACCAGGACGCTTCATCTTCTATGAGATCTTCGCAAGCCGCGACGACTTCGAGGCCCACAATGCCATGCCCTACGTCCAGCAGTGGTTCGGCCGGCTCCCCGAGCTCGCCGAGGGGGGCGTCGTGGTCAGGCGGCTGGAGATACTCGGCCACAACGGAGGTTGAAGTCGCGCCTCGCCGTCGCAGCGAGCCCGCGGCGAGCGCTTGAACCTGATTGCTGAATTTACCTTCAGGACAAGCGGGCAATCTGCCGCCGGGCGATCGACCCCGCTGTGGGCTCGTCAAGAATCTCGCGTGCCCGGTCAAGTCCGGGCACACACTCTCGATCGCCGAGACGCCCCAACAGCTCCTTGAGCACGGCGTGCGCGACTTCCGCCCGTCCGGCCATCAACTCCAGTTCGGCGAGACCGACACTGGCATCGCATTCATGGAAATAGATACCTTGAGCGCGCGTCAACTCGATCGCGCCCCTGAACAGGCTCCTTGCGGCGCTCAGATCGCCCGGCCGATTCCGCGCCATCAGGATCCTTGCGAGGACGGGGTGATGCCGTCCAATGAGTCGGCCGTCCCGATCACCGAGACATTGTGTCATTGCCTGCTTTGCCGCAGCCTCCGCCCCATCCAGATCGCCCAGCCTGCGTCGCGTATCCGCGAGCTCAACCCAAAGGGTCGGATGAAGCGTCCCTGTCTTCAGGATGAATCTGTCCTGCAGATTGTGGGTCAGGCTGCGTTCTGCCGCTTCCAGGTCACGGGCTTCCTCGCGGATCAGAAGAGCCTGAAAGACATCGACCAGAACGCGCCATGGACGATAGAGGCTGGACACAGCTTCGAGCTTCCGCAGATAGAGTCTGACACGTTGAAAATCGCCAGATGCAAGATGAGCCCAGATAGCTCCCTGCGCGAGCACGAAGTACAGGGTCGTCACGTGGCCCTGGCTTTCCGCTTGGCTGACGGTAGATGCCAGCAGAGACCGCGCCTGATCGGGATAACCCAAATAGAACTTCGTAAGCCCGAGCCCGACCTTGCAGGAGATGATCGAGTCGATGCCGCCGAAATAGAGCGAAACTCTCCGGGGAATCGCCGATCGGTCATTCAAGAACGCCTCGAATTTCTGGTGCGCCAGCGTCATATCGGAGGCCTCAAAGGCCTGGAAGGCGGACCAGCGCAGGAGAAGCCTCGACATCACGGCATCGTTCGATCTCCTGCATACCGCCGCGAACGCATCGATGTAGGGCGAGGCGGGACGCCTGGTCAGGAGCATGTTCTGGATGATGCCGTAGAGCGCCCGCATCTCCAGGAGATCGTCGCGCGCGATTTGTGCTGCGCGCCAGGCGTGCTCGTAGAGGCTCGCACCCTCAAGACCCGGTACATAGACCTGCGCCGCCGCGAGCGCGACCAGCACGCGAGATCTCACGGCGGGTCCGACATCGGGACTGCTGTCGGCAAAGCGCAACGCCAGCTCCAGATGAGGAACGCCTTGCGCGAGTGAGGTGAACTCGAGCCATAGACGTTCGGCTGCAAGAACCAGCGCTATTCCGAGGCCGGGCTTGACGGAAAACGCCCAATCGAGAGCGACGCGAACCTCGTCGATGTAACCACGCAGCTGTGCACTGTCCGCGACGGAATCGCAGGCATCCCAATCCCTCCGCTCCAGCATGTCGAGGAAATAGCGCGCATGGCGCTCGTGCACCCGTTCCCGATCGTCTGCCGCGTCCGATGCCCGAGTGGCGTAGGCCCGGGTGGTCTCCAGCAAGCGATATTCCAGCGGCGCGGCCCGATGATCGAGGCTCAGAAACGACTTGCTCGCTAATGCGGCAACCGCTTCGCGGACACCTCCCATGTCCAGATCGTCATCGCCTGCAACCGCAATTGCAGCACCGAGGGTGAAAGGCCCGGCAAAAATGGAGAGGCGCCCGAGCACCACCCGCTCCCTTTTGGGAAGAAGATTGTAGCTCCAGTCGATCGTTGCGGCGAGCGAGCGATGACGCGGAATTGCGGTCCGACGATCCACCCAGAGCAGGGAGAATCGTTCGTCGAGCCCGCGACGAACCTCTTCGATGCCGAGGACGTCGACCATCGACGCCGCGAGTTCGATCGCCAGGGGCATCCCGTCGAGGCGCCGGCAAACATCCGCGATCGCGGCCGCGACGGTATCATCGATCGCGAAGTTCGGCGTTCTCCGGCAGACGGTTCGCGTGAACAACTCTGCCGATGAATAATCCTGAACGTTTCCGGCTGTCACCGGAACAGACGACGGCGGGGTTTCGAGCGGATCGAGACGCCAGACAAGTTCGCCTTCGATCCGCAGGGTTTCGCGGGTCGTCACCAGAATATGGACGTCGCGGGTGCCGCTGAGCACGCTTTCAACGAGGAGCGCGACGCTCTCGGTGACATGCTCGCAGGAATCCAGGACAAGCAACAGACGCCGGCCATGAAGGGCAAGCAGGACCTGATCGAGACTTGCAGCCATCTGAACCGGCAGATCAAGCGCGCCGGTGACGGCCGCATAGATCTGACTTCCGTCAGTGATACGGTCGAGCTCGACAAGGCAGACTCCGTCGCAATAGGATTTCTCAAGCTCGCTCGCCACGGCAAGCGCGACGGTCGTCTTGCCGATGCCGCCGGGCCCAAGGATGGTGACGAGCCGGTCGTTCTGCAGAAGCTCGCTGATGTCGCCGATCACCGCGGCGCGGCCGATCGGCGCATGCATCGCGCCGGGCGCGCGCGATCGGCGCTTCGATGGGTGATAGACGCCGACGTCTCCGACGAAGCGGTAGCCGAAGGACGCCTCTGCGCGGATCAGGTCTCCGTATTCAAGCAGAGCCTTTCTCAGGCCGGAGATCTGAACCTTCAGGTTGTCCTCGGTCACGGTTCGCCCGGGCCATGCGCGATCGTAGAGCACGGCCCTTGAAACGAGCTCACCCGGAGCTTCCAGCAGGGCGCCCAGAATCGCGGCCGCGCGCGAGCCGAGCCTGACGTGAGTCTCACCGTGCAACAGCAAGCGTCTGGCCAAGCTGAAACGAAACGGTCCAAACGTGATTTCCGGACCCGCCATCGCCTGCCCAGCCCTCAGCGCACTGATGATCGATCGGTCGGCAGCTCAGCGAAGGCACCGAGCGAGCGCTGACCTTCCGGCGGCAGCAACCCAACAACGTGTCGTGGGCGCAGAGAACGATTGATCCGACCCCTGGGAACCAGGATCGGAGGACATTCGGATCGAAGCAGGATCATCGGTTCTGGCCAGTGCTCAGCCGGTACGAATATACGGAGCTATCAATCACTGGAGCGTAATTCTTCTTTATTGGCACGAATTAGGTCGCGCGATTTGTCGCAGACGCGAGAGCTTGTCCGACATTGATGCTGCTCCCGAGATAATTGCTGCGGCCGCACAATGGCGGGTGGCGAGGCAGTTTGAGAAGCGAGGTTTCAGGGTAGCAGAATGCGGAATTGCGGTGTCAAACCGTCGAACGACGGACACCAGAAATAGGGCTTCGAAGCCAAAAAGGGCGTGGCCACCTCTGTATCGATATGCCTGAAGAGGCACGGAAAGGGCCACCCCGATCCACGGGTCGGCGCGTTCCGCGTCATGCAGCGTCCAGCGCCTTTAACTCGTCAGCCGCAGCGATGATCGCACCCCGAATCTTGACGAAATATTCCGCATCGATCCGCGACGCGAGCCAATCCAGCTCGCCCGTATGGCCGTGCTCATTCACCTTGCGGACTACGCCTTCGCTGATCAGCACGTTGAGGCAGCGCCGGACGTTCGAGCGCGGGAGCCCGAGATATTTGGAAACGTCGGAGGCCGTACGCGGCGGAGCGCCGAGCTCGTCGCTCACGCGAATCATCATCGCGACCAGCAGCTCTTCAAACACAGCGCCGAGGTGCTTGCGAGGATAGCCGCTGCGCATCGCCACGAAGCACGTCACCAACAACCTGCCGACAATCGCCGATTGCTTCTCGCGCTTCGTCACTGCTGCATCTGAATTGTTTGGGATTTCTCCGGCCATTTTCGCCACCATTGTCTTCGCTCGCGATTGTGTTTAGCTGGCGCATGCTTCGGCCGCAAATGAAGCTGTGTTAAGCTGGAGCACATCGCTCATGCGTCGGCATCTCAGACAGACTTTCGCGAACGAGACGGTCTTTGCGATTATTGTGACCTGTTTCGGGCTTTTGCCGGTCGCCATATTGCTGGTTGCTCTCTTCGTTAGGTAAACCTCCAACCCTGCTCTTCGGTAAGGCGCGGATCGGCAGACGTAATAACGTCACTTTTCGGCGTCGGATGAATACCTTTCAGCGCCAGAGGGGCGGCTTTAGGGCCGACCTGCTCCGATTGCGCCGACCACGACCTGCATGAGCCACGCGATGCCGGCATCTCTCATTGCTGCCTTGGTTGCGATCGCGCGGATCGCATCCGGTTTACGCGCAAAAGGCAGCTCGACGAACACCAAGCCGAAACGGCCGGCGTGGTGCTCCACCAATCTTCGCGGCAATGCTGCGATCAGATCAGATCCTGAAAGCTGGACGAGCGCCATCATGAAATTCGGGACAGTCAAGGCGATGCGGCGCTCGAGGCCGCGCTTTGCCAACATCTGATCGACGAAACCGCGCGCTTCACCACTGAGAGACACCAGCAGATGCTGTGATTGCGAGAATGCAGCACGGGTTGGCGCTTTTGCGAGGGGATGTCCCCTGCGCATGGCCAGGACAAAATCCTCGTCGTAGAGCCTGCGCGCCTCGAATCGCGGCGATACCGTCGGGAGCGGCAGCATTGCGACATCGAGCTCGCGTCTTTCGAGCATATCGAGGCTTTGGTGCCAGGGCTCCCCGATCGCGCCGCCGCGCGGCGCAGGCATCAGGTGGATCAGGGCGAGGTCGATATGGGGGGCCGCAGTCGCGATCGATCGCAGGAGCTGCACGGATGTCGCGACCAGTACGGCATCGGGGGCGCCAATCGTGAACCGGCGGCGGCTCTTCGCGGGGTCGAACGGTGCAGCCGAGCCGATCAGCTGTTCGATGCGCGCGATGATCTCGGTCACGGGCTCCTCGAGCTCCAAGGCCCGCGCCGTTGGAACGACGCCCTTTGGTGTCCGCAGAAACAGCGGGTCGTTCAGCAGGAGACGGAGCCGGCCAAGCGCATGGCTGACAGCCGACGGCGTCAGGCTCAGCCGGCCTGCAGCACGCGCGACATGACGTTCTTCCAGAACAACGCGGAAGAGCACGAGGAGATTCAGATCGATCCTGGATAGATCAATTTGGTTCAGCATGATGCTGAAATCATATCGCTGGATTCATCAAGTTCAAGGTCTCATGGATGGGTGGTTCGTCGTTCGACCAGGAGACGTGAAATGACCCAGAGACCGCCCGGCGCGAACAATTGGCCGGACCGGCAGGCGAAGATGTCGCGGCGCTCGATGATGGCCGCCACGGCTGCAATTCCGCTGTCCGTTCAGCTTTCAGCCGATGAGGCCGTCGCAAAAGACGCGATAGCGAGCCTCATCGAACGTGCCCGCGCGAAAAATGCCGCCTTCATGCGCGGCGACATGGATCGCTGGCTCCAGCTCGTCCGCATCGCGCCGGATTTCACGTTGATGCAACCCTTCGGCGGGCCTGCCAGTCGCGGATTCGACGCAAGCCCCAGACGCCTGGCCGACCTGTCGCGATACTTCAGGGAAGGCGAAACCGAGCTCGATGTCTCGCAAACCTATGCATCGGACGCGATCGTCGTTCTCGTCATGATCGAACACCAGCGGGCCGAAGTGGGCGGATTGCCGGCTCAAGACTGGTCGCTGCGCGTGACCGAGGTCTACCGCAAGGATGGCACGGATTGGCAACTCGTGCACCGTCATGCCGATCCGCTGGTCCGAAGCATCACCTTGCAACAAGCCGCGATACTCGCCCGGGGCTGGCCGGAGGAAAAATGATATCCCTCACCTCGCTGGAGCGGCCTGCCAGCTGGCTCGTGACGTCACGCGTCGCGATAGAGAATTTTCAGCGCGAGCGCTTCGGCAGCTTTGGCAGCTTGTCGGGATTGAATGCCGGGAACTGCTCGGTTCGTTCATCTGCCGGCGGCTGCTGTTCGGTCAGAATGAGCGTGCCCTGGAGGATCATTCCGGGCACCTGTTGGGCCGTCGCGGTGTAAGTCGCGATCTTGCCGGGGCAGTTTCCCTCGATGTCCAGGGTGAGCTCGTCTTCCACGCCGAAGACCGTCGCACGCCCGTCGGTATGACGCTTCGTTGATACGGTGGCGGTGAAGCGATCTCCATCGACCCGGCACGAGCCGTGATACGTCATCAGGCTGTCACGGCCCCAGATCTGCCCGTCTGCGACATGGACGATCCCGGTGCCCTGGTCGATCGGCGTCTTGTACCACGCCGCATATGTGCCGTCCTTCAGCATGGGAGCAGTCTCCCTTGGCCATTCCCGCACGATAATCCGCATGATTAGCGCTAAGGAACCGTTAATCGCGCGGCCCGTGCCAATCCGGCCTTTCCTTGCGCAGCTCGGCTTCAAGCTCCTCGACGATGCCGTGAAGCAGGCACGCGGCAAGCGGATCCGTCACCTCCCGCTCCAAGCGCCGATAACGCGCGATCCGGCACTCCTGCTCCATCAATTGGTGCTCTGTCATCACATGGGCCCTCCGACGAACTGACGCGGAGACAGCCAGGCAGTTGCATTAAAATTTTCAGATCATTTGACATGGTTTCCGATCGGTAAAGACGACACCGCGCGGAGCTTCGGCTGCTCTAGGAGACCAGACGAAGCCAGACATCTCTGCTTGCCAGCGTGCCATTCGGCGTGGCGATCTCCATGTCCACGACGTGTAGAGAGCCGGGCTCGTCTCCATAGATGTACCTGAGGTGCCACATGGGACCCAGGTCCGGTGAAATGACAAAATCGTCCAATCCGTCGGTGATATCGCGAACGGCCTCGCGATGGGTCAAAGGCGCAGAAAACATCGCATCGATCAGGTCGGCGAGGCTCATGCCCTCGACGAGCATAAGTCGCGCGACCTCGTCACCGTAGACGTGCCGAAGCGCTGAAACGATAGCAGCGACGGCATCCGGATTCTTCAACGCCACAGCAAAGCGAGCCTCCGAGCCCATCATGCCGGAGGCGGGATATTCTGCAAGCTCAGCGAGCGGAACAAGAGGTGCTGGCTCCGGCCGCGGCACTCGGAGCCGATGCTTCGCCGCTGGCCTTGGATACGGCACCCGCGCCTAGAAGGTCACCCGCATCCCCGCGTAGAACGCACGGGGCCTCGCCGGGCTCAGCGAGCGCGGGTCGGTGAACTCGGCGCCGCCGTTGGTGAAGTTGGGCAAGGCCTCGCGGTCGAAGAACTGTCCGTAGGTCGCGTAGCGCTTGTCGAAGATGTTGTCGATCTTGCCATAAAGCTGGATGTTCTTCGTCACCTGGTAGGAGGTGTGGAGATTGAACACGGTATAGGACGGCAGCTTCGCGTACTGGTTCGATTCGTCGCCGACCAGGTATTGGCTGGAGACGAACAGCGCGTTGCCGCCGACCTTCCAGACGTCGGTCACGGCATAGTCGATGCCGACCTTGATGCGGTGGCGCGGGATCGCGGGAAGCTGGTTGCCGGGTGAGACCCGGATGGTCTCGGTGGCCGGATCGGCAAACGGGCTTTCGGAGCCCAGCTCGAGCGGATCGAGGAAGCGCGCGTCGACAAACGCATAGCTCGCCTGGAACTGGAGCGTGGGCGACTTGATGTTGACCTCGGCCTCGAGGCCCTGCCGCCTGGTACGGCCGACATTGGAGAAATAGCCGAAGCCGGTGCGTCCGACCGCGGGTATCGCGACGATGTCGTCGTTATTGGTGGCGCGGAAGCCGCCGATCTTCCAGCCGAGCGTGCCGATGTTCAGCTCCTTGGAGCCGCGCAGGCCGGCTTCGACGGTCCTGGACACGACCTGCTTGAGCGGCGGATCGGAGACCAGAAACGCCGCAATGAGGCAGGGCCGAGCTGGATCGGAGCAACCGAGCTCGAGTGGCGTCGGCACGCGGTTGGCCTCGGAATAGCCGGCATAGGCGGTCAGCCCCGGCGTGATCCTGTACGTGCCTCCGATCACCGGATTGAAGCGGGTGAAGGTGTGATCGCCGTTGAGATCGGTTCCGAGCTGATCCTCCAGCTTGATGCGCGCGACATTGAAACGGCCGCCGCCGGTGATGGCGAAGGCGTCCGTGACGTTGAACGTGTCCATCGCATACAGGCCGTTATATTGGTTGACGGTCCGCAGCGAGACGGGACCGGCAACTGTTTCCGGCTGACCGGTCGGCCCCAGGAAGAGGCCGCTGCCGCTGACGACGTAGTTTTCTCCGATCGAGCCGATCTCGGCGGTGGCGTTGTAGCGCGTCACGCTGGCATCGTAAGTCGCGCCCATCACGAAGCGATTGTCATGCCCGAACAGTTGATCGGTGTTGGTGGCCTGCCCTGACACGCCGAAACTGGTCGAGCGGATCGTGCTCCGGTCGATCTCGCCGAGGATGGTCCCCAACGGATACGGATTGACGAGCTGCGCGCCGTTGGTGCCATTCGCCGGCGTCGTATCATCGCCGAAGCACAACAGCCCCAAGGCGGCGCATTCCTGCACGTCGGTCGGATTGCCGTCGACGAGCTTTTGCTCGTACCTGCGCACATGCGCGGTGCCTTCGAGCGTCCAGGTCGGCGTCGGATCGACCTTTCCGGTCAGGTTGAGATAGCCGACACGGTTGGAGGTGGTCTGCGGCGTGGTGTAGGTCGCGCCCCAATATTTGTCGAGCAGCTCGGCTGGAACGGTGGCGCTGGCGCCGAAATCGTTCTTGGCCACGCCCATATTGGCGTGGAATTCGCTGTCGCCGGCTTTGTAGCCGACGTCGCCGTAGAAGCGCCGCACGGTTGATTGCGAGAAATTGCGGAAGCCGTTGTCGCGCAGGCCTTCGAGCGCGGCATAGACGCCGTAGTTCTTGTCGACCTGCTTGCCCCATTGCGCCGAGCCCTGGACGCGGCCGAACGAGCCGCCCATCACGTCGATCTCGGCGCCCTGATAGTTGAAGCCGTCCTTCATCTGCAAATTGATGGCGCCGCCCAGCGCGTTGAGACCGAAGGCGGGATTGTTGGTGACCAGCGTCACCGACCTGATGGCGGCGGTCGGGATCAGGTCCCAATTGACCGCGTCCGAGAAGGCTTCGTTGATGCGGACGCCGTTCTGATACACCGCAAGGCCTTGCGGCGTGCCCGTCACGGGCGAAGCCACGAAGCCGCGGAATTCGACATCCGGCTGGAACGGATTGCCGGTGACCTCGGTGATGTTGACGCCGGCGATGTTGTCGCGCAGCGCGTCGGTGACGTTCAGCGAGCCGGTGCGCTTGATCTGGCTGGCATCGACGGCGTTGATCGCCGACGGGACCTTGTCGACATCGAGACCCCTGCCGGTGCCAGGCGCGGTCGGATAGACGTAGATGCGGGTCCGGGGACTCGCGGACGAGGCCGCCCCGATATGCGCAACCGGCCGCGTCGGCGCGGTACGCCTCGCCACCGACGGCGGCGGCGCCGCCACTTCGACCGGCGGCAGATTCTGGACGTTGGTCTCCTCGTCCTGCGCGGCGCCGGCGGGGCCCGCCAAGACCACCCCGGACACCAGACCGGTCGACACTGAGGCCATCAACAAACGACGCTTGAACGAAAGAACCTTGCCCATCCCCGCCTTCCCATCCGTGACCACCGGCTGTTTTGATTTTCGCCGATTGGTCGGAACGAGTGTATTCGGCAGTCGCAATCCCGCCAGCCACAAAAGGTCGGGCAATATCGGCTCCCGTTTTCCCGACCAAATCGGGAATTATTCCCGATCACTTCGGGAGCGGTCAGGCGGCCGCGGTCGGGACCAGCGCCTCCACGGTCAATCCGCCGTCGCCGGAGACGACGTTGAGCGTGCCGCCCAGCGCCAGAATCCGCTCACGCATGCCGACGAGGCCGAAGCCGAGCTTCTGGCCCGGCTCCATGCCGCGGCCATTGTCACTGACCCGCACCCGGGCGCAAAAGCGACCGTCCTGCGCCATCTGCTGCGCCGGCTCGATGACGACATTGACCGAGGTCGCACCGGCGTGGCGGAACACGTTGGTGAGCGCCTCCTGCACGATGCGGTAGATGGTGAGGTCGGCGGTCTCGCCGGTCGTGCCCAGCGCGGGCGAGATCGTGGTCTCGATGGCGACATCGGGATGCGATTCCCGCCACAGCCGCGACAGCGATTCGAGCGCCTGGCGCAGCCCGAACTCGGCGAGGCCGACCGGCCGGAGCCGTTCCAGCACGCGGCGATTGAACTGCTGCAGCGCGTTGATCTGCTCCAGCATGGCGCTGCCGTGTTTTCGCACCGCCTCCGCACTCGGGACGCGTCCATCCGCCTGCTTCGCCAGCGCGCCGGCATGCGCGCGCAGCGAGAACAGATACGGCCCGAACTCGTCGTGGAGCTCGCGCGCGATCTCCTTGCGCTCGATGTCCTGGAGCGACACCGCCCGCTCGGCGAGGCGCCGCTTGTCCTCGACCGCCTCACCGAGGGTTGTGGCAAGGTGGTTGAGCTTGGTGCAGATTGCAGCGAGCTCCGGCGCGCCGCCCGGTGCGACGCGGGCTTCGTAATGTCCGCCTTCGAGCTTCCCCATTGCCTCGGCCAGAGACTGCAGCGGGGCCAGCGCCCGGCCGACCACTTTCATCATCAGGAAAAACAGCGCCAGCGCGATCGCCGTGCCGACCTCGAGCTGGGTCACGATGCCGTCCCAGATTTCCGCGATCTCGTCATCGGGATGCGAGGTGATCAGGAGCGAGCCGGGCTTGCCACGGATCGAGACCGGCACGCTCACCGCGGTCTGCTCGGGATGGACCAGGCTGACGAACCAGGCCGGCGGCCCGCGCGTGTCGGCGTCAGTGTCAAGCCGGGGCGGCGTCTGCGCATTGCCTCCGGTGTCCCGAAGCGTGATGCTGACATGGCGCAGGCGGCTGAGATCGCGCGCGATCTGGTTCAGCCTGGCATCCGGATCTGGCGCCTCGTTGAGATCGGCAACGATCATCTCGATGAATTCGCGGGCGAGCCGGATCACGCTCTGATCCTCGGCCTGCACGCGGGGACCTGCCTCCGCGACCTGGCGGCCGATATTGACGGCGAGCCCCAGCGCCAGCAGCAGCGCCAGCAAGAGGTTGATGCGCCCGCGCAAGGATAGATTTTGCCACATTGGTGTCGCCCGTGCCTCGCGAAGCCCCGCCTGCCGCTGTCCGATGACGTTGACAGCGGCGAAGCGCCCGATATCTAATCGGAAGCGTACAGCAATCCCGGCCGGGCGCGAAACAGGCCGACGCTGTCACAAGGAAACGCCTATGCGCATTCTGATCGTCGACGATCATCCCATTGTCGCCTCCGGCTGCCGTGCCGTGCTGGCCGACGAGGGCGAGATCGAGATTTTGGAGGCCGCCGACGCCGAAGACGGCGAGTGCGTCTTCATCGTCGAACGCCCCGACCTCTGCATCATCGACATCAATTTGCCGACCGTCTCCGGCTTCGAGCTCGCGCGCCGCATCCTCGAGCGCGCGCCGGAGGCTCGCATCATCATGTTCAGCATGAACGACGATCCGGCCTTTGCCGCGCGCGCGATCGAGTGCGGCGCCAAGGGCTACGTCTCCAAGACCGGCGACCCCGACGACCTCGTCGAGGCGATCCGTGCCGTCGGCGGCGGCGGCACGTATTTGCCGAGCGCGATCGCGCGCAGCATCGCCTTCGCAGGACCGACGCTGGCGCAAAGCCCGCTGTCCAAGCTGAATGCGCGCGAGATAGAGATCCTGCGGCTGCTCAGCGCCGGCAAGAGCCTGTCCGAGATCGCCTGGCTGGTGCAATCGTCCTACAAGACGGTCGCCAACACCTCGTCCATCATGCGCCAGAAGCTCGGGGTGAAGACCTCGGTCGAGCTGGTGCGGCTGGCGATCGACAGCGGTGTTGCCTGACGCAGGCAGCTGCCACAAATTCGGTCACACAAGCGTTGCAATATTGATGTGGTGAGATGCCACGGAGTGAAGGCATGACGATTCAGACTGTCTCGACCAACAAATCCTACGGCGGCGTGCAGGGCGTGTATCGCCATGCGAGCCAGGCGACCGGAACCGACATGGTGTTCTCGGTCTATGTTCCCCCGCATGCCGACGGCGCCAAGCTGCCGGTGGTCTGGTATCTGTCCGGGCTCACCTGCACCCATGCCAACGTTACCGAGAAGGGCGAATTCCGCAAAGCCTGCGCCGAGCTCGGCCTGATCTTCGTCGCGCCCGACACCTCACCGCGCGGCGCCGACGTGCCGGGCGATGCCAACAACGCCTATGATTTCGGCTTAGGGGCCGGCTTCTATGTCGACGCGACGCAAGAGCCCTTCGCGCGCAATTATCGGATGTGGAGCTATGTCACCGACGAATTGCCGAAGCTCATAGCGGGAAATTTTCCCGTCGACGCCAAGCGGCAATCGATCATGGGCCATTCGATGGGCGGCCATGGCGCGCTGACGGTGGCGCTGCGCAACCCGCACCGTTTTCGCGCCGCGAGCGCGTTCGCGCCGATCGTGGCGCCCTCGCTCGTGCCCTGGGGCACCAAGGCGCTGACCGGCTATCTCGGACCGAACAAGGACGCCTGGCGCGGCCACGACACGGTGGCGCTGATCGAGGACGGCGCGAAGTTTTCCGGCTTCCTGGTCGACGTCGGCGAGGCCGACAATTTCCTGAAAGAACAGCTCAAGCCGGAGCTGCTCGAAGCCGCCTGCACCAAGGCGGGCATCCCGCTGACGCTGCGCCGTCAGGCAGGCTATGACCACAGCTATTATTTCATCTCGACCTTCATGGGCGATCATCTGCACTGGCATGCGGAGAAGCTGAAGGGGTGATCGGCTTTCTTCTCCCCTCGCGATGAGGGGTATCTCTCCGTGCGCGCAGTATCGTAGGGTGGGCAAAGCGAAGCGTGCCCACGATTTCTCTCGAATCATTGATTGATCGTGGGCACGGCGCAAGTGCGCCTTTGCCCACCCTACGATTCCCAATTCGCTGAGAGAATATCCTACTCCCGCTTGCCGTAATTCGGCGCCAATAGCCGGTTGCGGATCAGGTAGCTCATCGTGCGGGTCCAGGCTTCATCCGTGTTGCCGCGCATGTCGGCGCTGGCGGCGGCGATCATGTTGCCGGTCTTCACGTCGCGCAAATAGATGTTGAGGTTGATGATCAGGTTCGAGACCTTCTGCACCATGCCGGTGATCTCGAGGTCAGCGCCCAATTCGCCGGCGAGCTTGAGGTCGCAGCCGCCGCAGGCCTGTAAGTTGGCGTGACGGGCGGCATCCCTGACCGGCGCGATGTCGAGTACCTGGAACCTGCCGGACTCCGTCAACTCCTTGCGCAGCTGCTCGCTGATGAGCACGAGCCGTGCCTCTTCGGGCCTGGAGCCGTAGAACTCCCCTGGCAGGCTGGTGTCGATCAGCTCGAAATCGAACACGGCCAGTTTCGGTGGATCGGCGCGCGCGAGCGAAGGCGTCAACAGCAAAGCGGCGATCATCATCAATGCTCGCATGATCGTGATTCCAGGCCTCGCGCGCGCAGGGACGAAATGCGGGGTTGCATGCCCTGCCAAATCGGTCATGCTCGAAGCAGAGACAATTCTCCACCTGCGGTCAAGCCGGGGAGATCGTTCGGAGGAAACATGATCCGATGGTTGGCCGGCCTGATCGGCTTTGCTCTTGCCGCGACGAGCGCACTCGCGGCGGAGCCTGCCCTGATCGGCGTCGGCTATCTCGGCCTCGCCGGCACCAGATCGACGCTGTCGCTGGTCGAGCAGCCCGCGGAGAATGACGGCGTCGCGGGCGCGCGCCTCGCCATCGAGGACAACAACACCACCGGAAAATTCCTGGGCCAGCGCTTCACGCTGGAGGAGCGCCGCATCAAGGAAGGCGAGGACGTCGTCCAGGCCGGGACCGCGCTCGCGGAGAAGAACGGCTTCATCATCACCGACCTGCCGGCCGATGCGCTGCTGAAAGTCTCGGACGCCTTGCGCGACCGCGGCACACTTCTGTTCAACGCAGGCGCGATCGACGAACGGCTGCGCGAGGCCGATTGCCGGGCCAACGTGATCCACACCGCACCGACGCGGGCGATGCTGGCCGATGCGCTCGGACAGTATCTGGTATGGAAGAAGTGGTCGCGCTGGCTGCTCGTGGTCGGCTCGCATGACGAGGACAAGCTGTTTGCCGATGCGCTCCGGCGCACCGCCGCGCGGTTCGGCGCCAAGATCGTCCAGGAAAAAACCTTCGAGGACAAGGGCGGCGCGCGCCGCACCGATAGCGGCGTGACGCTGATCCAGCGCCAGATGCCCGTGTTCACGCAAGGCGCGCCTGCTTACGACGTGCTGGTCGCCGCCGACGAGAGCGAGGTGTTCGGCGCGTATTTGCCCTACCGCACCTGGGATCCCCGCCCCGTCGCAGGCTCGGCCGGCCTGGTGCCGCGCAGCTGGGACGCCGCGCAAGACCAGTGGGGCGCGATCCAGATGCAGAACCGCTTCGTCAAGCTGAACTCGCGGCGCATGACCGCGCTCGACATGCAGGCCTGGACCGCAGCCCGCATGATCGGCGAAGCGACCTCGCGCACCAATTCCGGCGACGTCAAGAAAGTCACCGACTTCATCAAGGGCCCGGATTTTTCGGTCGCCGCCTTCAAGGGCACGCGGCTGACCCTGCGCGACTGGAATTGGCAATTGCGCCAGCCGATCCTGCTGGTCGATGGCCGCATGGTGGTGTCGGTCTCGCCGCAGGAGGGTTTCCTGCACCAGGTCTCCGAGCTCGACACGCTCGGCTACGATCGTCCGGAGAGCAAATGCAAGCTGAAGTGAGAACGCAAATGTTGCGCATGTGGGGTGTGGGGCTCCTGTCCGGATTGGCGCTCGCGGCAGCGCCCGCCCATGCATTCATCGCCTATGTCTCGAACGAGAAGAGCAATACGGTGACGGTGATCGACACCGAGAGCTGGACCGTGACCAAGACCATCAAGGTCGGCCAGCGCCCGCGCGGCATCGACTTCACGCGCGACGGCAAGTTCGTGATGGTCGCCGTCGGCGACGACGACACCATCCAGGTGATCGACGCCAAGACGCAAGCCGTGGTGGACAGCCTGCCCTCCGGACCCGACCCGGAATTGTTCGCCCAGGATGCGGCCGGCAAGATCCTCTATGTCGCCAACGAGAACGACAACACGGTGACCGTGATCGACCTCGAGAAGCGCGCCCGGCTCGGCGACATCCAGGTCGGCGTCGAGCCCGAGGGCATGACCATCAGCCCCGACGGCAAGACGCTGATCAACACGTCGGAAACGACCAACATGGCGCATTTCATCGACACGGCGTCGCGCCAGATCGTCGCCAACGTGCTGGTCGATGCACGGCCGCGCTTTGCCGAGTTCAAGCACGATGCTTCCGAAGTGTGGGTCTCCTCCGAGATCGGCGGCACCGTCTCGGTGATCGACCCGAAGAAGCACGGGGTGATCGGCAAGGTCACGTTCGAAATTCCGGGCCTGCGGAAAGAGGCGATCCAGCCGGTCGGCATCGGCATGACCAAGGACGACAAGACCGCCTTCGTCGCGCTCGGCCCCGCCAATCGCATCGCCGTCGTCGACGTCGCCTCGCGCAAGGTGACGAAATACCTGCTGGTCGGTCAGCGGGTCTGGCATATGGCGTTCACGCCCGATGAAAAATACCTGCTCACCACCAACGGCGTGTCGAACGACGTCTCCGTTATCGATGTCGCCGCGCAAAAGGTGATCAAGACGATTCAGGTGGGCGAACTGCCCTGGGGCATCACGATCGCGCCATGACCAGCCCCGCTCCGATTCCCGAGCCACAGGAGGCGCCGAAGCTGGAGGCGGCCGCGGTGCCGGCGTTGTCGATCGACGGCGTCAGCCATGCCTATGGGCAGCGGCGGGCGTTGATCGACGTCTCCTTCAACGTGCAGCCGGCGAGCTTCACCGCCCTGCTCGGCCTCAACGGCGCCGGAAAGAGCACGCTGTTCTCGCTGATCACGCGCCTGTTCGGCATCCAGAGCGGCCGGGTCGGCATTTTCGGCCACGACATCAGCAAAAGCCCCGGCGAAGCGCTGCGGCTACTCGGCGTCGTGTTCCAGCCACGCACGCTCGATCTCGACCTGTCGCTGACGCAGAACCTGCTCTATCACGCCGCGCTCCACGGCATCAGCCGGAGCGAAGCCGCCGCACGCAGCACCGAGCTGCTCGGCCGCATCGGGCTCGCTGACCGCGCCGGCAGCAAGGTGCGCGATCTCTCCGGCGGACAGATGCGGCGGCTGGAAATCGCCCGGGCGCTGCTGCACCGGCCGCGGCTGCTGTTGCTGGACGAGCCGACCGTCGGCCTCGACGTCAAGGCGCGCGCCGACATCATCAGCCAGGTCCGCCAGCTCGTGACGGAGCAAGGCATCGGCGTGCTCTGGGCCACGCATCTGTTCGACGAGATCATGCCGAGTGACGACCTCGTGGTGCTGCACCAGGGCAAGGTGCTGGCGCAGGGGCCGATGAACCGCGTCGTCACCGCAACAGGCGCGCAGGACGTCAACACCGCCTTCATGCGCCTGACCGGCGCGCAAACCCTGCCGGGAGGCGGCGCATGAGCAGCATCACCACGCGCGAGGTGCCGCGCGGCTTCTCGGTCCAGCAGTACCTGACCTGCCTCACCGGAATCGTCTGGCGCGAGGGGTTGCGCTTCCTGCATCAGCGCGAACGCTTCGTCTCGGCGCTGGTGCGGCCGCTGGTGTGGCTGTTCATCTTCGCCGCCGGCTTCCGTCAGGTGCTCGGCATCTCCATCATCCCGCCCTACGAGACCTACATCCTCTACGAGGTCTATATCGCGCCCGGGCTGATGGCGATGATCCAGCTCTTCAACGGCATGCAGTCCTCGCTCTCGATGGTCTACGACCGCGAGATGGGCAACATGCGCACGCTGCTGGTGAGCCCGCTGCCGCGCGGGTTCCTGCTGTTCTGCAAGCTGTTGGCGGGCACCGCGGTGTCGCTGCTGCAGGTCTATGCGTTCCTTCTGATCGCCTGGTTCTGGGACATCACTCCGCCGTCGTCAGGCTATCTCACCGTGCTGCCGGCGCTGATCCTGTCCGGGCTGTTGCTGGGCTCGCTCGGCATGCTGATCTCCTCCGGCATCAAGCAACTCGAGAACTTCGCCGGGGTGATGAATTTTGTCATTTTCCCGATGTTCTTCGCCTCGTCCGCGCTCTATCCGCTGTGGCGGGTGCAGGAGGGCAGCCCTTATCTGTACTATCTCTGCGAGGCCAATCCGTTCACCCATGCGGTCGAGCTGATACGCTTTGCACTCTACGGGCAAATCAACTGGGTCTCGCTGGCAGTGGTCGCGGCTTGCACAATCGTCTTCATGATCGGCGCAATTCTGGCCTATGATCCCTCGCGTGGGTTGGCGCGACGGGGGCCCGCAGGAGGCGAAGGATGAAGGTTCTGGCAATGGCTGTTGTGGCGCTGGCGCTGTCGGGCACGGCCGCGCGCGCGGCCGATCCGCGCTATCCGGACTGGCCCTGCACGCAAGCCAAGGTGCCGGAGATTTCGCTTGCCGCCGTCTGGGCCGGCCCGGCACTCGACGACGTCCAGAACACATGGAAAGACGACGCCAAGATCAGCGCGCTGGTCGCAAAACTATCGGCGCGCAAAACGCCGCTCGAAGAGGCCGAAAAGTCCGTGAAGGAATTTCTGGCCGCCTCCGCCACCGACAAGACCGCAAAGGCAAAGCTCCTGTTCGCCGGCCTGTTCGACACGCTCAATGCCCAGCGCTCCCAGGTAATGGCCGGGCTCGAACGCGTCAGCCGCAAGCAGCGCGAAGCCGCTGACAAGATTCGCGAGGAGACGATCGCCCTTCATGCGCTGCAGGGCGCGACGCCGCGCGACGAGGCCAAGGTCGAGGCGCTCGGCAACGAGTTGATCTGGAAGACCCGCATTTTCGAGGACCGTCACAAGGTCGTGCGATTCGTCTGCGAGGTTCCCACCACGATCGACCAGCGCCTGTTCGCACTTGGCCGCGTGATCCAGCAGGAAATGGAATAGCGCCCGCCTCGCTGGCGCCCACCACAGGTTCCCGGATCGGCCCGGTTAACCTTTGCCCTGCTATCTGCCGGAACCAAATCGATCTAGGATGGCTTGTCGAAGTGAACTCCAAGACGTCGGGAGGCCTCGATGGGAACCACAAGATTCATCTGTGCGGGCGCTGCGGCCCTCAGCATGCTCGCAACCAGCGCCCTTGCTGACGACATGACCGGAATGGTCATGCGGATCGATCGGCTCAACGGCACGATCTCGATCCAGCAAACGCAGAAGGGCACCGTCGGTGGCAGCGCTGGCGGCGCCGGCGCGCTCCAGGAGTACAAAACCAAGGACGCCGCGATGCTGGAGGCCGTTCATGCCGGCGACAGGGTGAACTATTCTGCGACCGAGAACAACGGCACGGGCACGCTGACGAAGCTGCAGAAGCAGTAGGCGCTTGCCTCTCCCCGCTTGCGGGGAGAGGCCGGATTGCATCGAAGATGCAATCCTGGTGAGGGGGAGTCTCCGCGAGTCCAACTCTCACCGTCCCCGAGGAGAGTCCCCCTCACCCCAACTCTCTCCCCGCAAGCGGGGCGAGGGAGCAGACCTGCGTTCACTCGTCTACTGCTCCGGCCGCGGCTCCGGCTGCACCTCTTCCGTCGGCAGCTTGGCGCGCTCCCAGCCGTCGGTGCCGTCAGGGTACCAGGCGATGTTGGAGTAGCCATACGCCAGCGCGCGCTTGGCGGCGTTCCAGGACATCCAGCAGTCGGCGAGGCAATAGATCACCAGCAGCGCGGCCTTGTCGCCACGCGAGGCCTGTGCGAGGCCGCGCTGGAGATAATCGTCCATGGCCGGCGGCAAACTGCCGTAGCCGGTATCCGGCAGCCAGATGCTGCCCGGAATGTTCTTGCGCGGCGCATCGCGCCACACCGTGCCTGCTGGAAGGTTCTTCGGCTTCGGCGGGCGCGGCAGCACGTCGACGAACGCACCGCTCCTGGCGCGCCAGATCGCTTCGGCTTCCACCGTATTCAGCACGCGCGCACCCGCGAGCGTCGCCGGCACCGGTGCGCGATAATTGTCGGCGCGATAACCCTCGGGCTCGAACGGCTCCTGCTGCTGCGCGGATGCCGGCACCGCCAACGCGGCAACGACGAGCGCAGCGGCAAGACGCCGCCTCATGGCGACTTCTTGGCCGCCTCCGCGCTGAGCGGCCGATCGCTCTCGTCGAGCAACGGTATACCGAAGTCGACCAGGATCTTGTTGATCTCGCCCTGGTTCTCCTGGATCAGCTTGTTGAGCTGTCGCTTCCAGTTCTGGTCGGCGGGACGCACGCCCATGCCGATGCGATAGACCAGCTTCGGCCCCGTGGTTTCCTTCACCAGCGGCGTGACGTGAAGCGAGCCGACCTTCTTCGCGTAGTAGCCGGCCATGGGTCCCCACAGCACCCCGGCGTCGATCTTGCCGGCGGCGAGGTCGTCGACCATCGCTTGCGCCGAATTGTCGTAGCGCGTGTCGATCATCAGCGGATAGGGCTTTGCATCGCTCATCAGGCCGGCGATGGCCATGTTGGTCGCCGGCGGCGTTCCGGCGACGATGCCGACATGCTTGCCCTTCAGCTTCGGATCCTCGAGCGTTTCGACGTCCTCGAGCCCGCTGCCGACCTTGGCGACTAGGGCGTACGACGTGCGGTAGTAGGGATTGGTGCCCTGTACGACGTCATCGCCTTGCGGAAAGCCCATGATGACGTCGCAGCGATGTGCGCCCAGCGTCATCCGCACGAAGCCGGTGGCCTGCGGGAAGAAGACGTAGTCGAGCTTCTTCTTGAGCTTGTCGGCAAACAGCTCGGCCAGCTTGTTCTCGAACCCCTCGCCCTTCTCGTTCGAGAACGGCAGATTGCGCGGATCGGCGCAGACGCGCAGCACGTTCGGGTCGACCAGCTCGAACGAGAGGTCGCCGCTGTCGCTGGTCTGTGCGATGGCGACATCGCCGAACGCACAGGACGCAACCAGGACCCCCAGTGAAAACAACCAGCGACGATGTCGTCCGGCCTCCGTCATCGCGCTTCCTCCTCGTTTTGTTTGAATGCTATCCATGCAACGCATGACGCGCCATGTTTTGCCAGACTTCGCTGGCTTTGCTTTGTTGCAGTGCAATGCAGCAACCCTTTGAACTGAGGCGGAAAAGTGTCTCGCATCGCTCGAGTGATCGCAGCCTTGTCCCTGCTGGGGATCGTAACGCTAGCACGGGCCGGGGCGGCCGAATTGCCTGTGAGCGAAGTCGCACCGGGAATCTTCGTACACTCCGGGGCCATTGCCCTGATGACCCGCGAGAACGAGGGCGACATTGCCAATGTCGGCTTCATCGTGGGCGATGATGCCGTAGCCGTCATCGACACCGGCGGCAGCCTCCGCGAAGGCGAGGCCCTGCTGGCCGCCGTGCGGGCTCGCACGGCCAAGCCGATTCGCTATGTCATCAACACCCACGGCCATCCCGACCACGTCTTCGGCAACGCGGCCTTCGCCGCCGGAGACACCAGCTTCGTCGGTCACAGCAAGCTGCCGCAGGCGCTCGCGACGCGCGGACCCTACTATCTCGACAATTTTCGCCGCATCATGGGCAGCGAATTGATCGATCCCGTGAAGATCGTTGCCCCGACCCTCTTGGTTTCGGACACGATGACGCTCGATCTCGGGTCGCGTCGCCTGACCTTGCGCGCCTGGCGGACCGGGCACAGCGACAGCGATTTGACCGTGTACGACGAGACGACGAAAACCCTGTTCGCAGGCGACCTCGTCTTTCTTCGCCACATTCCGGTCATGGACGGCAGTATCCGCGGCTGGCTCGACACGTTGAAGGAATTGGAGACCATCCCGGCGCAACGCGTCGTTCCCGGTCACGGCCCCGTGAGCGACTGGCCTGCCGCGCTGGCCGATGAGCGGCGTTACCTGTCAACGCTGTTGTCCGACGTGCGCACGCTGAACAAGAAGGGCGAGCCGATCCGAGCCGCCGCCGACAAGGCGGCTGCACAGGAGCGACCGCGCTGGGAGTTGTTCGGCGATTACAATGCCCGAAACGCAACTGCAGCATTTTCGGAAATTGAATGGGAGTAGCAGGCGCGCTACGATAGGTGCAGGAGATCAGCCTCGCTGCTCCGGGGACCATGACCATGATCCGATGGACACGCCACCTGCCCTTGATCGCCGCCCTTTTCGGCATCGCCTTCGCCGCACCAGTGCAGGCTGAAGAAGCCGACGATCCCTGGCCGGGCCTGGTGCAGGACATCTTCAACAGCCGTGCGATGAATGACGGCAGCGCCGTCATCGGCATCGAGATGCCGTATCGCGCAGAGGACGCGGCGATCGTGCCGGTGACCCTGCGCAGCAAGCTGTCACCCGCAGACAGTCGCCGTATCCGTTCGATCACGCTCGTGATCGACCGTAACCCGGCGCCGATGGCGGCGAAGTTCGAGCTCGGCTCCGATGCCAATGTCACGGAGATCTCGACGCGCGTGCGTGTCAACAATTACACCGATGTGCACGCGGTGGCCGAGCTCAGCGACGGCCAACTCTATGTCTCGAAAGTCTATGTGAAGGCCTCGGGCGGCTGCTCGGCGCCGGCAGGAAAGAACGCCGAGGAGGCGCAAAACCGGCTCGGCCAGATGCGCTACCGGCAGTTCGCGCGCGAGGAAGCACCCGCGACCCGCATCCGCGAAGCACAGATCATGATCGGCCATCCCAACAATTCCGGCCTGCAGATGGACCAGGTCACGCAGCTCTACATTCCCGCCTTCTTCGTCAACCAGCTGAAGCTGACGCAGGACGACAGCCCGGTGCTGTCGATGGAAGGCGGCATCTCGATCTCGGAAGATCCCAATCTGCGCTTCACCTACGTCTCCAACGGCGCGAAGCGTTTCCGCGCGGAAGCAAAGGACACGGATGGGCACGTGTTCCGGAATGAGTGGGATGTAGAGAAGCCGGGGACGTGAGAGGCGGATCACCCTCCCCTGGAGGGGGAGGGTCGGCTCACATGAAGCGCAGCGAAATGTGAGACGGGGTGGGGTGACGGTCTCTCCACATCCGACACCGCCGAGTGGAGAGATCACCCCACCACCCCGCTCGCGCTGCGCGCGATCGACCCTCCCCCTCCAGGGGAGGGTAAGACATCGCCGCTATCATCAGAAACACCTCACCTCGGCTTCCGCCTGCGCGCGCCGCAAATCGTTCACTGCCGTGTTCGCCTGCTCGGAGGTGCGGAACTGGACGCCGAGGTTGCCGCGGACCTGGGACATGCTGAGCGCGGTCTCGGCAGTCACGTAGCGCTCATAGGTGACGATCGAGGCGACCACATCGATCGAGCAGGAACATTGCTCGATCGATTGCCGGCTCTCGCCATTGGCCTTCATGCAGCCATAGACGTACTCCGCGCGCGCCGACGTCGGATAATCATTGGCCTCCTCGGCCCGCGCCACGCACGCGGTCGCCGCCAACACCGTCAATGCGGCGACAATCGGTCGTAGCTGTCCGGCCAGTTTCATGCGCATCCTCCCGCGGGTTGCGAGCAAAGCTATGCTATGCGTATTGTCCTGAAAAGCACTCTGTCAGAGGAAACGGCTCACAAGGTGATGAGAGCATTTGGCGTGATAAGGGCACTTGGTCGGACATTTGCGCTGGCGACGACGCTGGCGCTGACATTGGCCGCGCCCGGCCGCGCCGCGGATACGATCCGCCTTGCGGTGCAGAAAACCGGGACATTTTCCTGGGAGCTGGCCGCGATCCGCGCGAGCGGCCTCGACAAGGAGGCGGGCCTTTCGCTCGAGGTCACCGAGCTCGCGAGCACCGAGGCCGGCAAGATCGCGATGCGCGCCGGCAGCGCCGACATCATCCTGTCGGACTGGCTGTGGGTGTCGCGCGAGCGCGCGCTCGGTGCCAAGCTCACCTTCTATCCCTATTCCAGCGCGCTCGGCGCGGTGATGGTACCCGCATCCTCTCCGATCAAGACGCTCGCCGACCTGAAGGGGCGCAAGCTCGCGGTCGCCGGCGGGGCGATCGACAAGAGCTGGCTGCTGCTCCAGGCGAGAATGAAGCAGGACGGCATCGACCTGAAGTCGGAGGCGACCATCGCCTACGGTGCCCCGCCCCTGATCGCCGCCAAGGCGCTCGACGGCGAGATGGAGGCGAGCCTCAATTTCTGGAATTTCTGTGCCCAGCTCGAGGCCAAGGGATTTCGCCGCCTCGCCGGCATCGAGGACATTCTGCCGAAGCTCGGTGCCAAAGGCGCGGTCTCCGCGGTCGGCTATGTCTTCGACGAGAATTGGGCGTCGAGCCATCGCGACGCCGTGGCGCGCTTCATCGCAATGACGCGCAGGGCCAAGGAGTTGCTGGTGACCTCGGATGCGGCCTGGGACAAGATCGCGCCGCTGACCGGCACGTCCGACGCAGCCATGCTCAAGACCTATCGCGACCGCTATCGCGACGGCATTCCGCGCCGGAGCATCGACGACGAGGAGAAAGACGCGCGCGTGCTCTACCGCGTGCTGGCCGAGATCGGCGGCCGCGACCTCGTCGGCCCGGCGGCCGAGCTCGATCCGGGCACGTTCTATCACGCGGTCCCCGGAGATTGAGGTGCTGCGTCTTCTGTCGTTCGCCCTGTTTCTCGCGATCTGGTGGATTGCCGCGCTGTTCGTTGGCGGCGCGAAGCTGCCCTCGCCGCCAGCCGTGCTCGAGGTGATGATCGCGGAAGCCTCATCCGGCGCGCTGTTCCTGCATCTCGGCGCCACGCTGGCGCGCGTCACCCTCGCCTTCGTGCTGGCGATGTCGCTCGGCAGCGCCATCGGCTACCTGATGGGACGGGTCAGGCTTGCGGATAAGCTCGGCGATCCCTGGCTGATCCTGCTGCTCAATTTGCCGGCGCTGGTCGTGATCGTGCTGGCCTATATCTGGGCCGGTCTCACCGAGGCCGCCGCGATCGCGGCGATCGCCATCAACAAGCTGCCGACCGCGGTGGTCACCTTGCGCGAGGGCACCCGCGCGCTCGACCGCTCGCTCGACGAAATGGCGAGCGTGTTCGCGATGCCGCGCTGGCGCGCGTTCCGCCATGTCGTGCTGCCGCAGCTTGCGCCCTATATCGCCGCGGCTGCCCGCTCCGGACTGTCGCTGGTGTGGAAGATCGTGCTGGTCGCCGAGCTGCTGGGACGACCGAACGGCGTCGGCTTCGAGATCGGCGTCGCCTTCCAGCTGTTCGACACGCCGCGGCTGCTGGCCTATTCGCTGACCTTCGCCGCGGTCGTGCTCGTGATCGAAACCTTGCTGGTGCAGCCGTTCGAAGCTCGTGCAAACAGGTGGCGGCCCCGTGCGGCTTGAGGTCGATATCACAGGCAAGACCTTCAGGAGTGCCGCGGGCGGAACGCACGAGGTGCTGGCGCCGGTCAGATTCGCGCTTCAATCCGGCGAGGTCGGCGTGCTCATCGGTCCGTCCGGCTGCGGCAAAAGCACGATGCTGCGCATCATCCTCGGGCTCGATAGCGATTTCAGGGGCCACGTTGCGCGGCCGCCGGAGGCGCGGATCGGCATGGTGTTCCAGGAGCCGCGGCTGTTGCCGTGGCGTTCGGTCGAGCAGAATGTGCGGTTGGCGGCGCCCGACGTGACCGAGGCGAAGCTGTCGGAGCTCTTCAGGATTCTGGAGCTGGAAGCGCATCGAAGCCACTTTCCCGGCGAGTTGTCGCTCGGTCTTGCCCGGCGCGTCGCGCTCGCGCGCGCTTTCGCAGTCGAGCCCGATCTGCTGGTGCTCGACGAGCCCCTCGCCTCGCTCGACGATGCGCTCGCCGGCCGCTTGCGCGACGAGATCGCGACGCTGGTGGCCAGCCGTCCGGTGATGACGCTTTTGGTGACACACAGCCTGGACGATGCAGTGCGCCTCGGCGACCGGCTGTTCTTCCTGTCGCCGCGGCCAGCGCGGATCGTGGCCGAGGTGCCTATCGGCATCCCGCGCGACAGACGCGACGAAGCTGAGATTGCGGCGATCAAGGCCGGCCTCGCCCAACGAACTCAAGGCGACCGCACTGAGCGAGATGTCTCATAGCCGGTCGCCTGGCGGACGTGCTAGGCTGGGCCGGCGGCGGAGTCGATGATGACGCGGACGGTCGCCCTCTCAACGCTGGCAACGCTTGGTCTTGCACTCGTCACGATGACGGCGGGCGCGCAGGACATGATGCGCGACGTCGACCTCACCTCCCCCGCGATGGTCTCGTCCGAAATGACGAGGCCAGAGGTCGAGGCCGTGCTGGCCAAAGCGAGCGCCGCGCAGCCTGCCGATTTCACCGGCAAACGCCTGTCGGGCCTCGATCTCTCGGGGCTGGACCTGTCCAACGCGGTCTTCCGCGCCGCGCGGCTCAACAAGACAATACTCCGAGACGCCAGGCTTGACCGTGCAATCCTCGATCAGGCGTGGCTGCTGGATGCGGATCTTACCGGCGCAAGCCTGAAGGGCGCCAATCTGTTCGCCTCGCAAATGGCCCGCGCGCGTCTCGACGGCGCGAACCTGTCAGGAGCGCGCATCGCTGCCGATCTCACCGGCGCAAGCCTGGTCGGCGCTTCGATCGCGGACGCGAATCTGGGCGCCGATATGCGCAACCAGTCGATGGGGCTGATGCGCGCGGTGCTGAGATCCGCCAATCTGGAACGGCTGAACGCGCGCAACGCCGATTTGTCGCGCGTCGACCTCGAATTCGCAGTCCTCAGGGGCGCCGATCTGAGCGGCGCATCCCTGAAAAACGCCCAACTCGGCGGAGCCGATCTGACGGGCGCCATCGTCATCGACGCAGATTTCGACGGCGCCGATCTCGTCTCGGCGAAGCTGATCGCACTGAACGGCCTTGACCGCGCCAAAAATTTCGACAAGGCAAAGAACCGCGAGCGCCTGATCAGGGAATGATGGCCCGCCTTTGGGAGGACTGGCTGATGCGTTGGGTTCTAGCTTTGATCGCGTCGTTGACGCTTGCCGGCGAAGCCGCCGCGCAGGCCAAGGGCAAGGGCATAAGGCTCTGGAACCTGACGACGGAGACGATCTCCGGATTCCAGCTCTCACCCGCCGGCAAGACCGACTGGGGCCCGAACCAGTGCTTGAACGATAAGGACAAGGAGGTCGACCACGACGAGCGGCTGCGCATCACCGGCGTCGAGCCGGGCCGCTACGACGCCAAGGTCAGCTATCCCAATGCGCGGCAATGCGTCGTTCGCGACATCGAGATCAGGGCGGACGCGGTGTTCTCGATCGCCGACAAGGATCTGAAAGACTGCAGCAAGTAGCGAGACGCCTTACGCCTTGTCGTTCGGGTGCGGATATTCGCAGCGCCACCGCACCGCCTGCCACTTCGGATGGTCGCCGACCCATTGCGCGATATAGGGGGGCGCGGCCATCGCGCATTGCCGCGGCGACCCGCCATAGTTGAACATTAGATGCTGTTCCTCGCAGGTCGCAGGCGAGAGCACCGCACACACAGTCACCACCAGGTCAATCGGGTTCATGCCGGGATCCTCTCGCAAGGGGCGGTCAAGATTAGCACGAAAGGTTACGTTCCACGGAAGCGGAAGTTTCAGATCCGGGCGAGAAATGGGGCCGGAACTGGGCTCTTCCCGTGCTCCCGGGCAAAGCAAAGCCCGGGCATGACGACGCTCTCTGCTAAAAATTAACCCCGAACACCATCCGGGCCTGGTGGCGTTCGAAATTGACGAGGTCGAGATTGCCGCCCGATCCGGCCGGGCGCCCCCAGGCCTGCATGCTCCAGCTCAAGGTCAGCCGCGAGCGCTCGGAGAGCTGGAAATAAGCGGTCGGGCCGACGAACAGGGCCTGGCCTGAAAACTCGCCAAGGCCGATGCCTTCGTATTGCCGGAAGTAGCGCAGCTCGCCGCCGAGCAGCATGTTGGGCCGCACACGCACAAGGCCGGCGAACGCCGCACCGATCGTCGAACTCTTCTCGGACTGCCCCGCCACCTCGAAGCGCGCCCATTCCGGTTGATAGATCAGGTTGAGGGCGCCGATGGCGAAGTTGGGGATGAGCTCGCGGTCGAAAGCGAGGGTGAATTCGGTGCCGTACATCCGCCCCTTCGCGCCGCTGGTCTCGTCGATGCGGTCGCCATGCAGCTCGGCGGCGATGGTGAGGCCGAACGGGGCGTGCTCGCGGTTGATCAGGCGATAACGCAGGTCGAGCGAGGCGCCCTGGAAGTTGATCTGGCGGCGGTCGTCGATATCAGGGACACCGGTGATGTCGTGCAAGCTGGCGGCGGCGCCGACCTCGATGCGGAAGTTCGGCAGCGGCACGATCTCGATCTCGACCTCTTTCTCAAGAGCGCGATAGGTCCCGCCGCCCTTGCCGAAGCGCCCCGTCGTCTGGCTCTGGAATTCGCGCTCGCCGGGATTGCCGACATCGGTGCCGATCATGAAGCCGAAGATGTGCTCGGTATCGAAGCCCTCCTCGGCGTGCCCATGCGTCGGTGTTAGCGCGATCGCGCCTGCAATCACCATCAGAAGTCTGCGAACTCCGCCGCGCATCCCCATGCCCCGAAGGCGCGCGCCGCTTTGATGCGGCAGCAGCGCTGACCGAGCATCAGCGTAACACACTGCAGCAAGAGCGGGGTCGAGATTTTGATGGAAGATGATTGAAGCCTGCGCAGGCGTGTCATCGCGTCGATGGCAAGACGCAGAGCACAACGATGCCAGGCCTGAGATCCGACACTGCCACGGCTTCGACGGCGCTCACCGTCGAAGCCGCGGCAGGTCGTCAGTCTTACTTGCGCGCAGCGCAGGCGTACATGTTGATTTCCATGCCGACCGGCACTTCCACGATCTTCGGAGCTTTCCAAGCCATTCGGGGTCTCCCCAAGGTATTGAGCGCGACATCGCGCGGCGCAAAACCTAGGGCTGCGTTAGGTGCAGTTCAAGCCTCGATTCGCCTGCCGAGCGCGTCCGTGTCGATTCTTCGCGGCTGCATTTCTCTCTCGGACAAAGCCAGTTCCCTCTTGGTCAAACACGACCTGCGAGACACCGTCTTGTGCGACGCACCGCACGTCGAATCGACACGAAGGGCACCGTCGCCGTCAGCAGCCCTTATCGGCCATTGCGGCGTCCGGCTTGGCACCTTCGGCGCGCTGAGCCGCCGTCGGCTGGCTCTGCATCTGCCGCTGCGCATCTTCGGATGAAGCCGGCGTTTCGCCACTTGCACGATTCATCGTGCTGGTCGGCGGATGCTGGCTGGTGTCGCCCGCTGAACTGGACGAGTGCGACTGCGCTGCGCCCACCGTCACGGGACCAGAACCGGCATCCTTGTCAGTGCTGGCGCTGCCCGTGTTGCACTGGCCGGCGACGGCGACGCCGGCGCTCAACGCCAGGATCGCGCAGGCAGCAAGAATGGAACGTTTCGTGTTCATCTGCATCTCCTCTTCTCCCGCCGCGCTGCCCCGGCGCCGAGCAGGACTCGCGAAGAGAACAGGCCGAACAGCCTGATGTTCCGAGTGTCGGAGCGGAAATGCCCGCAAACGCCCCCTCGTCTGTTCCGATTTACCGTTCACCGCAACAATCGCAGCAGCGACCGGCCAGCGCGCGAATGCAGCTCCTTCGCATCCAGCGTTCCGTCCATGTCGGGATTGGCCGCGTTGAAGCGCTGCTCGACCACGGCGAGATATTCGTCGAGCGTCAGGGTCCCGTCGCGATCGGGATCGGCCGCGGCAAGCTCTTTCGCCGTCAACCGCCCGCGCAATTCGCGCGCGTCGAGCGTGCCGTCATGATCGGGATCGAGCTTTGCGAACGTTGCGGCGGCCGCCTTCTTCACCTCGGCAAGATCGAGCGTGCCGTCATTGTCGGTGTCGAACAACTTGACCGCGTTGCCGGAGGCCGACCACGCCGGACCGGACAACAATGCAATGGTGAGTGCAAGCGCAACTGAGCGACGCGAAATCATCAAGACCTCCCAGATGAAGAGCCCCGGTTCGGGCGGGACACAACGAAATAAATCCACAAGCAGTCCCAGGTTCAAGTCCGTAACTGCAACTTGCGCGCGCGACAACCCCGGGGAACCCGGCTTGCGCTCCCGAACGACCGATGCCCGGAGCTGCGTCGCGTCGCGGGATTTTTCAGCGTCTCCGCACAAGTGGGACTCGGCTGTCGTCAGGTTTCCGTAAGGTGACCGGCGCCTGTTCAACGATATCGACACGACACTTATGACTTTCGTATTGACGCGTTTTGGTTTCCGACGGAGTGTTGCTCCCGCAGCGTCAAAAGGCGCGCATATTGGGAGGAACGGATGAAACGCTTTGCGATGGCCGCGAGCCTCGTCATGCTTGCATCGACTTGTGCAAGCGCACAGACCACCGAGCAACTGGTCAAGGGCGCGACCGATACATCGAACGTTCTCAATTACGGGATGGGCTACAATCTGCAGCGCTTCTCGACGCTGAACCAGATCAACAAGGACAGCGTCAAGAACCTCGTCCCGGTCTGGAATTACTCGTTCAACGACGATCGCAGCGAGGAATCGCAGCCGCTGGTGTACCAGGGCGTGATCTACGTGACCTCGCACAACGCGACCATGGCGGTCGACGCCAAGACCGGCAAGCAGATCTGGAAGACCAAGGTCGAATATCCCGCCGAGACGCCGCGCATCGTCTGTTGCGGCATCATCAACCGCGGTGCGGCGCTCTATGACGGCAAGGTGTTTCGCACCACGCTGGACGCCAACGTGATCGCGCTCGACGCCAAGAACGGCAAGGAGCTGTGGCGGCAGAAGGCGGCCGACATCAAGGAAGGCTACTCCATGACGGTGGCCCCGCTGGTCGCCGACGGCGTCGTCATCACCGGCATCTCCGGCGCCGAATTCGGCACCAGGGGATTCATCGACGGCTGGGATCCTGCGACGGGCAAGCATCTGTGGCGCACCCATTCGATCCCCTCGCCGGAAGAGCCCGGCGGCGATACCTGGAAGGGCGATACCTGGAAGCTCGGCGGCGGCTCGACCTGGATCACGGGGTCTTATGACCCCGAGCTGAACACGATCTATTGGGGCATCGGCAATCCCGGACCGTTCAACTCGGCGGTGCGTCCCGGCGATAATCTCTACACCTGCTCGGTGCTGGCGATGGATCCCAAGACCGGCAAGATCAAGTGGCACTACCAGTTCTCGCCGAACAATCCGTTCGACTATGACAGCGTGGCCGAGATGGTCCTCGCCGACATGAATGTCGAGGGCAAGCCGACCAAGGTGCTGATGGACGCCAACCGCAACGGCTTCTTCTACGTGCTCGACCGCACCAACGGCAAGCTGCTCGCGGCCAACCCTTACGTGAAGGTCAACTGGGCAACCGGCATCGACATGAAGACGGGACGTCCGATCGAGACCGACGTGTCGAAGGACGCGCGCGAGGGCAAGAAGGTCACGGTCTATCCGTCGATCCTCGGCGGCAAGAACTGGGAGCCGATGTCCTTCAACCCGCAGACCGGCCTTGCCTATGCCAACACGCTCGCCTTCGGCGGCAGGTACAAGACTGAGCCCGTCACCTTCAAGCAGGGTGAATGGTATCTCGGGATGGACCTGACCGACCTCTGGGAGTACGGCGACGGGCCGCGCGGTCATCTCAAGGCGATCGATCCCATGACCGGCAAGTCGAAATGGGAAGCACCGAGCGACATTCCACGCTTCTCGGGCGTGCTGTCGACCGCGGGCGGCGTCGTGTTCTCGGGTGCCCTGACCGGCGAGTTCGAGGCCTTCGATGCCGACACCGGCAAGAAGCTCTGGCAGTTCCAGACCGGGTCCGGCATCGAGGGCCAGCCGGTAACCTGGCAGCAGGATGGCGTGCAGTATGTCGCGGTGACCAGCGGCTATGGCGGCGTCTACTCGCTGTTCTCGGGCGACGAGCGGCTTGCCAACGTGCCGCCCGGCGGCTCGCTGTGGGTCTTTGCGGTCAAGCAGTAATCCACGGCATGATGCTGAGAAAACCATCTCACAAGACGGCGGCGGTCCTCGCCGCCGTCGCGGGGCTGACGGTCGCGCTTGCGGCGACCGTTCGCGCCGCGGACGACGCAACCGGCAATCCCATGCAGGCACAGATCGACCACGGCAAGTCGACCTATGCTTCGAAATGCTCGCACTGCCACGGCCCCAATCTAATGAACTCCGGCACGATCACGCCGGACCTGCGTGCCATCCCCGACGACAAGACGCGCTTCGTCACCACAGTGAAGAACGGCAAGAACAACAAGATGCCGCCGTGGGGCGATATCCTCAACGACGAGGAGATCGGCTCCCTCTGGGCCTTCATCTCCAGCCGGAGGAAGCCATGAGGGGCCGGCGTGCTGCATGGAGCATTGCGGCCCTCCTTTCGACGATGGCGTCGGTCGCCCTTGCGGCCGACGATCCCCTGAAGATCTGTCTCGACGAGGACCGGCCGCCGTTCTCGATGCACCACCGCGGCAAGCCGGATGCCGGCTTCGACGTGCTGCTGGCGCAGGTAATGGCGGAGCGGCTCGGACGGAAGCTGACGATCCAGTGGTTCGAGAGCAAGCTGGACGAGGATTCGAGTCCCCAGCTCGAGGCCAATGCGTTGCTCTCGGATGGCCGCTGCTCGCTCGTCGGCGGCTACGCGCTGACGAAGGATTCGCTCGTCGCCCCCGGGATGAAAACGGCGCGCTTGCCTGACTTCGCCGGGGCCACGCGCGACGATCGGCGGCGCCGCGTCGCACTCGGCGTGCTCGCGCCGAGCCAGCCTTACGTCTATTCGCCGATGACGGTCGTGCTCGGGCCGAAGGCAAGCGGGCGCAAGATCGGCGACATCGGCGATCTCGCCGGCCTTCGTCTCGTCATCGAAAGCGGCTCGCTCGGCGACGCCATCCTGATGACCTTCGACAAGGGACGGCTGATCGACAACATCACCCATCTCGTCCCCGGCCGCGACGATCTGCTGGGCGCACTCCAGCGCGGCGACCATGACGCGACGCTGATCGACCTCGGCCGCTTCGACGCCCATCGCGCCGCGCATCCGGACACGACGATCACCGCGTCGGGCTACTATTATCCGATCGGCGCCAATCGCGGCTATGTCGGACTGGGCAGCGATGGCGCGCTGATCGACGCCGTCAACAAGGCGCTGACGGGCCTCGCGGCCGAAGGCAAGATCGCAGAACTCGGCAAGCAGGCAGGGCTCACCTATCTGCCACCGCGCGAGCCTGCGATTCTGGGCGATGTCTGGATGAAGATCATTCAGCGGTAGAGCTGGTCGCGGCGAGCGGCAGCACCTCCGCGCGCTCCGCTGTCATGCCCGCGAAGGGGGCATCCAGTACGCCGCGGCCCAACGGGTCAATCACAACCGTCACGGAGTACTGGATCGCCCGCCCCAGTGCGCAATTGCGCACAAGGCGGGCGATGACAACGAGGGTGTGGCGAGGCCGTCGGGCCCTACGCAAAGTTCTGCATCATTCCGTGCTATGCTTGGCTTTTTCATTCGCCCCTTTGGTGCTCCGTGAATTCGCCCATCAGCCCGTCCGCCACCAACCTGCGCGACCTGCTCTCCCGCGAAATCAAAACCGCCGAGCTGCTGCGCGCGCTGATTGTCGTCGGACCGATGGTGGCCGCCTATTTCATCGCGCGCGAAACGGCGCTGCTCAATCTCGGGCTGGTCGCGGTCTCGTTGCTCATTCCCGCGCTCAGGCAGCACTTTCCGCCGAAAGTCATCGTCTGGCACTACCTCGCCATCCTCGTGACCTTTGCCGCACTCTTCCTGGCAGCCCCGATCAAGCCGCTATTCGCGGTGCTGACGGCGCTTGCCGGTTTCCTGGCGGTGGCAGGGACCCGCTATGGCGAGCATTTCCGCACACTGGGCAATTGGGTATTCATCCCCGCCGTCTATCTCGCCTGCGAGGTGCGGGAGGGCGTGAGCACCGCCGAAGCGCTGCGCCATGCCGGCGTGGTCGTCGCCTCCTCGCCGATCGCGCTGGCACTGGTCTGCGGCATCCGGATTTACGACCAGCGAGGGCAAGGCGATGCCGCAACCTCGTTCGGACCGCCCGCGGCCGAATGGTTTCTGCCCGCGCTGGCAACCGCCATGGCGGTGTTCGCGGCGGCAGCGCTGGTCGAGATCCTGAACCTTGCGCAGGGGCAATGGGTGATGTGGTCGGCCGCGAGCGTCGTGGTCGGCGATCTCTCGACGTCCACCGACAAGCTGAAGCAGCGTACGATCGGCGCCTTCGTCGGCGTGCCGCTGGGCTTCCTCGCCGGCATCGTATTGCCGCAGAGCCGCGTCGGCTATGCGCTCGCGGTGCTGGCGGCGACCCTCACGCTGATCTCGTTTTCCCGCTACATCCTCGGCTTCGGCCTGCGCTGCTTCTTCATCGCGCTGGCCGCCTCCTTTGCCGGCGGCGCCAGTGGCATCGCGGAGGAGCGCATCGTCAACGTGCTGATCGGCGGCAGCTTTGGCCTCATTGCCGTGGCCCTGACCGAGATCGTGTGGCTGCGCATCATGCGTAAGGCGCGGTCGCCCCCCGGGTGAGGCGCGAATGGGCACCTCGCCGCTGTGTCGAATGCGCCAATCTGTCTCGCTCGCCGGCCATGGCGGCGCCAGCCTGATGCAGTAGGTTCGGCCAAAATCAGGAGGGAATCATGTCCGCCAAATTCGATCGCCGCCACTTCGTCGCCGCCGGTACCACCGCACTTGCGATGCCCTTCGTCATGCGCAACGCCTCGGCGCAAGCCGCGTGGCCGTCGCGGCAGATTCGCATGATTTGCAGCTATCCCGCCGGCGGGCAGACCGACCTGCTCGCGCGCGCCTATGGTGAGTTCATCTCCAAGCAGGTCGGCAAGACTGTCGTCGTCGAGAACAAGCCCGGCGCCTCCGGCGCGATCGGCACCGCCGAAGTCGCCCGCGCCGAGCCCGACGGCCACACCATGCTGTGCTCGATCTCGACCACCTACATCATGAACCGGGTGGTGATGAAGAATCCCGGCTACGACATGGACAAGGATTTGGCGCTCGTCAGCGTCATTCCGGGTGCCGGCCTGTTGCTGGTCGCGAACCCCAAGACCGGGGTCAAGACGCTGGAGGATTTCGTCGCGTTCGCACGCAAGAGCGGCAAGGTGAACTTCGGCACCTATAGCGCCGGCTCGGCCCCGCACATGACGATCAACGAGCTCAACAAGCAGTATGGCCTGTCCATCGAGCCGGTCCATTACCGCGGCGAAGCCCCGATGTGGACGGGGATGCTCGAAGGCACGCTGGATGCCGCGATGGGCAGCTACACGGCGGCCCAGTCGGTCCTGCAAAGCGACCGCGGCACCGTGTTCGCGGTGCATTCGAAGAAGGTCGATGCGATCCCTGCTATCAAGACCCTCCCGGAGCAGGGCGCGACCTCGAAATTCTTCACCGTGAGCGGCTTCTCGGGCTGGGCCGTGCCGAAGGCAACGCCGCAAGCGGTCGTCGACCGCCTGGCCGAGCTGTGCGTTGCCGCCAACAACGATCCGAAAGTGAAGGAAGTTCTCACGACCTTCGTGCTCGAACCCGCAATCGGCTTCAAGGAGAGCAACGCCCTGTATCAGCGCGAACTGCCGATCTGGATCGAGAGCGCGAAGTCTCTCGGCCTCGAGCCGGCTTGAGGATCGAGGCGCGGCGCAACGCGCCCGCCGTCCTTCCCGGGCCGGCTTCCGACCAAAGCCTAGTGTCGGAAACGCAATTTCACGCTATGATTGTGCGCCACCGCCGAGAGCCTTCATCGGGGCGGAACGGGAAAGGCCGATTGCATGACACCGGATGGAGTCGCTGTCGCCGTCATGGTCATCCTGCTCTTTCCGATGGGCTATTTCACGCTGGCATCGCCCGCCTTCCTGCTGGTGAAGCTCGATATCCAGCCCGTCGCCCAGCTGCTGCGCGGAATGTTCAACGCCCATTTTCTGGTGATGCGCATCGCCGCCGTGATTGGAACGGTGGCCTTCCTCCTCGACGGCCGCCTGGCGGCTGCGATGGGCGTCGGCATGATCGCTGCCCTGGCAATCTGGGGGCGCAGCTGGTTCATGCGGCGGATGGACGACCAGCTCAGCGCAAGGGACGCCGGCGATGCCGAAGCCCCGAGTCGGTTGCGCAGGCTACATTGGAGCGGAATGCTGGGCAACGCGGTGCTGCTCGTCGCTCTCGTGGTCAGCATTCCCTATATTGCGACGTCGGCGTAAGCGGGATCGCAATCGCTGGCAGCCCCTTGCGTCCGGCCTAGTGCTCGCCCGAACTCGCGGTGGCCTGCTGCGCCTTGTGGATCGAGGACGGCACCACGCCGAAATATTTCCGGAACACCCGGCTGAAATGCGATGAGCTGGAGAAGCCCCAGGAGAACGCGACGTCGGTGATGGTCTTGCCGGCGTGGGCCTCGAGCTCCTGGCGGCAGTTCTGCAGGCGCGCCTGCCAGATGTAGTCGCTCACCGTGGTGCCGCGCTCCGAGAACAGCATGTGCAGATAGCGCTTGGAGCAGCCGAGCTCGGTCGAGATCTGGTCGATGCACAGATCCGGATCGCGCAGGTGCTCGCGGATGAAGAACTGCGCGCGCACATACATCGCTTCGGGCCCGACACGGTCGAACATCGTGTCGGCTTCGCGCAGCGGCAGCAGCAACAGGTCGATCAGCGAATCGGCGACGCCGACCGCGCTGTTTGCCGACAGCTTTGCCGCCTCGTCGAAGGTCGCATGAACGAAATCGTGCGCGATCCGCCCCGTCCCTGTCTTCGACGACAGCTTGCAGGCGGGCATCCGCTGCGACGGGAATCCGCGGTCGCGCAGCAGCGCCTTGGGCACGATCACGACGTCGTGACGGGTGAAGGCCGGGCTGATGATCGAATGCGGGCAGGAGACGTCATAGGCGATGATGTCGCCCGGGTTGATTTCGATGTGGCGGCCTTCTTGTTCGAAATAAGACACGCCGTAAGTCTGGAAGTGAATCTTGATGTACGGATGCTCGTTGGCCTTGGCGCGCGCCAGCGTATGGGCGATGCGATGCTGACTCACTTCGATCTGGCAGAGCTTCAGGCGCGAGACGCTGGTGTAGTCGATGCGGCCCTCGAGCGAGGACGCCTCCAGCGGATCGACGTCGAAATGCCCACACAGACTCGTCAGCCCGTCGATCCAGCTTTGGATCTGGCGCTTCGGCGTCATGCCGGTCGTCGAGAGCGTGTGAATGGTGTCGGACATTAATCCAGCCACTGGTTTGATCCGGAGAGACGCGAATCGCAACCAGCGCTGCCGGAGCCCTCAGCCGTGATTGCGTGACGTTTACCTCGAATTTGAGCGGTCTTTTGGCACGAGCGCCATCGTTCCATTGCCACCCTTGAAACTTAATCCTCCGCCTTAGTTGCAGCGCCGTCAAGGGGAACCTGAGCGTTGAAGGCACTGTCAAAGCGATGCGGAAGCCGCTGAATTCGCTACTGCAAAATCAAAATCTTCGCGTCCGTGCGCTATGAAGCAAACCGCCTTCTCTCTTGGGCAAGTTTCCCGATGACGAAGTCGTTAGGGATTGCGGCAGGAACAACAAGAACGGGCCGCTCCTGCACGTGGACCCGTGGCTCTCATCAGGAGGAGGAAACAGCACAGCATCGTTTCTGGTCCCAACCGTGACCGCCCTGCACGAGCAGACGCCGGACGAGAAGCCCGGTGAATCAGTATTGCTTCGGAAACAATAAACGAGACCAACGGAGGAATAACTATGCGCAAGGTGCTACTGGCGACCTTTCTTGGCTCCGCGGCGGCGCTCGCCGTCGGGGGCGCCTCAGCCAATGACGAACTGGTCAAGATGTCGCAGAACCCGAAAGATTGGGTGATGCCGACCGGCGACTACGCCAATACCCGCTATTCCAAGCTCAACCAGATCAACGCACAGAACGTAGGCAAGCTCCAGGTGGCCTGGACCTTCTCGACCGGCGTGCTGCGCGGCCATGAAGGCGGCCCGCTGATCATCGGCAACATGATGTACGTCCACACGCCGTTCCCGAACAAGGTCTATGCCATTGACCTTTCGCAAGAGAACAAGATCGTCTGGAAGTACGAGCCGAAGCAGGATCCGAACGTCATCCCGGTGATGTGCTGCGACACCGTCAACCGCGGCCTGGCCTACGGCGACGGCAAGATCTTCCTGCATCAAGCCGACACCACCCTCGTCGCGCTCGATGTCAAGACCGGTCAAGTTGCGTGGACCGCCAAGAATGGCGATCCGAGCAAGGGCGAGACCGGCACGTCGGCCCCCATGGTCGTCAAGGACAAGGTGCTGATCGGCATCTCCGGCGGCGAGTTCGGCGTCCAGGCCCATATGTCGGCTTACGATATCAAGACCGGCAAGCTGGCATGGCGCGGATATTCGGAAGGACCGGACAACCAGCTCCTGGTCGACGACAAGACCACCGCGCTCGGCAAGCCGATCGGCAAGGATTCCAGCCTGAAGACCTGGCAAGGCGATCAGTGGAAGATCGGCGGCGGTGCCACCTGGGGCTGGATCTCCTACGATCCTGAGCTGAACCTCGTCTACTACGGATCGGGCAACCCCTCGACCTGGAATCCGAAGCAGCGTCCCGGCGACAACAAATGGTCGATGACGATCTGGGCGCGTAACCCGGATACCGGCGTCGCCAAGTGGGTCTATCAAATGACGCCCCACGACGAATGGGACTATGACGGCGTCAACGAGATGATCCTCTCGGACCAGTCGATCAACGGCCAGCCGCGCAAGCTGCTGACGCATTTCGACCGTAACGGCCTCGCCTACACCATGGACCGCACCAACGGCGAACTGCTGGTCGCCGAAAAGTACGATCCGAAGGTGAACTGGACCTCCGGCGTCGACATGGACAAGAACTCGCCGACCTACGGCCGTCCGAAGGTGCTGGACGCAGCTTCGACCGACAAGGCGGGCGAGGACGTCAACGTGAAGGGCATCTGCCCGGCCGCGCTCGGCACCAAGGACGAGCAGCCGGCAGCCTACTCGCCGGACACGCAGCTGTTCTACGTTCCGACCAACCACGTCTGCATGGACTACGAGCCGTTCAAGGTGAGCTACACCGCGGGCCAGCCCTATGTGGGTGCGACGCTCTCGATGTATCCGCCGGCGGGTGAAACCCACATGGGCAACTTCATCGCCTGGGACGGCAAGACCGGCAAGATCGTCTGGTCGAACAAGGAGCAGTTCTCGGTCTGGTCGGGTGCGCTCGCAACCGCCGGCGGCGTGGTGTTCTACGGCACGCTCGAAGGCTACCTGAAGGCGGTCGACGCCAAGTCCGGCAAGGAGCTCTACAAGTTCAAGACTCCCTCCGGCATCATCGGCAACGTCACCACCTATGAGAACGGCGGCAAGCAGTATGTCGCAGTGCTCTCCGGCGTCGGCGGCTGGGCCGGCATCGGTCTGGCGGCAGGCCTGACCGATCCGACCGCAGGTCTCGGCGCGGTCGGTGGCTATGCGGCCCTCAGCAACTACACGGCACTCGGCGGTACGCTGACCGTGTTCGCGCTGCCGAACTAGGCCCATCAGCATCGCTCCGGCGCGTGGAATCAAATCCACGCGCCGGCTCGTCTCCCCCGGGCTCCTTCGAGGATGAATCTCTTGCGTAAAATCTGCTCTGTCATTGCTGCGATGATCTTGGTTGCGTCCGGAGGAATTGCGGTCGCGGACGGTCCGGGCGATCCGACCGCCGTGAAGAAGGAAGACGACGGAAAGTGGCTCGATAAGGAAGGCACTCCGACCTACAAGATTTCCGACGGCACCGTGGACTGGTTCACCTATTCCGGATACCGCCGCTATCACTCCGACTGCCACGTCTGCCATGGGCCTGACGGCATGGGCTCCACCTACGCGCCAGCACTCAAGGATTCCGTCAAGTCCATGAGCTATGGCGACTTCCTCGGCGTCGTCGCCTCCGGTCGCAAGAACATCTCGACCGCGCAGGAGAACGTCATGCCCGCCTTCGGCGATAATCCGAACGTCGCCTGCTACATGGACGATCTGTACGTCTATCTGCGCGCCCGCTCCACCGAAGCATGGGGCCGGCAGCGTCCCTCCAAGAAGGAGGAGAAAACGGAGGCCTACACCAAGGCGGAAGACGCCTGCATGGGCCATAAATGAACGTTGCTGAGGCTGCCGAGACTACCTCTTGGCACCTCGCGAGAATTTGAGGAGCTACCAATGAAGACACGTGCCGCCGTCGCTTTCGAAGCCAAGAAGCCGCTCGAGATCGTCGAGCTCGATCTGGAAGGACCGAAGGCCGGCGAAGTCCTGGTCGAGATCAAGGCGACGGGCATCTGCCATACCGACGCCTATACGCTCGACGGCTTCGACAGCGAGGGAATTTTCCCATCGGTCCTGGGACATGAGGGTGCGGGCATCATCCGCGAGATCGGCCCTGGCGTGACCTCGGTGAAACCGGGCGACCACGTCATCCCGCTCTACACGCCGGAATGCCGGCAGTGCAAAAGCTGCCTCAGCCAGAAGACCAATCTCTGCACCGCGATCCGCGCGACGCAAGGCAAGGGCGTGATGCCCGACGGCACCAGCCGCTTTTCCTACAAGGGCAAGCCGGTCTATCACTACATGGGCTGCTCGACCTTCTCGAACTTCACCGTGCTGCCGGAGATCGCGGTCGCCAAGATCCGCGAGGACGCCCCCTTCGACAAGAGCTGCTACATCGGCTGCGGCGTCACCACCGGCGTCGGCGCCGTCGTCAACACCGCGAAGGTCACGCCCGGCTCCAACGTGGTCGTGTTCGGCCTCGGCGGGATCGGCCTCAACGTGATCCAGGGCGCCAAGATGGCCGGCGCGGACAAGATCATCGGCGTCGACATCAACGACTCCAAGGAGGATTGGGGCCGCAGGTTCGGCATGACCGAGTTCGTCAACCCCAAGAAGATCACCGGCGACATCGTCCAGCACCTCGTCGGCCTCACCGATGGCGGCGCCGACTACACTTTCGATTGCACCGGCAACACCACGGTGATGCGCCAGGCGCTGGAAGCCTGCCATCGCGGCTGGGGCACCTCGATCATCATTGGCGTTGCCGAATCCGGCAAGGAGATCGCCACCCGCCCGTTCCAGCTCGTCACCGGGCGCAACTGGCGCGGCACGGCCTTCGGCGGCGCCCGCGGCCGCACCGACGTGCCGAAGATCGTCGACTGGTACATGAACGGAAAGATCCAGATCGATCCGATGATCACCCACGTGCTCAAGCTCGAAGAGATCAACAAGGGCTTCGACCTCATGCACGAGGGCAAATCCATCCGTTCAGTCGTCGTCTACTAGCTCGAAAGCGTCACCCCAAGGAGGATCGACCCATGACTGTTGCACTCCATCCATCGATCGACAACGGCCTCAAACAGGGCAGCGGCAGCTTCGCCGGCGGCACGCTGGCTTGCAAATGCAAGGACCACCAGGTCAAGGTCGGCATCAAGGGCGACGTCGCCCACAATCACGCCTGCGGCTGCACCAAGTGCTGGAAGCCGCAGGGCGCGACGTTCTCCGTCGTCGCCGTGGTGCCGCGCCAGAACGTCACCGTGCTCGAGAACGGCGACAAGCTCCAGATCGTCGATCCGTCCGCGGTGATCCAGCGCTACGCCTGCAAGGCGTGCGGCACCCACATGTACGGCCGCATCGAGAACAAGGGCCACCCGTTCTACGGTCTCGACTTCATTCATCCCGAGCTGTTCCAGGAGCAGGGCTCGCAGGCGCCGCAATTCGCCGCCTTCGTCTCCTCGGTGATCGAAGCGGGCGTGAAGCCGGAGCAGATGGCGGGCATCCGTTCGCGGCTGAAGGAAATCGGGCTCGAGCCCTATGATTGCCTGTCACCGGCGCTGATGGACGCGATCGCGACCCACGTCGCCAAAGCCAAGGCCGCCTGAGCAAGGCGGTCGGACGTTCGCCATGCCCTATCCGCTCGCTGGCCTCGATCAGTGCCAGCGAGCCCGGGCCCGGCCCCGAGACGGTCGCGGCGATGCCGCCGCCCCTGCAAGCTACGTGTATGCGAGCGTGATTGGCTCCCTCAGTCCTGGTCTCTGAATGACTGCGCAGCGCCGCCAACTTCCGTCTTGAAGTTCCCCGGCCCCTGCGTTTCTCCCTCCCTCGACTGAGGCACCTTGCTTCGTCCGCGCAGTCTTTCTGGCGGACGAAGCTTTTTTCATCGCACCCCCTGTTTGCGAATACGCGGCCCACGCGGCGCGCTGACGCGCCCTGCTTTTGACAAACCATCGATGCAATCTTTTCCCGGTGAGAACACCCGGCTGTGAACGCCGGGCGGGGGCGATCTCTGCTACGATCGCGCCGTCACGATGCCGCACGACGTTCAATCAATTAAGAACAAAAAACGGGGGAGGTATCGAGCACATCCAGACATCGCCATCGGCGTTCCTGCCTCCCTCCGGGATCTGCCCGCGCGGGACGAGGGCGGAATGTGGCGCGACCCGGCACGACCCGTCGCCGACCGGCGTCGGCAAGTTTTGAATTTGGCATGCTTATGAAGAGCGAGGGACGATCATGATCAAGGTGAAGATCAACGGCCAGGAACAGAGCTGGGACGGCGACCCGGATCTCCCACTACTCTGGTTCCTGCGTGACGAGGCCGGACTGACCGGCACCAAGTACGGCTGCGGCCAGGCCCTGTGCGGCGCCTGCACCGTCATCGTCGACAAGCAAGCCGTGCGCGCCTGCATCACGTCGGTCAATGACGTCGCCGGACGCGAGGTCACCACGATCGAAGGGCTGCATCCGACTGGCGATCATCCGGTGCAGAAGGCGTGGCGCCAGGTCAACGTACCGCAATGCGGCTTCTGCCAGGCCGGTCAGATCATGCAGGCCGCCGCGCTTCTGATGGACAACCCGAAACCCTCGCACGACCAGATCCGCGAGTCGATGTCAGGCAACATCTGCCGCTGCGGCTGCTACCAGCGCATCGAGAACGCGGTCCATCTCGCATCGACGGGGGTGTGACATGAATTTCATCGACAATCCCGGCAAGCTCCATAGCTTCGAAAAACGTGGCTTCGAAAAGAACATCAAGGTCGAGAAGGTCTCGCGCCGTAGCATCCTGAAGGGGCTCGGCATCACCGGCGGCTTCGTGCTCGCCGCACCCGTGATGTCGCGCCAAGCATTGGCCTACGAGACCGGCGCCGGCAAGATGCCGCACGGCGTCGTGGTGGATCCGCGCGTGTTCGTTTCGGTCGGGCCCGACGGCATCGTGACCATCGTGGGTCACCGTTCGGAAATGGGCACCGGCGTCCGCACCAGCCTGCCGCTGATCGTGGCCGAGGAGATGGAAGCCGACTGGTCTAGGGTCAAGGTGCAGCAGGCCCATGGCGACGAGGTCAAGTTCGGCAACCAGGACACCGACGGCTCGCGCAGCACGCGGCATTATCTGATCCCGATGCGCCAGATTGGCGCCTCGGCCCGCACCATGCTGGAGCAGGCCGCGGCAAAGCGCTGGGGCGTGCCGGCGATCGAGGTCAAGGCGGTCAATCACGAGGTCGTCCACAGCGCCAGCGGCCGCAAGCTCGGCTTCGGCGAGCTCGCTGCCGACGCCGCCAAGGAATCGGTGCCCAGCATCGAAGGCCTCAAGCTGAAGGACCCCAAGAATTTCCGGTATCTCGGCAAGGGCCAGGTCGGCATCGTCGATCTCCACGACATCACCACCGGCAAGGCGCATTACGGCGCCGATGTGCGGCTGCCGGGCATGAAATATGCCGTGATCGCGCGCCCGCCGGTAACCGGCGGCAAGCTGGTCTCGTTCGATCCCGATGCGGCGCTGAAGGTCCCCGGCGTCGAAAAGGTGCTGAAGGTTCAAGGCTGGCCGTGGCCATCAAAGTTCCAGCCGCTCGGCGGCGTCGCCGTGATCGCGCGCAACACCGGCGCGGCGATCAAGGGCCGGGATGCGTTGAAGCTGGTCTGGGACGATGGTCCCAACGGCAAATACGACTCCGTCGCCTACCGTAAGGAGCTCGAGGAAGCCTCGCGCAAGCCGGGCCTCGTCTTGCGCAAGGAGGGCGATGCGGACGCTGCCCTGAAGGGCGCCGACAAGGTGATCGTCGGCGAGTACTACGTCCCGCATCTTGCTCATGTCAGCATGGAGACGCCGGTGGCGGTCGCCGACGTCAAGGGCGACAAGGCGGAGATCTGGGCGCCGGTGCAGAGCCCCGGCGGCACCCGCGAGGACGTCGCCAAGACGCTCGGCATTCCCGAGGGCAACGTCACCGTCAACGTCACGCTTCTCGGCGGCGGTTTCGGACGCAAGTCGAAATGCGACTTTGCGCTCGAGGCCGCGCTGCTCTCGAAGGAGCTCGGCGCACCGGTGAAGGTGCAGTGGACGCGCGAGGACGACATCCATAACGGCTTCCTGCATACCGTCTCGGTCGAGCGGATCGAGGCCGGCCTCGACAAGAGCGGCAAGGTGGTCGCCTGGCGCCATCGCAGCGTGGCCCCCAGCATCGCCTCGACGTTCGCTGCCGGGACCGTGCACCAGGCCCCGTTCGAGATCGGCATGGGCCTCGTCGACATGCCGTTCGAGATCGCCAACATCTCGTGCGAGAATCCGGAAGCCGCGGCGTTCACCCGCATCGGCTGGTTCCGCTCGGTCTCGAACATCCCGCGCGCCTTCGCGGTGCAATCAATGGTCGGCGAGATCGCGCAAGCGACCGGCCGCGACCAGAAGGAGACGCTGCTCGCGCTGATCGGAAGCCCGCGCATCGTCAAACCGGAGGTGAAAGACCTCTGGAACTACGGCGAGCCCCAGGAGAGCTACCCGATCGACACCGCGCGCCTGCGCAAGGTGGTCGAACTGGTCGCCGAGAAGGGTGAGTGGGGACGCAAGGTACCGAAGGGCCACGGCCTTGGCATCGCGGTGCACCGCAGCTTCGTCAGCTACATCGCGACCATCGTCGAGGTCGCCGTCGACGACAAGGGCAAGCTGACGGTGCCACGGGTCGACACGGCGATCGATTGCGGCACCTATGTCAACCCCGAGCGCATCGCCTCGCAGATCGAAGGCGCGGCGATCATGGGGCTGAGCCTCGCCAAATACGGCGAGATCACCTTCAAGGATGGCAAGGTGCAGCAGAAGAACTTTGACGACTTCCAGGTCGTCAGGATGGATGAATCTCCTGTGGTGACCAACGTCTACATCGTGCCGCCCGGACCCGATACGCCGCCGAGCGGCGTCGGCGAGCCCGGTGTTCCGCCATTCGCACCGGCGCTGATCAATGCGATCTTCGCGGCGACCGGAAAACGCATCCGCTCGCTTCCGATCGGCAAACAATTGGAAGCGTGAGACGGAACAGAGGCACGAGACGGAACACAAGCGGTCTCGCGCCGTTTCCATCGATCTGACAGGAGCAGATCGATGACAAATATCTCAAAGGCGCTCGCAGTCTCGTTGCTGTCGGGCGCCTTTCTTGTGACGGCCTCCGGCGCATTCGCCCAGAGCAACACGACGCCGCCGGCCACCGCGACACGCCCCACCGCGCCGGACCAGAACTCGCTGCCCAACGCCGCCCCGCCTGCCTCCACCACCCAGACCACCGGACAGCACAATCCGGATCCCAAGGTTCGCGAGATGAACCAGAAGGAAAAGGACAAGGTGGAGCGTCAGGGGAAGTAGCCTTCGCGTCTGCGCATTGATGCGCCCTCTCCCCTGCGGGAGAGGGCAGCGACGCTGGCTGACACGAGCTCACTAGGGTGAGGGGTTGTCTCGGCGAGTCCACCTCGCGATGAGAGCGCGGATAGAACCCCTCATCCGGCGCTTCGCGCCACCTTCTCCCGCAAGGGGAGAAGGGAAGTAAGCGCGTTCGACGCCTTCCATCGCAAAAATGCGGCGGACGTTGCCGTCCGCCGCATTCGCCACCCCCCTGCTGCTCCGCTTCTTTCGATCCGCCGCGGAGCTACTTCTTCAGCGCGAACACCCAGATGACGCCGCCTTGCGGCACGTTGGCTTCGATGCCGATGTTGTTGGTCACCAGCGCGTCCTGGATGCGCTGCGCGTCGACGCCCCATCCCGACTGGATCGCGATGTATTGGGTGCCGTCGATCTCATAGGACACCGGCATGCCCATGATGCCGGAGTTGGTCTTCTGCTCCCACAGGAGCTCGCCGGTCTTGGCGTTGAAGGCGCGGAAGTTGCGGTCATTGGTGCCGCCGACGAAGATGAGATCGCCCGCGGTCGCCGTCACCGAACCGAACAGCTGTGACTTCGGGAAGTTGTGTTGCCACACCTTCTTGCCCGTAGTGGGATCCCAGGCCTGCAGCTCGCCGAAATGATCCGCGCCCGGCTTCGTCTTCAGGCCGATGTCTTCCGGCTTGGTGCCGAGCCAGAGCTCACCCGGCTTGAGGGCAACTTTCTCACCGGTGAACCCGCCGCAGAAATTCTCGTTGGCGGGCACGTAGACGAGGCCGGTCTTCTGGCTGTAGGCCGCCGACGGCCAGTCCTTGCCGCCCCACAGCGACGGACAGAACTCGACACGCTTGCCGATCACCGGCTTGTGCGCGGGGTCGACGATCGGCTTGCCGCTCTCGGGCTCGATGCCCTTCCAGACGTCGGTCGAGACGAACGGCCAGCCGGCGACGTAGTTGATCTTGGTCGGCGTGCGCTCGAGCACCCAGAAGATCGCGTCGCGGCCCGGATGGACCAGGCTCTTGATGTTGCGGCCATCGCGTTGCAGGTCGATCAGCATCGGCGCATCGACCTCGTCCCAGTCCCAGGAATCGTTCTGGTGGTACTGGTGATAGGTCTTGATCTTGCCGGTACTCGGATCGAGCGCAAGCACAGAGGAGGTATAGAGGTTGTCGCCGGGATGGGTCTCGCCGGGCCATGGCGCGGCGTTGCCGACGCCCCAATAGATCGTCTTGGTCTCCTTGTCGTAATTGCCGGTCATCCAGGCTGAGCCGCCGCCGTTCTTCCAATCGTCGCCCTGCCAGGTGTCATGGCCCGGCTCGCCTTCGCCTGGAATGGTGAAGGTTCGCCACAGCTCCTTGCCGTCCTTGGCATCATAGGCCGCGATATAGCCGCGCACGCCGAACTCGCCGCCGGAGCCGCCGACAATGACCTTGCCATCGACGACCAGCGGCATCAGGGTCATGTACTGGCCCTTCTTGTAGTCCTGCACCTTGGTGTCCCACACCACCTTGCCGGTCTTGGCATCGAGCGCGACGACGTGGTCGTCCGTGGTGGCGAGATAGAGCTTGTCCTCCCAGAGGCCAACGCCGCGGCTGGTCGGGTGCAGCTGGAACAGATCGTCGGGGAGCTGCCGCTTGTAGCGCCAGTATTCGTCGCCGGTCTTGGCGTTGAGCGCGATCACCTGTCCCATCGGGGTCGCCACGAACATCACGCCGTTGTTGACGATCGGCGGCGCCTCGTGGCCTTCGACGACGCCGGTGGCAAACGTCCAGACCGGCGTGAGGTTCTTCACGTTGGAGGTGTTGATCTGATCGAGCGGGCTGTAGCCGTGCCCGTCATAGGTGCGCCGATAGAGCATCCAGTTGTTTGGCTCCGGATTCTCCAGCCGCTGCGCGGTGACCGGTGCGTAATTCTCGATCGGACCTGACACGGCGGCGGTCGAGGCGAGGCAGGTGAAGGCGACGAAGCCGGACAGGTACCATTGCTTCCTGGTCATGGACGTTCCCCTTTTCATCCGTTTGAATTCTTGTGTTGAATTCTTGTCGTTCGTCCCGTCGTCCGCCCAACGGCGGATACGACCTCTCGTGACGCGGGCGTGGGCCCGCACCGTCCGTCATCCTGGCTGCGCGCCACCTACCTTTCCGATGAAATTGCCGGCGACGCTGAGCGAGCCGTCAGCGAGCGCCACCGGCAGCGCCGCGAGCCGTCGCGGCGCCGGGCCGAACACGACCTGTGCGCCCGCACGAGGATCGTATTCGGAGTTGTGACACATGCACTTGAACACCTCCTTGTCGCCGACATCGCTCTTCACCCAGGCGGTGACGGGACAGCCGGCATGCGAGCAGATCGCCGAATAGGCGATGATGCCGTCGACCGCGCGCGCGGCCGTCTTCTCGTCAAGCTCGGCGGGATCGAGCTTGATGATCAGGATCTCGTTGAGCCGGGAGGCGCTGCGCACCACCGATGTCTTGGGATCCTTCGGCCAGGCATGCACCGGCGGTCCGCCGGCCGGCAGGTCGGCCGCGGTGATGGGCTTTCCCTCCTTGTCGCCTTCGGAAAAGACAAGCACATCGCCTTTCTGCGGCCGTTCGTCGGACCCGGGCGGATCCTCGCCCGCGTGCGCAGACGCGGAGCAACCGAGGCAGGCGGTGGTGGCGAGCGCGCCAAGCAGGATCGTTCGCCGCGTCTGCTCGGCACAGGCGTCGGCTTCGGGTTTCCCAGGACTCTCGGACGGTGATGAATTGGTTGTGAACGATGCGCGGGACATGTTCACAAGCAGGCGCTGGAACTCTGCCGAAAACAAGGCGAAGAGTTGGCACCGCAGTGCATCAATGTGGCTTTGCTCGCGTTGATTGAACAACGATGAACGTGTTCAAGCGCCTTTTCACAATTTCAACGTCGCGCCGCGCGAGCGGCATGATGATTTTGCAGATCAGACCGATGATGTTGGAATTGGTGCAACGCGCTATTCGTCGCGCTGCGCAAACGCAGCGCGACGACCCTGCATGTTTTGCAGGCAGCCGGTCGTCGTCAGGACCTGAGCACGTGGCGCGGCGCGGCGATAGAACCGGAGACGGTGGCCGATGCCATCTCAAAACTGTCGGCGATGCGGCGCGCTTTGTCGATGAACAGGCTAGCTGCTGGCGGCGGGCAGACCTCGCGCGCGGTCTGCTCGAACAGATCGAGCCAGCGGTCGAAATGATCGCCGACCAGGCTCAGCGGTAAATGCGCCCGCATTGGCGAGCCGTGATAGCGGCCGCTCATCAGCACTACCGAGGACCAGAAATCTCTGAGCTTGGCGAGATGCTCGTCCCAGTTCTGCACGATCCCGAACACCGGGCCCAGCCGTGCATCTTCGCGCACGCGCCCATAGAAGCGGGTGACGAGTTCCCCGATCATCTCTTCGGTAATCCCGGTGCGCTCGATCGCATCCTGGGTCAACAGGTTCCGCCGCGCGGCCGCCGCCTCGCGCTCGGCCTTCAGTCGATCCGACATGTCCTTCGTTTTCCGTTCGTTGTTCCCCGCGTTCCCGCGAGCCGCCCGTTCGACATTGTCAGGCCAAATGCGCCCGACATCTTTGTCATGGCGTAAATTGCGGGATTGGGCCGCGGGCGTTTCGAGCCCGGCGCCTGCTCCTTGATCAGTATCGTAGGGTGGGCAAAGGCGCACTTGCGCCGTGCCCACCATCAGTCCGATACGGCCACGGAACGTGGGCACGCTTCGCTTTGCCCACCCTACGGGACCGTCTTTGTCGCGATGACAGATCACGTACCGTAGCTGTAGAAGCCCTGCCCGGTCTTGCGGCCGAGATGGCCTGCATCGACCATCTCCTTGAGCAGCGGCGCTGGCCTGTATTTAGGATCGTTGAAGCCCTTGTAAAAGACCTCCATCACCGAAAGCATGGTGTCGAGCCCGACGAGATCGGCCAGAGCCAGCGGCCCGATCGGATGGTTGCAACCGAGCTTCATGCCGGCGTCGATCTCTTCCGCCGTCGCAATCCCCTCCTGGAGGGCGAAGATCGCCTCGTTGATCATCGGGCACAGGATGCGGTTGACGGCAAAGCCCGGGCTGTTCTTGGCGGTGATCGCCACTTTGCCGACGCGCTTGGCGAAATCGAGGGCCTTGGCGTGGGTGTCGTCGGAGGTCTGCAGGCCGCGGATCAGCTCCAGCAGCGCCATCACCGGCACCGGGTTGAAGAAGTGCATGCCGATGAAGCGGTCGGGACGATCGGTCGCCGCAGCGAGCTTCGTGATCGAGATCGACGAGGTGTTGGTCGCAAGCAGCGTTCGCGGCGACAACGTCGCGCAGAGATCCTTCAGGATCTTGACCTTGAGCTCCTCGTTCTCGGTTGCGGCCTCGATGACGAGATCGCAATCGGCAAGCTTCGCCCGGTCGGTGGTGCCGGTGATGCGCTTGAGCGCCGCCTCGCGATCGGCCGCCGACATCTTCTCCTTCTTGACCAGACGCTCGAGGCTGCCGCCGACGGTCGACAGCCCGCGGTTCACCGCCGCGTCGGAAATGTCGACCATCACGACCGAGAGCCCGGCCGCCGCGCAGACCTGCGCGATACCATTCCCCATGGTCCCTGCCCCGATGATGCCAACGGTCTGGATCATTGCTCCATATCCTTCATCCTTGCGGCCCCGCCGACACGGCACGGCCCATTATTCCCTGCACCAGGGTCTAGCACCGCCACGGGGCGCCTGCGACCTGATCCGCCCTCTCCTTAAAGCATCCACGGCGGGAATAAAGCTGCCGGCGGGCGCGAAACGGCCCGATTTGGCCGCCTGGCGCGCAATTTGCCCCAAATTGCGTCCCTGCCCGGCCGGGACGGCAATCTCCCTCAATCGGACGACGCGGCGGAGCTGACGGCGTGGTGTAGTCGGCGCGCAATGGCCAGCGCGAATGCCTCGCGACGCAATTGTGAGATCGACCACATCGGCTTCGTGCCCCACCTGTTAGCCTCGCGCAAATGAAGACACATATTGCACTTCCCATCATCCTCGCCGCTCTGCTCGTCGCAACGCCAGGCTTGGCAGCCGAGACCAGAGGAGCCGGCTCAACCTTCGTTTCGCCCGTGATGGCGAAATGGACCGACGCGTATAAGGCCAAGACCGGCAACGTCGTCAGCTATCAAGCGGTCGGCTCCGGCATCGGCCTCGGCCTGATCAAAAAGGAAGCCGTCGATTTCGGTACCAGCGATATGCCGCTCGACCCCAGGGAGTTGGACAGGCTCGGCCTGATGCAATTCCCGATCGTCATCGGAGGCGTCGTGCCAGTGGTCAATATCGACGGCGTCAAGCCTGGCCAGATCCGCTTCACCGGGCAGGTGCTCGCCGATATCTATCTCGGCAAGCTCAGATCCTGGAGCGATCCGGCGATCGCCGCGATCAACCCCGACGTCAGATTGCCGAACGCTGCGATCACGGTGGTCCATCGCATCGACGGCTCCGGCACGACATTCAACTGGTCGAACTACCTGTCGAAGGTCAGCCCGCAGTGGAAAGCCAGCGTGGGCGAAGGCACCTCCGTCGAGTGGCCGCTTGGCCTCGGCGGCCGCGGCAATGATGGTGTCGCCTCGCTCGTCGGTCTCATACCCGGCGCGATCGGCTATCTCGAATATACTTACGCGCTGCAACGGCTCGACCGGATTTCCTTTGGAATCGTGCAGAACAGCGCCGGCAATTACGTCGTGCCCGACGCCGCATCTTTTCAGGCGGCGGCATCAAGCGCGGACTGGAAGGCGGAGAAGGATTTCCATCTCGTGCTCACCGACGCGCCCGGCGAAGACGCCTACCCGATCACGGCGACGACCTTCGTGCTGATGCCGAAGGCGCCGAAATCACCGGAACGATCGGCAGCCGCCATCGACTTCGTCCGCTGGTCGCTGGAAAACGGAAAATCCGAGGCCCAGACGCTCAACTACGTCCCGCTGCCGCCTGCCTTGATCGACCAGATCGAACGCTATTGGCAGCAGAGCATCGGGGCTGCGCCCACGGTCTCGGCATCGGCTAGCGTGAAGCGCTGAACAGCGACGGCGGCCCGTCAATCGAGATTGGCTCTCCGCATGCCAATCTCGATTGACAGGCCGCCGTTATTTCAATAATCGTTGAAATATGGAAAAGACGGACGCCGTCGCGGCGCTTGCCGCGCTTGCTCAGGACAATCGCCTCGATGTTTTCCGCCTGCTGGTGCAGGCCGGCCCCGAAGGCCTGACCGCCGGCGCGGTGGCCGAGGCGCTGGATCTCGCCCCCAACACGCTGACCTTCCATTTCGACCGGCTACGGATGGCCGGGCTCGCGACCGTCCGTCGCGAGGGGCGTTCGATGATCTATGCGGCGCGATTCGAGACCATGAACGCGCTGGTCGGATTCCTGACCGAAAGCTGCTGCGGCGGGGTGTCATGCGCTCCGGCAAAGCCTTCGAAACCGGCGCGGAAGCGCAGCAAAGTTCCAGCCTGAAAGGACAGACCATGAAGCGCCTGCACGTTCACGTGTCCGTCGAGGATCTCTCCCATTCCATCGGATTCTACTCCGCCCTGTTTGCGAGCGAGCCCTCGGTCGTGAAGTCCGACTATGCCAAATGGATGCTGGACGACCCCCGCGTGAATTTTGCGATCTCGACGCGCGGACGCGCGGCTGGGCTCGATCATCTCGGCATCCAGGTCGAGACCGGCGAGGAACTCCAGGAGGTCTATGCCCGGCTGCGCAAGGCCGGCGGCAACGTCGTCGAGCAGGGGCAGACCACCTGCTGCTATGCCAAGTCGGAAAAGTCCTGGATCGACGATCCGGCCGGCATCGCCTGGGAAACCTTCCACACCACGGGCGAGAGCACCGATTACGGCGACGGCAGCGGCGAGAATCAGGCGCGGGTCGCGCATGAGAAACCGGAGCAGCAATCGGCCTGCTGCGCGCCGCAGGCGGCGCCGGCAGCCTCAAAGGCCTGCTGCTGAGCACGATGGCATCTGCAATGGACGCGATCATCTACCACAATCCCGATTGCGGCACGTCACGCAACACGCTCGCCATGATCCGACATGCCGGTATCGAGCCGCACGTGATCGAATATCTGAAGACGCCGCCGTCGCGCACCCTGCTGCAGCAGCTCGTCGCGCGCATGGGGATTTCGGTGCGTGAGGCGGTTCGCGAGAAGGCTGCCCCCTATGCGGAGCTCGGGCTCGCCAATCCGGCGCTGACGGACGATCAGCTGCTCGACGCGATGATGGCGCATCCGATCCTGATCAACCGGCCGATCGTGGTGACGCCGAAAGGCGTCAGGCTCTGCCGCCCCTCCGAGCTCGTGCTGGATCTGCTGCCGCCGCAGCGGGGCGAATTCGTCAAGGAAGACGGCGAGCGCGTCAGGCTGGATCGCGACGCCTGATGCCGAGCCTTGCACAGCGCGCCTTCGCCGAGTGGCTCGGGACGGCGTTCCTGCTTGCTGCGGTGGTCGGCTCCGGGATAATGGCGCAGAAGCTCTCGGGCGGAAACGTCGCGCTGGCGCTGCTGTGCAATACGATCGCCACGGGCGCAATCCTGGTGGTGCTGATCCTGATCTTCGCTCCGATATCGGGGGCTCATTTCAATCCGGCGGTCACGCTCGCATTCGCCTTGCGCGGCGAAACGACGTGGACGGACGCGGCGACCTACGCCATCGCCCAGATCGCCGGCGCGGTCGCGGGTGTCGGGATCGCGCACCTGATGTTCGAGCTTCCTGTCCTCCAGCTTTCCCTCACGGCCCGCACCGGAGCCGGACAATGGCTGGCCGAGGCTGTAGCCACCTTCGGTCTGCTCTCGACGATCTTTGGCGTCGGGCACCGGACCAACACCGCCGTGCCTTACGCTGTCGGCCTCTATGTCACGTCGGCGTACTGGTTCACCTCGTCCACCTCGTTCGCCAACCCCGCGGTCACCATCGCCCGCTCGCTGTCCGATACGTTCGCGGGTATTGCCCCACAAGGCATGCCGGCTTTCATTGCCGCCCAGTTCATCGGCGCGGTTCTCGCCGTTCTGCTCGCGCGCTGGCTTTGGGCCCCCGATAGGCAAAGCTCCCCTCAGATCGCGTCAGAAGAGCCTGCATAACGCGGCGCCAGCCGCATTTTTTGAATTGAATCGCGTTTCCAAACCGTTCCCCCCGGGTATTCTGCGGATGTCAGCAAGACTCGCAGGAACCGGTCCGTGAAGCCGCTACGAACACCCGATATCGACGATCAGGAGGCATTCCGCCCGGCACCGAAGCGTCAGGCCGCATGAACGACTTCGCACGATCCGTTGGCGCGGCGCTCTCGCTGATCGGCGAAGCCGACGCCGAGCTGCTCGGCATCGTCGCATTGTCGGTGCGCGTCAGCCTGACCGCGAGCATCCTTGCCCTGCTGATCGGCGCGCCGATCGGGGCCTTGCTGGCGATCACGCGCTTCCGCGGGCGGCAGGTGATCATCGTGCTGACCAATGCGCTGCTTGGCCTTCCGCCGGTCGTGGTCGGGCTTGCGCTCTATCTTCTGCTGTCGCGGTCCGGCCCGCTCGGGGTGGCCGGATTGTTGTTCACGCCGGCCGCCATGGTGATCGCGCAGACGCTGCTGGCCACGCCGATCGTGGTGGCGCTGGTGCACCGGCCGGCGAGCCTGCTGTGGGCGGAATATGGCGATCTGGCACGGATCGACGGGCTGTCGATCTTCCGCTGCATGGCGCTGCTGTACGCGCTGGGCCGGACCTCGCTGCTGACGGCGTTTCTCGCGGCCTTCGGGCGCGCCATCGCCGAGGTCGGTGCCATCATCATCGTCGGCGGCAACATCCGCGGCTTCACGCGCACGATGACGACCGCGATCGCGCTGGAGACCAGCAAGGGCGATCTGCCGCTGGCACTCGGACTCGGACTGATCCTGCTCGCGCTCAGCGTCGCGGTGTCGACCGTCGCCTTCCTTCTAGTGGGACGCGTTGGGGAAAAATAGCTGCTCGCCGCCCACCTTGTAGCCGGCGATCGCGTCCTGCCCCTTCGGCGAGACCAGCCAGTCAATGAAGGCTTGCCCATCCTTCGCCTTCACGTTCGCATGCTTGGCCGGATCGACCAGCATGACGCCGTACTGGTTGAACAGCCGCTTGTCGCCCTCGGTCAGGATGGCAAGCTCGCCGCGATTCTTGAACGACAGCCAGGTGCCGCGGTCCGACAGGACATAGGCGTTCGACGACGACGCCATGTTCAGCGCCGGGCCCATGCCCTGGCCGATCTCACGATACCAGCTGTCCTTGCCGGCACTGATGTCGACGCCCGCCTCCTTCCACAGCCGGAGCTCGGCCGCGTGCGTGCCGGATTTGTCGCCGCGCGAGATGAACGGCGCCTTCGCTGCCGCGATCTTACGCAGCGCATCGGTGACATCCTTGCCGCCGGCGATCTTCGCCGGATCGCTCTTGGGCCCGACGACGACGAAGTCGTTGTACATGACGTCGAAGCGCTTCACGCCCTGCCCTTCGGACATGAACTTGTCTTCGGCAACCCGGTCATGGACGAACACCACGTCGGCATCGCCGCGCCGCCCGATATCCAGCGCTTGTCCGGTACCGACGGCAACGACCTTCACGCTGATGCCCTCGGCCTTCTCGAACAGCGGCAGCAGATGGCCGAACAGGCCCGACTGTTCCGTCGACGTAGTCGAGGCAACCGTGATGGTGCGATCCTGCGCGAATGCGATGGTGGACCAGAGCAAAGCTGCTCCGATGGCAACAATCTTCCTCATGCGTCGTCCCCCACAAACAATGACGGTCCTGAATAGCCGATGGCGATGGCGACGGGAACCCCGACATTCGGCCGCAGAGAGTTGAAGCGGTGGCGACAAATCGGCAGGAACGCCGTCGCCGCAGGCGGATTGTCCGGAGATGTCATGTCAAGGAGAATCCCATGAAAAAGATCATTCTGGCATCCGCATGCATCATGGCGCTGGCGACCGGTAGCGCCTTCGCGCAGACACAACCGGCTCCCGGCGCCTCCGGTCAGGGTGACGTCGGCCCCTCCTCGCGCGGCCCCGCGACCAAGGGAATGACGACCGGCAAGTCGTCGAACATGCAGAACGAGGCCGCCGACAGCAAGGGCGCGCAGTCGCCATCGGCCGGTGGTACCAACACGAATAACATGGGCAGCCAGGCCGGAGGCAGCGCGGGTTCAGGATCCGGTTCAGGTTCAGGTTCCGGCGGGCGATAGACCAAGACGCAGAGCTCGGCCCGGGCCGTCTTGAAGCGCGAGGCTCGCGAATCAACCGCGACATGTGGCGCAGCGAGTCTCGGCTCGCTCCGTCATGTTGCGCGCACAAGATTCCGGTCGCCGTCTTGCCGTGTACGTCATCAATTTATGTTCGACGCGCGTGGTGTAGTTACCGCAGCATTAATTCTGTCGACCTGACGTTGCATCGGAAACACACTGCACATCTTTCCCGATGCGCGGCAACGATCAGCATTGACCCGATCGCAGGCAGCAACATACCGTCGCAATCACGATCAGCTGTCGATGATGTCTGGGCAATCCGCCATCCGGGGTGCAGCACTAAAAGCAAAAACAAGGGGCTGTGCGCCATGCGCGAATGCATCGGGGCTGCGACGTTTTCACGACAGGCGAATGACGGTCAGGGCAGGCATTCACAGCGAGCGGCGTTCCGGCGCCTGTTGTTGATGAGCGTCTCGGCGGCGGCGCTCTCGGCGTTGTTCACGAGCTCGGCGTCAGCCCAAAGCGTGTGGACTGGGGCCACAAGCTCGGACTGGATGACAGGCGCGAACTGGGCAACTGGAACGGTTCCGGTCGCCAGTGACAACATTCGCGTTGATACGTCTTCGCCAAATCCGCTCGTTCTCGGCGTGGGTGGTCCGGCCACGGCCGTCTCGGCTAACATTAACGTCGGGCAGACGGCATCTGGCAGTCTGACAATTCAGAACGGCAGCACGCTGACCAGCACCGGTGCTACGGTCCGAATTGGCAACTCTTTGGGAACTGTGGGCACCGTGACGGTTACCGGAGCCGGATCGCAGTGGACGACAACAACCTCCATACTGGCCGTCGGCCTCGCCGGCAATGGCACACTCAACATTGAGAACGGCGGTACCGTCATCGCGCAAGCCGGAGTGAGACTCGGAAATGGCGCGAGTGGTTCCGGCACGCTGAACATCAGCAGCGGCGGCATCCTGCAGACGACGGGCATAACCGTTAACTTCGGAACACGGCAGATGAATTTTGACAACGCCGTCGTCCGAGCATTGGCCAATAACGCCGCCTTTTTCGGCGGAACGATCAATCAGATCAATCTTGCCGCGGGCGGACTGACCTTCGATACGAACGGGCACAACGTCAGCACGCTTGGATTTAGCGGCGTCGGCGGATTGACCAAGATCGGCGCCGGAACTTTCAATCTATCTGATAACAACACCTACATGGGTGACACGGTTGTCCAGGACGGCACGCTGGCGCTGACGGGCGCCGGCTCGATCGGCAGCTCCCGCCGCGTGGTGGCCAACTCGACCTTCGATATTTCTGCCCTGACAGGTGCCGGTACCGACATCAGAAGTCTGGCCGGCACCGGCACCGTCGTGCTCGGCAGCAAGACCCTGGTCATCACCAATGCCGGCGATCCGTTCTCAGGCACACTCGGCGGCACCGGTGGCCTGCAGATATCAGGCGGCACGCAGACGCTGTCCGGCGTCAACACCTATGGCGGCGCAACCACGATCACCGGCGGCACCCTGCGCGCCGGCGCGGCCGGCGCCTTCAGCGCCGCATCCGCCTATGTCGCGGCCGCAGGCACAACGCTCGACCTGAACGGCTTCAACCAGACCATCGCATCGCTCGACAATGCCGGCCTGGTGCGAACCGGCGGCGCGCCGGGGACCACGCTAACGGTGAGCGGCAATTATGTCGGCAGCGGCGGCACTGTTCTTCTCAACACCGCGCTGAATGGCGATGCCTCGATCACCGACCGCCTGGTGGTGCAAGGCACAACGTCCGGTGCCTCCACGCTGCGCATCGCCAATATCGGCGGCGGCGGCGCGCAGACCGTCGAAGGCATCAAGGTGATCGACGTCGCCGGCGCCTCGAACGGCACCTTCGCGCTGCAGGGCAATTACGTCATTGGCGGCCAGCAGGCCGTGGTCGGCGGCGCCTATGCCTATACGCTGCAGAAGAACGGGATCAGCACGCCCGCAGACGGAGACTGGTATCTGCGGTCCAGCCTGATCAATCCGCCGCCATCGGCGCCGGCCGGGCCGCTCTATCAGGCCGGCGTTCCCCTCTACGAGAACTACGCACAGGTGCTGCTCGGGATGAACCAGCCGGCGAGCCTGCAGCAGCGCGCCGGCAACCGCTATTGGGGCGGCAGCGAAGCGATGGCCCGCGCAGGCATTGATACCGCGCAGACGGCCGAGGGCTCATGGACGCAATCAGCGTTCTGGGGCCGGATCGAGGGCGGCCAGAGCGCGTTGCGGCCTTCCAACACCACCGGCTCCACCTATGATTCCGACGAGATGAAGGTGCAGGTCGGACTCGACGGCGCCGCGCTCGACAATTCGCGCGGCCGGCTGATCGTCAGCCTGACGGCGCAATACGGCCTGACCACGGCCTTCGTCAATTCGCTGTTCGGCAACGGCCGCATCCGCGCGCAAGGAACCGGCGTCGGCGCAACCGCGACCTGGTACGGCCATGACGGCTTCTATGTCGACGGCCAGGCACAGACCATGTTCTATCGCAGCGACCTGTCATCTGCGCTGGTCGGCTCGTTGATCCACGGCAATGAGGGCCTTGGCTACGCGTTCAGCCTCGAGGGCGGCAGGCGGATCGCAATTGGCAACGGCTTCTGGCTGGCGCCGCAGGCACAGCTTGCCTATTCGAAGGTCAACTTCGATGCCTTCACCGACCGCTTCGGCGCGCTGGTCTCGCTCGGCAATGCCGACAGCCTGCTCGGCCGCCTCGGGCTGTCGCTCAATCATCAGCGCACCTGGAACGACGGCACGGGCATCGTCCGCTCCGACCTCTATGCCATCGGCAATCTGCACTACGAATTTCTCGAAGGCACCAGGATCGATGTCGCCGGCACCGGCTTCGCCAGCGGCCATGACCGGCTGTGGGGCAGCATCGGCGGCGGCGGCACCTATAGCTGGGCCAACGGCCGCTACGCCGTGTTCGGGGAGGTCACCTATCGCGCGAGCGTCGATGCTCCCGCGGACAATCACAGCTATAGGGGCACCGGCGGCTTCCGTCTGGTGTGGTGAGCGCTGCCCGCGAAGGTAGCGGTCGATCGCGCTGCAGCGTCACGACGATCGCAGTCTCAGTGTGATGGCTGACACTTGATCCGGTCACCACTCGCACGCGACGAACGCGTGGATGTTCTGCAATTGGTCCCGCCTACATTGACAGGGGTGTGACGGCCGGGGCAGTTTTTCACATTGCTGGCGAATCAGCGATTGCCTCACGCCGAGTATCTCTTGGACAACTCCCTGTGCTTTCGAGACTGATATCGTTGCTGCGCCGCATCCCCGCGGTGAAATGGGCGTTCACCCGGCTTCGGTCTGTGCCGAATAGCGGCAGCATCGACGGCGCGGCGGTCGTCGCGGAACAGCCCGTCATCGTCGCCGAAAGCACTGACGCTCTTCCGGCTCTCGACACCGGCATCGGCACTGATCCACTGCGCAGCGACGCCGCGGTCGCGGAGGACGACACCGCCCGTCCTGTCATCGCGGAAGCAGCAGCCGATATCGCCCGCAGCGACGAGTCCCTGCAGCAGTTGCCGACAGAATTCGAGCCGGTCTTCGTGGCGGAGGTCTTGGCCTCGGACGAAGTCTCGAGCGATACGGTTGATGGTCCCAAACCAGTCGATGTTCCTGAACCCGTCATCGACAATGATCCGCCTGTAGAGGTCTCGACGAAGCTCGAGCCCGTCGCCACGGAAGCGGTCGCGGCCATCGACATCGAGGACGAGCCGGCCAAAGCCGCTGAGCCCGTCATCAGCAGCGATCCATCTCCCGAGCTCGCGGCCGACGTTGAACCCGATGTCGTGGAGGAGACCTCGTCCAATCACGAGGTCGCTTCGGTCGAGGTCGCTTCGGTTGACGCTCCCGCTCTCGTCGTTGCCGAGGATCCCTCCACTGGTGCGGCCGTGGATGCCGAGCCTGTTGCAGACGTCTCCCAAGTCACGCCTGCCGATCGCGACGTCTCGACGGAGCCTGTCGAAGAGAGCATCGACAGCGGTCCCACCTCCGGCACCGCGGTGGCGATCGAGCCGGTCGCTGCAAGCGATCCTGCCCCTGTCGCCGCGGACGACTCTTCGGCCGACGCCATCGTGGTCACGCATGATGAGCCGGCTCCGGCTCTCGCAGCTCCCGCCGAGGAGATTCGCAGTGCGCCGAAACTTCGCGCGAAAGCAGCGGAACCTGCCGATCGCACCGCGCTGATCCGGCAGCGCTGGGCGGAAAGCGGGATCAGGATGTGGAATCCCCGCCTTCACGGCACCGGCGAAGCCACGCTGAACATCCAGGGCAGCGTCGGACTGCTGCCGCCTGCGCCCGGCGAGACGATGCCGCGCTACGACAAGCTGGAGTTCAAGATGCTCGGCGGACAGATCGTCTGCGAGGGCGTCATCGTCGAGGCCCCTGCGCAGGCGAGCCACCGCAGCTTCACCCGGCTCGCCGAGCCTGGGAAACCCGAGCGTGTCCGCGAACCGGCGCGGGAACGCCAGGCCGCTCTCGCCTGATCCTTTCCACTGCCAGCGCCGTCACGTTTGTGCTAGGCTGAGGTTTCCCGAACATGGGAGATCGCATGCCCGCAAAGCTGTTGCGACTGATCGTGATCGCCGCCGTCTGCGTCCCGCAAGGAGCCTTTGCGGCCTCCAGCAAGCGGCCTCACCACAGGCCCGCCACCGATCCAGCCGCGCCCTCCAAGGCGGACCGGCTCTCCTCCTCGCGCGGCGAGACCATCCTCAACACGCCCGGCCAGACCACCGTGCTGACGCGAGAAGTCCTCGACGACATGAACGCGAGGAGCCTCCGCGATGCCATGCGCTCGACCGCCGGCGTCACGGTCGGACGCTAGAGCGGAATGGCATTAGGCTGAATCGATTCCCGCGGCGGGTCGTTCACCGCTCCCGCTTGCGGGAGAGGTCGGCGCATTCCGGGCGATGCGAAGCATCGTTGCGCCGAAGCGCATGGTTAGCAGAACGTAGCGGCGGCTTTTGCAGGACTTCGCCGCCGATATGCCTGCCGACGCGGCCCCGTATCGTTAACACGGCCTCACCATTGCACGCTGCCGGAAATTCTGCCGTAGCGTGCAACCCTGTGCTGGTCTTTCGCGCAGGACCCGATCTAACGCGCCCTTTACCCACGCTATGCAAGATCGCCGGCAATTTCAGGGATCCGGGGCTCGTATTTCAATGCCTGTTGCCGATTTGAAGTCTCACTTCGCCGCCGCAATGCGGCTGTTTCGCGTGCCGGCCGACAATCCCGAGTTGACGCGCGCGCAGTTCGACGCCTTCTCCAAGCAGATCCCGCTGCTCTACTTCATCCTGATCACCAACACGATCGCGGTCGCATATACCTATGTGCCGCTGGCGCCGGCCTCGCTCAGCATGATCGTGCCGGGCGCGTTGGTCGCGGTGGCGGGCTATCGGACCTTCTGGTGGCTGCGGCAGCGCCACGTCGTCCGCAGCGACGCCGACATCCTGCGCAATCTGCGCCTCACCAACTGGATCGCGGCACCGATCGCGGCGGGCTTCACCATCTGGTCGTTCGCCCTCTATCCCTACGGCGATCCCTTTGCCAAGAGCCAGGTCGCTTTCTACATGGCGGTGACCGTGATCGGCTGCATCTTCTCGCTGATGCATCTGCGTTCGGCCGCACTGATCGTGACTCTCGTCGTCGACGTGCCGTACGTCGTGTTCTACTTCGCCACCGGCGAGCCGACGCTGGAGGCGATGGCCGTCAACAATCTCCTTGTCACCGGCGCGATGGTGACGGTGCTGACCATCTACTACCGCGACTTCGCCGATCTCGTCGCCAGCCGCAAGTCGCTGCTGGCACAGCAGGCGGCGACCCAGGCGCTCTCGGACGAGAACTTCCGCCTCGCCAATCTGGATTCCCTCACCGAGCTGCCGAACCGCCGCCGCTTCTTCGCCGAGCTGTCGAGCGCCTTTGCCGACGCCGAGCGAAGGAACGTTCGCGTCGCGGTCGGCATCATCGACCTCGACGGCTTCAAGCCGATCAACGACAATTACGGCCACAGCGTCGGCGACCGCGTGCTGATCGAGGCGGGCCGCCGCATCCGCGAGATCTGCGAGGGCTTCGGCCCGCAACGCGTGGAATTCGCCCGGCTCGGCGGCGACGAGTTTGGCCTCGTCGTCTGTGGTGACCCCGACGATGCCGATCTGGCACGGCTTGGCGAACGCATCGGCGGGCAGGTCAAGCTGCCTTACCAGCTCGACACCGCGCACACCGGGTTGTCCTGCTCGATCGGGTTTGCGCTGTTTCCGGACTCCGCGACGACGTCGGAAGCTCTCTATGAATGTGCCGACTATTCGCTTTATCACGCCAAGCGCCATCAGCGCGGCCGCACCGTGATCTTCTCGGGCGAGCTCGAAGCCGAGATCCGGAGCCGCGGCGTGATCGAGAATTTGTTGCGCACCTCCGATTTTGGCGCCGAGATGGAGCTGGTGTTCCAGCCGATCGTCGACGCCATGAGCGAGCACACTGCCGGTTTCGAGACGCTGGCGCGCTGGCACAGCCCCCGTCTCGGCTGGGTGTCCCCCGCCGACTTCATTCCTGCCGCCGAGCGCATCGGCCTGATCCGGCCACTGACGCAGACGCTGCTGGCCCGCGCGCTCGCGACCGCCAAGACCTGGCCCGACCACATCCGCCTGTCGTTCAACCTGTCTGCGCACGACGTCTGCGCGGCCGAAGGCATCCTGCCGCTGATCTCGATCATCGAGAAAAGCGGCCTGTCGCCGCGCCGGATCGATTTTGAGATCACCGAGACCGCCGTCACCTTCGATTTCGTGCGCGCGCAGCAGTCGATCGCGACGCTGAAGGCGATGGGCTGCGGCATTTCGCTGGACGATTTCGGCACGGGCTATTCGTCGCTGAGCCACGTGCACCGGCTGCCGCTCGACAAGATCAAGGTCGACCGCAGCTTCGTCGCCGACATCAACGAAAATCCGGTCAGTCACAAGATCATCAAGTCGCTGACGGGCCTCTGCGACGACATGGAGATCGCCTGCGTCGTCGAGGGAGTCGAGACCCGCGCCCAGCTCGATACCTTGCGCCGGCTCGGCTGCGACTTCATCCAGGGCTATTATTTCGCAAAACCCATGTCGGGCGATGCGATCGGCGACCATCTGGCGAACGAACGCCAGCGCCTCGACGGCGCCAAGGTCGTGGCCTGAGACCGCTCACACCGCGCAGTAGCGTTCCTGGATGTCCTTGTCCGCCAGCAGCGCCGCCGCGCTGCTTTGATGCACGACCTCGCCCTGGTCGATGATCACGGCGCGGTCGGCCAATCGAAGAGCCCATTCGACGTTCTGCTCGACCAGCAGCAGTGTCTTGCCCTCATCGCGCAGGCGGCGGAACAGCACGCCCATCTCCTCGACGAGGACGGGCATGATGCCCTCCGAGGGTTCGTCGAGCAGGATCATCTTGGGCTTGCCGATCAGCGCGCGCGCGATCGCCAGCATCTGCTGCTCGCCGCCGGAGAGCGTCACGCCCTCCTGGTCGAGGCGCTCCTTCAGGCGCGGAAAGGTCTCGGCGATCTCATCGATCGCGGTCCGCTCCTCGATGTCGCTGCCGGCCGCGACCAGGCCGAGCCGGAGATTCTCGCGCACCGACAGCCCGGGAACGATGCGCCGCTCCTCGAGCACGTAAGCGAGACCGAGGTGGAAGCGCTGATGGGCGCGCAATGGCAGGAGCTCCCTGCCCGCAAAGCGCACGCGGCCGGTCGCCTTCGGCATCAGGCCCATCATGGTTCGCAAGGTCGTGGTCTTGCCGGCGCCATTGCGGCCGACGAGGGCAACCACCTCGCCCTCCTTCACGTGCAGGGAGATGCCGTGGAGGATGTGGCTCGCCCCATACCAGGCGTGGAGATCTTCGATTTCGAGCAGCGCGGTTTCAGCCATAACCTTCACTCTGTCCGAGATAGACCCGGCGGACCTCCGGATTGCTCCTGATCTCGTCGGGCGCGCCGTCGGCAAGCAGGCGGCCATGATGCAGCACCACGACGCGCTTGGACAGGCCCAGCACCATCTTCATCTTGTGCTCCACCAGGAGAACGGTGCGCTTGTCGGCAAGCCGCTCCAGCAGCGCGACCATATCCTTGGTCTCTTCCGGTCCCATGCCGGCGGTCGGCTCGTCGAGCAGCAGCAACTCGGGCTCGGAGACCAGCGCGATCGCGATCTCCAGCGCGCGCTGCTGGCCATGCGAGAGGAATTTTGCAAATTCGCTTCGCTTGCCGAGAAGCCCCACCGCGTCGAGTGCCGCATCAGCACGCGCATGCAATTCGGTCAGCCGAGCGCGATTCCGCCAGATGTCGTAGCTCACAGCCAGCGCCTGGGCCGCGACGCGGACGTTCTCATGCACCGACAGGTCCGGAAAGATGTTCGTGATCTGGTAGGAGCGCGAAATGCCCTGGTGCACGAAGCGGTGCTGCGGCAGGCCGTTCAGCTCGCGTCCGCGGAAGTGCAGCTTGCCGGACGTCGGCGTCAATACACCGGAGAGGATGTTGAAGAACGTACTCTTGCCGGCCCCGTTCGGCCCGATAATCGAGGTGAGCTGCCCCGCCGCAAAGGACAAGGTAATATCCTCGAGCGCGACGAAGCCGCCGAAGCGCTTGCCGATTCCCTCGGCGCGAAGCAGCTCGCTGCTCATCGCCGCGCCTTTCCGATACCGAGGACGTCCAGCAGCGTTCCCCAGATGCCCTTGGGCAGGAACAGCACGAACAGCACGAAGATCGCGCCGACGAAAATCTGCCAATGCGGCGTCCACAGCGAGATGACGTCCTCCAGGATCAAGAAGCTCGCCGCGCCGACGAAGGGTCCGAAGAAGCTGCGGGCGCCGCCGAGCAGCACCATCATCACGATCATGCCCGAGGTCTGGTAGTGCAGGATGTCGAGCGGCACGATCGACAGATGCAGCGCCAGCATGCAGCCGCCGAGCGAGGAGATCGCGCCCGACAGCATGAACACGACCAGCTTGCTGCGTTCGACATCGTAGCCGCAGGCCCGCGCCCGCTGCTCATTCTCGCGGATCGCCTCGATGACGGCCCCGAACGGCGAGTTCAGGATGCGCGATTGGAACCACATCGCCAGCGCCGCAAAGGCCATCAGCACGTAGTATTTGTTGACGGGGTCGAGAAAATTGACCTGGAGGCCGAACAGGCTGATGCGGTCGACGGTAAAGCCGCGCAGGCCGTTCTCGCCGCCGGTGAAGGACGAGGCCTGGAGCGCGACGTAATAGACGAGCTGCGCCAGCGCGAGCGTCACCATGGAGAAATAGATGCCGCGGGTGCGCGTCGAGACAATGCCGATCAGAGCCGCAAGGCAGGTGCTGAGACACACGGCGATCGCGACCGCGGCAAACCACGGCACGCCGTAACGCCCGATCGCAATGCCGGTGAAGTAGGCCCCCGCACCGAAGAACGCGGCTTGGCCGAACGACAACAGCCCGGTGTAGCCGAACAGCAGATTGTAGCCCATCACCACGACGCCGTAGATCAGGACGTTGACGGCGAGCGCCTTGGACGGCAACAGCCAGGGCAATATCGCCAGCACGGCGATGGAGAGCAGCACGCGATGGTCGAGAAGCCGGCCGAGCCCGCTCGGCGCAGGCTTGGCGATAACCTCGCCGCTCGAAGGATGCGTCACGCCGTCCTCCCTCTCACCCCGAACAGGCCTTGCGGGCGGATCAGCAGCACCACCGCCATCAGCGCGAACATCACGATGGTCGCCATTTCAGGCGCGAACAGTGCCACCAGGCTGATGGAAATGCCGACCATGAGGCCGGCCACGACCGCGCCGACAATCGAGCCGAGGCCGCCGATCACGGTGACGACGAAGGCTTCGGCCAGAACCAGCGAGCCCATCTCCGGATTGACGCTGCGCATGGGACCCGCGAGCACGCCGCCAAGCGCGGCAAGTCCGACGCCAAGCCCGAAGATCGCGAGCCAGACCCGGCCGATGTCGACGCCGAGCACCTGCATGATGGTGGGATCGCGCGCACCCGCGCGCACGATCAACCCGACCCGGGTCTTCTCCAGCGTCAGCCAGAGCGCCAGCAGCACCACCGCCACCAGCACGATGACGAACAGGCGGTAACGCGGGAAGAAGCCGATGCCGAGATCGAGCACGCCGATCAGCTGCGGCGGGGTCGGAAACGGAATGCCGTCGCTGCCGAACACGATGCGCACGCCCTCGACCAGGACGTAGCTGAGGCCGAAGGTGAGCAGCAGCGGATCGTCGATCGAGCGTCCATACAGCCTGCGGATCAGCACGAACTCGATCAGCATGCCGAAGGCGCCGATCAGGATGGGCGCCAGCAGCAGCCCCCACCAGAAGCTTCCGGTGAGAGAGGCCAGATACAGCCCCGCATAGGCCCCGATCATGAACAGCGCACCATGGGCGAAGTTGACCACCCCGAGCATGCCGAACACGATCGTCAGTCCAAGCGCAGTGATCACCAGGACCGCCCCAAGGGCGATCCCGGAGAGAAGCTGCATGATGATCAGCGACAGGTCCATCGTCTCAAGACTTACGTGGCGTGGCCGAGCTCGCTGCAGCTGCGCAGCATGTCGTCCGAGCCTGTGTCGTTGGCGAGAATGGCGAACAGATCGTTGTCGCCCGCCATGGCGGACTTCTTCTTGGACTCCAGCACCAGCACCGACTGCACCGATTGGTGGTCGCATTTGCGGTAATGCTGCGAGCCCTTGGTCAGATCATATTGCAGTTTTTCGAGAGCATCGACCACCTTGTCGGTGTCGGTGCCGCCGGCGGCCTGCATCGCCGCCAGCAGCGATCCGACGCCGGAATAGCCGTAGGCACCGTAATCGGTCGGGATCGCGCCGCCGTTGGCGGCCTTGAACGCCGCGTTGAAGCTGGCGGCCGACTTGCTCTGCGCCTCCAGGCCCCAATAATAATTGGCGCCGCCGACCACGCCCTCGAATACGTCGGGGCCGACTGCGAGCCGCTGGTTGTGCAGGATGACGGGGACCACGATCTTCATCTGCTGCTTGACGCCGAAATCCACGGCCTGCTTGATCGCATTGGCCTGGTCGCGGCCGAAATTGGAGATGCAGAGCACGTCCGGCCGCATCGACATCAGGCGCGGCATGAAGGTGGAATAGTCGGCCGCACCGAACGGATGCAGGATCTCCCCGGCATTGTCCGCGCCAATCGCCGCCTGCGCACGCTTGAAGCCGCGCAGCATCTCATGACCGTAGGCATAATCGGCGACGAGATGGGCGACTTTCATGCCCTTCTTCAGCGTCTGCCGCGCCACCGCGGCTGTCGTCATGTGCGGGTTCAGCGCCTCGTGAAACGTGTATTTGCTGAAATCCTTGGCCTCGTTGATGGTGTCGGACTGGCTGATCGAGACGTAGATCACGCCGCGGGCGCGCGTGACCTCGTTGACCGCAAGCTGCACAGCGCTGGAGAGCGCGCCGACCACGGCATGAACCTTGTCCTTCTCGATCAGCTCGAGCGTACGCGTCGCGGCCTCGCCGGCGTTGAGTTTGTCATCGCGCACCAGCAGCTCGACCTTGCGGCCGCCGATGCCGCCCTTATCGTTGACGAGCTTCACCGCGAGTTCGGCGCATTTGACCTGATCGCGTGCTTCCGCTGCGAAGGGGCCGGTCAGCGGCGTCGGGAAGCCGATGCGGATCGTCTCGTCGGCGGCACGGCCGAGCCGCGGCATGGCGAGTAGCGCCGCGCTTGCCGAAAGGCCGGCGAGCGCAGTGCGGCGGGTTACTTTCGGGGTCGAACCGGATTTTGGCATGATTTCCTCCAACTGTCTTTTTTCTAGAAACGCTTCAGGGCTTTCAGGACTTTGGCGGGCGTGATCGGAATCGAACTGATCGTCGCATCGAACGGCGCGACCGCGTCGTTGACGGCGTTGAGTACGCAGGCGGACGCCGCGGCCGTACCGGCTTCGCCGACGCCCTTGGCGCCAAGCTCCGTGTCGGCGGTCGGCGTCTCGACATGAGCGATGACGATGTCGGGCATCTCCATCGGCATCGGCACGAGATAATCGGCGAGCGAGCCGTTCATGAGCTGACCGGTGTCGCTGTAACGGCATTCCTCGAACAGTGCCGCGCCCAGCCCCTGCACGATGCCGCCGCGGAGCTGTTCGTCCACGAGCATCGGATTGATGACGCGGCCACAATCCTCGACGATGAAATGCTTCAGGAGCTTAATGAAGCCAGTCTCGACATCCACCTCCAGCGAGCAGCCCTGGATGCCGTTGGTGAAAGCGAACGGATAGCCCTGCGGCGCGAAGTGATGGCTCACGGTGAGCTGCGCCTGCGTGCCCGGCGGCAGCGAATCGGAGCGGAAATAGGCGATGCGTGCGATTTCGGCGATCGGCAGGCGCGGGTTCCGCGTGCTTGCATCGACGATCTCGCCATCGAGGATATCGAGCGCCGATGGCTGCTCCTGCAGAATGAGCGCGGCAATCTCCAGGATGTTGCGCTTGAGCGCGCGCGTGGCCTGCAGCGCGGTCTCGCCGCCGATGCCGGCGCCGCGGCAGGCCCAGGTCGCGCCGCCATGCGGCGTCACCTCGGTATCTCCGGTGATGACCTTGACACACTCCTGCGCGAGGCCCAGCTGATCGGCCACGATCTGGCTGATGATCGCCTCGGTGCCCTGCCCCTGCTCGGTGACCGAGATCAGGCAGCGCACCTCGCCAGAGGGCGTCAAGCTCAGGATCGCGCCGTCCTGCGACGAGATGCGCGCACCGCCGACGCCATAGAACGCCGGGCTGGGATTGGTGATCTCGACGAAGGCCGCGATGCCGATGCCGCGATAGATGCCGCGCTTGCGCAAGTCGGCCTGCTCGGCACGAAGTGCGTCATAGCCCATCATTTCGTGCAGGCGCTTCAGGCAGGCCTGATGCGACAGCGCCTCGAAGCGGTAGCCGGTCGGCGAGGTCTGCGGATAGGCATCGTCGGGGATGACGTTCTGCGCCCGGATGGCAAAGGGATCGAGACCGAGCTTGCTTGCTGCCATGTCGACGAGACGCTCGGTCACCGCGCAGGCGATGGGATGGCCGACGGCGCGGTACTGGCTGGTCTGCACCTTGTTCTGGAAGATCACCTCCAGCGTGGCTCGGTAATTTTTGAAGCGATAGGGCGCGCCGATCAGGCGGATGACCTGATTGCCCTCGACGACGCTGGTGCGCGGATAGGTCGAGAACGCCCCGATCGCGGTCAGGTCCAGAACATCCATCGCCAGGATCTCGCCCTTGGCATCCAGCGCCACCCGGGCGCGGACGCGATGGTCGCGGGCGTGGATGTCAGAGACGAAGGACTCCATCCGGTCGGCGACGTATTTCACGGGCCGGCCGAGCAGGATCGAGAGACCGACCACCGCCATGTCCTCGTGATAGACATGCAGCTTCATGCCGAAGGAGCCGCCGATGTCGGTCGCGATGACGCGGACGCGGGCTTCCGGAATGTTGTAGTGGCGCGAATAGAGGTCCTGAAACTGATACGGGGTCTGCGTGCCGTGATGCACGGTGAGCATGCCCGCGGATGGATCGTAGTCGGCGATGATGGCGCGCGGCTCCAGCGTCACCGCGGTGTGGCGGCCGAAGGAAAACTCCTCCTCCACCACATGGGCCGCATGCGCAAAGGCGTCATCAACGACGCCGCTGTCGAGCTGGCTGCGGAAGCAGGTGTTGTTGGCACTGCCCGGATTGACCAGCGGACCGTCCGCCTTACGTGCGCCGTCGATGTCAACGACGACGGGAAGGTCCTCGTAGTCCACCTCGATCAGCTCCAGCGCATCTTCAGCAATCGCCCGGCTCTCGGCAACGACGGCGACCACCGCCTGTCCGGCCCAGACCACGCGATCGAGCGGCAGCGGCAATTGCGGCGCGGAGGTCATGCCCTTGAAATGATCGAGCGTGCCGGTCCAGGGCGTGCAGATTTTTGCGAGATCAGCGCCCGTGGCGACGAGATGTACGCCCTCTAGCGCACAGGCCTCGTCGATCTTGATCGAGACGATCTTCGCGTGCGCATGCGGGCTACGCAGGAACGCGGCGTAGAGCATGCGCGGCAGCTTGAGATCGCTGACGTAACGTCCCCGCCCGGCAAGCAGCCGCTTGGCGTTGGGCCGCGGCAGCGCGCGGCCGATATAGGAGTTCGGGCGATCGAGCGAGGTCAGCGGCGCGCTCATGTCGCGCCTCCATTCTCACCATGCGCTTTGGCCACGGCGTCGATGGCGTCGACGATCGCCTCGTAGCCGGTGCAGCGGCAGTAATTGCCCGACAGCGCGTCGCGGATATCCTCGCGGCTCGGCTGCGCCGTTTGCGAGAGCAGCTCGTGGGCGTTGATCAACATGCCCGGCGTGCAAAAGCCGCACTGCAACGCATTGCGGCGATGGAATTCGGCCTGGAGATCGGCGAGCAGACCGCTCTCGCTGAGCCCCTCGATGGTGTCGATCCTGCCGCCATCAGCCTGCACCGCGAAGATCAGGCAGGAATGCACGGCGCGGCCGTCGAGCTGCACCAGGCACGCGCCGCAGGCGCCCATCTCGCAGCCGGCATGCGTGCCCGTCAGCTCGAGCTTGTCGCGCAGGCAATCGACCAGCGTGTCGCGCGGCGCGACCTCGCAGGCGACCTTGCGCCCGTTGACGACGAAGCGGACCCGCACCGTCTCGTCGGCCTCGTTCAGCAGACTATCGTCGAAGCCGCTCATGCGCCCTCACCGAGACGTCCGAGCAGGCGGCCAAGCAACACGCGAGCGAGATGCAGCCGCATCGAGGGCGGCACTTCGTCGCCCTCGGGCGGCGCGAGATCGCCTTCGAGCGCGCCTTGCGCGGCAGCGATGCGTTCTGCATCAAACCTCGCGCCGATCAAGGTGGCTTCGACCCCCTTCACCCGCGTCGGCGTATTGCCAACGGAGAAGAATGAGATGCGGATGTCGTCAATGCGCTCACCGGTGCAGGTCGCAAGCATGCCGCAACCAACCAGCGCGTAATCCCCGCGCCGACGCGCCAGCTCGTCGAACGCAAAGCGCTGATCGGCCCTGAACAGCGGAACGTAGACCGCGGTGATCAGCTCGCCGGGCTCGAGCGCCGTCTCGAACAGGTCGATGAAGAAATCATCGGCCTTCACGCGTCGGCGGCCTGAGAGGCCGGCGATCTCGATCTCGGCATCCAGCGCCAAGGTCATCGCCGGAAATTCGGAAGCCGGGTCGGCAAGCGCGACGCTGCCGCCGAAGGTGCCGCGGTTGCGGATCGCGGGATGGGCGACGAACGGTGCCGCGGCGTGCAGCAGCGGCGCGAACTCGGCAATCAAAGGCTCGCTCAGCATCTCGCAATGGCGCGTCAGCGCACCGATGCGCAAGGCGTCGCCTTCGCGCCTGACGCCGCGCAGCTCGCCGATGTGGGTGATGTCGATCAAAAGCCGCGGCGCCTGCAGCCGCAGCGACAGCGCCGGCACCAGGCTCTGGCCGCCGGCGATGAAACGCGCATCGTCCCCGGCGCGTGCGTGAGCATCCAGCGCCTGGTCGATCGTCGCAGCCCGAAAATAGCTGAAAGCCTTCGCCTTCACTGCCGTTTCCCCGAGATCCATCGGCTCATCAGCCGGGATGCCAGATTTGTAACCATCTGGTCTCAAAATCCTGACACGCCTCCCAAGGCCGGTCAACAGGAAATGACCATTTGGTCACAAAAGCGCCTTGGGCTATGAAGGTAGCGGCACGTTGATTCAGCGACGAGATGGCCCGAAAAGCGCAGAAAACTTTGAGACGACCGGTCCGCAAGCGGACCGAGACAGGCAGCAAGTCCGCGCCAAAGCGTCGCAACATGCGCGCGGCCGACCGCGAGCGCGCGATCGTGGACGAGGCCATCCGCTTCTTTGCCGAGCGCGGCTTCGAGGGCCAGACCCGCGAGCTCGCCAAGCGCATGGGCATCACGCATTCGGCGATCTACCGCCACTTCCCGAGCAAGGAAGCGCTGATCGAGCGGGTCTACCAGGAGGTCTATCTCAGCCGCTGGTCGCCCGATTGGGGTCCGATGATCCGCGATCGTTCGCTGTCGCTCGAAGCGAGGCTCACGCGCTTCTATCTCGACTATGTCGAACGGGTGTTCGAATATAATTGGGTGCGGATCTTTGTGTTCTCCGGCATGAAGTCGTTCGGCATCACCAGCCGCTATCTCGACATCGTCCGCCGCGAGATCATCGAGCCGGCCGCGGCCGAGCTGCGCTTTGAGCTCAAACTGCCCGACGCAAAAGCTCACTCATTGAGCGAGCGCGAGACAGAGCTGTTCTGGGGCCTGCACGGCCGCATCTTCTATCTCGCCATCCGCAAGTTCATCTACGAGACGCCGATCCCGCCCGATCTCGACGCCATCGTCCGCGACGCCGTCCAGACCTTCATGGACGGCGCGAAGACGACGATGCCGAGGCTCTTGGTCAGCGGCTGAATCGGCGACGCTGCCCCGAAGCAGGTGCGCTCCCTCTCCCGCTTGCGGGGGAGCGCTGGGGGTGGGGGTGCCTCCGCAGAGAGACTCCCTGATTGGAGAGAGCCCCCACCCGGCGCTCCGCGCCGACCTCCCCCGCAAGCGGGAGAGGTTGATCGAGCCCGCGGCTAGCTACGTCGCCAGACTCGGCAGATCGAGGCCCTTGTCGCGGGCGCAGTCGATCGCGGTCTCGTAGCCCGCGTCGGCATGGCGCATGACACCGCTGGCGGGATCGTTCCAGAGCACGCGCTCGATCCGCTTGGCCGCTTCCGGCGTGCCGTCGGCGACGATCACCATGCCGGCGTGCTGAGAATAGCCGATGCCGACACCGCCACCATGGTGCAGCGACACCCAGGTCGCGCCGCTGGCGCAATTGAGCAGCGCGTTCAGCAGTGGCCAGTCGGACACCGCGTCCGAGCCGTCCTTCATCGCTTCAGTCTCGCGGTTCGGGCTCGCCACCGAGCCGCTGTCGAGATGATCGCGGCCGATCACGATCGGCGCCTTGAGCTCGCCGCGCGCCACCATCTCGTTGAAGGCAAGGCCGAGTCGATCGCGATCGCCGAGGCCGACCCAGCAGATCCGCGCCGGCAGGCCCTGGAACTTGATGCGCTCCTTGGCCATGTCGAGCCAGTTGTGCAGATGCTTGTCATCAGGCATCAGCTCCTTGACCTTGGCGTCGGTCTTGAAGATGTCCTCGGGATCTCCCGAGAGCGCGGCCCAGCGGAACGGCCCGACGCCGCGGCAGAACAGGGGACGGATATAGGCGGGGACGAAGCCGGGGAAATCGAAGGCGTTCTTCAGGCCCATGTCCTGCGCCATCTGGCGAATGTTGTTGCCGTAGTCGAGCGTCGGAATGCCCTGCGCATGGAAATCCAGCATGGCCTGGACGTGCTCGACCATCGACGTCTTCGACGCGCGCTCCACCCCCTTCGGATCGGAGCCGCGCTTGGCTTCCCAGTCGGCTAGCGTCCAGCCCTTCGGCAAATAGCCATTGACCGGATCGTGCGCGCTGGTCTGGTCGGTGACGACATCCGGCTTGACGCCACGGCGCACCAGTTCAGGGAAAATCTCCGCGGCATTGCCGAGCAGGCCGACCGAGACCGCCTTCTTCGTCTTGGCGGCATCTTCCATGATCGCCAGCGCTTCGTCGAGCGTTGCCGCCTGGCGATCGAGATAGCCGGTACGCAAGCGCATCTCGATGCGGCTCGGCTGGCATTCAACCGCGAGCATCGAAGCGCCGGCCATGGTCGCGGCCAGCGGCTGCGCACCGCCCATGCCACCCAAGCCGGCGGTGAGAATCCATTTGCCGGCAAGGCTGCCGCCATAATGGCGCCGACCGACCTCGACGAAGGTCTCGTAGGTGCCCTGCACGATGCCCTGGCTACCGATGTAGATCCAGGAGCCGGCCGTCATCTGGCCGTACATCATCAGGCCCTGGCGATCGAGCTCGTTGAAATGGTCGAGCGTTGCCCAATGCGGCACGATGTTGGAGTTCGCGATCAGCACGCGCGGCGCATCGGCATGGGTGCGGAACACGCCGACCGGCTTGCCGGACTGGACCAGCAGCGTCTGGTCGCCATCGAGCTTGCGCAAGGCGGCAACGATCCGGTCAAAGCTGTCCCAGTCGCGCGCGGCGCGGCCGATACCGCCATAGACCACGAGCTCGCTCGGGCGCTCCGCGACATCAGGATCGAGATTGTTCATCAGCATGCGCAGCGGCGCTTCGGTCAGCCAGCTCTTGGCGCTGATGTCGCTGCCGCGGGGGGCGCGGATGGTGCGGTCGTTGTCCAGTCGGCGGTTCATGCGGACCTCTTAATCAAGTCTCGGAAACGGATCGGATGGAAGCGCAGTGATCGCAATGGCCGGCAACGCATCCGCATCGATCAGTGCAGCGGCCTTGGCCAGATCGCCGGCCATGTAGCGGTCCGCACTGAGCGCCGGCACCTGCTCGCGCAACGCGGCGATGACCGCAACGAGCGGAGCACTGGTCGCATGCGGCGCGCGCAGCGTGATACCCTGGGCAGCGACCAGGAGCTCGATACCGAGGATGGCGGCGAGATTGTCCGCCATGTCGGACAGGCGCCGCGCGGCATGCGCCGCCATCGAGACGTGATCTTCCTGGTTGGCGCTGGTCGGCGTCGAATCGATCGAGCAGGCCGCCGCGCGCTGCTTGTTCTCGGCATAGAGCGCGGCGGCCGTCACCTCGGCGATCATGAAGCCGGAATTGATGCCGGGATCGGGGGTCAGGAACGGCGGCAGGCCGAAATTCAGCGCGGGATCGACCAGCGTCGCGATGCGCCGCTCGCTGATCGCGCCGATCTCCGACAGGGCCAGCGCGAGCGCGTCGGCGGCAAATGCCACCGGCTCGGCGTGGAAATTGCCGCCGGAGACGATCTCGCCGGTCTCGACCAGCACCAGTGGATTGTCGGTGACCGCGTTGGCTTCGACGATCAATGTGCGCGCGGCCTGCGTGATCAGGTCGAGCGCCGCGCCGGCGACCTGCGGCTGGCAGCGCAAGCAATATGGGTCCTGCACGCGCTCGTCGCCTTCGAGATGGGACAGGCGGATGTCGCTGCCATCCAGCAGCGCGACAAGCGTCGCGGCTGCGGCGATCTGCCCGGCGTGACCGCGCAGTGCCTGGATTTCGGGACGGAACGGCGCCGTCGAGGCCATCGCGGCATCGACCGACAGCGCACCGGTCACGAGCGCCGCACGAGCCAGGCGAAACGCGCGCAGCACGCCGGCAATGGCGTAAGCGGTCGAGAACTGCGTGCCATTGATCAGCGCGAGTCCCTCCTTGGGGCCGAGCGTCAGCGGCGCGAGGCCGGCCGCGGCGAGCGCTTCACCGCCGGACACCGTTTTCCCGTCGACGATCGCCTGCCCCTCACCGATCATCACCGCCGTCATATGCGCGAGCGGCGCAAGATCGCCGGAGGCGCCGACCGAGCCCTGCTGCGGCACCAGCGGAGTGACACTCCGTGCCAGCATGGCCTGCAACTGCTCGATCACCGCGCGGCGCACGCCGGAAGCGCCGCGCCCGAGCGAGACGATCTTCAGCGCCATCATCAGCCGAACGATCGGCTCGGGCGTGGCTGGGCCGACGCCGCAGCAATGCGACACGATCAGATTGCGCTGGAGCAGCGCGGTCTGATCGGGCGGAATGCGCTTCGATGCCAGCTTTCCGAAGCCGGTGTTGATGCCATAGACGGGCGCGTCGGCGTGCGCGGCCTTCGCGACGATTTCCGCAGCCGCTTCCACGCGTGGCCAGAACGACGGATGAAGGACGACGGAGGCACCTTCAAGCACGCGCGCGAGATCGTCGAGGCTGACCGCTCCCGGCTTGACGACGATCGCTGTGCCCTGCTCCGTCACTGTCCCCTCCACACCCGGCGATGCAGCGGATTGAAGCCGATGCGATAAACAAGCTCGGCGGGCCGATCGATGTCCCAGATCGCGAGGTCGCACCATTTCCCGGCTTCCAGCGTGCCGGTCTCGCTGAGCACCCCCAGCGCCCGCGCGCCCTCGCGGGTGATTCCGGCGAGGCATTCGGCGACGGTCATCCGGAACAGGGTCGCGCCCATGTTCATCGTGAGCAGAAGCGAGGTCAGCGGTGAGCTGCCGGGATTGCAATCGGTCGCGAGCGCCACGGAAACGCCGTGGGTGCGGAACGCCTCAACCGGCGGCTTCTGCGTCTCGCGGATGAAGTAGAATGCGCCAGGCAGCAGCACGGCCACCGTACCGGCCTTCGCCATCGCGGCGACGCCGGCTTCGTCGGTATGCTCGAGATGATCCGCCGACAGCGCCGAGAATCTTGCAGCGAGCGCCGCACCGCCGAGGTTCGACAACTGATCGGCATGGAGCTTGACCGGCAGCCCGAGCCCCCTCGCCGTCTCGAACACCTGCGCGGTCTGCTCCGCCGAGAACGCGATGCCCTCCATGAAGGCATCGACGGCGTCGGCAAGACCGGCCTTCGCAACGGCCGGCAGGATCTCCTTGCAGACGAGATCGATATAGCGATTTTTGTCACCGTCAGCTTCCACAGGCAGCGCGTGCGCCCCGAGGAACGAGGTGCGGATCGCAACCGGCCGCTGGCGGCTGATGCTGCGCGCGGCCGCGAGCTGTCGCATCTCCGTTTCGGTGTCGAGGCCATAGCCGGACTTGATCTCGACCGTGGTTGCGCCCTCACCGATCAGCGCGTCGAGCCGCGGCAGCGCGCTTGCGACGAGATCGGCCTCGCTCGCCTTGCGGGTCGCCGCCACCGTGGAGACGATGCCGCCGCCGGCGCGCGCGATCTCCTCGTAGCTCGCGCCCTTCAGGCGGAGCTCGAACTCGTGCGCGCGGTTGCCGCCATAGACGAGATGGGTGTGGCAGTCGACGAGGCCGGGCGTGATCCAGCGACCTTCGCAGTCGATCCGTTCGGCCGCGTCGGCATCCGCCGGAAAATCGGACTGCGCACCGGCATAGACGATACGGCCGCCGCGCGCGGCGATCAGGCCAGGCTCGATCTCGCCGAGATCGGGCCGGTCGGCCCGCATCGTGGCAAGCCGGGCATTGTGCCAGATCCGGTCGAAGCGCTCTGCCATGCAACGGTCCCTTCGCGTGGGATGCTTGACTTATATGTCTAGACATATAATCGTGGGACCGTTCTGTCCAGCCGGCGTGTAATCATGACCCGACTGCATTTCGCCTCCGCGCTCCTGCCCTCGGGCTGGGCCAATGACGTGCAGGTGGTGATCACCGCCGGCGCGATCGCGGCGGTGTCCGCGGGTGTGCAGCCGGCCGTCGGCGACGAGCGCCACGCCATCGCGCTTCCGGGACTTGCGAGCCTGCACAGCCACGCCTTCCAGCGCGGCATGGCGGGCCTTGCTGAGCTGCGCGGCAATTCCACCGACACGTTCTGGACCTGGCGCGAGACGATGTATCGCTTCGCCCTGGCAATGACGCCGGACGACGTCGCCGCCGTCGCAACACTTCTCTATGTCGAGATGCTCGAGCAGGGATTTACCCGCGTCGGCGAATTCCATTATCTGCATCATGATCGCGACGGTTCGCCCTATGCCGATCCCGCCGAGATGGCCGCGCGCATCGCGCAGGCTGCCGAAGCCTCCGGCATTGCCCTGACCCTGCTGCCGAGTTTCTATGCGCATGGTTCCTTCGGCGGCGCAGCGCCTCATGACGGCCAACGCCGCTTCATCTGCTCGGTCGATCAGTTCGCGGCATTGATGGCGGCGTCGCGTAAGGCGATCAGCACATTGCACGGCGCCAACATCGGCATCGCGCCGCACAGCCTGCGCGCGGTAACGCCTGACGAGCTTGCAGCGATCATTCCGCTCGCCGAGGGCGGCCCGGTGCATATCCACGCCGCCGAGCAGGTGAAGGAAGTCGACGATTGCCTGGCCTGGTCCCGCCGGCGCCCGGTGCAATGGTTGCTGGAGCACGCGCCCGTCGACCGGCGCTGGTGCCTCATTCACGCGACGCACATGACGGATGACGAAGTCAGCGCGTTCGCAACGTCTGGCGCGGTCGCTGGCCTCTGCCCCATCACCGAAGCGAGCCTCGGCGACGGCATCTTTCCCGCCCGTGAATTTGTCGCTGCCGGTGGCGCCTTTGGCGTCGGCACGGATTCCAACGTGCTGGTCGGCGTCGCCGACGAATTGCGCCAGCTCGAATACGGGCAGCGCCTCAAGCACCGCGAGCGCAACGTGCTCTCCGCCGGCGCAGGCCGCTCGACCGGACGGGCGCTGTTCGATCATGCGCTCGCAGGCGGCGCACAGGCGCTGGCGCAACCGACCGTCGGCCTCGCGCCCGGCGCGCGCGCCGATATCGTCACGCTCGACGGCGCACATCCCTCGCTGGCAGGGCGTCACGGCGATGCCACGATCGACGGCTGGATCTTTGCCGCGGGCAGCGGCGCGATCGACTGCGTCTGGGCTGGCGGTCACAAGGTGGTCGAAGGCGGACGTCATGCGTTGCGACAAGCTGCACGCGAGCGCTTCAACGCGGCGGTTCGGAGGCTTGTCGCATGAGCCTTGCCACCGACGCGGCCGACAAGCCGACGCTGTACAAGCGGATTCGCGCCGACATCGAGAAGCGCATCCTGACCGGCGAATGGCCGCCGGGGCATCGCATCCCGTTCGAGCATGAACTGGTGGCGCGCTACGGCTGCTCGCGCATGACGGTGAACAAGGCACTGTCGGAGCTGGCGCAGGCCGATTTGATCGAGCGGCGGCGGCGCGCCGGCTCCTTCGTCCGGCGGCCGCAGCACATGTCGGCGGTGCTCAAGATCGCCGACATCCGCGCCGAGATCACCGCACTGGGGCGCGCTTACGGCTATGAGCTGATCCATCGCAGGCTGCGCTCTGCGACCGCTGCAGACCGCGATCGTCTCGGCGTGAGGAAGGTCGGCAAGGTGGTCGCGATCAACTGCCGCCACAGCGCCGACAAGGTGCCGTTTGCCATCGAGGACCGGCTGATCGACCTTGCATCCGTGCCTGACGCTGCGACCGCCGATTTCTCGCGCGAGCCGCCGGGCTCCTGGCTGCTGCACCATGTCCCATGGACCGAGGCCGAGCACACGATCAGCGCCATCGTTGCAGACGATCGCACGGCGGACGCGCTCGCGATCGCCGTCGGCGCGCCCTGTCTCGTGATCGACCGCTACACCTGGCGCAGCGCACGCACCATCACCGCCGTGCGCCTGCTCTATCCCGGTGACTCTCACCGCCTTGTCGCGCGATTCAAGGGAGGCTGAGAGGACATGTCGGCACAAATCGTGCAACGCTTCGGGCAACGGTCCATCCGGACCGACAATGATCAACAGGACGTCTATCCATCGATCGGCAAGAGGACGACAATCATGCGTAGTTCGACGATATTTGCGACAATCATTGCTCTTTCGGCCGCCACTCCCGTGCTCGCCGACGACGTCAAGGTCGGCGTGGGCATCTCCGGCTGGACTGGCTTCGCGCCGCTGACTTTGGCGAAGGAGGCTGGCATCTTCAAGAAGAACGGCCTCGACGTCACCATCAAGAAAATTCCGCAGAAGGACCGGCACCTTGCGATCGCGTCCGGCGACATCCAGTGCGCGGCGACCACGGTCGAGACCTGGATCTCCTGGAACGCCAACGGCGTTGCGACCAAGCAGATCTTCCAACTCGACAAGAGCTTCGGCGCCGACGGCATGGCCGTGCGCAACGATGTCGCCGCGATCAAGGACCTGAAGGGCAAGACCGTCGCCGCGTCCGCGCCCGGCACCTCGCCTTATTTCGCGCTGGCCTGGATGCTCAAGAAAAACGGCCTCACGGTGAAGGACGTCACCGTCGTCAACCTCGAGCCGGCCGCGGCCGCGCAGGCCTTCGTCTCCGGCCAGAACGATGCGGCGATGACCTATGAGCCGTATCTGTCGACGGTGCGCGCTGCGCCCGACAAGGGCAAGATCATCGCGACCACGCTGGACTATCCGATGGTCATGGACACCTTCGGCTGCACGCCGAAATTCCTGACCGACAATCCCAAGGCCGCCAAGGCGCTCGCCGACAGCTATTTCGAGGCGCTCGACATGATCGCCAAGGACCAGGCCAAGGCCTACGAGATCATGGGCGCGGACGTGAAGCAGAGCGGCGAGCAGTTCGGCAACTCGGCGAAGTATCTGCGCTGGCAGGACAAGGCCGCGAACCAGAAGTTCTTCGCCGGCGACTTCCTGACCTTCAACAAGGAGGCCGCCGAGCTGCTGCTCGAGATCGGCATCATCAAGGCTGCGCCGAAGGTCGAGGATCTCTTCGACGCCAGCTTCATCAAGTAAGTCACTCACGCGCTGCTGGCCCCGTCTCGCGGCGGGGCCGGCAAGTCTGTTCACCGCCCGGATATATCGTCGATGCGTCCCCTGGACCCTGTTACGTCGAAGCAGCGCGTGGCCTACGGCCTTGCGTTCTTCGTGGTGTTCGTTGCCCTCTGGTCGTGGGCGACCTTTGGCGGCTATGTGTCGAAGACCTTTCTCGCGAACCCTCTTACCATGGTGCAGGAAGGTTATGACCTGCTGGCCAAGCAGGGTTTTGTGTTCGACATCGGCATGACGATCTGGCGCGTCGTCGGCGGCTTTGCGCTCGCAGCGATCATCGCAGTGCCGCTCGGCGTTCTCATGGGCGCCTACAAGCCGGTCGAGGCGTTCCTCGAGCCGTTCGTCTCCTTCGCGCGCTATCTGCCCGCCTCCGCCTTCATTCCGCTGTTGATTCTGTGGGCCGGCATCGGCGAGCTGCAGAAGCTCCTCGTCATCTTCATCGGCTCGGTATTCCAGGTCATCCTGATGGTCGCCGTGACCGTCGGCGCCACGCGGCGCGATCTGGTCGAGGCGGCCTATACGTTGGGGGCCCGCGACCGCGGCATCATCCGCCGCGTGCTGCTGCCCTCCTCCGCACCCGAGATCGCGGAAATCCTGCGGCTGGTGCTGGGCTGGGCCTGGACCTATGTCATCGTCGCCGAGCTGATCGGCTCGTCCTCGGGCATCGGTCACATGATCACCGACAGCCAGGCGCTGCTCAACACCGGACAGATCATCTTCGGCATCATCGTAATCGGGCTGATCGGCCTCCTCTCCGACTTCATGTTCAAGGCATTCAACGCCTGGCTGTTTCCGTGGAGGCTCGCATGACGATCCTCAAGGTCGAACAGGTCTCGCGCACCTTCCCCGCACGCCACGGCAACGCGCCGACCAAGGCGCTGGAGCCGACCGATCTCGTCATCGGCAACAACGACTTCGTCACCATCCTCGGCCCCTCGGGCTGCGGCAAGTCCACCCTGCTGCGCATCGTTGCGGGCCTCGACCGTCCGACCAGCGGGCGCGTCACGCTCGACGGGCGCGAGGTGGCTGGTCCCGGCGCCGATCGCGGCATGGTGTTCCAGTCCTACACGCTGTTTCCCTGGCTCACCGTGCGCGAGAACATCGCCTTCGGCCTGCGCGAGCGCGGCGTGTCCGAGGCGGAGCGGCACAAGATCGCCGACGCCTTCATCCGCCAGGTCGGGTTGTCCGGCTTCGAGAATCATTGGCCGAAGCAGCTCTCGGGCGGCATGCAGCAGCGGACGGCGATCGCGCGCGCGCTTGCCAACGACCCGAAGATCCTGCTGCTCGATGAGCCCTTCGGCGCGCTGGATAACCAAACCCGCGCCCTGATGCAGGAGATGCTGCTCGGGATCTGGGAGCGCGACCAGAAGACCGTGCTGTTCGTGACCCACGACATTGAGGAAGCGATCTTCCTCGGCAGCCGCGTCATCGTCATGAGCGCGCGTCCCGGCCGTATCAAGGCCGAGATCACAGTGGACCTGCCGCATCCGCGCTCCTACAAGATCAAGACCACGCCGGAATTCGTCCAGCTCAAGGAACGGCTGGTCGAGGAGATCCGCACCGAGGCGCTGAAGGTTACTGAGCATGCCTGACAATCGTCCTTCCGCCGACGGCGCACGCGTCCTCGCCGACCTCAATGCGCTTCGTGCCATCGGCGCCTACAAGACCGGCGTGCACAAGCCGACCTTCTCCGAGCCGCACAAGCTCTCGCTGGACTGGCTGGTGCGCAAGCTGCCCGATGCAGGTCTCTCTGCTTCGATCGACGGCATCGGCAACGTGTTTGGGACCAGCGCCAAGTCCGGGCCGAAACTGCTGGCCGGCTCGCATCTGGAGAGCCAGAACTACGCCGGCTGGCTCGATGGCCCGCTCGGCGTCGTCTATGCGCTCGAGGCGGCGCGCGTGCTCAATGCCGACCCCTCCGTGAAAGGCGCGGTCGAAGTGGCCGCCTGGTGCGATGAGGAAGGTCATTTCGGCAGCTTCCTCGGCTCGCGCTCTTATGTCGGTCAGGTGACTGAAGCCGAGATCGACGCCGCGCGCGACCGCACTGGCGGCCGCACCATGCGCGATGCGCTCGCCGAGATGGGGCTCGCAGGACGCCCGCGCATCGGCGTCGAGCCGGGCCGGCACGTCGGATATCTCGAGGCGCATATCGAACAGGGCGACACGCTCGAAAGCGGCAAGCTTGCGATTGGCGTCGTCACCTCCATCGTCGGCATCTGGCAGTACCGTATCAATTTCGCCGGTGAGCAGAATCACGCCGGCACCACGCGCATGGCCGTGCGCAAGGATGCGGGGCTGGCGCTGGCCAAATTCTGCGTCGCGATCGACCAGCGTTTTCCTGATTCCTGCGGCCCGCGAACGGTCTGGACCACCGGCCGCATCACGCTCGATCCTGGCGCGCCGAGCATCATTCCGGGTGGAGCGGAGATGCTGTTCCAGATCCGCGACGACGATCCGGCCGTCATTGCCCGGCTGGAGCAGCTGCTGCGGACCATGGCTGACGAAGCCAGCACGAAGGGCCCCTGCACCGTCACCGTCGAGAAAATCCGCACCGGCGCGCCCGCCATGATGAATTCGGGCTTTCAGGACGCAATCGAAGCCGCGAGCAAGGCGCAGGCCGGTGGACGATCCATTCGCATGCCCAGTGGCGCCGGCCACGACGCGCAGATGCTGGCAACCGTCATGCCCGCCGCCATGCTGTTCGTGCCGTCGATCGGCGGCGTCAGCCATCACTGGACCGAGAACACCGCCGATGCCGATATCGTCACCGGCGCGCAGGTGTACGTGGACGCCTGTCGGCGGATCCTTGCGGGTTAGAACGAGCCAGGGAAGCGCTGCGTCGGGGTACGAGAGCGGAGGTATGACGCACAGTCTCTCCACCGTCACTGCGAGGCTCCAATGCACATCCCAACGTGCAGTGCCGTAGGGTGGGCAAAGGCGCATAGCGCCGTGCCCACGATCTCTTTCCATATTCAACAAGGCGTGGGCACGCTGCGCTTTGCCCACCCTACGAGATCTGGTTTGTGGCACGCAGCTCAAGTTGCAGACGCGGCATCGCGGCCTCGCGGCGCATTTCGCCCGAGCTTTGCTTGATCACTCCACCCTCTCATCCAAGAGGGCGCAGGGAAGGCCGGGTGCTGGCTCGCACCCGCGGTCCGCTGCGCGAAAAGCACACGCAGGAAGAACCGCACAGCAGCATACAGGTGGTGCCGATCACTCGGCCTTCCCTGCGCGATGGCTGGACGGCTTATGCCGTGATCTCCCGGGAGCCGACCATTCCTTCTGGCCTCCCTCGCCCCGCGAATTTGGATGATGCAGTCTGCCCGGTTGGGCTCGCTCGCACCTTCGCAAGGACTTGACCGTGGCAACGACGGCCAGGACCACACGGTTTTGCCGTACGCACGGCCCGCCATTTCGCCGCAGTTTTTCCAGCCCTGTCGACGAAGCCGGAAACTTACAGACGAGACGAAGCCTAGCAGCGCCGTCGTCCGCACAAAGCCTCGGGCTCACAGGGACTACCCGCCCTGCCCGCGCCTCTCGTGCCGACGCTGCCGCGTCCACCGCAAGCCCGGCTCGCGACAGTGACGACACATAGTCGCCCCTCTTGGGTGAGCCGGGATGGGCGACACATACGCCGAAACCGAATTTCGGTAAAGTGGAATATTTTAGCGAAGCGGATTGACAGAGGGCGACACAGGTACCGTCCCGTAGCCCGGATGGAGCGCCAGCGTAATCCGGGACGGTGCGAAATGCGGGCGAGCGGCCCCGGATTGCGCTTCGCTCCATCCGGGCTACACGCAGACAGTCTGCACCGGTTCCAACGATCGAACGCAACGATCGAAGCGCGGCACCTCATGCACGCCACAGACATAAAGTCGCGACAATCGTCGGGCTTGTCGATCGCCCTGCCCCTGCTTTCCCGGAGTTTCCATGTCTTCCGCCGACCGGCCTTCGACCCGCCTTGCGACCCGGCTTGCCTTCCTTGTCGCGGGTTTCGGCATCTCGTGCTGGGCGCCGCTGGTGCCGTTCGCGAAGACGCGGCTCGGCGTCGATGATGGCGTCCTCGGACTGCTGCTGCTCAGCCTCGGCATCGGCTCGGTCATCGCGATGCTGGTGACTGGGATCGTGAGCGCGCGCTACGGCAGCAGGCCGATCATCATCGCGGGCGGGTTCGGTCTGGCGCTGGTTCTGCCCCTGCTCGCGATTGCGGCTACGCCCGCAACGCTGGCGCTGGCGCTTTTCGCATTCGGCGCCGCGCTCGGCTCGATCGACGTCGCCATGAACATCCACGCCGTGGAGGTGGAGCGCGCCGCGCACCGCCCGCTGATGTCCGGCTTCCACGCCCTGTTCAGCATCGGGGGCTTTGCCGGATCCGCGCTGATGACGGCGTTGCTATCGCTGCAATTCGGAACGCTCGCCTGCACGCTGATCTGCTCCGTCCTGATGCTGATCGCGATGGTCGCGACCTCGCCGCGCCTGCTTCGCTCCGTGCAGGTGCAGGAGGGCCTGCTGTTCGTGCTGCCGCACGGATCGGTGCTGCTGCTCGCGCTGCTCGGCGCCATCACCTTCCTGGTCGAAGGTGCGATGCTGGATTGGGGCGCGCTGCTCGTCATCGGCGCAGGTCTGGTCACCGAGGCGCAAGGCGGCGCCGGCTACATCGTGTTCTCGATCGCGATGACTGCGGGCCGGCTCGGCGGCGACGCCGTCGTTGCGCGCATCGGCGATCGCGCGACATTGCTCTGGGGCAGCCTCATCGCGATCGCCGGTTTCGTGGTGCTGTTGACGGCGCCCATTGCGGCGGTCGCCATCGGCGGATTCCTGCTGATCGGGCTCGGCGCGTCGAATCTGGTGCCGGTGTTGTTCCGCCGGGCGGCGCGGCAAACGGTGATGCCCACCGGGCTTGCAGTCGCGGCGATCACGACCGCGGGCTACGCAGGGATTCTCATCGGGCCCGCCGGCGTCGGCTTCGTCGCACGTTTTGCCGGGTTGCCCTTGGCGTTTTGGCTGCTGGCTGCGCTGATGGGTCTGGTCACGCTATCGGCGCACATCGTCACGAAGGACCCGGGTAAGACCACGGCGACCTAACCCCTTCCATTTCCGGCATGATTCAGGCGGGGCCGAAGCCGACCCACGCCATCTGCGCAGGTCTGCCAGCCATGCTGCTTTCGGCCAGTTTACTGGACGCCTCGTTCTGCTAGACCACAACAATACCTTTTGACTCCCGTTGCGGGGGGCAATGGCACGTGCCAGCTCACAATAACAACCAAGACTCGGCCATTTCATTCGGGCCATTTCGGCTGTTTCCCAAGTCCCGGCTCCTGGAGAAGGAAGGGGAGCCGCTTCATGTCGGCGGCCGCGCGCTCGATATTCTCATCCTGCTTGCCGAGCGCCCCGGAGAAGTCATCGACAAGAGAGAGCTGGTCAAGCGCATCTGGGCCGACGTGAATGTCGACGAGGGCAGCCTGCGCTTCCATGTCGCAGCGTTGCGCAAGGTGCTCGGCGATACCGGTAAATCGGCCCGTTATGTCCTCAATGTGCCCGGCCGCGGCTATTGCTTTGTCGCCCCGTTCGCCCAAATCGCCTCGCAGGTCGCGCCAGCCGCCGCCGAGATCATTCCTCCTCGCTCGCTGCCCACTCAGCTTGCGAAGATGGTCGGACGCGAGGAGGTCATCGAGAAGATTTCAAACGGCCTGACGCTCTATCGCTTCATGACCCTGGTCGGCCCGGGCGGCATCGGCAAAACGGCGGTCGCCGTCACGGTCGGGCATCGGCGCTCGGCGGATTTCGACGGCCGCGTCTTCTTCGTCGATTTCGGTCCGCTGCGGGATGCGAGCCATGTCCCGACCACCATCGCCTCCGTCCTCGGACTGACCGTCAGCGCGGAGGATCCGACGCCGGCCGTGCTGACATTTTTGAAGACCGGGCCTGCCCTGCTGATCTTCGACAGCTGCGAGCATGTGCTTGATGCGCTGGCGCCTCTCGTCGAGCGCATCGTTCGCGAAGCGCCTCAGCTTCGTGTTCTCGCCACCAGCCGCGAGTCGTTCCGGAGCGAAGGCGAGCGGATATTCCGGCTGTTTCCGCTGGATTGTCCGCCCGAGCGCGAGGGCCTCGACGTCGCAGAAGTTCTTGCCTATCCCGCCGCCCAGCTCTTCGTCGAGCGCATCGCGCAGAGCTCCGGGCCGTTCCAGCTCAGCGCGGAAGAGGCGCCGCTTGTCGCCAGCATCTGCCGGCGGCTCGACGGCATTGCGCTGGCGATCGAACTCGCGGCGGGCCGTGTCAATGCGTATGGCATCGCCGGCACCGCCTCCCTGCTCGACAGCCGCTTCTCGCTGCAATGGCGCGGACGGCGCACCGCCGTCCCGCGGCACCAGACGCTCGCCGCCGCCCTCGACTGGAGCTACGACCTCCTGTCTCCGGCGGAAAGCGCCACCTTGCGACGATTGTCGGTGTTCGCAGGGCCGTTCGCGCCGGAGGCGGCAGCCGCGGTCGCGTCGGGCGACGGCCTCAGCACCTCGGAGACGCTGGAGGCGATCGACAGCCTGGTCACCAAATCGCTGATCTCGCCATCCGGCTCGCGGGCGCTGCGCTATCGCCTGCTCGACACCACGCGCACTTACGCACTCGGGAAACTGAACGAGCTCGGTGAAACCAGGCAGTTCGCGCGGCGTCATGCGGAGCATTTTCGCGATTTCTTCGAGCGCGCGGGGGCCGACACGTCGACGCCGCTGCCCGAATGGCTCAGCACCTATGGCGGCGAGCTCGACAATGTGCGCGCGGCGCTGGATTGGGCCTTCGCGCCCGACGGCGACACCAGGCTCGGCATTGCGCTGACGGCCGCCGCCGTCACCCTTTGGGTGCGTCTGTCGCTGTTCGCCGAATGCCGCGAGCGCAGCAGAACGGCACTGGCGGCGCTCGGAGACGACGGCGACAACGACCGCATCCGCATGCAGCTTCTGTCGGCACTCGGCTGGTCGCTGATGTATGGCGAGGGCCGCGCGCGCGAGGCGCGCCCGCTCCTCGAGACGACGCTCGAGTTGGCTGAGAGCCTCGACGACAAGGATTTTCGGCTGCGCGCGCTCTGGGGCCTGTGCATCGACCAGTTCAACAACGGGCAGTTCGGCAAGGCCCGCGCGCTCGCCGAGCGCTTTGCGAAGGTGGCAGCGAATTCGCCCGACAGCACCGATCTCATGCTGGGCGACCGCCTGATGGCCGTCGCGCTGCACTATCTCGGGGACCAGAACGACGCGCGGCAGCGCATCGACCGGGTGAACGCCTCGCTGCATGTGCTGGTGGCGAAGCCGAAAATCTTCCCGCTCGATCTCAGGATATCGACGCAATATTTCCGGGCCCGCATCCTCTGGCTTCAGGGCCTCGCCGATCAGGCCCAGGCGCTCGCCGCTGAGAACATCGAGGAAGGCCGCGCCAACGGCCATGCGCTGACCTTCTGCAGCGTGCTGGGACAGGCCGCCTGCCCCATCGCGTTCTGGTCCGGCGATTTCGATGCCGCCGAGCGCCACGGCACCGAGCTGCTCGAACACACCGAGCGCCACGGAATCCGGCTGTGGGGCCTATGGGCACGCGCCTTCAACGCCGCGGTCGTGGCCAGGCGCGGCGACATCGCCACCGGCCTGCCGCTCCTGCGCGAAGAGCTCAACCGCGCCGGCGATGCGCGCTTCCTGCCGCGCTTTCTGCCGCTGCTCGGCGAGTTCGCCGCGTGCTTCCTCGAAGCCGACCAGGTCGACCGCGGCCTCGACACGATCGAGGAGGTCCTGACCCGCTGCAACGACCGGCAGGAGCGCTGGTATCTGCCGGAGCTGCTCCGCATCAAGGGGGAATTGATGCTCAGAAGCGCGCGGCATTCAGCAGACGCCGAGGCGCACTTTCGCGAGGCCATCGACATCGCCGTCGAGCAGGGCGCGCGCTTCTGGGAGCTCCGCTGCGCGACCAGCCTCGCGCGGGCCATGATCGGAGCCGGCCGGAGCGCGGAAGCGCGGGTGGTTCTCGACAATGTCTGCGGGACGTTTGCCGAAGGCTCCGGCATCGCCGACATGCGCATCGCCCGCGACCTGATCGCGCGATCGCGGGCCTGACGGCGCCTGGCGTCTTGATCTAGCCTCCCACCGCAGCAGCGCGGCGCGGCAGCTTCCAGCCGGGCCGGATGAAGTGGCAGGTGTAGCCGTCAGGATAGCGTTCGAGATAGTCCTGATGTTCGGGCTCGGCCTCCCAGAATTCGCCTGCGGGCGCGACCTCGGTCACCACCTTGCCGGGCCACAGGCCGGACGCCTCGACGTCGGCGATGGTGTCTTCGGCGATCTTCTTCTGCTCGTCGCTCGCATAGAAGATTGCGGAGCGATAGCTGGTGCCCCGATCATTGCCCTGGCGATCGAGCGTGGTAGGATCGTGGATCTGGAAGAAGAACTCCAGCATGGTCCGGTAGCTGGTCCTGGCGGGATCGAACATGATCTCGATCGCCTCGGCGTGGCCTTCGTGGTTGCGGTAGGTCGCGTTCTTCACCTTACCGCCGGTGTAGCCGACGCGTGTGGAGATCACGCCTGGTTGCTTGCGGATCAGATCCTGCATGCCCCAGAAGCAGCCTCCGGCCAAAACTGCGCGTTCCGTCGTCATTTGTCCGCTCCCAATTGACCGCTCTGTCGGTCCTGCATCTGCCACATCCTATGCCTTCCGCAGCCCTGCCGAAAGCCGGGCATACCCTGTATGACCATCCGGGTCCTCGACCCGGATGGCACGAACTGACCCTCGCCGCTAGCCCAGCTTGGCGTCGAGCGTGATCGCGGCGTTGAGCACCTTCGACACCGGGCAGTTCTTCTCGGCCTCGCCAGCGAACTTGGCAAAACCTGCCTCGTCGAGGTTCGGCACCTTGGCACGCAAGGTCAGCGCGGACTTGCTGATCTTGAAGCCTTTGCCTTCGGGCTCCAGGGTCACCGCGGCTTCGGTCGAGAGCTCGTCCGGCGTGAAACCTGCCATCTGAAGACCGAAGGCCAGCGCCATCGTAAAACAGCCGGCATGGGCCGCAGCGATCAATTCCTCGGGATTGGTGCCCTTCTCGTTCTCGAAGCGGGTCTTGAACGAATAGGGCGTCTCGGCCAGCACGCCGGACTCGCTCGTCAGATGGCCGGTGCCGTCGCGGCCGGTGCCCTTCCATACTGCTTTCGCTTTGCGGATCATCTCAATTCTCCTCGTTTGTTTTTGCGCACCGGCGCTCTGTACCGGTGGAAGGCGGCATCGGCGTGACCGCCTGCCGCCGCTCCAACCGGCCGCGTGTCGCAACGGTTCCGCTAGCTGCCGATCTGTCCGACGTGGAAGCCGAGCCGGTTCTCGACGTCCCCGGCGCGGTGGAAGCCCCGCGCCATCAGCGCCTTGATCCTGGTCTGGCTCGCGGGGCGGCTGAGCGAGGCCAGGAACGCGTCCCACTCCGGCTTGATTTCGGCGTCCGGCGGCAGGCTTGCGACATCGACAAGACGCTTGGTCTCGGCGATCGCCTCCTTGTCGAACGAGGCGATGCGCATCGCGAGTGCCTCGACGAAACCGTCGAGCTCGGCATCCGGCAACGACCGGTTGACGTAACCGTAGCGTTCGGCGAGATCGCCATGGATGTCGTCGGCGCCGAGCAGCACTTCGAGCGCACGGCCGCGGCCCATCAGGCGCGGCAGCCGCGCCATCGGCCCGCCGCCGGGCACGAGGCCCGCGCCGACCTCCCATTGCGACAGGATCGCCTTCTCGCGGCTGGCAAAGCGCATGTCGCTCGCAAGCGCGAGCTCGCTGCCGACACCCGTCGCGCGGCCCCGGATGGCGGCGATGGAGACGACCGGCGCGCGGCTGAGGCGCACCAGCATGTCGGGCAGCGCCTCGAGGCCGGTCGGCCCGCGCGGAATGCGAAGCGAATCCTCCAACGGCGCGAGGAAATCGTAATGGGTGATGAAGAAGTCTTCGACGGCACTGTCGAACACCACGACCTTCACGTCCGGATCGGTCTCGATCCTGGTGACGATGTCGCCCAGCAGCGGCAGCTGCTTCGGACCGAAAATATTCACCGGCGGCATGTCGAAGGTGACACGCCAGTAGGACGGCAGGCGGCGCTCGAGGTGGATGTCTTGGGTCGTGAAGGTGCGTTCGGGACGGTTCATTGCTTGCACTCCTGATGTATGGGTTCGCATCTCAGATCGATTGCCGCAGCGGACGGAACGCGGTCCGCACTTCCTCAGAGAACAGCGCCGGCTGCTCCCAGGCCGCGAAGTGTCCGCCCTTGTCGAGGCGGTTGTAGTGGATCAGCTTGGGGTACGCCTTCTCGGCCCAGCTCCGCGGCGCGGCGTAGATCTCGTCCGGAAAGACGCTGACGGCGACGGGAATCTTGACCTGCTTGGGCGCGAAGAACACCAGCTTGTTCTCCCAGTACAGCCGCGCCGAGGAGACCGCGGTGTTGGTGAGCCAATAGAGCGTGATGTTGTCGACCACATCATCGCGCGACAGCCCTTCCGTCCTGCCATCGAACACGCGTGCGATCATCGCGGCGCTGCGCGCATCATGATCGAGCATCCAGGACGCGAGGCCCGCGGGCGAATCCACGAGGCCATTGAGCGTCTGCGGCCGGTTCGACATCTCGATCGCGTAGCCGAGGCCATGCTTGTAGAAATCATCGAGCTGGTCGTAGGCAAGGCGCTCCTCAGTCGAGAGGTTCGCCGGGCGCGTTCCGCCGGGTTGAAGCGCCCTGGCGATGTCGTCGGGGACGGTCGCGGGCATGTTGGTGTGAATGCCGAGCAATTCCGGCGGCGCGATCAGCGCCATCTGCTCCGTCACGGCATTGCCCCAATCGCCGCCTTGGGCGACATAGCGGCTGTAGCCGAGCCGCTTCATCAGCACGATCCAGGCCCGCGCGATGCGCTGCGGATCCCAGCCGAGCACCGTCGGCTTGCCCGAGAAGCCGTGGCCGGGGAGCGAGGGAATCACAAGGTCGAACGCGTCCGCGGCCTTGGCGCCGTGCGCGGTCGGATCGGTGAGCGGACCGACGATCTTCATCTGCTCGATGATCGAGCCGGGCCAGCCATGCGTGACGATCATCGGCAGCGCATTCTCGTGCCGCGAGCTGACGTGGATGAAGTGAATGTCGACGCCGTCGATTTCGGTGACGAATTGCGGCAAGGCGTTCAACCGCGCTTCTACCTTGCGCCAGTCGTAGTCGCTCTGCCAGTAGCGCACGAGCTGTTGCACCGTCGTCAGCTGCACGCCCTGCGACTGATCGGTGACGATCTCGCGATCCGGCCAGCGCGTGGCAGCCAGGCGCCGACGCAGGTCGAGCAGATCCTGCTCGGGCACGCTGATCTGGAAGGGCCGGATGGCGCCGCCTGCGGCAGCCTTGGCAGGATGCAGCGGCAACAGGCTCGACACGCTGGCGGCAACCGCGGTCATCGCAGCCTGGCTCAGCAATTGACGGCGGTCGGGGCTCTCGGTTCGGGCTTGCGCGGTCATGTTGGATCTCCCTTGCTTTGGTCGGTGACGCTGACCGAGTTCGAAATCGACGCATCGGTTGGCGTGCAGGGAGATTGGCGCAGGCCCCGGCAATTTTCTCGTTATGCATTGTTAGCCTGCGTTAGCCGTTGCGAGACCGCGCACTGCAAGAGAGCGATGACATCCGCGCAATACGACACGGCGCGCGACGACCAGGTCATCGCGCGCCGTGTCGGCCAGGATCGGAAGATGCCTTTCGCTGCAGCTCAAGTCGGCAGCGGCTGGCCGGCCTGCTCGCGGACGATGTATTCGGCGTACCAGTCCGGCCAGTTCTCGTCGTGTCCGCCAGTCCGCGCCTCATGTTCGCCATGCGCCAGCGCCGCGCGACGCAGCGCTGCGGCCAGATCGGTCGCTGAGGCGAATGCCGTGCCGTGGCCTGCAATACGTCCGGGCAATCGTGTCGTGACTTCCTGGAACAGCCAGCCATTGCCGTCGGGATCGCTGAACGCGGCGAATGAAGCATAGCTTCCGCGCTTCGGGTCAGCACCACTGACTCGGACGCTGCCGAACAGATATGGCTCGTCAGGCCCGGCATGAACGTCGCCGGCACCGTGGAAAGGCTCGCTGACCTCGACGCCGCGGGCGAGCAGATCCTGACGTGCCGCCTCGAGATCGGAGACGACCAGATACAGGCCTCGCGCCGAGCCGGGCGCTGCCGCCGTGACGTTCGTGCCGAAGATCACCGAACAGGCCGAGCCCGGCGGCGTGAACTGGATCACGCGCCAGTCGTCGCCTGAGGTGAAATCGGCATCCAGTCGCCAGCCGAGGCGCGTGTAGAACGCCTTGGCGCGGTCGACATCGGAGACCGGGATCACGAGGACCTCGAGCTTCAAATCAACTTCATGAGATTTCGAGGGCTTGGTTTCAGCTTGGCGATTCAGCTCGATCACAGCCATGTCCAACTCCTTGTTTCAAGCCGCGGGTCCGGGATCGACACCCGCTCCGAACGTCAGGACTGTCGCGCAAACGAGAGATTTTTACCCGTTATGGGGTGTTAGAGTCCGCTAGCCGTTGTGAGGGAGGGCTCACGCCGCAGCGATCGGCATCACGATGGTGACCCGGGTGCCGCCCTCGCCCGCCTCGCCCTGCAGCCGCGCCTGGATGCTGCGTGCGAGCCCTTCGAGAATCCGGCTGCCGGTGCCCTGGAGCGGACCGGTCGCACCGGTGCCGTTGTCGGCCACCGTGCAGAGCCAGGCGCCGTCGCGCCGGGCCATGCCGATGCGGATCAGCGCCCCCTTCTTGTTCGGGAAAGCATGCTTTGCCGCATTCGTGACCAGCTCCGTCAACATCAGCGCGAGCCGATGACACTGCGCAGCCGGCAGCGAGCCGCTTTCGATCGCGGCCTCGCAGCGGATGCCTGCCGGTTCCAGCACAGCCTCGGAGATCGCCTTGCACAAGCTTTCGAAGAAGGCCGCTGCGGAGACGACCGGCAGATCGTCATGATCGGACAGAAGTTGATAGAGCCTGCCGAAGGCGACGATGCGCCGCTCAAACCGGTCCACCGCCAGCGACACATCGCCCCTGCCCGCGCGCGTGAAATCGCGACGGACTGACGCACCCAGCAGCGTCAGCGTGTTCTTCATGCGATGGTGGGATTCCCGCAGCACGAGCTCCCAATCACGCGACTGATCATCGAGGCCAGGTACAAATTGAGAGCGAACGACATGGTCGTTCGGCCGAGCGCCGATCGCGGACATCATAGCCTCCCGTTGAAAATTGCATCTAACGCGAATGCCATACTGGATGCTGTTCGCGTGCTTTGCTCGTTAGACGTTGCAAGATTCTGTTATGATCACCGTCGCGACGACCGAGATCCAGATCCGCCATCGCGGTCCAGCGCATTGCCGGATTGTCCCGATCGCTCGCTGGACCACTCGCGTTTAAGTTTGATTTGCGACGCTCCTCGCGTGATCGGCCGATCGCGATGATCGCCACGCGATTTCGCCACTTTCGGCCAGTTTACTGGACGTCTCGTTCTGTTAGACCAAAACTGCAGACTTCAGCCTTTTCACTGGAATTGTTGGCCCGTGCCGGACACTAACGAGCAAGATTCGGTCATTGCCTTCGGGCCATTTCGCTTGTTCACGAAGTCGCGGCTGCTTGAGAAGGACGGCGTCCCGCTTCACCTCGGCGGCCGCGCGCTCGACATCCTCATTTTTCTCGCCGAGCGTGCCGGCGAGGTCGTGGACAAGCGGGAGCTGATCAAGCGCATCTGGGCCGATGTGAACGTCGACGAAGGCAGCCTGCGTTTCCACATCACGACGTTGCGCAAGGCTTTGAACGATAAGGCTTTGAACGATAGGGCCTTAAGCGATGCCGGCGAAGGCTCCCGCTACGTGATCAACGTCCCCGGACGCGGCTATTGCTTCGCGGCCCCGCTGCTCCGGGCTGCGCCTTCGGAGAGCCGGACCAGCCTGCCCGACGCTTCGCCCCGCTCGCTGCCCGCGCCGCTCGCCAAGATGATCGGGCGGAACGATGCGGTCGAGAAGATCTCGGCCGAGCTTGCCCAGCATCGCTTCGTCACAATCGTCGGCCCGGGCGGGATCGGCAAGACGTCGGTCGCGCTTGCCGTCGCGCATCGCGAGCTCGCCGGCTTCGATGACCAGGTATGTTTCGTCGATTTCGGCGCGCTGACGGATGTCCGGCTCGTTCCCGGCACGATTGCGGCCGCGCTGGGCCTGACCGTCAATGCCGACGATCCCGTGCCGAGCCTGCTGACGGTCCTGCGCAGCCGGCGCATGCTGCTGGTGTTCGACAGTTGCGAGCATATCCTCGACGAGCTCGCCCCTCTGGCCGAACGCATGGTCCGCGAGGCGCCGAAGCTGCATATTCTGGCCACCAGCCGCGAATCCTTTCGCACCGAAGGTGAGCGCGTCCACCGGCTGTTTCCGCTGGATTGCCCGCCGCAGCGCGAAGGCCTCGGCATTGCCGACATCCTTGCCTATCCCGCAAGCCAGCTCTTCGTGGAACGCATTGCCGAGAGCCTGAGCGAATTCGAGCTCACCGAGGAGGATGCGCCGCTCGTCGCCGAGATCTGCCGACGGCTGGACGGCATCGCCCTGGCGATCGAGCTCGCGGCCGGACGTGTCAACGCTTATGGCATTGCCGGGACCGCATCACTGCTGGACAGCCGCTTCTCGCTGCTGTGGCGGGGACGGCGCACCGCGATTCCGCGGCACCAGACCCTGAGCGCGGCGCTCGCCTGGAGCTACGATTTGCTGCCGCCGACCGAGAGCGCGACCCTGCGCGGATTGTCGGTGTTCGTCGGGCCGTTCACGCTGGAAGCCGCGCTTGCGATCGCATCCTGCCAGGGCATCAGCGAGGGCGAAGGTGTGGAAGCCATTTCGAACCTGCTCTCCAAATCCCTGATCGCGACCTCGCCGGCTGAGCGGCGGCTGCGCTATCGCCTGCTCGACACCACCCGCGCCTTCATGGCGGACAAGCTCGTCGAGAACGGCGAAGCGGACCGCGTCGCGCGCGCCCACGCCGAATATTTCCGCGATTTCCTGCGCGACATTGCGCTGAAATCCACGGGCATGCAGAGCGCGGGCGGCTTCCTTCCCTATGCCGACCATTTGCCCAATGTCAGGGCCGCGCTGACCTTCAGCTTTTCGGACGGCGGCGACCGGACGATCGGCGTGGATCTGGCGGCCTCGGCGGCGCAGTTCTTCCTCGAGCTGACATTGCTGACGGAATGCTACCGATGGACCCAGCAGGCGCTGGCGTCCCTCGACACGAGCGCCGTGGACAGCCGACAGGAGATGACCCTGCAGGCCGCGCTCGGCGTCTCCGTGATGTTCACGCAAGGTAATACGGAAGCGGTCCGGTCGGCCTTCACGCGCAGTCTCGAGCTTGCCCGGCAGCTCGATGACCTGCACTGGCAGCTCTGGCTGCTGCGCGGATTGCACATCTACCTGACCAGGGTCGGCGATTTTCACGGCGCGCTCGACACCAGCGAACAGGCCGAGGGCGTTGCGCGCAAACTGAATGATTCCGCCGCCACGCTGAACGTGGATTGGATGCGCGGCGTCGCGCACCATTTGATCGGCAACCAGGACAAGGCGGTTCGGTTCTGCGAAAGCGCGATGGTGCACAATCCCGGCTCGCAACGGCTGAATATCGGGCATCTCGGCTATGACGACCGCATCGTCGCGCTGGTTGCGCTGGCGCGCGGGCTCTGGCTCACGGGCCGGCCCGAGCGAGCGATCGAGGTGGCCAGATACACGGTGCGCGAGGCCGAGCTGCTCGAGCAGCCGCTTACCCTCGGCATCTCCCTGATCTGGACGATCTACGTGTTCCTCTGGGTCGGCGACTGGGCCAGTGCCGAAATCCTGATCGAGCGGCTGATCGACCATTCCGCGCGGCACTTCCTCGGCCCCTATCACGCGGTCGGCATCGGCCAGAAGGGCGAGTTGCTGCTGCGCCGCGGCGACGTCGCGGCCGGGATCGAGCACCTTCGCCGCAGTCAGGCCACGTTGTACGCGACACGGCACCGCATCATGACGACGGTGTTTGCGACAGCGCTCGCGGAGGGTCTCGCCTCCCAGAACCAGCCCGACGAGGCCTTGCAGACGATCAACGAGGCGATCGCCCAGATTCCCGATCACGGCGAATCCTTCGACATGCCGGAGATGCTCAGGATCAAGGGTGACATCCTCGCCGGGTCTGGCAACGCTGTAGAGGCGGAGGGCACCTTGCGCAAATCGCTCGATCTGTCCCGGCGTCAATCCGCGGTCGGCTGGGAGCTTCGCGGGGCGATCAGCCTCGGCCGCATCTGGGAGCGGGCCGGCAAGGCCGCTGACGCTAGCGCTTTGCTCAGCCCCCTCGTTGCGCGCTACCAGGAAGGTCTCCAGACCCGCGATCTGATCGCTGCCAGGGAGCTGCTGGGCACCCTGAATTGAGAGTATCTTCAACGAGATACTGCCATGCTACTCGCTCGCAACTCCTAACAACTTCTAACACGCCAAGCCGCATGCGCCCCGCCATGGTGGAGACACTGCACGGTGGATGTGGCGGGACATGGCGCTTCTTGACGATGTAATCGATGCCAGCGGCGGAATGGCCCGCTGGAACAGCTTGAACCGGTTCACGCTCCACCTTTCCGTTGGCGGGACGCTGTTCTCCAGTGCCGGCCATGCCCGGGAATTCAAGGACGTGACCGCGGAAGGTTCGACCCGGACGCAATCGGTGCGCTTCACCGGCATCACCGGGGGTGAGCACTCCGGCTCCTTTCAACCGGACGCGATCACGATCGAGAGCCTGGATGGTGAGGTCCTGCGGTTCTGGCCTAATCCCGGTCTTGCATTTTCCGAGGTCGATCCACCGGCGCTCGCGGACGAGCTGCACCTCGTCTTCTTCTGCGGCGTCGCAATCTGGAGTTATCTGACGATTCCATTCCTGCTTGCCCACCCCGATGTCGTGATCGAGGAGCTGTCGCCCTGGCAGGAGAATGCCGAAACCTGGCGGCGGCTGCGGGCACGATTCCCGGCTCACCTGATGACGCTCGCGTCCGAGCAGATCTTCTATTTCGACGAGAGCGCTCTGCAGCGACGGGCAGATCACGATCTCTTCGGGATGAAGGTTGCACACTCCTCCTGGGCTCATGACAGCTTCGGCGGCATCGTGGTGCCGACCCTTCGGCGCGCGCAGACATTGCGGCCCGATGGAACCGTGATTGCCAAGCCGGTGCTGATGGACGTCGAGATCTTCGACGCCGTCTTCGAATAGCGGCGGTACGGCTGACATGGCCGCTCTCAACGCCTAACAATACATAACGAGCCAACAGCGAAATCGCTGCGCTCGTTCGCGGCTTCCTTGCGCGACTGGACGGACACAAGGGCTGACAGCAACCGCGTGGCGGATCGCTGCGGAGGCGCCGCCGCTGTTCGGCTTGATCAGGCGGAAGGCGGATTCAGCATGAGCCGTGCGGCCCTGAGATCGGCGGTGTCGACCCCCTCGGTGAACCGCGCATAGGTCTTGGCGAGCTGTTCGCGCGGATCTCGTACACCCTGCCGCTCGCGCAGCCGCGCCAGCGACATCTCGGTTCGCAGCCGCCAGGACAGCGCGCCCTGTTGCTCGGCGAGCTCCGCCGATGCGACAAGGCTTGCCTCGGCCGCGTCGAGGTTTCCGCTCTGCGCCTCGAGCTCTCCGCGCAGACGCAGCAGCTCCGGCATGTCGAAGGCGCCGCCTTCCTGCTCGACGCGGTCGATGGTCTCGTGCAGGACCTGAGCGCCTTCCGCCAAGCGCCCCAATGAGACCAGCCCGGAAGACAGATCCGCGGCGAATGCCGACATATAGAGCTCGTAGCGATCCGCGTGCAGACGCGGAAGTGCGCTTCGCAACAGGTCGATGCCGCCAAGGGCCTCGCCATGGGCGATCATGGTCTGCGCCCGAAAGCCGGTCGCAACGGCCTCATAGGGGACGAGCCCGTGCATGCTCGCATGCGTCGCCAGGCGAGTGCTCATGGTCTCGACGGCGGACCAGTCGCCGACCCAACCGAACACCGAGGCGGACCAGCACAGCGCGATACAATGCATGACCACGTCGCGCGGCGCTGATGCGCCGACGAGCGGGAGGACGCATTCGAGCGCGCGATCGGGATAGCCGCGCAGCCACAACACGCGCGCCAGCGGAATTTGCGGCGTACGCGAATAGGCGAAATGTCCGGGTTGCGTGCCCCGCAGTGCGGCGTCGTCGCGCATGCCCTCGTCGAGATGAGCTTGCGCCTCGGCCTGGTCGCCGGCGAGGTGATAGGACACGCCGAGAAGCGCTTTGCTGCCGGCAATGCCCGCGGTATCGCCGATCAGGCGCGCAATCCGTTCGGCGTGACGCGCAGTCGGCACCAGATGCCGGTAGCCGCCGGTCCGGCGATAGAACATGTTCAGTCGCGATAACAACCTGAATGTGTTGGCGTGGTCGCCGATCGTCTGCGCGATCTCCAGCCCGCGCCGGAGCGCCGCTTCCGCCTGCTCGCTGTTGCGCTCGGTGAACATGAAGGCGTGACCGAGCGTTGACTGAAGCTCGAGCTCCCATCGGCCGCCACGATCGGCGTCGTCGAGCATCGCGAGCGCGCGATCGGACCAGATGCGCGCCTCGTTCAGCAAATTCAGCTCGACGAACAGGCCCGTGCAACTGCCGGCAAGCGGCACGCGCAAGTCGGCGCCGTCATCATTGGCGTAGCTCCATGCCAACGCCGCGCGGGCATCGGCGAGCAGGCCCGCACGCTCCTGCGAGCGGGACATCTGGCCGCTGCCACCCTGCGCCGTCAGGCCGGCTTCGAGCGTGCGTTGAACATAACAAGCGTGACGGCGCGCGATGACGCTTGCCTCACCGCCATCCGCCAACTTCTGCATGGCATAGGCACGCGTTGCGTCCAGCAGGCGATAGCGCCGCGATGCGCCGTCCGGCTGCGAGGACACCAGCGACTTGGCCACGAGCTGCTCCAGCGCGTCGATGACGCGTTCCTCCGGCGTTTCCTCCTCGGCCACCACCGCTATGGCGCCCTTCAGGGTGAAGTGACCTGCGAAGACGGCGAGCCGCAGGAACACGATGCGCTCGTTCTCGCCGATCAGGCCGAAACTCCAGTCAAGCGTGGCACCGAGCGTCTGCTGCCGCGGCGGCGCCGTTCGTCGCCCGCGCCACTCGAGCTGCAGGCGGCTGTCGAGCAGCGCCGCCATCTCGCGCAGCCCGTAGAGGCCGACGCGCGCGGCAGCAAGTTCGATCGCGAGCGCGATGCCATCGAGCTTGCCGCAGATCTGCACCAGGACTTCCGCATCCTCGTCGGTGAGATCGTCGCGATGCCCCGCCGCATTGGCGCGGTCGACGAACAGGCGCGCCGCCGGATAATTCAGCACCTCGCCGGCGCTGAGGCGCGTGCCTTGCGGCGGGCCGCGCAGCGGAGCAAGTTCGAAAATCTGCTCGCCAGCCACCAGCAGCGACTCGCGGCTGGTGGCGAGGATGGCGACGCCGGGCGCCTCGCGGTGAATGTCTTCCGCGAGACGTGCGACCGCGTCGATGACGTGCTCACAGCTGTCGAGAACGAGAAGCAGCCGGCGCCCGCGCAGGAAATTGACGATGCTGTCACTCGGATCGTTGTGGTGCACGACGAGGCCCAGCGCGGCGGCAACCGTGCTCGCCACCAACGCGGCGTCCTTGAGCGGACCGAATTCGAGGAAGTGGACGTTGCCCTCGAATCTGTCGCACAGGGCATGCGCGAGCGCGACCGCAATGGTGGTCTTGCCGATGCCGCCTGGCCCTCGCAGCGTGACGAAACGATCGCGGAGCAAGCGCGGCGCCAGCTCGGCCACGATTTCGTCCCGCCCGACCATCCGGTCCAAACGATGCGGCAGAGACGGTGACGACGTCACCTTTTCGGCTGGCCGCGACGTGAGCGACGGCGGCTCCGCGCGTGGACCACGCTGCACCGGCGCGACGAAGCAATAACCCCGGCTCGGAATGTTGGTGATGTAGCGGACGCCGTCCTTGCCGTCGCCGAGCACCTTGCGCAGCTCGGCGACATGAACCCGCAGGCTGATCTCCTCGACGGAGAGGCCGGACCACGCGTAGCCGAGAATCTCGTTCTTTGGCACCACCTCGCCGGCACGGCTGACGAGAAGGCGCAAAATATCCATCGCGCGGCTGCCGAGCTTGACTGGCACGCCGTCCTTCTCCAGCAGCCGCGAGCGCAGCGAGAACGGCCCGAACGAGACGGCATCGAGATCAAGGATCGTTCCGGCGCCGCCGCTGCGGGGGCCATGTCCTGCCGAGAGGTCGGTCACATCTTGCTCATCTTGACGACTGCTTCCTCGAAACGCGCGGGGACTATACCCGGCACCGATGCGAGGTCCAGCGAAGGCCCTGCGCGGATCTCACACCGGCACGTCGATCGCCACGCGATGCTCCTTGAGGTCCCCTCAAACAGGGGCAGCCGGGCAAATCTCTGACAAATTGGACTTAATCAAACGTCTGCGGCGGGCTGTCGCACCTGATGCACGCGCACAAAATCTAACAGATCCTAATCACCACTAACGGGCGTCCTGGCCAGCTCACGCCTATCCTCCGAGCATGGACAGCATTGGCTTTGCGCGTTTGCCGGTCGTTGCAAACCGCGGCAAAGCCAGGAGAGGACGAGCGATGTCGAACAATTTGCACGCGGCCCATGCCTGGATCGATTTTCCGGCCGGCTCGCGGGATCACGAGGTTCTTCGCCCGACGCAGGTGATCGCCCGGGAGAGCCAATGGCGTCAGATCGATCGCACTGTGGACGGCGCGATCCAGGACATCACGATCTCGCGATGGGAGGACTCGCGGAGCAGCTCGTCGCACGAAACGACGACGCCGGATGATCGCTATTTCATCGGCATCGCCCTGAAGACCACGCGCGCGAAGCTGACACGGGACCGCCAGATCATTTTCGACGGCACCATGCCTGCGGGGACGCTCTATGTCACCGCTCCCTCGAAATCTCTCGGCGTGCAATTCCAGTCGCCATGCGCCTTCCTGCACGTCCACATCTCCACGGATCATCTTCCGGCCCATGTCGTTGCGGCCGACGGGCTCAATGACCTCGTGCTGCTGCGCGATCCGCTCGCCGCCGAGCTTGCCAAGGCGCTGATCGAGCAAAGTGATGCCGCAGACCGGCATTTCACACAGTGCATCGGCCAGACCCTGGCGATGCATCTCACCCGGATCGAGTTGCCGCGCGCAAGGGTCAATGCCTTGCCGAAATGGCGGCTGCGGCGTGTCGAGCAATATATCGCCGATCATTTCCACCGCGGCATCAGCCTGTCCGAGCTTGCCAATGTCGCCGGCCTGTCCCGGATGCACTTTGCGGCACAATTCCGCGCCGCGACCGGTTACCGTCCCCGCGAATATCTGCTCAATCACCGCACCGAGCAGGCGAAGACGCTGCTTGCAAGCACCGAGCGGCCATTGGCGGAGATCGCGCTTGCCGTGGGCTTCAGCACGCAGGCGCATTTCTCGACCGTGTTCAAACGCATCAGCGGTCAATCACCGGCGCGCTGGCGCCTCGCCAGCAGGGGTGAGCGGCTCGAGGTCGAAGCGCCGCTGCGGCGTCGTTCTTCCCCGCAGATCGGTTGGACCGCCAGCGCCGCGGCCTAGGCATCCGGCGGCTCGCGCCCTCATCCTCCGGGGCCGGCGAGCCTCTCGGGGCCGTCCCTGCTCCCACACAGGACGGCCCCATTTTCTTGGCGCAACGCTGCGCTCCATCCGGGCTACGACACCCTACACCGGATCGAACGCGCGGATCGGCGGCAGATTTCCGGTGAACTTCTCCACCTCGACCACCGTCAGCTGCCCGGTGCAGCCTTGCGCGAACGACGAGGTCCCGATGTCGCGGGTGAGCACGTTCGGATTGCCGTGAACGCAGAGCGGCGCCTCGTCTTCCGGATCCATCGGATCGTACCAGGCGCCGGTCGGAAGCTGCACCACGCCGGGCGCGATGCCGTCGGTGACGTGGACCGCGGCAAGGCACGCACCGCGATCGTTGAACAGGCGGATGATGTCGCCGTCCTTGATGCCGCGCGCGTCCGCATCGCGCGGGTTCATCCGCGCGACCTCACGGCCGCGATGTTTCGAGCCAAGCGAATGCCCGCCGAAGTCGAGCTGGCTGTGCAGCCGCGTCACCGGCTGGTTGGCGACGAGGAAGCACGGCGCCCCCGGCTTGGGCATGTCGGTCTTGTCGAGCCAGACCGGATGCCCCGGACAATCCGCATCACCATGGCCGGCGATCTTCTGCGAGAAAATCTCGATGCGCCCGCTCGGCGTCGGCAGCGCGTGATTGACCGGATCTTCGCGGAAGCGGCGCAACCGTCCGCCGTCATCGGGCTGCTGCGGAACGACGAGGCTGCCGCGCGCCCAGAACTCGTCGAAGTGAGGGGCTTCCAGGCCACGCTTGGCGAGCGAGGCGCGGGTCGGCTCGTAGAGATGCTCGAGCCATTGCCGCGACGTGCGTCCCTCGGTGAAGGGCTCGCGGGCCCCCAAACGATCGGCGAGATCGGCAAAGATGTCGTAGTCGTCGCGCGAAAGCCCGAACGGCTCGGCAATCCGGTGCATGGCCACCATGAGGGGGTCGTTGCTGGAATAGCCGATGTCCTCGCGCTCGAGCGTCATCGTCGACGGCAGCACGATGTCGGCGTGACGGGCGGTGGCGGTCCAGGCAAGCTCATGCACGACGAACGTATCGAGTTTCGCAAACGCTTTGCGCAGGCGATTGATGTCCTGGTGATGATGGAAGGGATTGCCGCCAGCCCAGTAGACCATGCGGATGTCCGGATAGGTCCGCGTCTCGCCATTGTAGCGATAGGTGCTGCCCGGCTTGAGCAGCATGTCGGCGATGCGCGCCACCGGAATGAAATCGGCGACGCCGTTGCGGCCCTGCCCCAGCGTCGGCCCCGGCACGTCGTTGACGCGGCGGCCGTAATAGCCGATCGCTCCGAGCGAATAGGCGTAGCCGCCGCCGGGAAGGCCGATCTGGCCGAGCGCCGCCGCCAGCACCATGCCCATCCATACCGGCTGCTCGCCATGCTCGGCGCGCTGCAGCGAATGAGAGACGGTGATCAGTGCGCGCTTTCCGGCGAGCCGGCGCGCGACTTTGCGGATCGTCTCCGCCTCGACGCCTGAGATCGCGGCGGCCCATTCGGCATGCTTTGCCTGCCCGTCGCTCTCGCCGGTGAGATAGCGCAGGAAGACCGGCCATCCCTCCGTGTAACGATCGAGGAAGGCCTGGTCGTTCAGGCCTTCGCTGACCAGCGTGTGGACGAGGCCGAGCATCAAGGCGGTGTCGGTGCTCGGCACGCAGGTCATCCACTCCGCACCGGCCTCGACGGGCAGGTCTTCGCGAAGCGGGCTGACCAGGATGAACTCGCAGCCACGCTTGCGGGCCGCTGCCATGGCGCCGCGCTCGACATGCTTGCTGATCGAGCCGCCGGCCACCATGGAGTTCTTCAGCGCCATGCCGCCGAAGGCCAGCACGATGTCGGTGTGATCGGCGATCTGCTCCCAGGTGACGTTGCGCTTGGTAATGTCCTCGTAGCCGGCGAGGATTTGCGGCAGCAGCACCGAGGACGCGCCGGAGGAATAGGAGTTGACCGAGCGCACATAGCCGCCCATCGCGATGTTGAGGAAGCGATGCACCTGGCTCTGGGCGTGATGAAAGCGGCCGGCGCTCGACCAGCCATAGGAACCGCCGAACACGGCGCCAGGCCCGCTTGTATCGCGGATGCGCGACAGCTCGTCGCCGAGCAGGTCAAGCGCCTTCTCCCAGCTCACGGAGACGAATTCGTCGCGGCCGCGGCGATCGTCGGGACCCGGCCCGCGCTCGAGCCAGCCGCGGCGGATCGCCGGCTGGGATATGCGCGCCTGATGGCGGAGCGCACCAGGGAAATTGTCGATGATGCCGTTCGGATCGGGGTCGCCCGCATAGGCCCTGACCTCCAGCCCGGCCACGCCCTGGCGCGCGGAAAACACGCCCCAATGCGAGGTGTGCGGCTTGAAGCCATCCGACAGGTCGAGACCGGGATCGGGAAAGCCAATCGTATCGTCCATCGCGTGATCCTTGTTCCGGCGTCCGGCCTGCTAATCGGGGTGGTAATATACCGATCCGATCGTGAGGTCGTCGAGATCAGCGTTGACGGAAACGCTGGGCTGCCCCGCGATGCCAGAGGTCGTTGCAGGAGGCGTTCGCCCAAGCCCGGAGCTGTCGGCCGCACCGCGAGGAACGAAAGCGGTTTCAAAGGTGCCGCGGAGCGCCCGGGATCTATCTGACCACAACTATTCGACGGGCGCTTAAAGGGGGGACCACGACAGTTTGGCTTCGGCCCAAATCCGCCTGAGGCTCGGCATCACTCACCTGCGCAGCAATCCACCAACAGCTCCCAGATCCGCTGCGCCTCGCGTCTCTCGTGGCTCTCCGGCACCTTCTCGGCGCCGGACTGACCATAGCCGGCGATGGCGCGCGCTTCACGCGGCACGATCCACCGTTCCGAGATCGGGTCGTACCATTTTCCGATGTTTACCTCAGTCAAGGCGATCGACTCACAAATTTTCCAACGGTCGAGCGATGCGCCTCCCGCGGCCTCGTTCGAGTCATTCGGCGACGCGTCACTCAGTTTACCAATCAGCGGCGCGTACGATCGTTCCACCCGCTGCATCATCCCGGCCGGGCCGGATGAAGCGTGCGCGGATGGCGCTCGTGCAGCAGCCGTGCGAGCTCCTCGCGCTCACTCTCGCGTCCCTTCATGGCGGACTCGAACAGCGCTTCCTGGATGTCGCGAGGCATGTCGCCCCACACGTCCATCGCCGCGCGTCCGAGCAGGCCTGCAAGATGATCAATTCCATCGCTCATTCGGCTCTCCCGATCTGCACACCGGAATGGAACAGCTGCGGCCGCGCAGCGTTCCAGTGTCATCATTGTGAAAAGGAGCCGTCTTTTATGGGATTCTTCACCAAGGACATCAAATCGATGGAAGACCTGCTGCTGCACGGGCTGCAGGACATCTATTACGCGGAGCAGCAGATCCTGAAGGCGCTGCCGAAGATGATCGACAAGGCGACCAACAGGGATCTCGCCGCCGGCCTGAAGGCTCATCTGGACGAGACCAACAAGCAGGTCGAACGGCTCGACAAGGTGTTCGCCAAGCTCGGCAAGGAGCCCAGCGGCACGCAGTGTCCGGCCATCGACGGCCTGATCGAGGAAGCCGACGCGACCGCCGGCGAGATCGAGGACAAGGCCGTGCTCGATGCCGCGATCGTGGCCAACGCGCAGGCCGTGGAGCACTACGAGATTTGCCGCTACGGCACGTTGATCGCCTGGGCGGAAGAGCTCGGCCACGACGACATCGTGCGCTTCCTCACGACCAATTTGAACGAAGAGAAGGCGGCCAACACCAAGCTGAACACGGTGGCGCTCCGCAAGGGAGTCAACGCCAAGGCGTCCAACGCCGCCTGATCGATCTGCTGACCAGGACGTGGCGGCCCGGCGCCCGGCGCCGCCACGGTGCAGACGCTGACGAGGCGCATCCAATCAGATGAACGGCTTCCCGCCGGTGACGGCCAACGTGGCCCCCGAGGTGTAGCTCGAGAGCGGATCGGCCAGCATGACGTAGGCGGTTGCGAGCTCGGCCGGCTGGCCGGCGCGCTGCATCGGGACCTGCTTGCCGAAATTCTTGACCCTTTCCTCCGACATCGTCGACGGGATCAGCGGCGTCCAGATCGGACCTGGAGCGACGGCGTTGACCCGAATGCCCTTCTCGGCGAGCATCTGCGCCAGCCCACCCGTGAAATTCTGGATGGCGCCCTTGGTCGTGGCATAGGCCAGCAGCGTCGGGTTGGGCATGTCCGAGTTCACCGACGCCGTGTTGATGATCGCAGCTCCCGGCTTCATATGAGGGACCGCAGCCTTGGTCAGATAGAACATGGCGTGGATGTTGGTCGCGAACGTGCGCTGCCACTCCTCGTCGCTGATGTCGGCGATGTCCTTGAACGTGGCCTGATGCGCCGCATTGTTGACGAGGATATCGATGCCGCCGAGCTCGTCGACGGTGCGACGCACGATGCCGCGGCAGTGCTCGGGATTGCTGATGTCGCCGGGAATGAGGACGACCTTGCGTCCCGCCTGCTCCACCAGCGCCTTGACCTCGGCTGCATCCTCGTCCTCGTTCAAATAGGAGATGACGATGTCGGCGCCCTCTCGGGCGTAGGCGATCGCGACCGCGCGGCCGATGCCGCTGTCGCCTCCGGTGATCAGCGCCTTTTTCCCGGCCAGGCGTCCGGCGCCCTTGTAACTCTCCTCACCATGATCGGGACGTGGATTCATCGCACGCGTCGAACCGGGCATCGGCTGCTGTTGCGAAGGATAAGGCGGCTTGGGGTATTCGATCATGGACAACTCCAGCAATTTGCTCCGCTAACGGAGCCCCGCCGGAAGCGTTCCTGTGACCGCCTGTTGCACCGCGAAACCATTTGCGCCGCACCATTCAAAAATGAGACTGCCCGTCAAACCAAAGGGGGCGCCAACGCATGCACCGCATCCGACTTCGGTTAGCTTTCCCATCAAAGCCGCGGGCCGAGAGCCACGCGGCGACAAAAGACGAACACACAGGGAGGAGCACAATGTCGAAATGCAGTGTGAGACTGCTCGCGCTGAGCAGCTTGTTTCTTTCAAGCGCAGCGATCGCCCAGGAAAAGATCAAGGTGGGCGTAACCGCAACCCTCGAAGGCACGTACACGGTGCTCGGCGAGGACGGCATGCGCGGCCACCAGACGGCCCTCAACGTCCTGGGCAAGAAGGTCGGCGACAAGGAACTCGAATTCATCGTCGCCTCGACCGACGCGACGCCGGACAGCGCGGTACGCGCCGTGCGCAAGCTGATCGAGCAGGACAAAGTGCAGATCCTGCTCTCGCCGCTCTCCGGCGACGAGGGCATCGCGGTGAAGAACTTTGCGAAAACCCATCCCGAGCTGACCTTCATCAACGCGGCCTCCGGCGCGCAGGAGACGACCTATGTCGATCCCGCCCCGAACTTCTTCCGCTACAACATGGACGGCGCGCAGTGGCAGGTCGGCCTCGGCAAATATGCCTATGAGGAAAAGAAGTATCGCAAGATCGCGACCGTGGGTGAGGACTATTCGTTCATCTACACGCAGGTGTTCGGCCTCGTGCTCGAGTTCTGCGGCGCCGGTGGACAGGTCACCAACCGGCAATGGGTGCCGCTCGGCACCAAGGATTTCGCCTCGGTGATCGCCGCACTGCCGGACGATGTCGACGCGATCTATCTCGGGCTTGGCGGCGCCGATGCCGTCAACTTCCTCAACCAGTACCAGCAGGCCGGCGGCAAGGCGCATCTGATGGGCGGTTCCATCATGATCGACCAGACCATCCTGTCGTCGAAGGGCAACGCCAAGAACGCCCTGGTCGGCACCATCGCGGCGAGCGGCCAGGCCGATACCTGGGAGGATCCGGGCTGGCAGAAATTCGTGAAGGCCTATCAGGACGCTTTCCCGCCCAACAAACGCTTCCCGAGCCCGTCGCTGCTCGCCACCAACTATTATGACTCGACCATGGCGCTGATCCTGGCGCTGCGTCAGGTCAATGGCGATCTCTCCAACAACCAGGCCAAGTACAAGGAAGCCCTCGCCAAGATCGAGATCGACGCGCCGAACGGCAAGATCAAGCTCGACTCCAACCGCCAGGCGATCGGCACCAACTTCGTCACCGAGGTTGTCGATGACGGCAAGGGCGCGCTGTTCAGCAAGGTCGTGAAGGTGATCCCGAACGTGAACCAGACACTCGGCTACGACCCGGCCGTATTCTCCAAGATCGGGCTGCCGAGCCGCACCGTGCCGGAATGTAAGAAATACTGACGCATCACCCCTGCGATGCGCAATCCGGGGAGCGACTTGCTGACGCGGTCGCTCTCCACTCTTGCAATCTCGTCGGCGTTGTTGAACGCTGAGCGAAAAGACAAGAACATTCGGGAGGGGAAGGCATGAGCCGTGCGCTCGCCGTCTTCCACGGCCGGTTCGGCCGGGCGACGGTTTATCAGTTGAACCGCCCTTTCAATATTCACGCCCATCGTGAAGGTCATCTGATCTTCCATGTTGGCGGCATGCCCGCATGCATCGACGTCTCCGACGGACACCACGATCTCAACGAGACGTCCGTCGTCGCGGTCAATCCCTGGGAGCCGCACAATTTCCTGCCGGCCGATCTCGACGGCGGCGCGATCTTCTTCGTGCTCTATGTCAACGCCGAATGGTTTGCGCCCGATGCCTCCGGCACCCACCGGATGCGTTTCGGCCGCACCCAGTTCCGGCGCACGCCGGCGCTGGACAAGCACATCAGGCGGACGGCCGCGCTCGTGTGCGGCGCACCATCGCTCTCCAGCCTGGATTCCGAGCTGCGGCGGCTGATCGACATCTGTTACGACGAAAGCTGGCAGCAGGCCGAGATCGCGCGCGATCCACGCGCAAACGGCTCCGTCACCGATTTCCGCGTGCGCAAATGCATCAAGATGATGTCGGAGAGCCCCGGCGCCGAGATCGAGCTCGATACGATCGCGCGGGAATCAGGACTGTCGCGACCGCACTTCTACCGGCTGTTCCGCGTCCAGACCGGCGTGACGCCGAACCTCTATCTCAACACGCTGATCATGGAACATGCGCTCGAAGCGCTCGTGGCCAGCGAGACGCCGATCGCCGATATCGGCTTCGATCTCGGCTTCTCGTCGCAGAGCGGCTTCACCCGCTTCTTCGCCGCCAATGTGGGAATGGCCCCGACCGATTATCGTCGCGCGGCCAAGATTTTGCGCGCCTGAGCGGGCCACGAAAAGATACTCACAATCAAACGTCGTCCTCGCAGCCCCGCTAGGATGCGGGCAACGCGATCCCGAAAGAGGGTCGCGACCGACGGGAGCGCACGTTCATGGCGAGGCTAGCGGCCGGCGCAAGGCTGCCTGACCTGTATTTGGTGGACCTTCGGGATGCGCCCTGGCCAAGCGGGTGGCGCACATGAGCCGCTTTGTCGAACGCCACCCGGCCTGGGCGCTGATCTCGATCATTGCCATTGCCGTCGCGCTCTGGCTGGTCTTCGCGGTCTGGCCGCCCGGCCTCGAAGAGGCCATCGGCCGCAAGCGCGTCTTCCTCAACGCGGTCTTCAACGGCATCACGCTCGGCGGACTCTACTTCCTCGTCGCCAGCGGCTTCACGCTGATCTTCGGCCTGATGCGCAACGTCAACCTCGCGCACGGCTCGCTCTATCTGTTCGGCGGCTATGTCGGCTACGCCATCAGCACTGCGACCGGCTCCTGGCTGCTCAGCTTCATCGTCGCCTTCATCCTCACCGCCCTGGTCGGCGTCCTGCTCCAGCTGATCGTGTTCCGCCGGATGGAGGGCCAGGACCTCAGGCAGACCATGGTGACGATCGGGCTCTCGATCGTGTTCGCCGATCTCATGCTGTGGGCCTGTGGCGGCGACTTCTACCAGATCCAGACGCCGAACTGGCTGATCGGCCCCATCGAGCTGCCGCTGGTCACGGCGATCAAATCCTCGGGCGAGCCGGTCTATCTCCGGTATCCCCTGGTGCGGCTGGTGATCTTCGCCGCCTCCGTCGTGATCGGCGTGGCGATGTGGCTCGCGCTCAATCGCACCCGCGCCGGCATGATCATCCGCGCCGGCGTCGACGACCGCGATATCCTCGCCGCGACCGGGGTGCGCATCCAGCTCGTTTTCGTGGCGGTGTTCGCGTTCGGTGCGGGACTTGCGGGCATTGCCGGCGTCGTCGGCGGCACCTTCCAGTCATTATCCCCGGGCGAGGACATCCGCTTCCTGCTCGCCTCCCTCGTCGTCGTGATCGTGGGCGGCATGGGCTCGATCCCCGGCGCGGCGCTGGGTGCGCTGATCATCGGCCTCGCCGAGCAGCTCGGCTCGGTCTACATCCCGACCTATGCCATCGTCGTGACCTTCCTGATCATGGTGCTGGTGCTGGCGATCCGGCCGCAAGGCCTGTTGGCGAGGCGCTGACATGTCGCTCACCCACGATGCCCGCATTGCCGTTCGTCCCGCCGATGTCGCGCAGCGCCCCGCGCGGACATGGCCGGAGATCAACAATCCCGCCGCCTGGATCGTCGCGATCATTCTCCTGATCATGCCGCTGATCGCGAGCGGCTTCTTCCTGATCGAGATCTTCGCGACCACGCTGATCCTCGGCATCATGGCGCTCAGCCTGATGTTCCTCGCCGGCTACGGCGGCATGGTCAGCCTGATGCAGCTCACGATCGCGGGTTTCTCGGCCTACATGGTCGCCGTGTTCGGCGTCAGCGGCAACGCCAATATCAGCCTGGGCTGGCCGTGGTGGCTCGCGGTGCCCATGGCGCTGGCGCTGGCGACCGCGTTCGGCACGCTCGGCGGTGCGCTCGCGGTGCGCACCGAAGGCATCTACACCATCATGATCACGCTCGCGATTGGAGCTGCCTTCTACTATTTCACCAACCAGAACTGGGCGATCTTCAACGGCCATACCGGCATCAACACCGTGGCCACGCCGCACTTCTGGGGCGTGAACTGGCGCGCCGACATTCCCTTCTATTATGTCGTGCTCGCGGTTGCCGCGCTCTGCTATTTCGCGGTCGAATATATCTCGCGTGCCCCCTTCGGCCTTGCGCTGCAGGGCGTACGCGACAATCCGCGCCGCATGGCGGCGCTCGGCTTCAACGTCAATGCGCACCGCGTCGCCGCCTATGCCTTCGCCTCCTTCGTGGCCGCACTTGCCGGCGTGCTCCAGGTCTGGAACTACCGCCAGATCTCGCCGGGCTCGGTCAGCGTCGGGGCCTGCATCGACGTGCTGATCATCGCCGTCGTCGGCGGCATCACGCGTCCGATCGGCCCGTTCATCGGCGCGCTGATCTTCGTGCTGCTGCGCACCTTCGCGCTCGACTTCCTGGTCAGGCTCGGCCTCGACGGCAACCGCTTCCGGCTACTGATCGGGCTCGGGTTCCTCGCCATCGTGTTCTGGTCCTCGGACGGCGTCATCGGCCTATGGCAGCGCTGGCGCCAGAGCCAACGCTCCCGCACCGACCGCCAAAGCGGAGGACGCGGTCATGGATAGCGTCGCGCAGCGCCTCTCGGCCGTCGGCGCCGGTGCCGCGCTGGAGCTGCGCGGCGTGACAAGGCTGTTTGGCGCGCTCGCGGCGCTGACCGACGTCACCATCACCGTGCGGCCCGGCGAACGCCGCGCCGTGCTCGGCTCCAACGGCGCAGGCAAGACCACGCTGTTCAACTGCATCACCGGCGACTTCGCGCCCTCCTCCGGCACCATCCGCTTCTTCGGCGAGGACGTCACCCACTTCCCGCCCTATGAACGCATCCGCCGCGGGCTGCGCCGGACCTACCAGATCTCAGCGTTGTTCCCCGGCCTCACCGTGCAGGACAATGTCTATCTCGCCTGCCGCGGCGTCTCGCGCGGGCGCTTCTCGTTTCTGCGTCCGGGACAGAACGATGCCCTGATGCATGCGGCCGACAACCTCGTCCAGGCCGTGCATCTGGCCGCCGTGAAGGACCAGCGCGTCGCCGAGCTCGCGCACGGCCAGCAGCGCCAGCTCGAGATCGCGCTCGCGCTCGCCGGCGCCCCGCGCTTCGTCCTGTTCGACGAGCCGGCCGCGGGCCTGTCGCCGACCGAACGGGCCGAGCTGATCGAGATCCTGACCTCGCTGCCGGCGCATATCGGCTACATCATCATCGAGCACGACATGGACGTCGCCTTGCGCGTCGTCGAGAGCGTCACGATGATGCACAACGGCCGCATCTTCAAGGAGGGCCTGCCGGAAGAGATCCAGTCCGACCCCGAGGTGCAGGAGCTTTATCTCGGAGGCGGCCATGAATGAGGCCCGCCGCTCCGCCGCCGCGCTCGAGGTCCGCGGGCTCGACGTCTATTACGGTCACTCGCACGCCCTGCAGGGCGTCGACCTGACGCTGGAGAGCGGCGTGTTCTCCGTCGTCGGCCGCAACGGCATGGGCAAGACCACGCTGTGCAAGGCGATCATGGGGCTGGTCGGCGTCAGCGGCGGGTCGATCCGGGTTCGCGGCGAGGACATCACGCGGCGGCCTTCCGCCCAGATTGCGCGGCTCGGCGTCGGCTACGTGCCGCAGGGCCGCCGCCTGTGGCGCTCGCTCAGCGTCGACGAGCATTTGCGGCTGGCCGGCGGCATACGCTCCGGCGCCTGGACGGTCGAGCGCATCTACGACACCTTCCCGCGCCTCGCCGAGCGCAAAGATCACGGCGGTGGCCAGCTCTCCGGCGGCGAGCAGCAGATGCTGGCGATCTCGCGCGCGCTGCTCACCAATCCGCATTTGTTGATCATGGACGAGCCGACCGAGGGACTTGCGCCTGTCATCGTGGCGCAGGTCGAGGAGATGCTGCTGCGGCTCGGTGAGGACGGCGACATGTCCGTGCTGGTGATCGAGCAGAACATCGGCGTCGCCACCGCTGTCTCGCGCAACGTCGCGATCATGGTCAATGGCCGCATCAATCGCATCATCGACTCCGCGCGGCTCGCCGCCGACCGCGAGCTCCAGCAACGCCTGCTCGGCGTCGGGCTTCACGCCGAGCTCGAGCCGGATATCGAGATCCCCGCATCCGGCCCGGACGCTAAACCGGCGCCGGCGCCGCGCCGCGACGGGCCGATCCGCATCTACGTCTCCAACCCAACGCTGCCGACGCGATGGTCGCAGCCGGTGCCGATCGCCCGCATCGAGGCGGCGGCGCGCACACTCTCGACCCAGGTCGCGCGGCTCGACGAGACCGCGCGGCGCAAGCGCGAGCCGCTGGCGGCGCAGACCGCCGGCCCGCCCGTCGTGCTGGTCGTCGGCACGCTCAACACCAAGGGCCTCGAGCTGCGCTTCATCCGCGACATCATCGCCGAAACCGGCCTGCGCACGCGGCTGGTCGACGTCTCGACCAGCGGCAAGCATTCCAGCTGCGATGTCTCCGCGCAGGAGATCGCGCTCAACCACGGCCGCGGCGGTGCCGCGGTGTTCGGCCCCGACCGCGGCGCTGCCGTGACCGCGATGGCCGACGCGTTCGCCAGCTGGCTGCGGCGCCAGGGCAATGTCGCCGGCGTGATCTCGGCCGGCGGCTCGGGCGCGGCGTCGCTGGTTGCCCCGGGCATGCGCGCGCTTCCCGTCGGCGTGCCGAAGCTGATCATCTCCTCCGTCGCCTCCGGCGATGTCGGGCCCTATGTCGGTCCGGCCGACATCACGATGATGCACTCGGTCACCGACGTGCAGGGGCTGAACTCGATCTCGCGCGCGGTGCTCGCCAACGGTGCCAATGCGCTCGCCGGCATGGTCAAGGCGCGGCTGGATGTGCGGGCCGCGACGGCACGGGAGGCCGGCGGCCTGCCGTCGGTCGGCATCACCATGTTCGGCGTGACGACGCCGGCGGTGCAGAAGATCGCTGCCGAGCTGCGCGACGATTTCGAGTGCCTGGTCTTCCATGCCACCGGCGTCGGCGGCCGCTCCATGGAGAAACTCGTCGAATCCGGCCAGCTCGCCGGCGTCATCGACCTCACCACGACGGAGGTCTGCGATCTCCTGATGGGCGGCGTGTTTCCCGCAACCGAGGATCGCTTCGGTGCGATCATCCGCACGCGCGTCCCCTATGTCGGCTCGGTCGGCGCGCTCGACATGGTCAATTTCGGCGCGCCCGACACCATTCCCGAGCGCTACCGCGGCCGCAAATTCCACGTCCACAATCCGCAAGTGACGTTGATGCGGACGAGCGTGGAAGAGAACGAGCGCATCGGCCGGTGGATCGGCGAGCGGCTCAACCAGATGGACGGCCCGGTGCGGTTCTTCCTGCCCGAGGGCGGCGTCTCCGCGCTCGATGCGCGGGGCCAGCCATTCTGGGATCCGGACGCCGATGCCGCACTGTTCCGCACGCTGGAGCGCACCGTGCGGCAGACCGGAAATCGGCAGCTCATCCGCACGCCCAAGAACATCAACGATCCCGACTTCGCCGCCGCCATCGTCGGTGCGTTCCGAACCCTGTTCGGCCGCGCCGGCGCGCGGCGGAGACTAGCGAGGTAAGCGATGCCAAGGTTTGAACGCGCAGCACTCCTGAGGCGGTTCCGCGAGATGGCGAAGCGCGGCGAGCCGATCGTCGGCGGCGGCGCCGGCACCGGGCTGTCAGCCAAATGCGAGGAGGCCGGTGGCGTCGATCTCATCGTGATCTACAATTCCGGACGCTACCGCATGGCCGGCCGCGGCTCACTCGCGGGGCTGATGGCGTACGGCGATGCCAACGCCATCGTGCTGGACATGGCCGGCGAGGTGCTGCCCGTAGTCACGAAGACGCCGGTGCTCGCGGGCGTCAACGGCACCGATCCGTTCCGCGACATGGACGCGTTTCTCGACCAGCTGAAGGCGCTCGGATTTGCCGGGGTGCAGAACTTTCCGACCGTCGGCCTGATCGACGGCACGTTCCGAGCTAATCTCGAAGAGACCGGGATGTCCTACGCGCTCGAGATCGACATGATCGCCAAGGCGCACGACAAGGACATGCTGACGACGCCCTATGTGTTCAGCGAGAAGGAAGCGGCCGCGATGGCGATCGCTGGCGCCGACATCGTCGTCTGCCACATGGGGCTGACGACCGGCGGCACGATCGGCGCGCAGACCGCATTGAGGCTGAAGGACTGTCCGGCGCAGATCGACACCTGGGCCTCCGCCGCGCTCAGCGTCAACCCTGATATCCTGGTGCTGGCGCATGGCGGCCCGATCGCTGATCCCGCCGATGCCGATTTCATCATGAAGAACACCCGCCATTGCCACGGCTTCTACGGAGCCTCCTCGATGGAGCGGCTTCCCGTGGAGCGAGCGCTGACGGAGCAGGTACGTCAATTCAAGGCGATCGGCGCGCGGTAACGCCTGAAGGTTCGAGGGAGGAAAAGATGTCGGGGATGTTGGTCGGTGAATTGATCCTCTGGCTGATCGTCACGGTCGTCGTGATCGTGGTCGGCGTCTATATTGTGAACTGGCTCTACCATCGCTCATCCAAGGAGACCTCGTTCGTCCGGACCGGCTTCCTCGGCGAGCGCGTGGTGATCAATGGCGGCGCGTTCGTGCTGCCGTTCATCCACGATTACACGCCCGTCAACATGAACGTGCTGCCGATGGGCATCGTCCGCTCCAGGCAGGACGCCGTGATCACCCGCGACCGCATGCGCGTCGACATCGAAGCCGATTTCTATGTCCGGGTGCAGCCGACCCGCGAGGCCGTCTCGATCGCGGCTGCCACGCTCGGCCGCCGCACCATGGAGCCCGGGCAGCTCCATGCGCTGCTGGCCGGCAAGTTCATCTCCGCGATCCGTTCGGTCGCCTCCGAGATGACCATGGAGGAGATGCACGAGCGGCGCGGCGACTATGTCGTGCGGGTCAAGACCAACGCGGCAGAGGCCCTCGCCCAGAACGGCCTCGAGCTGGAATCGGTCGCCATCACCGATCTCGACCAGACCGATCTCGAATTCTTCAACCCCTCGAACCGCTTCGACGCCGAAGGCCTGACCCAGCTGATGCAGGACATCGAGGCCAAGCGGAAGCTGCGCAACGACATCGAGCAGGATTCGATGATCAAGATCCGCGCCCGCAATCTGGAGGCCGAGCGGCAGGCGCTGGAGATCGAGCGCGAGAGCGAGACCGCGCGCCTGGAACAGGAACGCGACATCGAGATGCGCCGTGCGCTTCAGCGCACGGAAGTGGCCCGCGAACGGGCGCTGCGCGAGACCGAGGCCGAGCAGGCGCAGATCTCCGCGCGCGAAGCCATCGAGCGCGCCCGCATCGCCAACGACCAGGCGATCGCGGAAGCCCGCATCGCCTCGGAGCGCGAAACCCGCCAGAAGGAGATCGAGCGGACCCGCACCATCGAGGAGAAGGAGCTGCTGGCGCGCGAGGAGATCGAGAAGACCAGGATCGCCAACCAGCGCTCGATCGACACCACCCGCATCGCATCCGAGCGCGACGTGCGTCAGCGCGAGATCGAGCGGATGCGGACCGTCGAGGAAGCCGAGATCGCCGCCCGCGAAGCCATCGAGAAGGCGCGGATCCAGCAGGACCGCGTCGTCACCGACGCCCGCATCGCCAACGAGGAGGAAACCAGGCGCCGCGAGATCGAGCGCACGCGTGCCGTCGACGAGGCCGAGATCGCCGCCCGTGAGGCGACCGAGAAGGCCCGCATCGCCCAGACGCTGATCGTCAATGTCGAGCGCATCTCTTCCGACGAGCGCACCCGCGCGCTGGAGATCCAGCAGGTGCGCACCATCCAGGAGGCCGAGATCGAGGCCCAGCGCGCGGTCGAGGCCGCCCGCATCGCCCGCGAGCGGACGCTCGCCGCCGAGCGCATTGCCGCCGAGCAGAACACGCGGCAGCTGGAAATCGAGCGCAACCAGGCGCTCGACGTCGCCGGCATCGCCGCGCGCGAGACCACGGAGGCCAGCCGGATCGCCCAGGAGGAGCGCGTGCGCTCGCTGGAGATCGCCCGCAACCGCGCCGTCGAGGAGGCCGACATCGCCTCGCGCGAGGCGATCGAGGCGGCCCGCATCGCCCAGGAGAAGGCGGTCGCGGCCGAGCGGATCCAGGCCGAGCGCGACACCCGTTCGCTCGAAATCGAGCGCACCGGCGTGCTGGAGGCGGCCGAGCTCAAGCGGCGCGACGCCATCGAGCGCCAGCGCATCACGGTCGACCTGGCGCTGGAGGCCGAGCGCATCAACTCGTCGAAGAAGCGCGAAGTTCTCAACATCGAGCAGAAGAAGGCGATCGAGATCGCCGACGAGGACCGCGTCATCGCGCTGTCGACCAAGAAGTCCGAGCGGATCGATGCCGATCGCCAGGTCCGGCAAGCCGAGATCGTCGCGCGCAAGGAGGTCGAGACCACCGACGTCTCGCGCGAGCAGGCGCTGGAAGCCGCCCGCATCGAGCGCCGCCGCGCGATCGAGCAGCTCGAGGTCGCCCGCGTCCAGTCGCTGCAGGAGGCCGAGATCGCCTCCCGCGAGGAGGTCGAGCGCGCGCGCATCGCATCCGACCGCGGCCTCGACGAAGCCCGCGTCGGCCGTGAGCGCGAGCTGCGCAAGCTCGAGGTCAACCGCGAAAAGGATGTCGAGACGGTGCTGATGGAAAAGGCCATCGCCATCCATCAGAAATCGCTGGAAGAGTCCGCGGCTCGCGCCGCCGCCGAGGAAGCGCGGATGCGCGCGACCGAAGCCACTGAGCGCGTCATCACCGCGCGCGAGAGCGAGATCGCCAAACGGCGCAAGACGGTCGAGGTGCTGCTCGCCGAGAAACAGGCCGAGGAGACCCGGATCGCCGCGGAAGCCGAGCGCGTGCGCGCGGCCGTCGAGGCGGAAGCGCAGCGGATGCTGAATGAGGCCGAGAACGTGCTGACCGATCAGGCGCGCTACTCGCTGTTCCGCCGCAAGCTGCTCGACCGGATCGAGGGCATCGTCCGCGAGAGCGTCAAGCCGATGGAGAAGATCGAGGGCATCCGCATCCTCCAGGTCGACGGCCTCAACGGCAACGGCCATGGTGGCAATGGCGGCCGCAGCGCCACCGACGAGGTGATCGATTCCGCCCTGCGCTACCGCGTCCAGGCACCGCTGATCGATTCCATCCTTTCCGACATCGGCGTCGAAGGCGGCAGCCTCGCCAAGATGCCGGGCCTGATCCGAGAGGCGCGTGACATGCAGGGGATCAAGGAGTCCGCCCGCAAGAGCGGTGGTGGCGGAGGTGGCGGCGACAAGCCGGCGGCCGCCCCGCCCGCGGCCGAGGGCGGCGAGCCGCCGGCCGAGCGCGGGCCGCGGAAGAAGAGCTGAGGTCGCGCCATGGCCCGCGTCTACGTCTCCACTGTCGTCAATGCCCGCAACGACCGCGTCTGGGCGCGGGTCCGCGATTTCAACGGCCTGCCGAATTGGCATCCGGCCATCGCCGAAAGCCGCATCGAGGGCGGCGAGCCCGCCGACAAGATCGGTTGCGTCAGGGATTTCCGCCTGCGCAACGGCGACCGCATCCGCGAGAAGCTGCTCGGCCTCTCCGACTACGACATGTTCTGCACCTATTCGATCCTGGAATCTCCGATGGGCGTCGAGAACTACGTCGCAACCCTGCGGCTGACCCCCGTCACCGACGGCGACCAGACCTTCATGGAATGGACCGCCGAATTCGATTGCGCGCCGGAGCGTGAGACCGAGCTCGTCAGCAATATCGGCGGCGGCGTGTTCCAGGGCGGATTTGATGCGCTCAAGCGCGTGTTCGGAGGCTGACCGTGCCGCATGTCGTCAAGAGCACGATCCTGGACGCACCGACCGATGCGGTGTGGACCGTGCTGCGCGATTTCAACGGCCATGATCGCTGGCATCCGGTTGTCGCGACGTCCTCGATCGAGCGCGCGCAGTCTTCCGACAAGATCGGTTGCATCAGACGGTTCAAGCTCAACGACGGTTCCGAGCTGCGCGAGCAATTGCTGGCGCTGTCGGACCTGGAACAGTCCTTCAGCTATTGCCTGCTCGATACGCCGGTGCCGATGTTCAACTACGTCGCCCATGTCCGGCTGCTGCCGGTCACCGACGGCGACCGCACCTTCTGGCACTGGGAGTCCCGCTTCACCACCAAGCCGGAAGATCGCGACCGCATCACCCACATGGTCGCGGAAGACATTTACCAGGCCGGGTTCGAGGCAATCCGCCGGCATCTGAGGGAGGCCGCATAGTCATGGCCGTGACAGTGAAGACGTTTGCAAGCGCCAGCGAGGCGGCGGGGGCGCTGTCCTCGGACCGCACCGCGCGGTATCTCGGCGGCGGCACGCTGGTGATGCGCGCGCTGAACGAAGGCGATGTCGCGATCTCGACCGTGGTCCGCGCCCAGGACCAGGCGCTGACCCGGGTCGACGCGTCGGGGCCGCGCATCACGCTCGGCGCCGGCGTCACCTTCGCGCGCATCCTTGCCGAACGGGACCTTGCCTTCCTGCACGCGCCCGCCCGTTCGATCGGGGGGCCCGCCGTGCGCAACATGGGCACGGTCGGCGGCAATCTTTTCGCGCCGAGTCCTTACGGCGATTTCACCGTGGCGCTGCTGGCGCTCGACGCGACCGTCGCCGTCGCGGGCGGCTTTGGCGCGCGCGACATCCCGATCGAAGAGTTCCTGCAGGCGCGCGAACGGCAGGCCGGAACATTGGTGCTGTCGGTCTCCTGCACCCGGCCGGCGAGCAGCGACGCGTTCCGCTACCGCAAGATCGCGCGCATCAAGCCGAAGGGCGGCTCGGTCGTCACGCTCGCGGCGCATCTGCCGATCAGCGGCGGACGGATTGCGGGCGCCCGGATCGCGCTGGGATCGATGGCGCCGACCCAGATCCGCGCCCGTGCCGCCGAGCGCGCGCTGGAGGGCCGCTCGCTCGATGCCGCGACCATCGCGGCCGCCGCATCCGCGGCGACCGAGGGAACATCGCCATCCGACAACGCGCTCGGCAGCGCCTGGTATCGCCGCGAGATCGTCGGCGTCCATCTGCGGCGCCTGCTGTCAGGCCAGGAATAGATCGCCATGTCAAAAATCCCCCTGCAGTTTCGTCACAACGGCCGCGATGTCGCGATCTTCGTCGACGGCGGCACCAATCTGCTGGTGGCGCTGCGTGAGCTGATCGGCGACATGACGCCGAAATTCGGCTGCGGCCAGGGCGGCTGCGGCACTTGCAGTGTGTTGATCGATGGCGAGCTTCATCTCTCCTGCCTGACGCTGGCGGAGACGGTGGCCGGCCGCTCGATCGAGACGCTCGACGGCATGAAGCAGGGCCCGAACCTGCACCCGCTGCAGCGCGCCTTCGCCGACCATTTCGCGGCCCAGTGCGGCTATTGCACCCCGGGCATGCTGATGGCCGCCAAGGCGCTGCTCGACCGCAATCCCTCGCCGAGCCGCGACGAGGTCATTGAGGCCATCTCCGGCAACATCTGCCGCTGCACCGGCTATGAGCCGATCATCAATGCCATCCTTGCCGCCGCGAGCGGCCGGGTCAGCGCGTAAGGGAACGCGACCATGCTGGAACTGCGCAAAGATATCTTCGCTGACGAGCGCGACGATAACTTAAAAGAAATCGGCAAGGGCACCCAGCGTCAGGACATGCTCGGCCATGTCACGGGCACGTCGAGCTACTTCAACGATCACAAGCTGCAAGGCATGCTGCACCTGAAGGTCGTACGCTCGACGCAGGCCCATGCAAGGATCCGCCGCATCGATACCACCGAGGCCGAACGTTCGGCCGGTGTACGCCGGATCATTCGCGGCACCGATGTGCCGGTTAATCTCAACACCCTTCTCAGCCTGATCAATTTCGGCAAGGATGACGAGCCGTCGCTGGCGGTCGACAAGGTCCGCTACAAGGGCGAGCCGATCCTCGCCATCGTCGCCGACAGCGAGCGCGAGGCGTTCGAGGCCATCGCAAAGGTCAAGGTCGACTACGAGCCACTCCCGGCTCTGTTCGACGTCGAGGACGCGCTGAAACCCGGCGCGCCCGTGGTCAACGAGACCTATCCGAAGAACGCCTTCATCTATCACGACGTCTACGACCACCAGCGCCTGCGCTTCGGCGATGCTGACGCGGCGCTCGCGAGCGCCGACCACGTGCTGGAGCAGCGCTACCAGATGTCGCCGATCGAGCACGCCCCCACTGAGACCAACGGCGCGATTGCGGCGCCCGACACCAATGGCCGCTACGTCGTCTACACCTCGACCCAGGCGTTGTTCTTCTCGGTCGATACCTGCGCCAAGATTTTGGACGTGCCCTCCAACACGTTCCACTTCATCGGCGGCACCGTCGGCGGCGGCTTCGGCGGCAAGGTCGACACCTTGACCGAGCCGCTCGCCATCCTCGGCGCCATGCTGACGGGACGGCCCGTCCGCTACGTGTTCGGGCGCGAGGAGGAGATGCAGTACGGCCCGCCGCGCGGGGCTGAACGCATTTACATCAAGGACGGCGTCATGCGCGACGGCCGCATCGTCGCGCGCAAGATCCGCGCGTTTTTCGACAGCGGCGCCTATACGCGGCTGTCGAGCTACGCCGCCGTGAAATGCGCCGCGCATCTGCCGGGCCCCTACACCATCCCGAACGTCTATGGCGACGTCTATTGCGTCTTCACCAATCGCACGCCCGCGACCGCGATGCGCGGCTTCGGCGTCACCGCGATGGACTTTGCGATCGAATGCCAGATGGACAAGCTCGCGAACCTCGTCGGCATGGACCCGATGGAGTTTCGCATCCTCAACGCCTATCGCGACGGCGACATGAAGGCGCACCGGCGCGAGGCCAAGAACACCGCGCTGATCGAATGCGTTCAGGTCGCTGCCGAAAAGGCCAAATGGCCGATCCGCGACGAGTTCAAGCGTGCCTCCTCGCGCAAGGACGGCGGCGGCAGCCGCGCCGCGATCCCGCCGACGCCAACGGAGTCGCGTGTGCGTCCGGCTGCGCCTGCACAGCAGCGCACGAGCTATGACCGCGCGCCGGTGACCGCGACACGGGAGCCGCCGCGCGATCCGCCCCCGCCGGCACCGCCGCCTCCCCCACCGCGCCCGGCCGCGCCATCGCATGGCGCAACACGGTTCTCATCCGTGTTCGGCACCAGGAGACGCTGACATGACCAGGCATCGCGGACGCGGCATGGCGTCGATCAACTATCCCATCGGCATGAACCTTGGCGGCGATCCAAGCCAGGCCCTGGTTCACTCCAATCCCAGCGGCAAGTTCACGGTGGCGCTGTCGTCGATCGACCTCGGCCAGGGCATGAAGTCGGTGACGCGGCAGATCTGCGCCGAGACGCTGGGCGTGCCGGTCGAGGACGTCTATGTCGACACGGCGGATTCCGATACCGGCCCGCATTGCATGGGCTCGTTCGCCTCGCGCGGCACCCACCGGGTCGGCAACGCCGTGATGGCCGCGGCGCGAGAGGCCCGCGGGGTGATGATGGAGGCGGCAGCCGAGGAGCTCGAGGTCAATGCCGCCGATCTCGAAACCGACGGCCGCGGCAATATCCACGTCAAGGGCGCGCCGCATCGCTCGATCTCGACCAAGGATGTCGCGATTGCCGCGCAGTTCAAGCAGGGCAAGACCATTTCGGGCCGCGGCATCTTTCTCGTCCCGCTCTCCAACGTCGATCCGGAGACCGGCGAGATGTCGCCGGCCACATGCTACGCCCATGCCTGTCTCGTCGCGGAAGTCGAGGTCGACGACGAGACCGGCGATGTCGCGATGGTGCGCATGGATTCCGCCTATGAGCTCGGTCGCGCGCTGAACCCCCGTCTGGTCGAGCAGCAGCTGGTCGGCGGCGCCTGGATGGGCGTCAGCCACGCGCTCTACGAAACCCCGGAGCCCTATTATCCCGATCCCGTTCACGGCCCGCGCGACTTCGTCGAATACCTGATGCCCGGCCCCGGCGACATCTGCCCGCACGATATCGCCGTGCTGGAACGGCCCGCTCCCGACGGTCCGTTCGGCGCCAAGGGCCCCGGCGAGATGTGCGCCAATCCGGTGCTGCCGGCCGTCGCGAATGCGATCTTCAACGCCGTCGGCGTACGCATCGACGACCTGCCGATCACGCCCGAAAAGGTGTTGCGCGCAATCAAGGCCCAGGGCGGCGCGCGGCCGCAGGCGCGGCGCTAGAGGATCGGTCGTGGCGGTTCGCAGCAACATCGTCGGCATCGACAGTCCGGAGGCGCTGGAGAGAGCGCTTCGGGCGGCCTATTACCTTGCCGACGAAGGCCTTGCGACATCAGCCTATCTCGGCCTCGCGCTCGGCAAGCCCCTGCTGTTGGAGGGCGCGCCCGGCGTCGGCAAGACCGAGGCCGCCAAGGCGATCGCGGCCGTGCTCGGCCGGCGCCTGATCCGCCTGCAATGCTACGAGGGCATCGACGCCTCCGCCGCACTCTATGAGTGGAATTATCCGCGCCAGATGCTGGCGATCCGCCAGGCCGGCGACGAGAGCATCGACATCTATGGCGAGACCTTCCTGATCGAGCGGCCAATGCTGGCCGCGCTCCGCGCGCCCGATTCCACCGTGCTGCTGATCGACGAAATCGACCGCGCCGATCAGGAGTTCGAGGCCTTCCTGCTCGAATTCCTGTCCGACTTCCAGATCTCGATTCCCGAGCGCGGCACGGTGCGCGCGGCCGAACGCCCTGTGGTCGTGCTGACCTCGAACCGGACGCGCGATCTGCATGAGGCTCTGCGCCGGCGCTGCGTCTACCACTGGATCGACTATCCGACCGCCGAGCGCGAGGCGCGGATCATCATGATGCGCGCCTCCAGCGTCGCCGAGGCCACCGCCCGCGCCGTCGTCGCAGCCGTGGAGAAGTTGCGGCGCGAGCCCCTGAGCAAGGCGCCCGGCATTGCCGAGGCCGTCGATTGGGCCGAGGCCGCGACGCTCCTGCACAAGGGCGGCGCGCGCTGGCCGGACGCGTTCAAGCGCTCGATCGGCGTGGCGCTGAAGGACGAAGAGGATCTGCATTTCATCTCGCCGCGGCTCGATGCCATGCTCGCGGAGGCGACCGCATGAACCCCGAGCCGCAGCTTCCGCGCGCCGCGCGCATCTTCGTCGCGTTCGTCCCGCTGCTGCGCGCGAACGGCTTTGCGGTGGCGCCGGAGCAGACCACGACATTCCTCGCCGCGATCGAGCTGCTCGGCCCGCGCGACATCGAGCACATCAGGCAAGCCGCCCTCGCAACGCTGGCTCCGCCGCCCGAACGGCGCGCGACCTTCGACCGGCTGTTCGATCTCCACTTCCGCGGCAGCGAGGCCATCGCACGAGACGATGAGGGCGAGGATGACGAGACAGTCCGCCTCCAGGAGGAGGGCCGCGGCGACGAGGCGCCCCTGCTCTCCGACGAGGCGAACGAGTCAGGCCTCGCCGCGAGCCGAAGCGAGGCGCTGGTCGAGCGCCACTTTCGGATGACCTCAACCGCCGACGCCCTACGCCGCCTGGCGCGCGAGGCACCGCGCCGCCTGCCGCGACGGCGCGGCCATCGCCGCATGCGCGCACGTCGCGGATCGTTTGCCGATCTCCGCCGCACTTTACGCGACTCTGTCCGCAGCGACGGCGAGATCCTGCGGCTCCGTCACATGAAGCGGCGCCAGCGTCCGCGCAAGATGCTGCTGCTGATCGACGTCTCCGGCTCGATGAAGAGCCGCACCGAGGAGAACATGAAGCTCGCGCATGCACTGGTGCAGGCCGCGCCTGGTGTCGAGGTCTTCACCTTCGGCACGCGGCTGACCCGCATCACCCGCCCGTTGCGGCTGAAGCGCCGCGAGCAGGCCATGAACGCCGCCGCGCACCTGGTCAGCGACTGGGACGGCGGCACCCGCATCGGCGACGCGCTCCAGGCCTTCCTCGCCGTGCCCCGCTTCGGCGGCTATGCGCGCGGCGCCGCCGTGGTCATCGTCTCCGATGGACTCGAGCGTGGCGAGACCGATGCACTTCGCGACGCCGTCGCGAAATTGTCGCGGCGGGCCTGGCGCTTGAGCTGGCTGACGCCGCTGGCGACAAGCCCCGGCTTCCGCCCGCAGACCGAAGCGCTCGTCGCCATCGAGCGCTTCGTCGATGACCTCGTGGATGGCGGTTCGAGCGCGTCGATCGTCGCGCATATTCTGGCGTTGGGACGAAGGAGAGCGGCGTGACCGATATTGTCGACGGCCATCATCACATCTGGCGGCAGGCCGACCTGCCCTGGCTGACCGGCCCCATGCAGCCGCGCATCTTCGGACCTTACGAGCCGATCCGGCGCGACTACCCGATCCAGGAATATCTCGACGACCTCAAGGGTACCGGCGTCACGCGCTCGGTCTATGTGCAGACCAACTGGGCCAACGACCGCTTCGAGGACGAGGCCGCGTGGGTGCAGCAGACTGCGGACGAACACGGCTGGCCGCACGCGATCGTAGCCTATGCCAATTTCGCCGTGGACGACGTGCGTCCGCAGCTCGACCGCCTGAAGCGCTACAAGCTGGTGCGCGGCGTGCGCATGCAGCTGCACTGGCACGAGAACCCGCTGTACCGCTTTGCGGCCCGGGCGGATCTCTGCGCCGATCCGATGATCCGCCGCAACGTCGCGCGTCTCGCCGATTATGGCTGGAGCTTCGACCTGCAGGTGTTCACCCCGCAGATGCCGGACGCCGCAGCGCTGGCCGAGGCCTGCCCCGACGTGACCTTCATCCTTCAGCATGCCGGCATGCTGGAGGATCTCTCGCCGGCAGGCCGCGCCGCCTGGCGCGGCGGCATTGCCCGGCTCGCGGCCTGCCCGAACGTGGTCTCAAAGCTCTCCGGGCTTGGCACTTTCATCCATCGCAACGATCCCGCACACATCGCTGCCGTACTCGCGGATACCGTCGCGATCTTCGGCGCCGAGCGTTGCCTGTTCGGCTCCAATTTCCCGATCGAGAAATTGTGGACCAGCTATCGCGAGCTCGTCGGCGCCTTTCGCACGGCCGCAGCGCCGTTCAGCGCGGAGCAGCAGGACGCCATCTTCAGGACGACGGCGACGCGCGTCTACCGGCTTTGACAGACAAGAAACAGATGAGGGAGGGCAACGAATGGCGCTGGAGATCAAGATCCTGGACTATGGCGATATCGAACTGGAATCGAGCTTTCTGGTTCTCGGCCGCGACTGCGGCCGCACCCGCCGCGTCCTCACCCTCGGTTTCCTGATCCTCGGGGGGAAATATCCGGTCGTGGTCGACACCGGCTACCGCTCCAACCAGATCATGGAGACGCTGGGCATGCGCGGCCTGCAGTACCACGAGAACATGATCGAGAACCAGCTCGCGCGCCACGGCGTGCGCATGGGCGACGTCCGCTTCGTCTGCCACACCCATCTGCACATCGACCATGCCGGCAAGGACGATCTGTTTCCGATGAACACGACCGTCGTGCTCAACCGCAAGGAGCTCGAATATTCCGTCTCCGGCCTGATGCATCCGCAGTATCCGGCGCCCGACATCAAGCACCTGATCGACCGGCTGCACACCAAGAGCGCGCTGCGCTTCCTCGACCTCGAGATCACCGGTCCGATCGAGCTGATGCCCGGCGTCTATTGCGACGCCGCCAATGCGCATACGGAGGGCTCGATGAACGTCATCGTCGAGACGGCCGACGGGATTGCGACCATCTGCGGCGACGTGATCTACGATTTCAACGACCAGATCGTGACGCCCTTCAACGAGATCCACGATTGGGAGCCGCGCACGACGGGCAACCACGGCACCAGCAAGCGCGCCGAGAAGGCCTCGATCAAGAAGCTCCTGAGCAATTCGCGCTATCTGCTGCCGGTGCACGACCGCCCCGCCAAGATCGAAGGCGGCAACGTCGTCGGGCGCCTGCACGATCAGGTCCCCGGACCGATCGTGCAGTCCCTGCCCGCACGCAACTGGTTCCCGGCTTGAGATGATCTTGGGGATCGACCGATGACGCACGTCACCTTGCGAAGCGAATTCGAAACCTTGATCGACCCCTATGCGCCGGTTGCGCAGGTCGGCACCGGTTTTGACTTCACGGAGGGGCCGATCTGGCATCCGGTCGATCACTATCTGCTGTTCTCGGACATGCCGGGCGACGTGCGCCGGCGCTGGGATGCGCGGCGCGGCGTGGTCGAGGTCAAGCGTCCCTCGAACAAGTGCAACGGCATGACCTATGATGCCGAGCTCAATCTGATCGTCTGCGAGCACGCGACCTCGTCGCTGATCCGCGAACGGCCGGACGGGCGGCGCGAGGTGCTGGCTTCGCACTTCCAGGGCCAGGAGCTGAACAGCCCGAACGACGTCTGCGTGCACTCCTCCGGCGCGATCTATTTCTCCGACCCCTGGTACGGCCGCATGCCGGTCTATGGCGTCGAGCGGCCGCGCCAGCTCGGCTTCCAGGGCGTCTATCGCCTGATGCCCGGCGGCGAACCGAAGCTCGTGGTCGAGCGCAATCTGTTCGACCAGCCGAACGGGCTGTGCTTCTCGCCGGACGAGAAGCTGCTCTATGTCAACGACACCGTGCAGGCGCTGGTCCGCGTCTTCGACGTCAATGCCGACGGCTCGCTGTCGAATGCGCGGGTGTTCGCAAGCGGCATCCGCTCCGAGCTCGAGGCCGGCCTGCCCGACGGCATGAAGTGCGACCAGCACGGCAATGTCTGGGTCACCGCGCCCGGCGGGGTCTGGGTCTATTCGCCGCGCGGCGAGCTGCTCGGCAAGGTCCGCGTGCCCGAGATGGTCGCCAACCTCACCTGGGGCGGGCCGGATTTCCGCACGCTGTATCTGACCTCGACGCATTCGGTCTACGCGATCCCGACCAAGGTCGGTCCGCGGCACGAGCCTTATATGAGCGGCCGGCGAAGTAGCGGCGGCGCGGCGGCAAGCGCCTCGCCGGCGGCGCCTATCCTCGCGGACGGCGACATGCGGCTTGATCCGCAGCGCTGTGCCATGATCATCCAGGATTTGCAGAACGACGTCATCATGGATGGCGGCGCCTTCGCCGACTCCGGTGCGCCGGGACATGCGAAGCAGCAGCATGTCGTCGAGAATGTCCGCCGTCTCGCGGAGACCGCGCGGGCACGGGGCGTTGCGATCATTCATGTCTGGTTCGTCGTCGAGCCGGGCGCGCCCGGCGTGACGCTGAACGCACCGCTGTTCGAAGGCCTCGTCGACAGCAAGGCGATGGTGCGCGGAAGCTGGGGCGCGGCGCCCGTCTCCGGCCTCGAACCCCGGCCCGGCGATTTCGTCGTCGAGAAGATGCGGATGAGCGCGTGGGAGGGCACTCGGCTGGAGACGATCCTCAAGGCGACCGGGCGCGACATGATCATCAACACCGGCGCCTGGACCAACATGTCGGTCGAGCACACCGCCCGCACCGGGGCGGACAAGGGCTACTTCATGATCGTCCCCGAAGATTGCTGCTCGACCATGAACGCCGACTGGCACCACGCGTCGATCAATTTCGCCATGCACAACGTCGCGATCGTCACGAGGGCAGATGCCGTCATCAGGGCGTTGGGATGAGCGGTGGCAAAGATTTTGCACCTCTCCTGCTCGCCACGTCCTGACTCCGAGTCAAGTGCCGGCGCGCGCGTCTTTCTTGACGGCTTTCGCCAGGTCCGGCCGGACTGGGACCTCGATGTCGTGGACCTCTGGCGGGAGCGGATGCCGGAATTCTCAGGCCCCATCGCCGAGGCCAAATATGCACGGATGAACGGGCAAGCCTTCAACGACACGCAACGCGACAGCTTTGCCGAGGCCGAGCGCATGGCGCTGCGGTTTTCGTTGGCCGATCGGGTGCTGATCTCGACGCCGATGTGGAACTTCAGCATTCCCTACAAGCTCAAGCAGTGGTTCGACATCATCGTTCAGCCCGGGCTGACGTTCCGGTTCGACCCGTCACAGGGCTATCTGCCACTGCTCAAGGACCGGCCGACGCTGGTGATTCTCGCCAGCGGCAGCGACTTTGCCACCGGCATGAACCGCGGCCGCATCGACATGGCAACGCCTTACCTGCGAGACATCCTGCGCTTCATCGGTATCGACAATGTCCGTTTCGTGCCGATCGGGCCAACCACGGGACCGCAGCAGCCGATTGAGGCTGCGCGGGAAAGGGCCCATCGACGTCTGGCCGCAATGGCCGCGAATTTCTGAGCGCCCGCCAACGCCGACCCCGTTCAGAGAGGCCCGATTTGCGCTGAGCCTTGCGCGTCGCCTGATCGGGCCTGACGATAGACGTGCCCTGGCTCTGCCCACAGAAACCCATTCGAGAACGGCACACCAGGATAGGCCGCCGCAAGCCGGCGGTTGCCGCCCTCGACATCGTCACGGCCGTTCAGCACGTCGCGAAAGGTCCTGGCGACGACGACCATGTCGCAATCCTGCGGCGACAGGCGAAGTGAGCCGACGTTGCTCTCACGCAAGATGCCGGCCTCGCCCAGCAGATTGGCGCAGGTGTGCGACAGGGTCTGCACCCCGTTGATGGTCAGAAAATCCTGCTGCTCCAGCGTGTTCAGAAGGAGACCATCCGGGTCCTTCTCACAGACGAAGCGGCAATTGTCCTTGGCGAGCTTGTGCAGGCGCGCATGATAGCAACGGGCCGAGATGGCCAGCGGCACCCTGCCGAACGCGAACACTTCGATCGTGGCATCGGGAACAGCCCTTGCGATGGTCGCCACCGAGGCCAGCGGCAGCTCCGGCGGCAGGCAGATGCGCCTCGCCCCGCGCGCGGCGTGAAAGGCCGCGCTCGCCTCGTTGTAGATGTTGACGAACGGCCCGATCGCGTGCGGCCGGCCTGCGAGCGCCCTGAGACAGGTCAGGTCATTGACCTCGACCATCACGCCTTCGGCCGCCGCAAGCTCCTCGGTCTGGCGGCGCTCACGCCGCAGCGAAACCAGGATCAGCGAACCCAGCAACACCTGCTTGCCCGCGCTCTGCAGCCGTTCGACCACGCCCGGAATCAAGTCTGCGAAGAACGGCGAGCGCTTCGAGCAGACGACCTCGCCGACGGATACGACGTCGAGCGGCGCTTCGTCGGCGATCCGGAAATAGAAGTCGCGCCAGCGTTCCGGCGCCCAATTGTACAGAACGGGACCGAGGCTGAGTTGCATCTTCCGGACCTCACCTATTCGAAAAGATTAGCGCCAGGTCTTGCGATAGGCGCCGACCGTGGAGGCCTGCCCTTCGGTGAACGGCTTCAGGCTTGCGATCTCTGCCTCACTGCCGCTCTCGAGCGCGGCGAGCGCACGGCGGAAATGTCGCACCACGCTCTCGACATAGGCACGGCCGCGCTGGCGGCCCTCGATCTTGAGCGCGGTCACGCCGGCATCGCGCAAGCCTTTGAGCAGCGTCGTGGCATCCAGGCTGACGGGGTCCTCGAAAATATAGCCGGCGCCCTGCGCGGTCGAGAAGCGCCCCTTGCACAGCGTCGGATAGCCCGCAGGCTCACTCGACCCGAACCGGTTGATGGTGAAGCCACCCAAACTGGACTTCGTCCCCTCCGCGGTCTGTTCGTAGGTCACATGGCTCGGCGGCGAGCAGACGCCCTGCATGTTCGGTGACTTGCCGGTTGCATAGGACGACAGCGAACAGCGCCCCTCGGCCATCACGCAGAGGCCGCCGAACACGAAGACTTCGGTCTCGCAGGCCGATTCCCGGGTGATCTCGGCGATCTCCGGCACACTCAGGACGCGGGGCAGCACTACGCGCCGCGCCCCGAAATTCTCGGCGTAGAAGGCGATAGCATCGGGATTTGCGGCCGCGGCCTGAACCGAGACGTGCAAGCGCTGGTTAGGATGGCGCCGCGCGGCGTAGTCCATCAATCCGATATCGGCGAGGATCAGCGCATCGGCCCCCGCACTCGCCGCATCGTCCACCGCGCGATGCCAGATGTCGACCGCGGAGGCGCGCGGGAAGGTGTTAATGGCCACCAGGATCTTCGCGCCGCGGCCATGCGCCAGCGCGATCCCCTTGCGCAGCTCGTCGCGGCTGAAATTCAGCCCCGGAAAATTGCGCGCGTTGGTCTCGTCGTTGAAGCCGCAATAGATCGCATCGGCGCCGGCATCGATGGCACTCTTCAGCGCCGCCGGGGTGCCGGCAGGACAGATCAGCTCCATCATCTCGATTGCTCGCCATGGCCGGATGAGGCGATCACGCGGCCACGGGTAGCCTCGAAGGCCCGCCTCGCCGGCGCGCCCAGCGGACCGAACAGCGAGGACAGCTCTTCGGCCAGATCGAGCTGGGCGTCGTCGATCGCATTGCGCAGCGCCAGCACCGCCTCCACATCGCCCTCGACCACGAGCTCACGCGAGAACATCAGGGCATCGCCATCGACCCTGCCTTCGAGCAGAGCCAGCAGGTTGGCGAGCGAAGCCGAGATCCGCGCATCCAGACCGCGCGGCAAGTCACGCACCACCGACAGGCGCGGCGGCCTGGCCTCGACCACGAAGGCGAAGGGCAGATCGATCGGCTTGATACCGAACCGCGCGCGCGCGTGATCGCCGAGCCGGTCGAATATTGCGGGGTTGCGCCGATGGATCCGCTGCAGGACACCGCCGAGAGCGAGTTGCAACGGCAGCAGAGGCAGCGGACGCATGGCCAATGCGACAAGCGGCGGAATCGTCGGCAACGGGCCGGGCGATGCGGAGGACGGATCATTCATGGCCACACATCTGGACGTATTGCACGCCGCTGTATTTGAGCCGGAACAATGAAGACCGAAAACAACACGGCTAGCTGTGATTTTTTGGGAGCTAGTCCAGTTGCAACGTGATGTGCCGCGCTTTCGCGACTTGTCCGACTTCCTGCGCTTCATCGAAAGCCGGGGGCAGTTGCGACGCATTCGCGAGAAGATCTCCGTCGTCCACGAGATCACGGAGATCCACCGGCGTGTGCTCGGCGCGCACGGACCGGCATTATTGTTCGAGCAGCCCGTCAAGGCCGACGGCAGCGTGTCGGAGATGCCGCTCCTCACCAATCTGTTTGGAACCGTCGACCGGATCGCATGGGGCATGGGCATCGCGCCCGACCGTCTTGGAGAGCTCGGCGAGTTGATGGCCGAGCTCCGCGCACCGCGACCACCGCACGGCATCAGGGATGTCCTCGAGAAGCTCCCGCTCGCGCGCGCCGCGCTGGCGACGCGCCCGCGCACGCGCGCGGCGGCCCTGGTCCAGGACTGCGTCGCGATGGGACCCGACATCGATCTCGCAAGATTGCCGATCCAGATCTGCTGGCCCGGCGAGCCGGCGCCGCTGATCACCTGGCCACTCGTGATCACCGTGCCGCCGGAATCCGCGACGGCGGACCAGGAGGAGAATGTCGGCGTCTACCGCATGCAGGTGCTCGGCCGCGACCGCGCCATCATCCGCTGGCTGGCGCATCGCGGCGGCGCCAGGCATCACCAGCAATGGAAGGCGCTCGGGCGCGACATGCCGGTCGCGATCGTCATCGGCGCCGACCCCGCCACGATCCTTGCCGCCGTGCTTCCGCTGCCCGAAACGCTGTCCGAGCTGCGCTTTTCCGGCATCCTGCGCGGCGAGCGGCCTGACCTCGCACCATGCCTCACCGTCCCGCTCGCGATCCCGGCCGAGGCCGAAATCGTCATCGAGGGCTTCGTCTCCGCGACCGAAACCGCGCCCGAGGGGCCGTATGGCGATCACACCGGGTACTATAATTCCGTCGAGAAATTCCCGGTGATGCGCGTGACGGCGATCACCAGCCGGCGTCAGCCTGTGTACCTATCGACCTTCACGGGCCGGCCGCCGGACGAACCGTCGCGGATCGGCGAAGCTCTCAATCAGTTGTTCGTGCCGCTGATCCGGCAGCAATTCCCCGAGGTGACCGACTGCTGGCTGCCGCCGGAGGCCTGCTCCTACCGTGTCGCGATTGCGGCGATCAAAAAACGCTATCCCGGCCAGGCGCGGCGACTGATGCTGGGCCTGTGGTCGATGCTGCCGCAGTTCAGCTACACGAAGCTGCTGATCGTGGTCGACGACGACATCGACATCCGCGACTGGCGCGCGGTGATGTGGGCCGTCTCGACGCGCAGCGATTCCTCGCGCGATCTCGTGACGCTTACCGATACGCCGATCGACTATCTCGACTTCGCCTCGCCGAAATCCGGTCTCGGCGGCAAGCTCGGCATCGACGCCACCACGAAGATTCCGCCGGAGACGGATCGCGAATGGGGCGTTCCGCTGGCCATGGATCCCGCCGTGGTCGCGCGTGTCGATGCGATGTGGTCGAGCCTCGGCCTATCGGGCATGCCGGCGCGCGCGCCGGTTCTCACATGAGCGGGCGGCAAGGCATCATCGTCGGCATCAGCGGCGCCTCGGGTGCTGCGATCGGCATGCGCATCGTCGAGCTTCTGGCCGATGATCCACACTACGCGGTGCACCTCGTGGTTTCGCCCGCGGCAGAGCGTACGCTGAGCGAGGAAGTGGGAAGCGATGCGCTCGCGCGGCTGCGCGCCCTCGCCTTCCGCCATCATCTTCATTCCGATATCGGCGCCGCGATCGCCAGCGGCTCGTATCCGGTCGCGGGCATGATCGTGGCGCCGTGCTCGATCCGTACGCTCTCGGCCATCGCCTGGGGGCAGCTCGATAACCTTCTGACGCGTGCGGCCGACGTGCAGCTCAAGGAACGGCGCCGGCTGGTGTTGCTGGTCCGCGAAAGCCCGCTGCATCTCGGCCATCTCAGAGCGATGCTGCAGGCGACCGAGATCGGCGCGATCATCGCCCCGCCGATGCCGGCCTTCTATCTCAAACCACAATCGCTGGACGAGGTGATCGACCAGATCGCCGCCCGGGCGATCAACCTGCTCGACCTTGCAAAGCTTCGAATACCGGCAAGGATCTGGTCCGGCCCGGGCGCCGAAGGCGTCTAGCCGACCGCCTCGGCGGATCAGTTCACCTCGGCAAATCCGAGCGACGCCTTGACTCCCGGCGCGATCATCCAGGGCTGCCAGGGTGGCTCGAACGTCATGGTGACGTCGACCGATTCCACGCCAGGAACCAGGCACGCGCTGTTGGCGACGCCCTCCTTGAGAAAGGACGCGGCGGGGCAGCCGCGTGTCGTCGCCGTCATGGTGATGTGCGCGGCACCGTCCTCGACCGACACATCATAGATGAAGCCGAGATCGACGATGTTGTGGCCGAGCTCGGGGTCGATTACAACCTTCAGCGCCTGCCTGATCTGCTCCACGAGATCATCATCGTTGAAATTCATGCGCGCACCCTCACGGTCAGTCGATAGGAATCCTTCTGCGGCGTGAAGCCGCCGCGCCACTGATGGCCGCGCTTGGTCAGCTCCCGAAACAGGAAGACCGGCTCACGACTGAGCAAGGCGCCGAGCGTCTGCCCGGGTGCAAGCCGCTCCACTGCAGCCAGAATCCGGACCATCGGCTCCGGCGGATCGAGGTCGCGGTTGTCGAGATGAACCACAGGCTCCGGCCAATCGCCATCGCTCAACGCCGCGCGCGCCGGTTCGGCCGCATCGGGCGAGCCGTCGCCCGGCAGAAACCGGATCTCCCATTCGCCGCCTTCGAGCTCGGCCTCCCGATGCGCAAAGCCCTTGCTCGCCATGACGTCGAACAGGGGCACCGGCTTGAAGGGGGCATAGAGCCGCAGCCCCTCCCCGGGCGCGAGCCGCGCGAGCGCGGCCATGATAATCGAGAACGGCTCGCCGCCTGCACGCAGGATCGGCCGGACATCGACGTCGATGAACTCGGTCATTGCAGTCTCCTTTCAATTTCGCGAGACCAACAGTTGGGGCACGACTGCTCCGGTCGGCAGACGCAGCGGCTCCGCCACGTCCGCAAGCCGCCTTGCCCTGATGAACTCCTCGCCCAGGCCGAGCGTCGCGAGCGTCACGGCGGCGACGGCGATGCGGAAGCCGAGTGCCGCGTCGACCAGGAGCATCAGGGTTGCCGCCCAGCTTCCGGCAAAGAACAGCACGAACCATTTCAACGCGCGGCGCTCGTCAACGAGATCTTGCACGCGGGGCGTCGGCACTCTGCCCATCACCGGACCGTAGGTCTCGAGCCAGGTCAGGAACGGGACGATCTTGTAGAGATTGGCGAGCACGAGGCCAGTGAGCCAGCCGAACGCGCCGAGAAAGGCGAGCGCCCCGACATGCGACGGGAGAGAACCGGTCGCAACAAACGCGGCGCCGAGGATTGCGACCGCAACCAGGCTCGCCAGCGCAACGAGGCTCATGCGTGTATTGAGCTCGAGCGCGCGGCGCTTGCGGGCTCTGTACAGGCCGAGCATGTCGCGGCCGTAGGCGATTAGCGACAGCAGCGCCGCAACTCCTGCCAGCAGAAGCGCCAAATTCACCCCGGTCGCGCGCCAGAGTGCGAGCACGCCGCCGACAGCTCCGACGGCCAGCGCGGCAACGCCGGCAAGCCAGGCCAGCCGGCCCAGCCGCGCATCGCCGTCGGGCGCGAGCATGAACATCGCCAGCAGGCGATAGCTGACGCCCATGGCCGTGAATGTCAGCCATCCGCCAAGCCCGGCAATCGCGTGGATCGGAACGCCGGACACCAACAGGTCCGGCCATTGCGCGCCGACGGCGGTTCCGGACAGCACCAGAGAGAACATGCCGCCGAATGCCGCCGTGACGCAAATGCAGGCAAGCCCGGCTGCGACGAACCGCGCAGGCCCCGGCAGCGGGCGGGCCGACCAGAGTGTCATGCCGAGATTGGCAACGACCAACGCAAAACCGGCAATCAGCAGGCTCGCGCCGACCGGAAGCAGCCCGGGCGGCCCGGTGAAGTGCCCGCCAAGCGTCAGGAAGCCCGCGAGCAGGATGGTCAGCCCAAGCGTCAGCAGCGCCAGAGCCGGCAGTGTCCAGCGCTCGGCATAGAGCGGCATTGCGACCAGCACCGGCACGAACTGGAACAGCGCGCCACACAAGACCGTGCTCAACCAGCCGATGCTGACCATGTGCACGATGACGAGCGTGTCCGGGCCGCCGATGTCGTGGTTCGGAAAACCGAACCCGGCGACAACAAGCACTTCCGCAAGCAGCAGCCATACGATTGCGACCGCGAAGTAACTGATGGCCCATCTACAGAGGCTGGTTCCAATCACGGCTTGCTTCCCATCGCGTGCAACACGAAACCCGTGTCGGCGCACGAAAAGGTAAGCGGTTGCAGTCACGACCACTTTGTCGAGGCGCAAACTCCGGCGCCTTTCGCGACTGCCGACATCAGCATCTGTTCAGGGCAAGACCAACTTCTTGCGGATCGCATAGCGGACGAGCTCAGCGGTGGACGACATCCTGAGCTTGCGCATGGCCGAGGCGCGATGGGTCTCGACGGTCTTCACACTCAATTTCAGGATGGAGCTGATCGACCTGTTGGTATGCCCCTCCGCGATCAGCTGGACCACGCTCTGCTCGCGCGAAGTCAGCAGCATGTCGGCCCGATTCTCCTTGTTGCCCTGGTAGTCGTGCAGCAGCCTCTCCAGCAGGATGCTGGTGAAGTAGGGCCTGCCGTCCAGCAGGGCCTCGATGGCGGAAATGAGGTGCTTGCGTGCGTCTGACTTGAACAGAAACCCGCGTACCCCGGCCAGAATGGCTTCAGTCAGAAGCTCTTCGCTCTCGTGCATCGTCAGGATCAGAACCTGCGCGCCAAGGTGGAGCGCCTTGAGGCGGCGACTGACCTCCAACCCGTTCATGACCGGCATGGAATAATCGACGATCACGATGTCCGGCCTGGTCTCGAGCGCCAGCGCGACCGCCTGCTCGCCATCGGTCGCCACGCCGCTCACGATCCAGCTGGAATGCGCTTCGATGATTGCACGCAGCCCGGAACGCACAACTTCATGATCATCCGCAATCAAGATGCGTTTCACCGTGTCGTTCCCGTTGGCCGACCCTTGCGCTTCCGGGCCGATACCGGCAGCAAACCGGCAGCACAGTCGAACGATCATAGGGAGCGTGGCTGGAATCGTTATCCCACAAAACCCTGATATCTCCGGGCGAAGGTACCGACGCCCGTATTGCTCGCCAATATCGCCGTTTCAAGCCTCGACCAGCCCGGTCCGAACGGCGTACCGGACCAGCCCCGCCGTCGAGTTCACCTCCAGCTTGCGCATCGCGGCTGCCCGATGGGCCTCGGTGGTCTTGACGCTGAGGTCGAGGATCGCACTGATGCCCTTGTTGCTGTATCCCTCCGCGACCAGCTTGACGACCAGTTGCTCGCGGGCCGTGAGTTCGTGATGCCGCTCGCCGTTGGTCCGCGGCGCATGGTCGAGTTCGGTCTTCCGGGGCCAGAATGGCCGGTGCAGCATCAAGGCTTCGACAGCTGCGACAAGCAGCTTGTTGGCGTCGGACTTCACCAGGAACGCACGCGCCCCCGCCTCGAATGCCTGCTGGGCAAGCAGGCCCGAATTGTGCACCGTGAAGATCAGCACCTCGGTCTGCAGCGGATACTCTCTGATCCGCCGCGCCACCTCGACGCCGGTCATGCGCGGCATCGAGAAGTCGACGATGGCGACGTGGGGCCGGCTTTCGATCGCGGCTGCTACCGCCATGCCGCCGTCATTCACCTCGGCGACCACCTCCCAATCCACCCGTTGCTCGAGCACCGCCCGCAAGCCCGACCGTACCGCCTCATGATCATCCGCGATGAGAATTCGCTTCATGGCAGAGCACTCCGAATCCGCATCGGCGATGGGCCGTGACCCCGGCCCGCCGCCCCGCGGTTAGTGTTTTTTCGCTGATTGTGCGCCTGCGCGGGCCCTTGCATTTGTCGTGGCCCCGCGGCGATTGGCCCTGTTCGCCGGGGGAGCATAGGGAAATACTGCGCACAGCACCGTGCCGGCATGCCGGGGCGCGCGACTGGATTGGATGTCGAGCGTACCTCCGATCTCGTGCAGCCGTGCTTGCATCGCCGGAATTCCGACACCAACAGAGACCGCGCTCCTGCCGAAACCCGGCGGGAGCCCAATTCCATTGTCGCTGAGCGTCAGGTGAAACCGGCCGTCCGCGGTATCGATGACGATGGCCACCTCGGTCGCGTTCGCATGACGGAAGACGTTCGTCAGCGCTTCCTGGACGACCCGCAGCAACGTTCGTTTCGTCTCGTAAGGCAACCGATCCACATCCGGCACGATGTCGACACTCGCGCGCAACGACGTGCGCGCCGCAAATCCCTCCGCGTACCGCTCGATCGCAGCCTTCAGGCCCTCACCGGCGAGGTTCCGGGGATGCAGCAGATAGGCAAAGGCGCGGATTTCCCGGAGGGCTTCATCGATCGATGCATCGATTTCGTCGCAGAGCCGCTCGGCCAAGTCCGGTTCGCCGATGCTGCTCCGGATCCGCATGAGACCGAGACTCGCGGCAATCAGGTGCTGGCAGGTCGAATCATGGAGATCGGAGGCTATCCGCTGCTGGATGCCTTCCTGGATCGATACCAGGCCGAGATTCACGTCGAGCCCGTTGCCCTGTCCGACCCCGCTCTCGAACGCGCGGCTGCGCAGGGCGCGGTGGCTGCCGATCAAGCGAACCGCACCACCACACGAAGATTGAACGACCGGAGTTACTACCGTTTCGACGTTCCGGGGCGAGCCGCCGAACGCGAGACGCTGCCGGATCCTGATTTCCGCTCCTTCCGCAACGCACGCCCCCAGCGCCTGGCAGACGATTCTAGCGTCGTCCGCGTTCATGCAATCGAACACATCCATGTCGTAGACGTCTTCCGGCGAGAGACCGAGCCGGGACCCAAACTCCGGATTGATCGCCTCATAGACGAAGCGCCCTTCAGGAGACGGACGCACGACGAAGAGGAGATCAGCCGAAAACGTCCAATAGAGCGCTTCGATCGATTGTTCCGAACCTGTCCGCAGCCAGTTTCCGAGGCCGGTTCGATGCGACTCGCTGGCGGGGGAGACATGTACCTTCACGATACGCACTCACTCTTCTCCGGCGACATCGCGACGCTGACAACAGCATCGCTTGTGTCCGCTCGCCTGTTCGGGGACATCTCCCCTCGCCGGCTCGCGGACGCGCCTTGGAGCCGATCCGACTATACACCCCGGAATCGTCCTACAACAAGAGGTAGCATTTCCATGGGATTAAAATCTTGAATCCGCGACGCGACGTCTGCGCTGCGCGACGAAAGCGGTTCTGCGCGTTCGAATTTGGCGCAACAGAGATTAAAAATGCGGAGTTCCGAGGCAGCGGAGTTCGGAGACAGCGGAGTTCCGAGACAACGAACTCCCGCGCCGATAGGCGGCCATGCCTACCAACGTACCGATGACGCTAGCGGCTGCCGCCACCATTTGCGCCGGACTTCCTCCTGCGTTCCGTCCTTGCTTTCGGGGCCGTTGGAGGCGGTGCAATCTGCAGAGGATGCGATGGCGGCGTCAGACGGTTTGTCGCAGCATCGTCCCGAAGCGCATCGGTATCAAGACGCTGGCTTCGATCGACGGAGTCGCGCGGATCGGCGGCGGCAACGGATGCCGCCGCTATGCCCACAACGATACCGATCAACAGCGACAAGCCTCTTGCGTGCATTGATCGGATACCTCTCAGAATGCGAAGTCCAGACGAGGGCCGATGCGAACGTCCCGATATCGCCGGAGCGGCACGTTCGACGTTCGCGCCTCGTACAGCACGGTCGTCGTGAGCGACACATTGCTCGCAAAATTATACTTCAGACCGACGTCCGCCGAATAGAGCTGATCGCGCCGCCCGCTATTGAGTCCATCGGTGAACCAGTAAGCTTCGAACAACGGCGTGCTCACAATCGACCATTTGGAATCGAGCTTGACCTCGATACCGAGCACGGCGTCAAAGCGCCAGCGGCGCGCCTCCGCCAGGTCGGAAAATCGATAGGTCAGGAGCAGCAATGGCGAAAACGTCGCGTTGTTGAAGCGGAAGTCGCGCGCAACCGAGCCCATCACATCGTTCGAGGTGAAGGCGAGGTCGCGGTAGATTCCGTCAAAATCGTAGCGATGCTCGTAAATGGCGGAGAAGCGCCAGCCGTCCCAATTTTGGGTCAGGCGCCCGCCCATCCGCGCGACGGCAAAGTTGCCGTCCTTCTCCCGCGAAAACGCTTCATATTGCGCGCGTGCATAGAGGCGGTACGACAGGTCATTGCTGAGGTTCCCGTCCAGCCGGACGCTCACGTCGGGCACGTAGTAAACGTCCGACTTGCGGTTGTCGCGGGTAAACAGGGCGTTGTCGGTGAAGGTGGGCGCGATGGAACCGACGACGCTCCAGGATGGTACTGAGGTGTACGGCACAGGGGTCGCGATCGTCTTGAACTCGGTGACATCAAGGTCGGCTGCGCCTGCCGTGCTTGCGCCGAGCAGACCAAAGATCGGCAGAAGAATTCTGGATCTTCGCATGGCGTCCCTCGATGGCTGTCGCGTGCATCGGGATTCGCGTCAGGCTGTGACACGATTGTGGCGTGTTAATGTTCTCGGACTAAATCATGGGTTGATCAGATCGATCATCGTTTCGTAACAGGCCGCAGTGACAGCTGATGCGGGCCTAAAAGTCGACCGCGTCCCTGGTGATCGGACAGGTCATGCAATGACCACCGCCGCGACCACGTCCGAGTTCCGCACCAACGATGGTGACGACCTCGATGCCTTCCTTGCGCAGCAGCGTGTTGGTGTAGGTGTTGCGGTCATAGGCGAACACGACGCCAGGGGATGCGCAGACGAGATTGGCGCCGCTATCCCACTGGGTCCGCTCGCGCATATAGGCATTTCCACCCGTCTCCACCACGCGCAGCTTCTTCAGCCCAAGCGCCTCTGCGACGACCTCGACGAAGGGCTTTTCGTCCTTGCGCAGCTCGATGCCTGCGGAGTTGTCGGCCGGACGGTAGGAAAATGCCGCGATATTGTTGACGATGTCCGGATAAAGCAGCACGCAATCGCGATCGGCGAATGTGAAGACCGTATCCAGATGCATCGCCGCTCGAAGCTTGGGCATGGCAGCCACGATCACGCGCTCGGCCGCCTTCTTCTTGAACAGGGCGGCAGCGAGCTGGCTGATGGCCTGCCGCGAAGTACGCTCGCTCAATCCGATCAGCACGTTGCCTTTTCCGATCGGCATCACGTCGCCGCCCTCGAGCGTCGCAAGGCCGTGATCCTGTGTCGGATCACCCCACCAGACATTGACCTTGCCGGCGAAATCCGGATGGAACTTATAGATCGCGGCGGCGAGGATAGGCTCTTCGTGGCGCGCCGGCCAGAACAGCGAATTCAGCGTAACGCCCCCGTAGATCCAGCAGGTCGTATCGCGCGTGTACAGGGTGTTGGGAAGGGGCGGCAGAAGATACTCGGTCATGCCGGCCGCTTCCCGGATGAGCCTGAGCGTCTCGCCGCCGCGGGCTTCCGGAAAGTCCTGGGTCGACAATCCGCCGATCAGCGTCTCCGCCAGCTCGCGCGGCTTGAGGCTTTCCAGATAGCCGCGCAGCTCGTCGATCAGGCCGAGGCCAACCTGATTGGGGATCACCTGGTTGTCGAGGATCCACGTCCTCGCCTCCGGAATGGCGACCGTGTCGGCGAGGAGATTGTGCATCTCGACGACTTCGATACCTCGATCACGCATCTTCTGCACGAAATCGAAATGATCGCGCTTGGCGTTGTCGACCCATAGGACGTCGTCGAACAGCAAGGTGTCGCAGTTCGTCGGCGTCAGACGTTGATGAGCCCGCCCCGGCGAACAGACCAGCACCTTGCGCAGCTGGCCGACTTCCGAATGAACACCGAAGGGAATCCCTGCATCCGATGTCTGCTTTGTCATGAGGCCTATCTCCGGAATTGCTCCGTTCAGATCGTGATGTAGCCGGTGGCCAGGCCATGAACGCCGATCACCGCGCCGATCGCAACGACAATGAAGATGATCCACTCGACGAAGGTGAAGACTCTCGCCTTCTGCTCGAGGCGCGCCCACAAATACAGTGCCGTGCCGGGCGCGTAGAGGATGGCCGACAGCAGCAGATATTTCATGCCGGCCGCATAGATCAGGAAGAGCGTGTAGATCAGCGCAATGCCGGTAAAGACCAGCCCGCTTCGACGCTCGTCCGGACGCTTCTCATAGGTCTCGCCCCGCTTGACCAGCAGGAGCCCGTAGGCGGCGACCAGGAAAAACGGGATCAAATTCATGACGCTCGTCAGATTGAGCATCAGCGAGAAGGCGTCCCGCGACCAATAGGTGCTGATGACGAAGAGCTGGACGACGATGTTGGTCAGCCACAGAGCCGCAGCCGGGACCTTGTTCTCGTTCTCGGTGCCGAACAGGGCCGGCATATCCCTGGTGCGGCCGGCGGCCGAAAGAACTTCGGTGCAGATCAAGCTCCAGGCGAGATAAGCCCCGAGCACCGAAACCAGAAGTCCGATGCTGACGAAGACCGCGCCCCAATGCCCGACCACGGCCTCCAGCACCGCCGCCATGGACGGCTGTCGCATCTCGGCGATGTCGGCGCGCGGCAGCACGGCGTAGGGCAGCATGGTGACGAGCACCATCAGGCTGGTCACCATCACAAAGCCGATGATCGTCGCCGCCCCGACATGGGATCGCTCCTTGGCATAGCGGGAATAGACGCTGGCCCCCTCGATCCCGAGGAACACGAACACCGTGACCAGCATGGTCGCGCGGATCTGCTCGAAGAGCCCCTTGTCCGGCATGTCCTCGCCACCCCAGAAATTGTCGCTGAACTGGTCGGCCTTGAAGGCGAAGATCAGGATGACGATAAAGACCAGGATCGGCACGATCTTGGCGATCGTCACGATGGTGTTGATCGCGGCGGCCTGTTGCACGCCACGCAGGATCATGAAATGGAAGAGCCAGATCCCGATCGAGGCGACGATGATGGCGGTGACGGTATTGCCGTCACCGAACACGGGAAAGAACGCGCCCAAGGTCGACTTGATCAGGACCCAATACGACACGTTGCCAATGCAACTTCCCATCCAGTAGCCAAGCGCCGAGAGGAAGCCGGGATAATCGCCGAAACCCGCTTTCGCATAGGCGTAGACACCGGCGTCGAGTTCAGGCTTTCGCTCTGCCAATGACTGAAACACGCGCGCCAGCGTGTACATGCCACCACCGGCGATGCACCAGGCGAAGATGGCGCCGAATTGACCGGTTGCGATGCCGAAAGTGCGCGGCAGTGAGAAGATGCCGGAACCGACCATGGAGCCGACCACCATGGCCGTCAGAGCAAACAGCGAAAGCTTCTGGATCGACGGCGTCGCGCTCATGTGAAGGCCTCGGACCGCGAACGATGGTCGGCGCAGCGGCCGCGTCGCTCGCTGCGAGCCGGACGATGCGCCGTGGAGCGCGCATGGCCAATCAGGTGATTACCTAGTCGAGGTCCGGGATTACCCTCACCGCCCACACGCCCTCAGGCCGCGAACGAAGAACCGGAAGCTTCGGCCGGCTCCTTTCCGCCGAACCATGCCACATACAGTGTCGGCAGGAAGACCAGGGTCAGACCTGTCGCAACCAGCAGGCCGCCCATGATCGCAAAGGCCATCGGCCCCCAGAACACCGTCGGAGCAATCGGGATCATGCCGAGAACGGTGGAGACGGCCGTCAGCATGATTGGACGAAAGCGGGAACTGCTGGCATCCACCGCGGCCTGCCAGGGTCCCTTCCCCAGTGAACGCTCCGCCTCGATCTGGCCGATCAGGATGACCGCGTTCTTGCTGATCATGCCGAGCAGAGCAAGCACACCGAGAATGGCGACGAAGCCCAACGGCCGCCCCGACAACAGCAGCGCTGCGACGACGCCGATCAGACCGAGCGGTGCAACGCTGACGACCATCAACAATCGCGGAAAGCTCTGCAACTGGGCCATCAGGACCGTGAACATGACGAACAGCATCACGGGCACCACCGCCATGACGGACGCCTGCGAATTCCGGCTTTCCTCCACCGTGCCACCGACCACGACGCGGTATGAAGCCGGCAGCGCCGCCTTCAGCTTTGCCATGGCCGCGGCCTGCCTGTTGACGACCGTCTCCGGCAGCACACGGTCGGCAATGGCCGCCCGAACCGTGAGCGTGGGCTCGCGGTCTCGTCGCCAGATCAGCGGAAACTCCTGATCATACTCGAACGATGCAAGCTGGCTCAATGGAACGGTCCGGCCACCCGCGATCGGCATCTGCAACGTGCGTAAGCTCGCCAGCGAGACGCGCTGTTCATCGGTTGCGCGGACCACCACATCGACCAGGTAGATATCGTCCCGCACCTGCGTGACCGGCGTGCCGGATATCACGGTGTTCAGAACGGTGGAAATCGTCTGCGAACTGAGGCCGAGAAGTCGGGCCTCGTCCTGGTTGACGCGAATCCGCACCTGGCGATCGGGCTCCATCCAGTCGAAATTCACGCTCTTGGCGGCCGGATCGGCCCCGACGATCCGTGCGACCTCGAGCGCGATGTCGCGCACCCACTCGACGTCCGGACCGCTGACGCGATACTGCAGTGGCCATCCGACCGGGGGACCGAGGCCGAGCGGAGACACCGACGAGATCGCGTTCGGAAACTCATCGGCGAGGAATCGTTCCAGCTTGCCATGCAGCCGCTCACGCGCCCCGATGTCTTTGGCCACGACGACCGCCTGCGTGAAGAAGTCGTTCGGCAATTCGACGCTGAGCGGCAGATAGAACCGGATCGCACCGCGCCCGACATAGGTGCTCCAATGCGCGACATCGGGATCCCCCGTCAGCATCTTGTCCAGACGCTTTGCCGCGGTTTCGCTGGCAAAAATCGACGAGTTCTGCGGCAGGCTGAGATCGACCAGCAGTTCCGGCCGATCGGAGGACGGAAAGAACTGTTGCGGAATGAGCGGCAGCGCGAGCACGGAGGCGACGAACAGCGCGGCGGTCCCACCGAGGGTCAGCCATTTGGCGCGGATCGCCGATATCAGCAAGCGTCGATACAGCCGGAATACCCGTCCGGGAGCCGCAGCGCCCTTCTGCTTGGGCGGGACAAGGATGGCAACGCCGAGCAGTGGCGCGAAGGTCACCGCGACGAACCAGGACGCCAGCAGCGCGATCGCGACCACCGCGAACAGCGAGAACGTGTATTCGCTCGCGGCGCTGGCGGCAAAGCCGACCGGAATGAAGCCCGCGATCGTCACGAGCGTCCCCGCAAGCATGGCCAGCGCGTGGGTCCGAAAGGCGTAGCTGGCGGCCTCGACCTTGCTGTCGCCCAACGCCAGGCGAATGAGCGTGGCATCCGTCGTCGTCATGGCGTCATCGACCAGCAGGGCAAGCGCAATGATCAGGGCCCCTAGCGATATCCGCTGCATGTCGATCTGAAGCACCGCCATGACCGGAAACACGACCGCGAGCGTGAGCGGGATCGCCAGCGCGATGATCAGGCCCGGACGAACCCCAAGGCTGATGAAGCTCACGGCCAGAATGATGGCGATCGCCTGCACCAACGAGGTCATGAACTCGCCGACCGCCTTGCCCACGACGACGGCTTGGTCGGCCACCAGGCTGGGCTCGATCCCGATCGGCAGATCAGCGGTGATCCGCGCCATCGCCGCCTTGACGTTCCTGCCGAGCGCGAGGATGTCGCCGCCGTCGCGCATGGCGATGGCAAGCCCGATCGCCGGGCGGCCATTGATCCGGAACAGCGGCTGGGGTGGATCGGCATAGCCCCGCCGCACCATCGCAAGGTCGCTGAGGCGCAGCATGCGACCGCCGGCGGCGAAGTTGATATCGGCGATGTCCTGCTCGGACAGGAAGCTGCCCGACACCTGCAGCGATATCCGCTCGGTGCCGGTCTGAATCGTTCCAGCCGGCATCACGATATTCTGCGTCCGCAACGCCGCGATCAGAGCCGTGCGATCGACACCGAGATTTGCGAGCTCCTGCTTGGAGAACTCGACGAAGATCACCTCCTCCCGTACGCCCAGCAGCTCGATCTTCGCGACATCCGGCACAGCCAGGAGCTGCGAACGGATCGCCTCGACCCGGTCACGCAGCTCGCGTTGCTCGAAGCCATCGCTGGTAAAGCCATAGACGATGCCAAAGGTGTCGCCGAAATCGTCGTCGAAGAACGGCCCGACGACACCGGCAGGCAGCGTATGGCGAATGTCGCCGATCGTCTTCCGCACGTGGTACCAGGTATCGGAGACATCCCGCGCATTGGTGCTTCCCTTGAGGTTCACGAAGATGGTCGTGAGGCCTGGCCGGGTGAAGCTGCGCAGGAAATCCAGATGCGGGGTCTCCTGCAATTGGCGCTCGAGGCGCTCCGTCAGCTGCTTCATCGTCTCGTCGGCCGTCGCCCCTGGCCAGACGGCATGAACGACCATGGTCCGGATCGTGAAGGCGGGATCCTCGTTCCGGCCCAGCCGGAAATATGACAGGACGCCGGCGGCCACCGCTATCAGCATGAGGTAGACGACCAGCGAGCGTCGCCCCAGGGCCCATTCCGAAAGGTTGAATCCACTCATCGCCCCGACCCGAGCACGCGCACCTTCTGGCCTGGATGAAGTGCCTGAACGCCTGCGGTCACGACGATCTCGCCGCTATCAAGCCCTTGCGCGACGATCACCTGCGCCTGGTCGAACCGCAGCACGTCGACGTTCCGCACTGAGACCGTATTGGCCGAGGGATCGAAGACCCAGACGGCCGGCTGTTGATTCATCCTCGTCAGCGCGGTTGCGGGAATGCCGATCATCGGGCCGGAGTTCGCCTCGGCGCGCCCGATCACGGTCGCCCCGAGCCGCATCGCAGCCGGCGGATCGGTAAGGCCCACCTTGACCTCGAAGGTCCGCGTGACCGGGTTGGCCTGGGCGGCGACCTGCCGGATGCGCCCTTGTGCCGTCACTGCCGGATCGTCCGTGAGCGCGACCGTTACCTGCAGATTGGCAGGCGCCGCTCTCACCAGTTGGGCGGGCACATCGAAGACCGCATCGCGACCGTCCTGGCGAGCGATCTTCGCAATCGTCTGCCCGGCCTGAACGACCTCGCCGGCGGCGGGGCCGGTTTCGGTGACCTTGCCCGGCGCATCGGCGCGCAGCTCGGTAAAGCCAACTTGATCGTGGGCGGCGCTCAACTGGGCTTCGGCCATATCGAGCTGCGATTGGGCGGTCTGCTGCGCCTGCGTCGCGGCTTCGAAGTTGGCGCGGGTGGTCCAACCCTGCGCCAGCAGCGTCTGCTGACGCTCGAAATGATTGCGGGCCTGAGTGAGCTGGCCTTGCGCAGCAGCAAGTGCCGCCTGCGCCTGGCGTAGCGCGTTCGCTTCGTTCTGCGCTTCCAGTTGCGCCAGAAGCTGGCCGGCCTGGACGCGATCACCAAGCCGGGTGTTGTTCGAAAGCAGCCGCCCGCCGATTCGAAATGCGATGCTTACCTCGTCCTCCGCCTCGATACGCCCCGTAAACGTGAACGGCGTTAACTGCTCGCGCTTCTCGACCGTGGTCGTGCGAACCGGACGTGGCGCCGGGGGCGCATCCTCCACCGGGTCTCTTTCACAGGCGGCAACCAGCAGCGTGGTAACCGCTGCGACAAGCGCGATGTTCAGCGGCCGCATCGGCATGACATGATCATCGGTCAACTGCTCCGCTGACGATCTTGTCGATAGATCATCTCGCTTCCATCGGTAAATCTACTGAGCGATCACAGATGCAATCGTGGTCCGGAGACCCTTCCGGCAGCAGTCAGAAGATTCCCAGGGCAACGTCAGGCAATCACCCGATACCGGAAACGCCGCAAGCGGTGCATTAAGGCTGCACCTGCTCCCGCCGCGGCGCGTTCGCCAAAGCAGCAGGTGGCAAGGGAACCGGCCGCTCAGGCTCCGAATGATTCACACGACGACAGGAGGATCGACATGAGAAAGCTGGCTTTGCTGTCCGCGGCCATCTTCATTGCGCTCAGCGCGATGGGTTCGACGACGCCCGTACAGGCGCAGGATCTGGCATGGTGCTCGAAGATCAAGGGAATGCTCAACTGCATGTATGAGACCCGCTCCCAATGCCGCGCATCGGTGAGCGGGCGCCAGGGCACCTGCGTGCAAAATCGCCGCCGCTGACGGCAGCGCTCAGTCCGATATCGGCCGGGCGGCGTAAATGACGTGCTGTTGGTTGTCGTACGCCACCCGGATTCGGCATTTGCCAACTGTGCCTGCCCCATCGGGACATTCCTCCGCCAACGTCCGGGGTTTCCTCCAATCGCGGCGGGTCTCCTTGCACGGTAGCATCGACTGCTCCCTCGCATTTGGATCAACGGGAGGTGTCAATGTCCGATCTTGTCGCGATCGTGTATCCGTCGGAAGCAAAGGCAGAAGAAGTCCGCCAGCAGCTGTTCAGGCTGCAGAAGGAATATCTGATCACAATCAGCGACGCCGTGATTGCCGTTAAGACGGACGCGGGCGGCATCAAGCTCAATCAACTCGTCAATACCACTGCCATGGGCGCAATGACGGGAAGCTTCTGGGGCCTTCTCATCGGCGTCCTGTTCCTGAACCCGATCCTCGGAGTCGCGGTGGGCGCCGCGTCCGGCGCGCTCGGCGGCGCGCTCTCGGATTTCGGCATCGACGACGCCTTCATGAAGAGCCTGTCGACCAGCCTCCAGCCCGGCAACGCGGCCCTGTTCGTCCTGATCAAGCACATGACGGCGGACAAGGTAATCAACGAGATCAAGAGCGCCGGCGGCGTTGTGCTCAAGACGTCACTCGACGAGACGAAGGAAAAGCTCCTTCGCGATGCGCTGACGAGTGCGGTGGAGCGGCCGGCGGCCTGAAGCCGCCGTCCTCCCCATCTCAGCGCCGGCCGCCTGCAAGCCGCAACAGCATCATGAAGAGGTTGATGAAATTCAGATAGAGCGACAGCGCCGCGATGACCGACTTGCGACCCGCAGCGGTATGGTCATCCGCGCTGTCGTACATCGCCTTGATCCGCTGCGTGTCGTAGGCGGTAAGCCCGGCAAATACGCCGACGCCAACGATCGAGATCAGCCAGTCGAGCGCGCTCGAGGACAGAAAGATGTTGATCAGGCTTGCGATGATGACGCCGATCAACCCCATGAACAGGAACGTACCCAGCCCGGAGAGATCGCGTCGCGTCGTATACCCGAACGCACTGAGCGCTCCGAAACTCGCGGCGGCGATGAAGAAGACCCGGGCAATCGACGAGTCCGTGTAGATGTGGAACAATGTCGAGAGCGATACGCCGACCAAGGCTGCGTAGAGGAAGAACAGCAGCCGTGCCGTCGACACGGACAGCGTGTTGATGCGCGAGCCGATGAAGAACACCAGCCCCAACGGCGCCAGAATGAAGACCCACATCAAAGGACTCTGCAGCAGTGCCGGGCCTGTGACCTGATAGGTCAGCCAGGCCACAACGGCGGTCAAGCCGACGCCCGCGGCCATGTGAGCGTAGATGCGGAGCATGTATTCATGCAGGCCGGCGTCCACCGCAAACGCACTGCCAGTCGTCTCTGCCGCAGTCAGGTCTTGATCGAAATTTGACACATCCGCCTCCTCAGGACTTTGCCGAGGGAGGCGACACTAATCCTCGGGCTTCCGGAGCGGCATCGGACAATCACCCGAATGCCGCCCGTGGAAATTACCCTTCTCTGTCGCAACTGCGGGCATCGCAGCGACGCCGCACATTACCGATGCGAGAGCTTGGAACGACGTCTAAGCCTTTTGGCCTACGCTCCTTACAGCTTTGTCACTTGGAAGCCGGGCGGGTCGCGATCTAACCCATGCCATGCGCTTCTTCTTTCACATCGCCGACAAATACGGCCTCTTTCCCGACGGGATCGGACAGGACTGCCGAGATCAGGATGCAGCCATCCTGCACGCCAGGCGCCTCGCCGCCGAGCTCGCCAAGGCCGGTGAATTCTGCCGCGGCGGCGTCGTGCTTGTGGCCAGCCCGCCGCAGACGGCTTGCGGAGCCCCGGGCGGCGGCTGATTTTTCTGCCCTCACCTCCTACAGAGAATCCCTGATGTGCGCATGCGGCAGACACTTCTAAGGTCGTCCGCGGGGGGCGGTCGGCAGATGTGACCACCGCCGCGCTCCGGATTGGGAGGCCACCTTCCGTCATGGCGTCTTCGTCGAACGAGGCCGATCAAGAGCTTTCCCGCAACGCGTTGATTGCGCTTGTGATCGGATCGATGGTGGGATCCGGTATCTTCGCCCTGCCGGCTGCCTTCGGACGCGCCACCGGCGCCTTCGGTGCGATCATCGCATGGATCATCGCAGGGACGGGCATGCTTATGCTGGCGCTCGTTTTCCAGTCGCTGTCGCAGCGCAAACCGGAACTGGATGCCGGCATTTATGCCTACGCCAAGGCCGGATTCGGCGACTACATCGGATTCGCCTCGGCAGCCGGCTACTGGATCGGCTGCTGTCTTGCCGACGTCGCCTGTCTCATTCTGATCAAGGCCACACTCGGGCAGTTCTTTCCGATCTTTGGCGACGGCACGACACCGACGGCCATTGCATCGGCGACACTGCTTCTGTGGAGTGTGCACTTTCTAGTCCTGCGGGGCATCAGGGGCGCGGCCAGGCTCAACACGATTGCAACCTTCGCAAAGATCGTTCCGATACTCCTGTTCATCGTCGTGGCCGCGTTCGTTCTAGATCGCGACCTGTTGGTGCGGAATTTCTGGGGAACGGAGCCGCCGAGTCTCGGACAGGTGCTGAGCCAGGTACGCTCTACGATGCTGCTTACCGTATTCGTCTTCGTCGGCGTCGAGGGCGCGAGCGTCTATTCGCGCTACGCCAGGAATCGCGCGGACATCGGCATTGCAACGGTGGTGGGCTTTCTGAGCGTTCTCTGCCTGCTCGTCCTGGTGACGCTGCTCTCCTACGGCGTGTTGCCGCGGAACGAGCTGGCGGATCTTTCAACGCCGTCGATGGCAGGCGTGATGGAATCAATGGTCGGGCGCTGGGGCAACGTGTTCATCAGCGTGGCGCTGTTGATCTCGATCCTCGGCAACTATCTGTCCTGGTCGCTGCTCGCCGCGGAGATCCTGCATTCGGCGGCGATACACCACACGATGCCGTCCTTTCTCGCGCGTGAGAATGCGAACAAGGTTCCTGTGGGTGCGCTCTGGCTGACCAACTGCGTGATCCAGGCGTTTCTGCTCGTCAGCTGGTTCGCCGAATATGCCTTCACGCTCGCACTCAAGATGACGAGTGCGATGACGCTGATCCCGTACGTCCTCGTCGCGGCCTATGGCCTCAAGCTCGCATCGACCGGCGAGACCTATAACGCCGGCGAGCGCGCCCGCACGACCGATTGGATCCGCGCCGCCGTTGCGACGCTCTACGCCGCCGCGATGATCTACGCCGGCGGCCCGAAGTTTCTCCTGCTGTCCTCGATCCTCTACGCGCCCGGAACCTTGCTGTTCCTGATGGCCAAACGCGAGCGCAAGGAAAGCACCTTCACGAGAACCGAAGCCATCCTGTTTGCAGCGGTCGCAATCGCGGCGGGCGGCGGAGTCTATGGGCTCGCCGTCGGTGCCCTTTCGATCTGACCCAGCGTCTTTGAATTGTAGGGAGGCGAACATGAACATGACGATCACGCGTTGCAGCTTGCTGCTCGCCGGGTTGCTGGCCGTCACGGCGCCACCCACCGTCACGCTCGCGCAATCGAAGGACAACAGCGCGGCGATGGCAAAGGAGACCGGCACCGCCGCATCCAAAAAGCAGGCGCCCCCGAACACCAACACCAATCCGACAAAGCACCGGTACTGGCGTCATCGCGGTGGCAGACACCCGCATTATGGCAGCCGGCGCCTTCGCACCTGAGACCTCGTAGTGGCCCCTTCAATGGATCAACCTGACAGCGATTCCCGGATGCGCTCCCTAAACTACCGAGAACTCCCTCGGCACGAGACCGCTGTCGACGAGACCGGAGAGGCCGGACGGCCAAGTCTGCTGGCCGTCGGTCTCACCCTGCTCGCCGCCGGCATCGCTTTGTTCCTGATCTGGCAAACGGTCTCCAGCCTCCTGATTGTCTTCGCCGGGGTGCTGTTCGCCGCCTTTCTGGACGCCTTGGCGCGAACCTTGGCGCCGGTCCTTCCACTCAAACGAGCCTGGCGGTTGACGCTCGTTGTCCTGCTTCTGTCCGCGCTCTCCTGCTTTGGCCTCGCCTGGGGCGCGCGCAAGCTGCCGGAACAGACGCGTCTGCTTCTGAAAGTGATGGATGCGCAGGTCGACCTGCTCCAGGAGCACCTGCTGTCGTATGGTGTCGACCTGCTCGGCCCGGAATGGGGCCGCGACTTTGCACAATGGCTATTCGCCGATCAGGGCCGGTTCTTCAGCCACGCTCAATTTCTGCTCGGCGGAGCATCGAGCGTTCTGACCGCCGTGCTGGTGATCCTGTTCCTCGGCATTCTCTTCGCTTTCGATCCCACCGGCCACCGCGAAAGCGTGATCGCGCTGGTCAGGCATTCCCATCGCGCCCGTGCGCGCGCCGTGATGGACGAGATGGGCAACGTCATGCGGCTGTGGTTCGTCGGACAATTGATCCGCATCATGCTGATGACGTTGTGCGTGTGGCTCGCGCTCTATCTTATCGGGCTGCCCGGTCCCTTCGTGCTTGGACTTCAGGCCGGTCTGTCCAACTTCATTCCCTATCTCGGGCCGATCGTTGCCGCGATCCCCATCGCGCTCGTCGCGATGCCGCTCGGCGCATCGCCCCTGATCTGGGCGGTCGCCGTGTACACCATCATCCAGTCGATCGAAGGCTACGTGATCGGCCCACTGATCCAGCGCCAGGCAGTCGAGACCCCGCCGGCGTGGACACTGGTTGCGATCGTCCTTCTCGGCGCTCAGTTCGGCGTCATGGGCGTCGCGGTCGCGATGCCGCTGGTTGCGATCGGTCGGGTTGCGATCGTCAGGTTCTATGTCGAGGACTATCTGGGCGGCGATCCCAAGCCGCCATTAATTGCGAGCGAGCAGCCATGAGCGAATTCGAAGCGCAGCCGAGTGATGCCCCTGCGCGTTCGACGACGGCGCGTTTCCTGTGGCAGCAACTCCCCTACGTCGTCGCGCTGCTGCTCGCCATCGTCGGCGTTGCCTATACCAACGTCTCGCACCAGCCGTTGACCGGCTATTGGGAATTCCTGGCGCTCGCCATCGGCGTCGTCTGCGTTGTCACCAAGTGGCCGGAGATCGAGGGGAAGGAGGGCCAGATCCGGCTGATCTGGACGCAGGCCCTGCACTGGATCGCGGTCCTGATCACGATGAACATCATGCTGATCTCCGGCGTGCAGCAACTGCTTCCGACCCCTGCAACGGGACTCGTCCTGCTGACGTTGCTCGCGCTCGGCACGTTCCTTGCGGGCCTGAGCCTGCTGTCGTTGCAGATCGCCTTCCTTGGCCTTGCGATGGGCGCCGCCGTTCGGGCGATTTCCTGGCTGAAGCAATCCATCTTCTTCTTCCTGCTCGGCGCAGTGCTGCTGATTGGCCTCGCCATCTCGTTCTGGTGGCGTCAGGACGGCAGCCCCTCGCAGAGCGCCAGGGACATCACGAACCACCGGGAGGATTGAATGCGAACGTTGCGATATCTTGCCGCCATTGGCGCATCACTCGTTCTTTGCGCCGTCACCTCGCCCGCGCAAGCCGAGAGATTCAGGGTGGGCAGGCTCCTGTGCTTCTCGGAGCCACGCGTCGGACTGGTGCTTGGATCGACGCAGGCGCTGCGTTGCGTATTCAACGCGCTGCGCCCGCCCCGGCAGTACGTCTACGAGGGGCGGATACGGCGCGTCGGCGTTGATATCGGCGTGACCAGCGCCGGCGCGCTATCGTGGGCCGTCCTCGCCAGGAACTCGCGGATAGGCCCCGGCACGTTGCGCGGCAGTTACGTCGGCGCGAGCGGCAATCTTGCATTCGGTCCCGGCCTCGGCGCCAACGTCCTGGTCGGCGGCTCGCGCAGGAGCGTGATGCTGCAGCCGATCTCGGTCGAACGCTCGATCGGGCTCAATCTCGCGGCTGGCGTAACTCAGCTGACACTGGGACCGCGAGGCGGGCTCTGATCCCGCCGTCTCGGTCCCCGGTTCGGTCCGCTCCTGATGCCGGTTCGCGCAGGGAGAGGATGAGAACATTCCCGCCCCGCTGTTCAGGGTTTCGTCCGATGTCGGCGTCGGGTGTTCGAAGCTAGGATCCGATGCATGCTCGTTCGGGCCGTAACCGCCCAGGAGGATCGCATGACAGTGTATGACAGTCGCGGAAGTCTCGATGCCGTGGTTGCTCCGCCGCTGTGGGTTTGTGCGCTCCTCGGCGTCGTCCTGATCGCCGCCGGCCTGTTCGCGCTCGGCGACCTTGCCTTCGCCACCGTCGTCAGTGTCAAGCTCATCGGGCTCACCGCGATCGCCGCCGGCGCATTCGAGATTGCCCACGCCTTCTGGACCAAGGGGTGGGGCGGGTTCCTTTGGCAAGTCGTGCTCGGCGCGCTCTACCTCGCCTTCGGTGTCGTGCTGCTCACCCAGCCGGTCTCGGGCGCGCTGATCCTGACCTATTTCCTCGGCGCGGTGCTGTTCGCTTCGGGGGTCATTCGATGCGTGCTGAGCTTTGCCTATTGGCGGCAGAACGGATGGATGATGCTGATCTCGGGCGTCTTCGCGGTGATCGCCGGCGTGCTGGTCCTGTTCGGCTTCCCCACCATCAGCGCTTGGGCTCTCGGCTTTCTGTTGGGCGTCGACCTGATTGCTCATGGCCTGGCATGGCTGCTCTACGCGCTGCAATCGGTGCGAACGACCGGATAACAGAGGAGAGAACAACCATGGATGCTCCCAGTCGCCGCGTCTTCCTCAGCCTTGCGATGAACACCATTGCCGTCGCCGCGATCGGAGCGTCCGGCGCTCAATTCATCGGTGTTGCGGACGCAATGCCGGCCGATCCCGGTCTCTCTCGGGCCGGCCGGGCACCGGGGGATCGCGCCATCCCGGTGCAATGGGGACCTCCGCCGCGGCCCGGCTGGGGCCCTTCTCATCCTGGCTGGGGCCCGCGACCGCGCCGGCGCCGCCGCTGGGTTTGCTGGTGGCATCGTGGGCGCCGTCATTGCGGATGGCGCTGGTAGTCCGAAGAGGATGAGGAAATGGTACGCAACAAGAACCAATGGATCCTCGTCGCCGTGCTTGCAGTGCTTTTCCTCGGCGCGAGCTGGTTCTGCCTGTCAGTCTGGACGGCGACACCCTCGATGCCGCTTTACGGAAACATCGTGCTGGCGGCGGCCGCCATCCTTGTTCTGGTGCTCGGCTGCGGCCTGATCGCGCTGATGTTCTATAGCCATCGCAAGGGCTACGACGAGCCGGCGCGCAGCAACCGAACCGCGCGGGACTAGCTCAGCTGGTCGAATCGCGGAGGCCTGACGCCGGCAGTTCCGAGCCTGGTGCAGGGAGCGGACGATGAACCTTGCTGACGTCCGGCTCGGACTGCTGGCGGCGAGCCTCGTGACACTAGCCGGCGAACCCGCGCGGCCGCAGCCGGCCCCGCCTGCGCCCGCCGTCGGCGTCGTCGAAGCGGCGCGGCGGCCGATCACCGAGAGCAGTGAGTTTCTCGGCCGGATCGAGGCCATCAACCAGGTCAACATTGCCGCTCGCATCACCGCATTTCTGGAGCAGCGGCTGTTCACCGAGGGTGCCGAAATCAGGAAAGGCGAGCAGCTCTATAAGCTCGAACGCGGCCCGTTCGAGGCCGATGTCGCCGCCAAGCAGGCGGAGGTGGCACAGCTCGAAGCGACGCTCGAGAATGCCAGATTGACCACCGAGCGCGCCCGCACCCTGCTTGGCGGACCGGCCGGGCAGCAATCGACCTACGATGCCGCGCTCGCGAGCCAGCGCAGCCTCGAGGCCCAGGTCAAGGCTGCGCAGGCGCAGGTCCAGGCCTCACAGATCAACCTCGACTACACCATCATCAGCGCGCCGATCGACGGCAAGATCGGGCGCACGGCCGTGACGGAAGGCAACATCGTCAGTCCGAGTTCGGGCGTGCTGACCACGATCGTCAGCCAGGATCCAATGTATGTCACGTTCCCGGTGCCGCTCCGCCAGGGGCTCGAGCTGCGCGAACGCTACGGCCCCCAAGGCGGCCTCGAGGCGGTGACGATCCGGTTGCGGCTGCCCGACGGGCGCATGTATGGGCAATCCGGCAAGCTGAATTTCGTCGACAACACCATCGCCCAGAACACCGACACGATCACGGTGCGTGGAGAGATCGCCAACCCGATCCTGCGCGCTCCCTCGGCCGCAGGCGTTACCGTCCACGAGCTCACCAACGGCGAATTCGTCACCGTCGTCCTCGAAGGAGTCCAGCCTGTCGAGGTGCTGGCGATCCCGCGCTCGGCGGTGCTGTCCGACCAGCGCGGCGACTACGTTCTTGTCGTCGGGGCAAACGATAAGGCAGAGCAGCGGCGCATTCAGCTCGGGCAATCGACTCCCACGATCGCCGCCGTCATCAGCGGATTGACGGCCGGTGACAAGGTGATCGCGGAAGGGCTGCAGCGGGTTCGCGCCGGCCAAACCGTCTCTCCAGAGCCGGCAAGTCCGCTGATCTTGTCGAGCATGAAAGACTCAACCGGCGAGGCGACTCCGCAAGGCGGGCGCGCCCCGCCGCCCCGAACCGGCAAGGGCGGTAGCCAATGATATCGAGCGTCTTCGTCGACCGGCCACGTCTTTCGATGGTGATCGCCTTTGTCATCACCATTGCCGGCGCGCTGGCGCTCACGCAGATCCCGGTGGCGCAGTTTCCCGATATCGTGCCGCCGCAGGTCACCGTAGCCGCGAACTTTCCCGGCGCCTCCGCCGAGGTCGTGGAGAGCAGCGTCGCACAGCCGTTGGAGGCGCAGGTGGTCGGCGTCGACCGCGCGCTCTATATGAAATCGACCAGCGGCAACGACGGCAGCTATACGCTGACGGTTTCGTTCGCGCTCGGCACCAATCCCGACATCAACACGGTCAACGTCAATAATCGCGTCCAGAGCGCATTGTCGCAATTGCCCACGGAAGTGCAACAGCAGGGCGTGACCGTCCAGAAACGATCCTCTTCGATCCTGCAGTTCCTGGTGCTCTACAGTGCAGATGGTCAGCAGGACCCGCTCTTCATCACCAATTACGCCATCATCAACGTGCTGGACGCGATTGCGAGCAGCCCGGGTGTCGGCCAGGCCAATCTGTTCGCCAGGATGAATTATTCGATGCGGATCTGGTTCGATACGCAGCGCCTCACAAGCCTCAACCTGACCCCCTCGGACGTGGTCGCCGCCATTCGCGTACAGAGCGTCCAGGCTCCCGTCGGCCGCATTGGCGCGCGGCCGATCAGCGACGATCAGCAGTTCCAGTTCAACGTGCAGACAATGGGCCGCCTCGCCACTGTCGATCAATTCGCCAACATCGTGCTGCGCGCCGAGCCGGACGGATCCTCACTGCTGGTCAAGGACGTCGCCCGCGTCGAGTTGGGCGCGCAAAATCTCGACAGCGAAGCCCGGATCGACGGGCGAGCTGCAGTTCCGATTGCGATCTACCTCGCCCCCGGCGCCAACGCGGTGACCACCGCGCGTGCGGTCGCGGACACGATGCAGCGGCTGTCCGGCCGGTTTCCGGCAGGGCTCGGTTATCTCGTGCAATACGACTCCACCACATTCGTACGCGACACGATCACGGAGGTGCTGTGGACGTTGGGCGAGGCCTTCGTCCTGGTTGTGATCGTGGTCTATCTGTTCCTCGGAAACATGCGTGCCACCGCTATTCCGGCCGTCGCGGTCCCGATAAGCCTCGTGGGCACCTTCGCCGTCCTGCTCGCGCTCGGTTATTCCGCCAACACCGTATCCCTGCTCGCAATGGTGCTCGCGATCGGCATCGTGGTGGACGACGCCATCGTCGTGGTCGAGAATGTCGAACGTGTCATGGCGGAGGAGCCTGCCCTGTCTCCGGCCGAGGCCAGCAAGAAAGCCATGAGCCAGATCACCGCGCCGATCGTCGCGATCACGCTGGTACTGCTCTCGGTGTTCGTGCCTATCGCTTTCATTCCCGGTATCTCGGGCACGCTGTTCCGCCAATTCGCGGTGACGATCAGCGCCGCCATGATGATCTCGGCATTGAATGCCCTGACGCTGTCGCCAGCCCTTTGTGCGCTGCTGCTGCGTCATACAGGACAGCGCCGCGGCATCATCGGCCGCATGCTTACCGGCATCGACTGGGTGCGCGATCGCTACAGCGGCGCGGTCCGCCGGCTGGTGCGCATGGCAGCCTTGTCGCTCCTGCTGGTGGCAGCCTTTGCCGCAGGAATCTTCGGCCTGTCGCTGGTGACCCCGACGGGCTTCCTGCCCGAGGAGGACCAGGGTGCCTTCTTCACCTCGGTTCAATTGCCGGACGGCGCATCGGTCGCGCGGACCAGCGAGACCACCCGGCAGATCGAGGACATCTTGAAACAGATGCCGGCCGTCGACCACGTCCTCGCGGTAATCGGCTTTTCCCTGCTCGACGGAGCCTCCGAGCCGAACAGCGCACTCGTGGTGGCGCGACTGAAGCCGTTCGCCGACCGCAAGACGGCAACGGATTCCGCCCAGGCGTTGATCGCCAAGACCTTCGCCGCCGGCGCGCAGATGCGGCAAGCCAATGTGCTACCGTTCAACCTGCCGCCGATCATCGGGCTCTCCACCGGCGGTGGCTTCGAATATCAATTGCAGGCCCTGGAAGGTCAGGCCCCGGCCGCGATCTCCAGCGTCACGAACGCATTGATCGGCGCAGCCAATGCCGATCCGCAGCTCGCGCGCGTATTCTCGACATTCACGGCGACCAATCCATCGCTCTATCTCGATATTGACCGCCGCAAGGCCCAGGCGCTGGGCGTCACCGTCAACGACATCTTCACTGCCCTCCAGGCCACGCTTGGCGGCATCTACGTCAACAACTTCAACCTGTTCGGTCGCACCTGGCAGGTCAATCTGCAAGGTGAAGCATTCGATCGCGCCGATACGTCCGATGTCTGGCGCATCCATGTGCGTAACAGCTCGGGCGAGATGGTGCCGTTACGATCCCTCGCCGGCCTCAAGATCGTGACCGGGCCACAGGTCATCACCCGCTACAACAACTATCGTTCGGTGACCGTCAACGGCAGCCCGGCATCGGGCATCTCCTCCGGGACCGCGATCGCCGCCATGGCGCAGATCTCGGAGGATGTTCTGCCGCCGGGGTACGGTTTCGCGTGGACTGGCACCGCCTACCAGGAACAGCAGGCGGCCGGCCAGACCGGCATCGTGCTTATGCTCGCCGTCCTCTTCGCTTATCTGTTCCTGGTCGCGCTCTATGAAAGCACCGTGATTCCGATCCCCGTGCTGCTCTCGGTCGTCGTCGGCGTGCTCGGATCCTATCTCGGCATCCAGATCGCTGGGCTCAATCTCGACCTCTACGGTCAGATCGGCCTCGTCGTCCTGATCGCGCTTGCCGCCAAAAACGGCATCCTGATCGTCGAGTTCGCCAAGGAGCAACGCGAGGCCGGCGTGCCGCTCGACGAGGCCGCGATCCAGGGCGCACATATGCGCTTTCGCGCCGTCATGATGACCTCGGCGGCCTTCATCCTGGGCCTCTTGCCGCTCGTGATCGCGACCGGCGCTGCCGCGCTCAGCCGGCGCGCCGTCGGCACGGCGGTCTTCGCCGGCATGCTGGCCGCAAGCTCGATCGGAATATTCATCGTGCCGATGCTCTACGTGGTTTTCCAGCGCCTGCGTGAGCGGGCGAAGGCGGCCTTCAAGTCAAGCCATCAGCCGAAATCGCCCGACCGCAATGCAATCTAGACAGGCTTTGGGGGTGCCTTGCATCCCGCAACGCTGCGTCGTTCAACGAAGAAGGCCCCCAGGGGCTGATGACTGTCCAAAGATCTGGTTATCAGCCACCTTCATCCGCCTGTCGCCCGTCACAAAGATGCTTGTGGCATTGGCTCACCGTCCCTGGAAGACTGCTGGCCGCCGCTCAATAAACGACTGGATGCCCTCGCGCGCGTCGGCGCTCTTGAGCACACGGTCCCGGATCGCCGGAATGCAGGCGATCGCAGCCGCCTCACCCTGCTCGGTGTATTTCGCGGCCGCTTCCTTGGTCACCTGAATCCCAAGCGGTGCGTTGCGGGCGATGATCGCCGCGATCTCCATGGCCCGGCCGATCTGCTGGCCGGCCGGAACGACCTCCTGAACGAGACCGATCTCTCGGGCGCGTTGCGCCGTGAATTCATCGCACAGGAAGAGGTGGTACATGGCGTTACCCCAGCCTGCGCGGGACAGATAGCGGAAGTGAGCGCCGCCCAGGGGCGCGATGCCGCGCTTGGCCTCCATCTGGCAGAATCGGCTGTCGTCGGCGGCCACCACGATGTCGCCGGCCAGCATCAGCTCGATGCCGACGGTGTAGACGATGCCTTGCGTCGCGGTGACGATTGGCTTCTTGCAGCGCTTGGTGAGGCCGAAAACGTCGACATTGCCTTCCTTGACAGTCCGCTTCTCGGCGTTCGGGCCGAAGAATTTCGGCATGTCGAGGCCCGCGGTGAAGTCCTTGCCTTCCGCGCAAATCACGCCGACCCAGTAGCCGTCGTTGTCGTGCAACTCGGTCAACGCGTCCGACAGCAGATCCATCATCTGTGGGGAGAAGGAGTTCTTCTTCGCGGGATTGTCGATGATGATCTTCAGGATGTGATCATGCGCCTCGGTGCGGATCGTGCCTTCGGTGGTCATGCGAGCGTCTCCTGTCTACCTGTCGTTCTTGATGGCGAGTGCGGTTCGAATGGCTGCTGCCCGCTCCGGCGGGAACGTCGCTGCGCCCTCCTGGAGAATGTCGAGGAAGGACAGCACGCCACCGCGGGAGCCCCAATTGCCCTCTTCGATGATGCGGAAATTGACCCACCAGCTCGGAGCGGGCTCCTTCATCTCGCAAGCATCGGCGAGCGCCCTCAGCACATTGCGAATGACGGCGGCTCGATCCTCGCGGGTCCAGCAGCAATCCATCACGACGACGTCCACCACCATGACGTCGCTCGGCTGGTCCGAGAGCAGCTCTCCGCCGTGCGCGATCATGTCGAGCGGGCGCTCGAGGAAATGCACCTGGTAACCTCGCCGTGCCTGGGTAACGAGCCGGCCGACCTCAGGCACCAGCACGGCATCCGTCAGTGTCTTGGCAAGCACCCGGCGCTGCTGACCGGTCAATCGGCCTTGCGGGGTCATCACGTGGATAAAGGTCATCTCGAGCTCTCCGGGGCTGACTATGTCATGTGACATACACCCACACGGCGCTAGCTATGTCAACTGTCATATTGTAGCGTCGGACGACGAGGTGCCCGATGACGTCCGATACGAGAGCGAAAATGGTGGCCGGGGCCGCCGATCTGATGAGCCGCCGCGGCGTGAATGCGACGAGCGTACGGGAGGTCGTGCGCCACACCGGCACGCCGCGCGGATCGATCAGCCATCATTTTCCCGGGGGCAAACGGCAGCTCATCGAAGATGCCATTGTCTTTGCGGGCACCCAGGTCAGCGGTCCCCTGCGGCATCTCACCAGCGAACGGGGGGCCATGGCCGGCCTGCGCGCCTTCATCACGCTTTGGAAGAGGACGCTGGAGCAGACGAATTATCAGGCCGGATGTCCTATCCTGGCAGTTGCCGTCGAGGAATATGTCAGCGATCCCTCCGATCAGGAAACCGCCGGCGGACAGGCGGTCCAGCGCCATCTGCTTGATCTCGCTCAGGGCATCTTTGCGGACTGGCAGCAGATCCTGTCCAATGCGCTGAAGCAGGAAGGCCTCACCGCGTCGCGCGCACGGCGGCTTGCCACGCTGATCGTCGCATCGGTCGAAGGTACAGTCGCCATGTGCAGGGCTGCGCGTAGCGCCCAACCCCTGGAGGAGGTCAGTCACGAGCTCGAGCTCCTGCTGAAGAGCGCAATCGACAAGCCATAGCGTCGAGAAGCGAGAGCCGCACAGGTCAACGTCAGGCTCCCTCGTCAAGCGCCACCAGTTCGCGCTTTCTGCGCAGCGTCGGCAACAGCGGTCCGATCAGCAGCACCAGAGCAAGCGCGAGGCACACCGCCGAGATCGGCCGCGTCACGAAGGTGCCGAGATCGCCCTGCGAAAGGATCAGCGACTTGCGCAGATTGTTCTCCAGCATCGGTCCCAGCACGAAGGCGAGCACCAGCGGTGCCGGCTCATAGCCGAGCTTGCGCATGAAGTAGCCGATGATCCCGAACGCGATCATGACGTAGACGTCGAACACGTTATTGCCGCTGCAATAGACGCCGATGATGGTGAAGAGGATGATGAGGGGGAACAGAATGTTGTAGGGCAGCTTCAGGAGCTGCACCCACATGCCGATCATCGGCAAATTGAGCACTAGCAGCATGAGGTTGCCGATATACATGCTGGCGACGATGCCCCAGAACAGTCCGGGGTTCTGCGTGATCATTAGCGGTCCCGGTTGCAGGCCGTGAATCACGAAGGCGCCTAGCAGCAGCGCCATCACCACGTTCGGTGGAATCCCAAGCGTCATCAGCGGAATGAAGGCGCCACCGGCGGCGGCATTATTGGCGGATTCCGGCCCCGCGACGGCCTCGATCGCGCCGTGGCCGAAGCGCTCGGGAGTCTTGGAGAGCCGCATCTCCAGGGCATAGGAAGCAAAAGAGGCTACTACCGCGCCGCCGCCCGGCAGGATGCCGAGGAAAAAGCCGAGAATGGTGCCGCGGCCGACGGGGCCAGCGCTCGCCTTCCAATCCTCCTGGTTCGGAAAGAGCTGGGTGATCTTGGCATTGATAATGTCGCGCCGGATCAACTGCTCGGTGTTGAGCAGTACTTCGGCGACGCCGAACAGGCCCATCACGACAGGCACGAGCCCGATGCCGTCCATCAGTTCCATGCGGCCGAACGTCAGGCGCGGCTGCGCCGTAATGCTGTCGAGCCCGATCAGACCGAGCACGACGCCGATACAGGCCATCAACAAGGCCTTCGCCATCGAGCCCTGGCTGAGGAAGGTCAGCACCACGAGCCCGAGCGCCATCAGGCTGAAATACTCGGTGGGACCAAAGACAATGGCGACGCTCGCGAGCTTCGGCGCGACCAGCATCAAGGCGACCAGCGAAAAGGTGCCGGCGATGAAGGAGCCGAAGGCGGCGATGCCGAGCGCGGGACCCGCGCGGCCCTGCTTCGCCATCTGGTGGCCGTCGATGCAAGTGACGACGGAAGCTGCCTCGCCGGGGATGTTGACCAGGATCGAGGTGGTCGAGCCTCCATACATCGAGCCGTAGTAGATGCCGGCCATCATGATGATACCGGATTCCGGTGTTCCCGAGAGCGTCACGGGCAGCAGCAGCGACATCGCGGAGATTGGCCCGATGCCCGGCAGCACGCCGACCAGCGTGCCGATGAAGACGCCGATGAAGCAGTAAAGCAGGTTGATCGGCGCCAACGCGACCCCGAACCCATGCGCGACATTGACGAGAGTATCCATGGCGAGCGCTCAGCCGATTTCGAACATGCCGGATGGCAGTTGGATGCCAAGCCCATGCTTGAGCAGCCACCACATGCCGACGGGGACCAGGACGGAGATCGGCACCGCGAGGACCCAGCGTACCGGATCGATCAGACGCATCAGCAGCAGCATCAGCGGGATCGAGGACAGCAGGAAGCCGAAAGGATCGAGCGCGAAGGCGAACATGATGAGACACGCGATGACGATGACAGGCTTGGCCCAGTGCACATCTTTCCAGCGCGCGCCGAACGTCGGTCCGCCGTCGGCCAGCGCGGCAACGATGATCGTTGCAGCGAACGCGCACATCAGGATGCCGGTGTAGAACAGCACGAAACCCGAGCCGGGATCGTGGATCGTGCCGAGCTTGAGGTGCAGCCCCGACCGTATCACGAAGAGGCCGAGCCCGAGACCGATCAGCCCGCCCCAGAGCTCGGTGTTGTCGGGACGGAACTTGACGTTGCTGTTGTCACTCATGGCTCAGTTCTTCTTGCCGAGCCCGAGTGCATCGATCACCTTGCGTTCGGAGTCCGTGACCTCGACGACGAACTTCTTGTAGTCCTCGCTGTTCTTGTAGTTCGGCACCATGTCGTATTTGGACAGCGTCGCGACCACAGCCGGATCATCCAGCGCCCTCTTGAAGGCGTCGTGCAGCTTGGCGACGATCTTGGGATCCATGCCCTTCGGGCCGGCTATGCCGAACGGCGAGTCGTAGACCACGGGATAGCCGAGCTCCTTCAGCGTCGGCGCGTCGGGAAAGTTCGGCGAGCGGCTCGCGGTCCACACCATCAGCAGGCGCAGCTTGCCGGCGTCGACCAGCGGACGCCAGCCGGTGGCGTCGGCCTGCAGCATGGTGTGCTGGCCGAGCACCGCGGCATTCGTCTCCGCGCCGCCCTTGAACGGAACAGCCGTGAGCTTGATGCCCGCGAGCATAGCGATCTGCTCCATGCCGACATGTGGCGAAGTGCCCACGCCAGGCGTCGCATAGGTGACCTTGCCCGGATTGGCCTTGGCGTAGTCGACCACGTCCTGCCATGTCTGGAACGGACCTTCCGCACTGGTCGTGACGCCGAAGGTGTAGCCCGAGAGGTGGATGATATAGCTGAAGTCCTTCGACGGATCCCAGGGGGTTTCCTGCATCAGCGGCAGGCGGAACACTCCCATCGGGAGCTGCGCGATGGTGTAGCCGTCGGGCTTCGCGGATGCGGCCATGGTGGCTGGGCCGACCGTGCCGCTTCCTCCGGCCTTGTTGTCGATCGCGATCGGTTGTCCCAGCACCTTCGAGGCGCTCTCGGCGATCGCGCGCATGGTGAGGTCGGTCGATCCGCCGGCTGGCCAGGGAATGATCAGCGTGATCGGCTTGATCGGGTATTCCTGTGCGCCGGCGCAGACGGGCACGAACATGGCGAGCGCCGCGATCGCAATCATCAAACTGCTACGTTGAAACATAAGATCCTCTCTCCAGTGGTTCGCTCGGGGCCAAGCTCGTGTCTTCATGTGCCCTGCCGGCGGCTCGTCATCGGCACCGTGAATTACCGCCCCCTGGCGAACCACGACTGCCGATGGCTTCTCCCGCCTCAATCAATTCGCAGTGCGATCGAGTTGATGACGTCCCGCCATTTTGGAATTTCCTGCGCCATGAACGTCCCCAGATAGGCGGGACTGCTCGACAGCGCCGGGATGATTCCCTGCGCATCGAGAATCGGTTTGATCGAGTTGTCGTTCATGGCGGCGACGAAAGCCGCATTGAGCTTCGCGATGATCGGCTCAGGCACGCCCTTCGGTGCGACGACGCCGAAGAACACGCTGACATCGAAACCTTTCAGGCCCTGCTCGTCGAAGGTCGGCACATCAGGCAGAACCGGCGTCCGCTCGATCGTCGTCACGCCGAGCGCGCGAAGGAGTCCGGCCTTGATGTGAGGTGCGGAGACGAAGATGTCGGCAAAGCTCATCTGAACCTGGCCGCCGATGAGATCGTTGATCGCGGGTGCGCCGCCGCGGTAAGGCACATGCAGGATATCGGTGCCGGCGATGGCATTGAACATGACGCCAGCGAGATGCGTCGATGCGCCGTTGCCGGACGAGGAAAAGCTCAATTTTCCCGGATTGGCTTTCGCATACGCGATCAACTCCTGCACATTCTGCGCCGGCACGGAGGGATGCACCGAGAGCACGTTCGGCATCTTGCCGATCATGATGACCGGATCGAAGCTCTTGATCGGATCGTAGCTGAGCTTGGTGTACAGGCTCACATTGATGGCGAGCGGGCCCGATGTCCCGAACAGGAGGGTGTAACCGTCAGCTGGCGAATTCGCGACGAAGTCGGCTCCGACATTGGCGCCGGCGCCAGCCCGGTTTTCGACAATGACGGGCTGGCCGAGCTTGGCCCGGACCCCCTCGGCGAGAGATCTCGCCAATGCATCCGTCGGCCCGCCGGCGGCAAAAGGCACCACGAATTTGATCGGTCGCTCGGGAAATTCCGCCCTCGCCATCGCAGGCATGGATAACGCAACGGCTGACACGAGAAGTAATTTGCGGCAAAGACTGATCAATCCCATAGGCTTCTCCCCTCCCTCGAGGCAAGGCTGGCGCCATGCCGTTTCCAACTCCTCGCCGGTTGGGTGTGTGACCACGACATCATCGCGCCCCCACGTCCGACTGTTGTTCTTGGAAGATTGTCAGTTCGATCAGATCACGCGTATGTCACCGTCACGCTGCCGAAAGGTCCGAAATCCGCGACGAACGTCTCGCCAGCCTTCGGTCTCAACATTCCCGTCACCGTGCCGGTGCTGATCATCTGCCCCGCCTTCAGGCCGATGCCGGTCCGCGAGAGTTCGTTGGCGAGCCATGTCACCGGCACGATCGGATGGTCCAGCGCGATCGCCGCACTGCCTTTCCGCCTCAGCGTCCCGTTGCAGGTCAGCACGACCTCCTGGCCGGCAATGTCGCGCTGCCGCCAATTCTCGATCGGCGGACCGTATGCAATCGTCCCGCTGCCGGCTCCGTCCGCAAGGATGGCGGGCAAAGGAGGAAACGCGGCGTCGTGGACGAAACGACACTCGGCCAGCTCCACGCCCGGATGCAGCGAAACGACGGCTTCTTTGACTTCTTCGATGCTGTAGGGAGCTTCACGCGGCGGAAGATCGGCGCCGAGCAGCGCCTGGTACTCGACTTCGGGAATCGGACTGCACTGACGTGCATACTCGACCGTAACTGGCGACGCCTTGATGAGCGGCGCGTAGACCCGGCCATAGATCGGCGAATCCGTACGCAACTCGCGCTGCAGCCCTTCCTTCATCGCTGCGATCTTCCAGCCCGCGACGGTCCAGCCGAGCTCCTCCTCGACCATGCGCGCGACGCGATAGGCGGTCGGCTTGTCCGGCGGCACGAGGCGCTGGTCGAGGCCGCTCTGCTGGCGTCCTTCGCGGCGCAGGGTCGCAAGCAGGCGAGCGAGTTCGCGTTGGGCCGACTGATCCATCGCGATTACCTCACCAGCAGCGCGGCCGCGCGCGACAACGGCACCGGCGCCTCATCCAGCAACAGGTCGATGGCCTCGTCCTCCCAGCGCTGGCTCTCCAGGTTCAACGTGTTCGGCTCTTGCACGCGGTGCTCCAGCACGAAACGCGCGAGCAGCAGGCGGCGGGCGTCGCCGCCGGATGCACCCAGACGCAAGCCCTCCTGAATGAACAGCGCGGCGGTGACGGCGTGATAGAGCTTGCCCGCCGCGGCCCGGCAGAAGCGCTCATTCTCCTTGCGGGACGCGACCTCTTCCGCAAAGCGCAGCGCGCCATTGACCGCGCCATCGAGCCGCGTGCGAAACTGTCCGGGAATGCCCTGTGTGTCCGCGAGCCGGGTGAGGAGATCGTCGCGCAGGGCGGCGTGCGCGCCGACCTTTCCAACGGCGCGCTGCACGGCATCGAGCGCGTTGATGTTGCTGGTGCCCTCCCAGATCAGGCCGAGATGGGCATCGCGCACCAGCCGCGCGTTCGGCCAGTCCTCGATGTAGCCGTTGCCGCCGCGCGCCTCCATCGCACCGGTCGCCACCGTGACATTGTCGCGGCAGGCCCGGTATTTGACGATCGGCGTCAGCAGCCGCAGCACCTTCTCCGGTGCGGTTGCCGAATAGAGTAGCGCGGACAGCGCCTGCTCGGTCGGCACCATCAGCTTGACGAGCTGCCGGCGCATCAGGGGATGATCGACCACTGCGCGGCCGAAGGCGTTGCGATGGCGCGAGGCCTGAAGCGCCTCGTTGAGGCAGCGGCGCATCATGCCGGCGGCGCGCGCCAGATGCGAGACACGGCTGGAATTCACCATCACCAGCATATGCTTCAAGCCCTGATCGAGCTCACCGAGCTGATAGGCGACGGCACCATCGAACACGATTTCGCCGCTGGCCATGGTGCGGCTGCCGAGCTTGTCCTTGAGCCTCACGATGCGATAGGCGTTGCGGCTGCCGTCCGGCAGCGTCTTCGGCATCAGGAACAGGCCAAGGCCGCGCCCGCCGCCGACTGCGCCCTCCGGCCGTGCCAGCAACACGGCAAGCTCCGCATCGGCGTTGGAGCAGAACCATTTTTCACCATAGAGCCTCCAATGCGCGCCATCGCGCACGGCGGTCAGTTCGGCCGCACCGACATCGGAGCCGCCCGCCTTCTCGGTCATGAACTGCGCGCATTTGAACAGCGTGGCCGGATCCTGGCTCCACATGCGTTGCAGATAGCGCTTATGAAGCTCGTCGCTGCCGAAACGTCGCACCAGCTCGGACGAGCTGTCGGTCAGATTCACCGGGCACAGCAGGCCGAACTCGGCTTGCGAAAACAGGTAGTGAAACACGTATTTTGCGATCGGCGGCATCACCGAGGGCCAGCCCAGCACGCCACCTCGATTGCACATCGCGTGCATACCGAATTGTCCGAATGCGATCCGCTCCATCTCCCGGTAAGCCGGGTGGTATTCGACCCACTCCTCATCGCGGCCATAGCCATCGCGCGGATGCAGCACCGGCTGATGGCGCTCGGCCTGATCGGACAGATCGTAGAGCTTACTTCCGGCAAGCGCGCCAAGCTCGGCGAGATGCGGCCCGAGCTGCGCCAGCAGCGGCGCTTCCATGTACAGGGGAAGCAGATCCCGAATGCTCCGGTCGATCGCAAAGTAGTTCAGCCCACGGCAGGTGGGCGCTAACGCCATCGAGCGTCGGGACGACGCTTCGCGACGGGCCAAACCGGCATGAACGGTCATGAGCTTCCTCTCCGGACGGACGTATCTTGGGCGGGGCGGACCCCGGGCCAGTGTTCGGGTATGACTTGACAGCGCTCCACGCAAACGACTTCTTGGGCGGGCGCCTTGAGCGAAACTCAAGGCCCGGTCATCCCGCGGGGCGCACCATCATGGCTTCACGACGACTTCCTCCACTCCATGCCGTGCGGGCATTCGAAGCGGCCGCACGACACCTGTCGATCACGCGAGCCGCCGACGAGTTGAACGTGACGGTCGGCGCAGTCAGCAGGCACGTCCGCGCACTCGAGGTGCGCATGGGCACCGCGCTGTTCCTGCGGGGATCGCGCGGCCTCGTCCTGACCTCGGCCGGCAAGGCGTTCGCCGATTCCACCCGCGAGGCCCTCGATCGCATTGCGGATGCCGCTGAAGGCCTGCACCTGCGGCAGTTCAGACGGCTATCCGTCGGCGTCTACGGATTCTTCCTGTCGCGTTTTCTCCTGCCGATATGGCCGGGGCTCAAGGCGGCACATCCCGAGTTGGAGATCGATCTGCACACCAGCGCCAACCCGGTTGATCTTCTTGCCAGCCGCTACGATGCCGTCATTGCCGTCTCGGACGGAGAGCCGAGAGCCGGCCTCGTCACCCGGCCTCTGCTGCCGATCGCCACCGTGCCGGTCTGCTCGCCAGCTCTGTTGAAGGATGGCGTGCTGGATTTCGCGTCAGTTCCGCTGCTGCACAACAGGCCGCGGCCAGACGATTGGCGACGCTGGCTCGACCACGCGCAGCTCACCAAGGTGCCGATCCGCGGCGGAAGCAGCTTTGAAAACCTGGGGCTCGCGATCGAGGCCGCTGCGGCCGGGCTCGGCGCCGCCATCGCCATCGAGAGCCTGCTCGCTCCGGATCTTGCACAACTCAATCTCGCCAGAGCGCATCCCGTGGTCCGGCCGACGCGGCGCCACTTTGTGCTCGAATATGAGCAACGCATGGCGGACGATCCGGCGGTCGCGGCCTTTGCCACGTGGCTCTGCAACGCCTGCAAGCAACAGGGCGCCAACAAGGCGGCGGCCAGGACATCCTCGCGAAAGCGTGCAAACGATTGAGTTGAGTTTCACTCAAGGGACACCGCGAAAACCTCGTTTGCCAGCCTGAACCAGCTCTGACACAGACCCTCCACAGCAATGATGGGGGAACGCCGGATGAGGCTGTATTCGGGATGCTCGTCGCGCGCGCTTGCTCCGATTGCCCGGCCGCAAGGGACAGCGGCCGACCTTCATGCAGATCGGCGTTTACGAGGCGGTGCGTCACTATCTACAGGCCGTGGAGGCGACCGGTCGGACGACGCAAATCAAGTCGTCGCAAGAATGCGCGCAACGCGGATCGAGAGCGCCTTCACGCATGGCGCCACGATCCGCGAGGACGGCCGCGTCGTCCGCGACATGTACCTCGCCCAAGTCAGGGCCCCCAAGGACTCCAAGGGAGAGTGGGACCTCTACAAGATCCTCCGCACGATCCCGGCCCAGGAGGTGACCATTCCGCTGGCCGAGAGCACCTGCCCGCTCGTGAAGCGCTGACCCGATATCCGACTTCAACATCCGAGGACGACAATGACGACACCCGAGAACGAGTGGCAGTATCCCTACGGCACCAAGCAGCGCTACCACCTCCAGCACGTACATCTGTTCGCATCCAACGTCGATGCGACAATCGCCTTCTACAAAAAGTGGTTCGATGCCGAGGTGAAGTGGGATGGCGACGTTGCCGGTGCCCGCAACGTCTTCATCAAGGTCGGCATCGGCGCCCTGCATCTCTATGACCAGTTGCCACGCGGCGAGGGCAAGAATGCCGTCCATCATCTCGGCATGCAGGTCGTCGGCATCGACGAGCTTTACGAACGCATGAAGGCCGCCGGCCTGCATATTCCCAATCCCATCCGCCGCCTGGGCGGAGGCGGCGGCTATTTCATGCTCGGCGCACCCGACGGGGTCGTCATCGAGATCTTCGAGCCGGGCAAGCTCCGCGAGACCGTGGTGCGTGACTATTATGGCTTCGGGGGATGAGGCCCGTGGACACCGCTCCTCGCTCGATACCGTCGCCGACCATGCTGCGGAAACTCCAGCCACTGCCCTGACATTTCGTGGACGTGACGGCTGACGGTCTTTTCGCTCACACCCGGTAGGTCGGCGACAACTTCAATTCCGCGCTCGCGCAGATGAGCAGCCGGCCCGGACCGGCGCGCACGCAGAAGCTCGCATGCCTTCCCACGAGGTCCTGCTAAATCACAAGGCAAAGTCCCGAAAACAGCAGCAAGCCAAGGATGATACGTTTGAAGGCTGCTTCGTTGATTCTACCGAACAAGACGATACCTGCAGCCGTTCCCGCAGCTAAGGCGGGCAGAGAAATGCCAAGGTCGATCAAGACTTTCAACGAGAGGCTGTGGTGCGAAAGCATGAGGGCGAGGGCAAAAAGTTGCATGACCCCGATGTAGGGTTGAACCAGGCCGCGCTGCTGCGTTTTCGGAAGACCATGAATATCGCACCAGATCGCAGGAAGTGCGCCAGGCATCGCTGTCAACCCGCCGACCAGGCCGCCGCCAAACCCCACCAGCGCGTTCCTGCTCTGGCTCTCCATCTGACGCAAGTAGGCAGCCGTCGGCCGCACCAGGGCGTATGCCGCGTAAAGCGACACGAGCGCTCCAAATCCCAATCTGAAAATACCTGTATCCACGTTCTGCAGGAGATAGATCGCAATCGGAACGCCTAATAGTCCACCAGCGATGAAAACCAGGCTGGTTCTCCATTGCATGCTCTTGCGGAGAGCATACAGATTGGCGGCTTGCACGGTGATGCTGCAGGCCATCATCAACGGCACAGCTTCGATAGGCGGAAACACGTGTAGCAGGATGGCGCCAGCGACCGCCGAGAACGCAAACCCGGAAAGGCCAGACACGAACGCGCCTGCAAACACCGCCCCGCTTAGCACAAGATAAACCGCTATGTCGGACATGACACCGCTTCCTAAAGATGCTGGTCGTCGTGGATGGCGGGACAGCGTCGGGTCGTTCGAGCTCACTCAAACGACAAACAACCAATCCATCTAGTCGCCTTGGATCGCTGCCGTTGCCGGCTCGATCGGTCGAATACTCGGCGCCTGATGCAGCGTGCGTTCTCCGACGACGTGCAAAATGCCGAAGCCAACCAGGACAGCCATTGTCCACGCCTTGAGAGGTGGCGCAGCTCGCCGGGCGCGGGGGTTATCGGCAACTCCCCTGTCCAGATTACGCATTGTGCGCGTCCGAAAATTCAACGAAGCACAGTCCTTCGCAAGCAAATGCCGATACTCTCCGATTACGCGTTTCGCTCCAAGGCGCCGCGATACGTGAAGGGAGACGAGAATATCGTTGAGGACGCTTCGCACCTTGCTGTCGAGAATAGATATTGAGGGAGCTAAATCGCGCGATTGATGACACATCGTCTGCTTCTCATATTCGAGCGTCATGCTTTAAACTCGAAATTGATTATCGCTGCTGGGCGAAATAGCACCGTACCCAGCGACGGCGGCAATGACATCCACGTGGATATCACTGGGGCAATCCGCGAGCGATACGGCAGATGTCGTATTTCGTACCCGGCTGGAAGGGAAAGCCGAAAGACCTTTGTCGCCACAGGTAGTGGCGCGGTGGGCGTCCGCGCGGAGATACAACCTCAACCGTGGCCGGTTGATCGCCAATTTTGGCAGCAAGCTACGCGTGCTTTTAGCAGCCGCTCTTGATTGATTGCTTGCGATCTACATAGGCGGCAACAATCGCTTCATTCAATTGCTCGCCGGCGATCGGCTTGTGGAGAATACGATGACCGCTGGCGCTGGCTTCCTTGATGCGCGCCGGCGAGGTATCGCCGGTCACGATGATGGCAGGCAGGGAGCGGCCGATATAGGCGCAAAGAGCCTCGATTGCGTCCTGGCCAGTAGCACCACCTCCGAGGCGGTAGTCGGTCACAATCAGATCGACCGGCGCATCGCCGGTCGCCATTGCCTCCGCATGAATCTGTTGCACCTCGGCTGCAGACCGGCCGGCATAGACCCGATGGCCCTGCAGCGTGAGCAGCCGCACCATGACGTCGAGAACATCCCCCTCGTCTTCCACGACCATGATGCTGATGGCGATATCTGCAGGTGGCGCGCTGTGATCGGGCAAGGGAGGCGCCACTGCACTGGCTTGCGGAACCGTAACGGAAAACATCGAACCGCGATCGACGACGGAAACCAGCTTCAGCGGATGTTGCAGCAGTGCGGCGGTGCGGCGAACGATGGCGAGGCCAAGGCCAAGGCCTTGGGTGCGATCCCTCGCCGGGTTCTGCAACTGCACGAATTCCTCGAAGATCATCGCTTGCTGATCTGCGGGAATGCCGGGGCCGGTATCCCATATCTGGATTTCCACCGAGGCACCGCGCCTGCGGCAACCGAGCAGAACGCCACCGGACCTCGTGTATCGAAAGGCGTTCGACAGCAGATTGCCCAGGACCCGTTTCATCATCATGGGATCGCTGTCCACCTGGAGACGGCTTTCAACGACACGCCAATCCAGGCCGCGATCCTTCGCTTCGGGAGCGAATTCATTGCTGAGCTGGTTGAAAAGCTGGGACAGATTCACCGTCTCCATCGCAACAGTGACGACGCCGGCATCAAGACGGGAGATGTCGAGCAGTCCGTTCAGAAGGGCGCTGAGATTTCCGACGATGGATTTTGCCTTGCCTGCCAGATCGCGTGCATCGCCGGACTGGACAACGCCGCGGTGGCCCAGCGCCGCCAGCGTGGCAATCAGAAGACTCAAGGCATGGATCGGCTGACGCAGGTCATGACTGGCCGCCGCGAGGAAACGCGTTTTAGCGCGGTCCGCGGCTTGTGCGCGGTCGCGTTCTTCCTGGAGGTGGCTAACGAGCTCGACATTTTCCAGGCGCAACCTGATGCTCTCATGCAGCATGCGGTACGTCGTACGGCAGTAATAGAGATTGATGGTCAAAAGCCCGGCGAGCAGGGCGAGATATGCGCCGGAAATATCGCCTCCATTGGTGATCGAGCGTACCGTGAAGGGCAGCATCGTTGCGACGATCGAGCCGACCAAGGCTGGCGGAAAGGCCGAGAGCGACGGAACCGTGCCGCAGATCAGACCGGTCAAGACAACAGCAGTGAATGAAAAAAGAATGGGCTCCTCGGGACGGAAGCCAACCCAACCAAGCATTCCCCACAGCAGGCCCGACACACAGGAAAACGCAGCCGCAAGCCAAGCCCATCGCAACACTGAGGTCGGCTCTCTGACCCGCTTGAAGAACCGGCGCGCCGCCAGGACGCGTATGGCGGTGAGCACATACACCGCGCCGAGCCATCCGATCAACCAGCTTGCCGGCACCGCGCTCCTCAGCACGGACGCTGCCGCTAGGGAGATGACGACGTTGGAAGCCACGACCCCATAGGAATTGCGATACAGGAGTTCAACGAGCGCCTCGCGTATCTTGTCCTCTTGCATCGAGACCTCTCCGCGCGCCGGCCGGTGCGGCGGCTTCGTTTGCGAGTTGCCGTTGCGCTAACCCGCAGGAAGGCCGAGACGAACCGCGTAGGCGGTCAACTCAGCGCCATTGTGCAGGTCAAGCTTCCGCATGAGATTTTCGCGATGTTTCCGGGCGGTGAGCGGGCTGATGCCGAGACGGCTGGCGATATCGCGGTTGGTGGCGCCGTGAGGGATCATCGCCAGGATTTGCCGCTCACGCCTTGTCAGCGCAACCGGAGATACGATCGCGGCGATCGGCTCCGGGATTTCGTTCGGGCCGTCATGGTGGTCCACTGCGAAGCGAACCTCCTCCGCAACATAGAGGTTGCCTTTTCTGATGGCATCGATCGCAGTGATAAGTTCGGAGGGATCGCCGCTCTTGGTCAAATAGCCGCTCGCGCCCGCGGAAAAAGCTGCTCGAACGGAACGCGGCTCGACATTGGCGGTGAGGACAAGAACCTGCAGCTCCGGCCAAACGGTTCTCAGGTGAGCTATGAATTGAAAGCCGCTCACACCCGGCATGCCGAGATCAAGGATGAGAAGATCGGCGGAGTTTTCGTTCAGCAGCCGATGAACAGCCTCTGCGTCCGCCGCCTCTCCGCTGACAATAAGATCGTCGACGGTCGACAGGAGCTGCTTCAGACCTTCCCGCATGATCGCGTGATCGTCAGCAATGATCGTCCGCACCGGTCCGCACCTGTGTTGCCTGTCAGCAACGGTATTAGGGTATCAATCAACTTCAATCAAGGATTGGCAATCCACCAATCCACTTGCCGGACGTGGTCACCTAGGCAATTTTCGGTGGCCCTGCCCCATAGCCGTGTCGCGCCGCTGGCGGCAAGTGGACGTTGATCCTGTGCGATTCTCCGTCGGATTTGAATCTCTTCTGGCGGCCGACGCCCGCATTCCGGCTTTTCAAGAGAGCGGGCATTCTACCACTTATGGTTGTGCTTACTATGCGAGGGTGGTTGCCGAGTTCTGCGTGGTCGGAGCATCCGCGCGGGTGAACCCTGGCATCGAGTTGGCACCCTATCTCTTGAAGCTACCCTTCGAGCGGCTCCGCGGCTTAGAGCCTTTTCCGTTTCGATTGATCGAATCCTCGGGTACCCTATTCTAGCCGCGTCGGCGGAACTGCTGAAGTTGATAGATGGCTGCATGGAGAGCGGAGATGGGCCGGCTCGATAAGCAGATGGATCCCTTCCATCCTGCCGCCCATCTGACGACGGCGGATCGCGTTCCCGAGAATCCAGAGCTTGAGCAAGTCGACACGACGTCGTTCGTCGATCCGGCCCGCGAGGAAGCCACCTCGTCGCCTGCGCATTTTGGGTCGGGCCAGGCGGCGACCGGCGTAACGGGCTCTACCAATTGGATCGACCGAGGACGCCGCATCTGGCGGCGCCATCTCCAGCGCGATCAACTCCCCCGGACGACCGGAGGGTCGATGGGAAACTTCGAGCGTTGGCTGATCGCACTGCTGAGCGTCGGCTTCATCGTGAGCTGCGTTTGCGCGATCATCGTCTTCATGCAGGTCAACGCGCGCAAATTGGAGATCGCAACACTGCAACGTGACATCATCGCGCTCAAGCTACGCGTAGCCAGGCTCGATCAGATCGCAAGCACCAATGAGATACGTGAAAAGGCAAGCAGCGGAACACCCAAGCCGCTGTCGGAGACCCAACCTGACCAGGCTCCGCTCATCCTGTCACGTGAAGAGATTCAGCTTATCCGAGACTATATCAAGCCTGCACCAGTTGCTGGCCCCGCGACTGAGACGATAAAGGTCGGCGAACCCGTCGTGGGAGAAACCGTTCCCTTTCCCTCTCCGATCACGGAGAAGGTGCGGAAACTGCTCGGCGCGCGATTTACCGTTCGCAATGGCGTTGTTGTCATCATCCGGAGCGGCAGCCGTCACGCTGATGCTGTGATTGGGCCAAACTGACGAGAACTGGCCGCGATCGCAGCAGCCGATCGACCGCTTAAGGCTGGTTGTTTGGTGGTCTTTCAATGAACCGCCGGCTGCCATTGAGAAGCTCGAGGTTATTGGCGATGACCGGATTGCCTGGATCGAGCGAATAAGCCTTCTCGAACTTCCGTCGCGCCGCACTCAGATTGCCGCGCAGCATGTACGAATACCCCTGGTCATTCAGGATCTGAACGGTTTCGCCTCCCAGCCGGATCGCTTGGGCATAGGCCTGATCGGCCAGGTCGAAACGACGCAGCTTGTCGTAGCTCGCTGCGAGACCAATCCAGGCCGTGACGTCCTTGGGTGATTTCTCGACGGCGTCCTTGAAATAGCGCTGTGAGAGCCCGTAACTGCCGCGATTGTAATGCTCCAGGCCCAGCCGCACAGGCTCGTCCGACGGGTAGTACTTGACGTCCGTCGGCTCCTGCACCGGGTCCCCACCCGGTGGCTCGACCGGAGCCACGATGGCAGCCTCTCTCGTGGTATAGTCACATGCCGCAAGGCCTGACGCCAGCCAGCAACAGGTCAGCAGTAGAATGGCACGTCGCATAATTTTGTCCCCCGCCCGGCCCAGCGGACGCACTGCACCGCACTCAACTGTCCCGTCGCTAAACTCATTTACCAGAAGCCGCTACCTGCCCGCTGCCCCGCCGACTGGCACCGATACTCCCGCCGATGCTCCCGCACCCAATCCAGTTACGTTGACATTCTGCGTGACCGGAGGCCGCTGGCCCATGAGTTTCGTCGGATCGCCCATGTCGGGAAGCTGATCCACCGGCTGTTGCTGGTTGCCGTAACGCGTCACGGCCGAGCCCACACGTCGAGCGTCGTATGCAATCCGGCGATCACCGACGTATCGCGGCCATGGATGAATTGTATGGGTCACGGCGTTGACCTGCTTCGCATCACCGGCAGTCATCGTGATGCTGTCGGAACGCTGAAAGTAGCGGTCTACCTCGTCATGACCGGCGACGCCGTAACATCCCCCGAGGAGGAAGGGCGCAAACAGAGCCAGATACCTGATCGTCATCTCGCGCGTCCTCTAGTTTAGAGTTTTGACGACCGTCTGATCGGCACTCGCGGCCGGGACGACGACGGGGGTCCGGACTTCAGGCGCGATGATGTGGCCATACGGCCCCTTCACCTCGCCTCCCGAATTGACGTAGTCATTGTACCGCTTGCGGACTTCCATCTGACCATTGAGGAAGAAATCGACGTCGTTGGCCGGCAGGCGGGAGTCGAGTGGCGATGCCAGTTGCTGACCGGGTGCCGCCGGCGCGACCAAACGCGGCGTCACGATGATCACCAGATCGGTTTCTTCCTGCTGATACGATTTGCTGCTGAACAGGCTTCCAATCACCGGCACCGAGCCGATCCAAGGCAACTGCGAGACGTCCTGGCGATTGCGGGTCTGCAACAGGCCGGCGATGGCAAAGCTCTGGCCATCGCGCAACTCAACCGTGGTTCGCGCGTCGCGGCGGGTCAGCGCAGGAACGGTCGTCCCCTGGATCGTCACAGCGTTGGCGAAATCAAGTTCGCTGACCGACGGCTCGACGCGAAGATTGATCACACCGCGCGAGAGCACAGTGGGGACGAAGGCGAGCTCAACACCGAACTTCTTGTAGTCAATTGTGATGGTGGGAAAGCCGTTCTGCGTCTGGGTCGGTATCGGCACTGGAAACTCGCCGCCGGCGAGAAAGCGGGCGGCATCGCCGGACAGCGTGGTCAGATTTGGCTCCGCCAGCCGGCGTGCCAATCCTTTGGTTTCCAGCGCCGAGATCAACAGGTCCACCGAGCCCCCGCTGCTGGTCCTGATAATGCTGGTCAACAAGCTTCCGAACGGCGCCGGCGCAATGCCTCCCGCAGTACCGGCGAGCGTCCCGAGTGTTCCGAGTATCGGAAGGCTGCCAGCAGGATTGGCGCCAACAGGAGTGCTGCTGGCGCTAAGGTTACTGGTGCCGCCGGTGGTGGGTACCCTAGTGAGACTATTGACGCCACCGATGGGTGCCCGCCCGACGGCCGTGGTTGAACCAAGACCGGTATTGCCGACGTTGGTACCATTGGCATTCGCCGCGTACAGATTGACGCCCAGGTTGCGTCCAGCCTCCCGGCTCACCTCTAGAAAGCGCACCTCGAGCATCACCTGTTGCGGCGCCGCGACGCTCATCGCGTTAACGACGACGCCCCCTTTCGCGACCGTGCTTGTGGCGATCGCCATGGCCCGCTCGGCCGTAACTGCGTCGGCGGCGACCCCGCTGAGCACCACCTGGCCCTCGGAAGCCGACACGCGGATACCCTGCCCGCCGGTGCTGGTCCGGATGTTCTGCTGTAGATTGCCGGTATCGATCACGACCTCGACGTCGAGGATCCCGATCTGCTTCATCGAGCTGTCGAACAGGATGACATTGGTGGTGCCGGTCTGCTTGCCCTGCACGTAGATGAGATGATCGCTCAGCGACTTCACGTCGACGATGTCAGACGAACCCGCCACGATCGTCGCAAAGGCCGTGTCGACCTTGAAGGTACGTGACTTGTTGACGACGAGCTTGACCCGCTGGACGTCATTCATCTCGCTGACGATGACGCCACCGGAGGAGCCCCGCCGGTCTGCAGCCGCCGCGCGGTCGGCGAACCCAGAGGAGGCGAGTGCCGCGCCCAGACCCATCACGCCGAAGGCGAGAAGCCTCCCGGCCCTGTTACCCGATACGCGATCGCCACTCATCCCCAGTCCCCCCACTGCGATCCACGGAGATCCCCGCAAATCTACGTGCCCGACGTCCTCAACATTTCCCCTCTGCGCACCACGTCGCAGAGCTTACAATCTGTCCCACTACAATTCGTTACTTCGTGTTTCCAAGATCATCCTCCCTCATGCAGGCAGCTTGCAAGACGAGATACTTACCGCACCGCCGCAAGCAGAAAGAAAACCCTTCGATGTTGCCAGCGCGCATCATTCTCACTGGTTGTGGGGAACTATCCCGCAGCACAACCGCTCTTGGCGCGCGCTCTCGTCGTGGCTTTGCGATCGAAGGACAGTCGGTGGCAGCTTGGCGATTCGCCTGAACGAGTAATTCCGCCCCCGCGCGTTTGGTCCGCACGCCGCGTCCACGAAAAGCTGTCGAGCGAAACATGTCAGTCGTGCTGCCATATTTGTGCTAGAAGGGAATTTGGTTGGAGGCGCTCGGCGCATTGAGCGCTGCGCCCCATATGGGCATCAGCATCGTGAAGTTTGCCTGGGAAGCTGTAACGCTCAAGCTGTTGCTGTTGGCCCCCACGGTCAGCGTTGGCGTCAGACCACCGAAAAACAGGAAGGGGGCCGCGTTCTGCTTGGCAGCGGTGGACAGGGGATCCCCGGTGCAGCCGGCCGGCGACTGCGGCGGGCTTTGAAGCAAGGCAGGCGTATAGCAGCTGATCATGACCGCACGGGCGCCAGCACTCGCGAGCGTCCGCAAGGATTGCATCGTGATGGCATAGCGCCCGAGATCGAAGATGGCGAACATCAATGTGAAAAGCGCCACGGACACCATGATAAATTCAAACGGCGCCATACCGCGATTGTCGAGCTTTCTCATCATTGCACCAAAGCGACAACTTGGGTGTAAATGATGGTGGTTGGAGCACATCCATCCGTGCTCAAGTAGGGGCTACCGCTCATGCTCAAGGTCTTGGCGATCACTTGCGAGCAGGTAGTATTCTCAGGTTGAGTCGTTCCGCTGAACGAGACATCTGCCTTGGGAAAGTACATCGAGCCCGCAAGCTTAATCCCGCCGTTGCCGCTGATGTTGACGCTCCCGGTCGATTGATCGTCAATCAGAACCCCACTCAGCGCAGGGTATGTCGGGTTACTGGCAAGAGCGGAGAGCGTGATGGTCCCGCCGTTGATCGTGAGGCTCGAATTTCCGAGCAACACAATGTTCACCGCTGTTCCCGTGACGGTCGCGCCCGTCATATTTATGGATGCATTATAGAAAAAATAGGTTCCTGACCCAGTAAACGTCACGTAGTCTTGGTTGCCCCAGTTAAAATTCCCGGTATACGCGCCGCTGCTGTCGTTGGGCGGAAGGTTATAACACTTGCTGCCATTGGGATATGGTAATCCGGTGATTGGATTAGTGACCGGGCATGTCACCTTTGTACTGTTGGCCGAGGTAGTGCCAGTCCTCGTGTTGAACGTAGCACTCTGCAGTCCCAGAAGTGGATCCAGCGCAGGAGGCATAAAATAGTTGTGCGTTACGCTGGTGCTTGCGCAGGTGCCAGCCGGCTTACAGCCGGTTGCACCGAACAGGGCCCATCCCGAACCGTTAAAAGTTGGAGTGCTGCCGAGTTGCACACTGTAGTCAGACATCAGTGGGCAACCCGTTCCGTTATTGCTGAGACCACCAGCGAGTTTAAGCGCGCCTCCACCGTTCGGATCAGGTCCAAGCGCTAGGGCGCACACCTTGCTTGGCAGCTGCACCAGTGCAATGGCTTGGGCGGGGATGTTGACGGTGGTCAAACCCAGCACGGCCGCCAAGTACGCCGGTTGTTGCTGGCTGACCCTGGCGCGAACGGCATTGCCGATGCCTGCAGGTGGCGTTGTGAACGTGCCCGCATTGTAGTTGCCGATATCGATCTGCACGGCCCGCGAGATTCTGCTCGGAAGACTAGGCGAACACGTGGTGCCAGGATAGGGCGTGCTGTCGTTCGGGCTGGAGTTGCAAAACCCATTCTGTGCCGCAAATTCCTTGCCACGATAATCCACTGATTGGGTATCGCAGGTCGCACCAGCAATCTCGCATGCGAGCCGCAAGGCGGCCGAATAGGCGGCCGAGTCGGCGGCGTTCTGCGCGTGCTGGCGGGTGACGTACCACGATCCCGCCTCGGCCCCGAGTGCGACTACTCCGATGAGCGGCACGAGAGCGATGACCGTTGCGAATGCGACAGAGCCTCGTTGGGAATGGAGTAGACTACGCATGGGGGCCTCCTACTGGAAGCGTTCTGAGTAAGGCAGCGTGTAGGTACAAGTGGTGGGACACAGCACCCCTCTCCACACAATTGGAGCCAAAGTGATGGTTGTCGAGAATGTAATGTACTTGGGAGAAGCCAGATTGCCTGGCGAACAGGTGGCTCCTGCGTCTCCGCACAAAACCTGAAGGTTGCTGATCGCATGACCAGCGACTGTGGTCTGTAGCCCTGTCTTCCAGCTCACCGTGCCGTCAGGGGCGAGCGGATTAGCGTACTGCACATACTGCCCGAAGGAGCGCAATGCGCTCCATGCGGAGATAAACTGGAAGCCCGCAGCAGCCAGGTCGGCGAGCGGCATGAGCAGGAACGCCACCAAAACCGGGTAGACGATCAATGTCTCAAATGCGACGGCGCCGCGCTGATCCACGACGAACGACCTCTTGTGGCTCATGAGTTGACCTCGACCGATACTCACCTTCCGGTCGTCAACCGGAACAGAACTCACCAAACGTAAGGGATCACTCTCCAGCGCGATGCTTCGTAACCGGAATATTCCGGGCAGTTGCGACGAAGCAGGTCCTCTTCGTAATAAATCCGGCAAACCTGAACGCCGATATGCAAGACGAGCAGGACAGCTGTCAGCGGCGTCGGGCTTCTCAGCACCACACCCAACACGGCGATTTCTTCCGCAAGGTAGAGCGGGTGCTTGATCCATCGATACGGACCCGTTTGCACCACGTTGCGCGCCTGTGGCACCAGACTGAACGACCTGCCAAGATGTCGGATGGTGACCAGCATCATGATCATGCCGATCAACACGCACACGGTGGACGCCAGGTTTGGCAACGCCTTGTCGGTTTCGCCGAAGAAGGCGATCGTCCAGGGCATATAGGTGCCGACGAACGCCGCTATCCTTGGGAGACGGCCGTTCGCTTGCGCCTTCGCCGGCGGCCGCGTGATGACCAATAGCGCCAGGAGCACGTAAAAGACAGCGAGGCAAACACTCGACAGGAGCGACGGCCAAGGATCATGAGCCGATGATCCGATCTTGATCGCCACGCCAAGCGCCAGCAACATGAACCACATGCCGCCGAACAGCTGCATTGTCCGGTCGTAAGAGGACGTTTTCGGAAGGGCGATCGTGCTCATGGCTACTTACCGAAGCTGGCGAACGAACGCACGAGGTGCAGAATGGGACTTCCACCCAAAATGACGAACATGGCTGGAAGCAGGAACAACACCATCGGAATGGTCAGCTTGGCGCCCAGCTTGTGTGCTCTTTCTTCAAGCTTGGTAATACGTTCGCGCCGGAGGTCGACGGCGATACTCCGCAGAGCCTGCCCCACCGGCGTTCCGTATTGCAGGCTTTGGCCGACCATGATTCCGAATCGGCGAAGCCCATCCGATGTAGATCCCAGTTTCTCGAATGCGTCGCTGCGGCTTGGCAGGATCCGCAGATCATCAAGAAGGCCGCTCATGACCCGGGCTATAGCGGGATTGGTCTCTTGCATTTCTTGCGCGACGCGTGCCAGCCCGCTTTCCAGGCCCATTCCCGCTTCGCTGCACACAACCAGCAAATCGATCATGTCCGGCGTGCCCAGTCGAATGGCGGCATCAAACCGCCGCTTCAGTACCGCCAGTATCAATCGCGGCGCTAGAATCCCGATCGCCAAGCCGATAAGTGTGAAGACCATCACATCCAGCAGTGCCTTCCCGAAAAGCTGAGCGACACACCCGGCGATGATCGGGCATAGCGCCATGCTGACGGCTTTGACACCGATCCAGGTCGGCAAGGCTCGATGATGATTGAAACCTGACGATTGAAGGATGGTTCGTAGCTGATCCAGATTTTCCTCAGCGTAGAAGCGACGATACCGCATGCCGAGTGACGAAAACCAACCGGTCAAATCCTGGAAGGGTGCAGACCGGCCAGCAACGCCCATCACGGCGTTTGATACCCGGGCGTCCAATGTACGAATGTGTATTTCGCGGATAATCAACATGCAGGACGCGGTCGCAGCCACGACTGCGAGGGCCACCAGACTGAGACCAGGGGTCATAGTTCTGTTTCCCTTCTGACCATCCAACTTATCACCAGGGCTCCGACAAGCACCGAAAGGACTGCGTAAGCCAGCAGCTTGTTTCCAACCGGATCGGTGAACAACAGATCAACCGTTTGCGGATTGGCTGCGTACAGGACCCCACCCGCGATCAAGGGCGAGACTGTCAGCGCTCGTGAGGAAAAGATCACCTCTCCAGCCAGCGCCTTGGCGCGAGCGGCCAGCGCAACACGTTGCCTGACAGTGTCTCCCAGGTTCTGCAAGGTCTCGGCCAGGCTGCCACCGGACTTCAACTGGACGGCAAGTGTCACCGCAAAGATCGCATACTCCGCCACCTGCGTTCGCCGATAGACGGCTTGGATAGCTTCCTCTGCAGGTCTTCCCAGATTCACTTCGCTGCATACGATGGCAAACTGCCCGGCCGTTGGCTGCGGCATATCGCGCGCGAGGGCACGAAATGCCTCGTGCACAGGCAGACCCGATCGCACGGTACTTGTCACCAACTGGATCGCATCAGGCAGCTGTCGAAAAAGCTGAAGAGCGAAGCGACGTTGCTGCCATCCGAACAGGCCTCGTATCACAATGAGGGCCGCGATTGCGGCGACAATGGACGCGTAGACAATGGAATATCCCAGCTGGCTGTTCGCATAAAGGATCGCTGCTGCTCCGAATGCACCGGCAAGCAGCACATAGGCCGGATGCAACGTGTAAGGTATATCGGGATTGTAGTTGGACAGCCGATTGAGAAACTGATCCTGGGACCCGCTCTCCAAGCGGCGAATGGATGGCAGGTTAGCCGGATGCGACGTTGGCAGAGCAACCGCCAACCGGCGATTGATGCGTCTTTCCCGAGCGTCGAGCCACAACGAAACGGCCGCTGCGCACATCGCGAGCGCCAGAACAGTGACGATCACGGACTCCAGCGTCATATTTGCCTCATGGCCTCGGCCCAAGCCCCATCTAGCCCGAAATAGACGAGACGGCTCTTGAACTTCGGGGTTGCAAGATTGGACTTATAGCTGCCCGATATCCGCCCGTTCACATCCTCATCCTGATACTCGAAGGCTGCGATGTCATTGGTGGTGATCACCTCCCCTTCAAGGCCGATCACCTCGCTGATCTGAACGATGCGGCGCTGTCCGTCTCGCATGCGTTCGACCTGCACGATGAGATCCAGCGCAGCGACGATCTGACTTCGAATGGCGCGCGACGGAAGATTGACCTGTCCCATCTGCACCATGTTTTCGATGCGGGTCAGGGCATCCCGGGTACTATTCGCGTGTACCGTGGAGATCGAACCATCATGGCCGGTGTTCATCGCCTGCAGCATGTCGAATGCTTCGGCACTGCGCACCTCGCCAACGACGATCCGGTCGGGACGCATGCGCAGGGCATTCACCAGCAGATCGCGTTGTGTCACCTGACCTGTGCCCTCGAGGCTGGGAGGCCGGGTCTCCAGGCTGATCACGTGCGGCTGCTGAAGCTGCAACTCCGCCGCGTCCTCGATCGTGACAATACGTTCGGTGAGATCGATGAACTGACTCATCGCGTTCAGGAGCGTCGTCTTGCCGGATCCGGTGCCGCCGGAGACCAGAACATTGAGCCGCGAGCGGGCGGCGATCTCCAGCAATTGTCCGATGGCCGCGGTCATCGAGCCGTTTTCAATCAATCCGGCGATGTCCAACCGGCGGCTTGGAAATTTTCGGATGGAAATGCACGGACTATGGATCGCCAGCGGCGGGAGGATGATGTTGACCCGGCTGCCGTCCAGCAGGCGACAATCCACCATCGGACTGGATTCGTCGACGCGCCGACCAACCTGCGCGGCAATCTTCTGGGCGACGGAGGCGATGTGGTCATTGTCGCGGAAGCGCACCGCGACTCGTTCCAGCCTGCCGCTTCGCTCCACGTAGATATTGCTTGGACCGTTCACCATGATATCGCTGATCGATTGGTCCAGCAGTAGCGGACGGAGCGGCCCGTAACCTGTCATGTCGTCGGCAATTTCGTCCGCGAGCTGCAGCTGCTCGCGGCCCGACAGTTCGAGCCGTTCCTGGTTGGCAATGTGATGGATGATCTCTTCAATCTGTCGCCGGAGAACTTCCCGCGAGACGGTTGCGGCCACCGATGGCTCGATCTGCTCAATCACCCGCTCACGCAGCGAAGGCGGGATGACGGGTTGGTGGATCGCTGGTTCGTCGCGCCTTGGCGCAGGTGACGGCACGCTCGGTGCGGATGCAGCCGCGCTGGGCGACGGCAAAGGCAAGCCTATCGCAGATGCAGGGAGGCCTGCCGCCAATGCAGATACGTGAGCTGGTGCGTCGTCTTCGCGCCTACCAAACTTCTTCATCGCAGATGTGCTGTGAGCACCCTCCTCCACCAGCTAACCCGCTCGGCAGCGACACCGCTGATCTCCCGCACGATCGGTGCCAGGTGACGCCGCAATTTTCTGACGTGTTTCAGAGCTGGAATTCCGAGATTGAGCGCCTCGGTCATGCCCTTGCCGAGATCGGGAACGACGATATCGGGCTCTGCACCCAAGGCCTTGACAACCGCCGCCCTCGGAAGGCCCCCGGGACGACCGGCCCGGTTGAGCAAGGTAAAGACCCGGTCCTTGCCCGCGATGTTGATCACGGCGGAGCGTAGCGCATGGGCATTGCGAAGTCCGGTCACCTCGGATTCGAGCAGCACCATCACATGACGGGAAAGCGCAATCACGGGATAGATCGACGGCGGAAATGGGACGGGTACATCGACGACGATGTAGTTGAACCGTTGACGCAGCAGACCCAGCACGTGTCGTATGCCAGCTTCCGTAATTTCGAGCTGCGCATCGAGGTCCTCGTCGGCCGAGACCAGGCAAACCCTTTCGTTGACCTCGATTGCCGCGCGCTCGAGGAAGAGTGTGTCCGCCCGCGTCGGATTTTCCAGAGCGATACGCAGCCCCGGCCCGGGACGAACACCCAGCATCACGGCGGCTTCGCCGCCCTGCAGATGAAGATCAAGCAGGGCCACCTTCGCCTTGGTTGTCTCGGCAAGCTGCAGCGCCAGATTGATCGCGATGCTTGTGGCACCGGCGCCGCCCTGCGCCCCGCAGATCGAGACCACGTGCCCGCCACGATCGATCTGGTTGGCTGCGACGTCGCCGAGAAGCTTGGGGCGCAGCTTGTCCAACACCAGATCGCGCGTGAGCGGCCGCGGCAGATACTCGGTCAAGCCGAGTTCCAGGAGCTCACGGTAGAAGGTGATCTCCCGGTTGTCGCCGATCACGGCTACGCGGACATCGGGCGGACAGACGCCGGCCAGTCTTTCCAGTTCAGTAAAGGGATCATCGATGCCACTGATGTCTACCACCAGCGCGAACAGATCCGTGTCGGTTTCGAGCATCCGTATGGCATTGCGGATCGTGCCGCGCCTGATCGAGAGATTGGCACCCTCGAGGCCCTTGCGCAACGCCGCGGCGCTGAGTTCATCGTTTACGAAGCCGATGATGCGGTTACGCGTGACGATCGACGTCGATTCTTCAGGCGGGGTGGCTATGGCAATGTTCATCACCGTTTCTCCGACAACCTGTTATCGTAACCCGCCGCCGTCGCAGTCGGGCGTACAGTTTCCGATGCACCGTCGCAGCTGACGAGAGCGTCTTCCTCTTGCTTCCTGACCGTATATTGCTTGACCTCGCCGCCTGAATGAACGACCACTGCCGTTCTCTGTGCGGAAATTGCATACTGGCGGGCAAGTTCAGGCGACACATCACAGCTCGACATCGCGCCGGTGTCTGCCTTGTCCCACTGATCGACTGCTGCGCGCACGGCCAAGGAGAGCGTCCCGAGCTGCTTTGCGACAGTGACTTTCTTGACCTGCACCTGCGTAAGCTCCAGTGACACGGTCTGGGTTTGCTTACCTGCCATCCCGCTGATGGGTCGCGCGCCCTGCACGATCTCCTGATCAATCGCGATGACTCGAACATTACGCAGAACGGTTTCGCTGAGGGCGCGGCGCGCGGTATCGACTTTCTCGAAGACCTGGGTCAACACGACGTCGACGTGATCGCCTGGCCTGATGAGGCCCGAGACACCGGCCTCCTCGTCAACCTTGATGCTGATGGCACGGCTGTCTGGCGCCAGGACACTGGCGAGGAAACCTCGATCCCGCGGACGCAGGATGTCCTGCAACGTAACGGGACTGCCCGCTTCGACGAAGTTGCGGATGAGTGAACCGGGAAGTCCGGCCTTGGACTCGGGGTTTTCAAGGATAGCCCCTTGGGGAACGCGCTCCGGTGGCACCGAGCGGACGGCGAAATCCTCTTCGCGGGCCAACGTCCCCCTCGGCAATGGTCGTGCCGCGACAAAGTACCCGGCGGTCGCCGGCGCCGCCGGCGCGAGGGGCGCCGCTGTCACCTGTACTGGGACCGGAGTCTGCGCCTTCGGCAGGTTCATGCTATAGGCGATCAATCCGAACGCTGTGGTTGCAAGCAAAAGCACCACGATGATCGACAGACGCAGCGCGGATGACATTTCATGATCCTTTGCTCAAAATGGTCCAGATACCGCCGCAGGCGATAGCGGCTCCGTAAGGCAGCGGGGCGTGTCGCAAATGGCGCCAACGCTCGATCGCGTAGATCCGGCGCGCGAGCGACGATCCGGCGGGTGCCAACCTGGGATATGGCAAGTGACGCATCATCAGATGCACCAAGGCAAGAACGCCGCCGGCCAGCACGGTGACGGTCAGCAACTGCATCACGCCGCTCGGCGGGAGACCAACCGCCAGGGCAACCAGCAGCTTGACATCGCCGCCACCAATTCCTCCGCGCGCGTATAGGACAAAAAGCAGCAGAAACAGGATCGCGGCTGTGATCAGCGACACAGCGACTTGAATCGGGCTGGGCAATTGACCGGCGATCCCGAGGAGCGCCAGCGCAAGACAAAATTCGTTTCGGATCAAGCGGGTCGCAACGTCCATCGTTGCGACATAGAGCAACAAAAGGATTTCCAGGATCGAGGCTGTGGGAGCAATCCAACTCATGAAATGCACGTTTCAAAAAAGTGGAAGGCAAACTGGCGGGAGCACTCCTGCGGGAGGGGGGCAGCTGGATTGCCCCCCTCTGGCGCCAAAATGGCTGTATCAGCCAGCGATCGCGGTAGCGAAAGCGGTGGTGATTGCGGTGATCCCGGTGGTCAGCGCCGCCCCAATCTGCCCGCCGGCTCCACCGCCGAACACGGCACCCACTGCGCCAACGATGCAAACCGCGACGATGATGTACTCGAATGACACCACGCCGTCCTGGTCCGTCCGCAGACGCTTCAACGCTTCCTTGGTCTCGATGAAATGATGCAACATAGGAAGAATCCCTTCTTTCAAGATGAATTTGCAGACACCTCGGCAACTTCCAGCGGCCGCGGATTTATGTCCGGCCCCGCCAGCGATAAAACTATCCATTAAATGTTTATTATCGTCAACATTTAATATATTAATGACCTTTCTGAGTTAATCGCGCGCGAAACAAGCCACCGTGAGAATCCATAAACCGGCAAAAACGTCGAAATATGAAGATGATGGCAGACTCCGCAATCGAACCCCGCGGAGGGCGCCGGCCAAGGGTCGGCAAAGATTCACCGGAATAGTACGGGTGACCAAGGGTATAATTTTGTTATTCTGAGCTTCGAGAATAATGTGACGGCAACAGCTATCGCGCTGCAGCAACCTGTCAGTGGCGTCGATGCTGAAGTCGCCGTAGCTGCCGTGCGCATTGCTCTGCGCCACGACATGGGCTTCGCCCGCATCCGGGTCAGTGATGCTGAGCTGCCCGGTGGTATTGAGCGCCGCCGCGGCATTGCCCTCGGTGACGGACTTCGCCTCGGAAGAGACCGTGGCCGCATCGTTTGTGTGTGATCGTGACAGTCACCGTCTGGCTATCTGTCGGGCCGTGGCCGCCATTGATCGTCACCGGGAAGCTCTCGGTGATCGCCTGGTCCGCAGCGAGGTACTGGGCGGCCCCGTTGTTCAGAACGTAAGGCCATTCACCGAGCCGTTGGCGGCATTGTGCGTTAAGAGCGAGGCGCGTCGCCAGACCGCTGACGCATCCAATGACCGGGTCATGGCTCGGTAGCCGGCGCACGTGCCCTGGGTGCGGCGTGAAGAGCCCTCGGTTGGGATTTCTGACATTGCGATGCTCGCGCACGAAGCTTCGCATCACCTGGTGCTGCCCCGCGCACGCTTTCTCGTTCGCTTTAACGCGCAAAAGGGCGCGGCAAGGCGCATTCGAAATCCATGTGAAGCTTAAACCGAAACCAGTTCCCGCTTGACTCGGGAAGTCGGTCAAATCGACCTGCCATTAAATGATATATTTGATTATCGTATATAATCATGATGACTCCATCGCAAAATTGAAAAATATGTTGGGGAAAAGAAAACATGGGAGGTTGGAATGGAAGCTGCCCGCCGCTTTCGCGCAATGGCGTTGCTTTGCCGACAGACTGCCGCACTCCAACCTGAGAGAAGCTGGAAACTGCTTGCAGAGGCAGAGTACTGGGAGCATCTGGCGGCTGCGGCTTTAGCTCATTGAGCTTCGGTCGAGCGTTCTTTGTGTCTTTCGCTTTTCGTCGACTTCTTACTTCAAGTCATTTTCTGAGGCATGTGATGTCGAGTACGCGTCGATTTTTTTCGAGTGCTGTTCTGAGCGAACGGCATCAGGCGCTTCTGGCTGAGCTTAGAGAGGTGGAGAAGCTTCGAAGTAAGCTCCGACATGTAGAAGCAAAAACAATCGGCAGAAGACGGCGTATCAAAGCGAGCGGCAGAGCAAGAGCCGGTTAGAGACCCCCGCCGGGTCCGAAGGTTGACCCGCGTTGGCTCACTCGCGCGATTCGATGCACGGATTGCCCGCGTTCCTGGCATCTGCCACTATCTTGAAAGAGACTGGGCGCCTTCATCCCGGCAGTAGCGAGCCTCGGCTATGACGTCGCTGAGACATGTCGCCAACCAGCCAGGCGGGGTGCCTCACAACGCTTTAACTAACTCGGCGGCGAGATCGGCCAACCTATTCAGGATCGCGCGTTAGCTCCGACTTTCATGCGATGTTGCACTTCGGAACACCGCAACGAGTCGATCGCCTTCCCAAAGCTCAACGTCGTGCTCTTCATGCATTTGCTCGGCTCGGCGTCTCGCCGCCTGCTCGTCAATGCAGTCGAGCTTTGCTGTGCAGATTACTTGCCGGCTGCCGTCCACCACGAACACCTTGTACCGCATGATGCAGTCCGATCCAAAAGGCGACCGTCATCATACTCGAATGTCCGTCTAGGACAGTGTAAAACTAAGTGACGACACACGGAACCTTGGTACGTGTGGCAGTTCGGCTATACCTGCTCGTGCAATCCCTCGGTCGCGCGGCCGGCAGTACCTTGTACTACCTCAGTGGCGTAATCTCACTGCGTGCCGAAGCGTGCGGTTCGAGCTTAAAAGCGAGAGACCACCAAGCGTCATCAGCAGCACACCGAACCAGGCCGTCCAGCTGCGCGCTTCGCCGTGCGCCTCTGCAGTGCGCGCGCCCAGCGGCATATCTTGAGGTGGGTCGGCGGGCGCGGCGGCGAGAAGCTGCCCAGCGTCGACTTGGCCCGGCACGGAGTGTTCGGGCGTGAGCTGGTTGCTGGCAAGATTCACGATGGGGGTCGCCGACATCAGGGTGGGGCCCGTGCCAGGATCGGAAGCGGCATCTGCTACGTGCATTTCGGGCACAGGCGTCTGAGATCGCTCGGGCGGTGCGGAGCGCAGCAACTCCGCGCGCGCATCAACGACCGCGCTCCGCCTGGTCTGCGTGGTCCCGTTTTCGTCCAAACTGGCGCTGCGGTCTTTGGCCACGCGAGCCCGAATGGGCTTCTTCACCCTCGCGATGCCCTCGGCCAGGAACCAGCATTTGCGGCGACCGTCCGTTCGGTAGACCCAATGCTGTCCACCACTGGTCGCGGTACCGGGACGCGGCACGCATTCGGCTTGCGGCGGAGGGGTTACCGTGGGTTGGGACGTAGCAGTATTGAAGAAGTCGGCAACAGGATTGGAAGACGCGGGCGCCGCCGAAAAACCTCCGACAAGGACCAAACTGGCGAAGTACAATCGCAATTGACCGGACATCGAAAACTCCCGGGTGCGCCCCACCCCCGCTTGAGCCTTAGCGGCGACAACGGCCCCGATGCGGCTTAAATCGGGCGGCGCGATGAATTAATTATTCTCTTGGCCACCTAATTTAATATGCCGGCCCGGCACTCCAGGGGTGCAACACGAGGCGGCGCGATCGATTCATCGATCCATCTGAGTTGCGCCGGGCCTCGCACCTGCCCACGATCCGCGCCGCGGCCGCCCGCTCGATCGCCAACGTTGCGCTCGTCGATCACGAAAGCGCAACTCGCCGAGGGGTGAGTTTGTGGATGTCACGAGACGTGGCTATCCCCTCGCGGCGAATTAAATACTGCGCCACGATATTACCACTGTCGCGCCTTTCTCCCTGCCACCTCTCGATTTAAATGTGGATTTCACGATCAATATTTAACTGACGGCTTGTCTGCTCCCGGATTCCCGACTTGTCTGCCTGGGCCTTCTGCCCAAGATTCGGATGGAGCCATGAACACCGCGCATTTTAATTCGCTCTCCGTTGACGAGCTCTGGATAATTCATCAAGAGGTCGCCGCCAAACTCACTCAGAAAATGTTGGTGCAAAAAGCGCATTTGGAGGAAAGGCTCCACAGGATTGCACTGGCCAACGAGGTCACGCGGCTCAATCGTAAGCGCCGCCGTCCATATCCGCCCGTTCGTCCTAAATATCGCAATCCGAAGAACCCAGCGGAGACATGGTCGGGTCGCGGCAGGCAGCCGCGATGGCTGCGTCCGCAGCTTCGAAGCGGCCGAGCTCTGGACGATTTTCTGATCGATCAGGCTTCAGCTCAAAAGCGGCAGACAAATTGAGCGCCGATTGCGGCATTTCGGGATGGGAATGCCGGCGCACCCTGGGGCTCTGAGCTTTTCACATCATCGTTTCAACGCGGGTCATAACCATGCTTGGAGGCATGGCCGTAGCGAGCGCACTTGCGATCTGGCTGATGGTTCTCGCTGAATCGCTCGGGGGCCCCGCGGCGCAGTGAAGACATCGACGAGAATCTCAAGCGCGCGATGGCCCACGTCTAGTCGTGGTGCCCTCTGAAGTGCCGCCTAACCGCATTCCACGCTCGAAGGATTGGAAGGAGGAGGACGAGGAAAAGAACTCTGATTGAAACCGGCGTCATCCCGCGCTGCAGGAGTGGTAGGTCGTGATCGTCCGAGCGACCGGCCGTCGTGTTGATCGTCACCGGAGATGGAGTTCCCGCTCGTCGAGTAGGTGCCGGTCTGCGCGAGGGCAGGACAGCGACAACGAACAGAACGTTCGCCAGTAGCCATATTCCCACAATGAGAAGGAAAGTACGCACGAGACGACCATCGTTGATCTAAAATCTGTCGAGCTTAATCCTGCCTCATACCCGGCACGCAGCCGGCAACACTGCGTTCGCGGACGGAGCCGCTTCAGCGCAGCCGGCACAATTTGGCATCCCCCGAGGCCGTTGGGCCCTGAGCGCTTCGCGAGCCTGCAGGATCGCTCGCAGCCTAGTCGGGCGCAACACTCGCGTCTGTGCGCTTTCGAACATTCATGCCCCTTCAGGTATGCTAGTGCTATGCGTCATCCGGCGAGAGCCGGACAGGGATGGCTCATCAGCCAGCGGCGTCCTCCAGCCCGCAACCCCTGAACAGGGGCATGGTCATAGAGCATGGCCTAAATATCGCAGCACGATGAGCGGCGAATTTGGCGGTCCGCCTAGAACCAATATCGAGTTTCGGCAGTTGACTCCCGGTGGATCCGAACAAGCAAACTGATTGTTCGGGCCGATAAAGTTTAAAAGCTAAGCCGGCACACATGAAGGACTTCCGACGACGTTTGGAAAAGGTCCGCGCTGACGCCAGAGAGTTTACGCTGATGAGTCAGCAGGCCACGGACATGGAAAAGCGTGAGCTGTTTAGGCGCTTGGCGGATGAGCTCGCCTTCGAGGCTCTCGAGCTCGAGCTAATCGTGAAGAAAAGTGAGCCACCTGATCCGAGCAACCCGCACGAGGTCGTGGAGTTTAAGCCACCCTCTGAGCGAAAGCGCGGCTGACGCGGAAGAGGTTAAGCCGGCCAGATCGTGCGTGCACGCCGTGTCCACCCCACACAAAGAACGTCGCACGAGACGCGCTTTGTTCTGTCGAAGAATTTAAAAAAGCCCTTGCGGGCCAATCTCTTAAGGATGGTGGGCGCACCAGGGCTCGAACCTGGGACCCGCTGATTAAGAGTCAGCTGCTCTACCAACTGAGCTATGCGCCCGAAAGGCGGTTAGTGCCTTGCGAGGTCGGTCGTTTAGCAAAGCGATCCGGGTCTGGCAAGCGATGCAATGAAGGTTTTTCCACAGTCCCCAGAAAGCGAAAAGCCGCTGGATTCCAGCGGCTTCTCCAGGGTTAATCGTCGCAGAATCCCGCCCCGTTCAGAGCCGGCCCTCGCGATCCCGGTCGGGGCCGCCGTCGCGGTCGAAACGGTCACGATGGAAGTGCTCCATGCCGCGCTCCATCATGCGGTCCATGCCGCGTTCCATGAAGTGGCGGTGCGGGCCGTCTTCGCCGCCGCCGAAGGGGCCGCGGTGGCGGGTCAGCACGGCGAGGCGCCGCTTCTGGCCCTCGTCCAGGGTCTTGTAGAGGGGGTCTGCGGCATCGGCGATCTTCTTCAGGGCCGCCGAGGTCGCGCCCATGTCCTCGGCGCGCTGGCGCAGGCGGGCGACCGGATCCTCCGGCCTGTCGGCGTCCTTGCCGGCATCGCCGGGGCCGGCATTCATCCGCGCATTGGCGCGGTCGATGCGCAGCTTGGCGAATTCGCGCACGGCAGCCTCGACCGGCGGCCACAGCTTCTCCTGGTCGGCGTTGAGCCTCAAGCCGGCATGGACGGCGGCGATCCGCGCGTCGACAAAAGCGGCGCGGTCTTCCGGGTTCATGCGGATGTGGCGGATGTGCTCCATCCACGGGCGATGATATTGCGCATAGACCGCGCCCGAGCCGGCGATGCTGAGCACGGCGATGGCGGCGATGGTGAACTTCTTCATCCGGACCTCCTCTGGAAGGATGTCCATGAAGATGGGCGCGACGCCGCTGACACGCAACTTACAACTTGGACAGGAAGCGGGCCCTTGCCAGGATTGTAACGCCCGATTTTACCTCCAGCCGCAATCGGAAATCATTCGCAACAAAAAGGCTTCCGTGCAGGCTGCACGGAAGCCTTCGTTCATCGTTCGAAACGATCGGTTCGTCGTGCTCAGTTCGTGGTGCTCTTGGCCTCTTTAAGGAATTCGTCGATCAGCGGCTGGCCGACGCGGCCGGCGGCGTCCTTGTAGACCGGCTCCATCGCCTTGCGCATCGCCTCGTCCTGCTCGGCCGTGAGCTTGATGATCTCGCTCTTGCCGCTCTTCTTGATCTCGGCGAGCGCGTCGTCGTTTTCCTTCTGCGACTGCGCGTTGCTGAAGTCGGTCGCTTCCTTCATCGCCTTGGTGAGCAGGTCGCGGATGTCGGCCGGCAGATCGTCCCAGAACTTCTTGTTCACGATCACGACGTAGCCGATGTAGCCGTGATTGGTCTCGGTGATGTACTTCTGCACCTCGTGCATCTTCTGGGTATAGATGTTCGACCAGGTGTTCTCCTGGCCGTCGACCACGCCGGTCTGGAGCGCCTGGTAGACTTCCGAGAACGCCATCACCTGCGGCAGCGAGCTGAGCGCCTTGAACTGGGCCTGCAGCACGCGCGAGGACTGGATGCGGAACTTGACGCCCTGATAGTCGGCGGGCGTGATCAGCTTCTTATTGGCGCTCATCTGCTTGAAGCCGTTGTCCCAATAGGCAAGGCCGGTGATGCCCTTGGCATCCAGCAGCTTGAGCAACCGCGTGCCGAGCGGGCCTTCCGTCACCTTCCTCAGCGTCTTCAGGTCGGGCAGGATGTAGGGCAGATCGAACACCTCGAACTCGCGGATGCCGAGCGGTCCGAACTTGGAGTTGGACGGCGCCAGCATCTGCACGCTGCCGAGCTGCAGCGCCTCGAGCTCTTCCTTGTCCTTGTACAGCGTCGAGTTCGGATAGACCTCGACCTTGACCTTGCCGCCGGTGTACTTCTCGGCGAGCTCCTTGAACTTCTCCGCCCCCTTGCCCTTCGGCGTGTCGGTGGCGACGACGTGGCTGAACTTGATGATGATCGGCGATTGCGCCGATGCCGGCCCGGCAAGTCCGAGTGCCAGTGCCGCGATGGACGCGGCGATCGCGAAGGTGCGCATAGTCTCTCCCTGTTATTATCTAGGCAGCCCGGCGCGCGGGCGGCCAATCCTTATGCCGACAGCATCAATAGCGGCTGGGAGACGCAGCCGCTATTGGCCCTTAGCAGGGCAGGTATTCATGGTGAATGCTGCACACGCCGCTGCGCCCCCCTCGCCCGCTTGCGGGAGAGGGTTGGGAGAGGGTGCCTTCGCAACGGGACAGCCTGTGCCGAGAGAACCCTCACCCGCCACGCACGGGACGATGCTTCGCATCGCCCGGAGCGTGTCGGCCTCTCCCGCAAGCGGGAGAGGCGAAGGCAAGCGGCGTCAGCTCGCAGCCGCCGTCGTCACATTGTCGCGCTGGCGCTTCATGACGATCTTGTTGAGCGCGCCGAGATAGGCCTTGGCCGAGGCCACCAGCGTGTCCGGATCCGCCGCGCGCGCGGTCATCGCGCGTCCCTCCTGCGACAGCCGCACCGACACCTCCGCCTGCGCGTCGGTGCCTTCGGTGACGGCGTGGACCTGATAGAGCTCGAGCTTGGCCTCGTGCGGCACCAGGCGCTTGATGCAGTTGAACACGGCGTCGACCGGACCGTTGCCCTCGGCCTCCTCGATCTTGATCTGGCCGTCGACGTCGAGCTTCATGGTCGCGCGCTGCGGGCCATGGGTGCCGGCGATCACGGTGAGCGAGGTCAACTTGATGCGGTCGTGCGAGGCCGCCATCTCCTCGTCGACCAGCGCCTCGATGTCCTCGTCGTAGATGTCCTTCTTGCGGTCGGCCAGCGCCTTCATCCGCGTGAACGCATCTTCCAGCTGGTTCGGGCCGAGCTTGTAGCCCATCTCCTCCAGCTTGTGCACGAAGGCGTGGCGGCCGGAATGCTTGCCGAGCACCAGCGAGGACTGCTTCAGGCCGACCATTTCGGGCCGCATGATCTCGTAAGTCGAGGCGTCCTTCAGCACGCCGTCCTGGTGGATGCCGCTCTCATGCGCGAACGCATTCCGGCCGACGATCGCCTTATTATACTGCACCGGGAACGAGGTCGCTGCCGACACCACCTTGGAGGCGCGGGTGAGCTGGGTGGTGTCGATCTTGTTCCAGTACGGAAATTTGTCGTTGCGGACATTGATCGCCATCACGATCTCTTCGAGCGCCGCGTTGCCGGCGCGCTCGCCGATGCCGTTGACGGTGCACTCGACCTGGCGCGCGCCGCCGACGATGCCGGCCAGCGAATTCGCCACGGCCATGCCGAGGTCGTTATGGCAGTGCACGGAGAACACGGCCTTGTCCGAGTTCGGCACGCGCTCGATCAGCGTCTTCATGAAGTGGGTGTATTCCTCCGGCACCGTGTAGCCGACGGTATCGGGAATGTTCACCGTGGTGGCGCCGGCCTTGATCACGGCCTCGACGATCCGGCACAGGAAATCCATCTCGCTGCGGGTGCCGTCCTCGGCCGACCATTCGACGTCGTCGATCTGGTTGCGGGCGCGGGCGACCATCGCGACCGAGGTCTCGAGCACTTCTTCCGGCGTCTTGTTCAACTTCACCCGCATGTGCAACGGCGAGGTCGCGATCACGGTGTGGACGCGGCCGCGCTTGGCGAACTTGACCGCCTCGGCGCAGCGGTCGATGTCGGCCGGGTGGGCGCGCGACAGGCCGGCGATGACGGCATTCTTCGAGCGACGGGCGATCTCGCTCACAGCTTCGAAGTCACCTTGCGAGGTAATCGGGAAGCCGGCTTCGATGACGTCGACGCCCATATCGTCCAGCAGCTCGGCGACCTCGAGCTTCTCCTCGAAGGTCATGGTGGCGCCGGGGCACTGCTCGCCGTCGCGCAAGGTGGTGTCGAAAATGATGACGCGGTCCTTGTCGGACTTGTTCGCGGTGGCCATTGCAAATTTCCTTTTGAGCTTTTGCGCCGTCAGTCTGCTGGGCGCTTGAGGTGTCCGGTGATCTCGACCAACCCCTGAGCGCCCAGGCGCGTCGCGCCCAGCCGGCCCTCAGGGGCAAGTAAGAAGGAGGCCGCCAATAAGGAGGGTGGGCAGCAGCGCGGCCGGGATCGTGGCGGCGGCCAGAGCCACCTCCCCCGAAATCCCATCGATTTGGCCGCGAATCAGCATTGCCAGACCCTTTTGAGCCCCAAATCCTCGGTCAAAACCATTGACGGTTGGTTGCCGGGAGGCTCAGTGACCCGTTTCTAGACGAGAAATAGCAGCAACTGCAACGCCAAAAGATGGTCAGGTAGCCTGACCTGGTTGCGCCGATCTCGTGTCCCGGACGCGTTGTAACGCACTTGCGTTGCTGCGCAGAGCCGGGACCCAAGGGCGGCACGGCGCGATGCGGATGGAGCCCCGGCTCTGCAGCGCGCCGTCGAACCGGACGATGCTTCGCATGCCGCGGACGCTGCGCGGCATCCGGGGCACGAGAGCGGAGCGTGGCGCACGCTGTCTCCACTTATCATTGCGATGCTCCAGTGCACATCCCAGCGGCAGTGCCGTAGGGTGGGCAAAGGCGCATAGCGCCGTGCCCACGATCTCTGTCCATAAGCAACAAGGCGTGGGCACGCTGCGCTTTGCCCACCCTACGAGATCTGGTTTGTGGCACGTAGCTCAACTCGCAGACACGCCTCTTCCGCCTCGCGGCTTCATTCGCCCGAGCTTTGCTTGGTCTCGCGACCCTCTAAATCCAAGAGGGCGCAGGGAAGGCCGGGTGCCGGCTCGCACCCGCGGTCTGCTGCGCGAAATGCACACGCAGGAAGAACCGCACAGCAGCATACAGGTGGTGCCGATCACTCGGCCTTCCCTGCGCGATGGTTGGACGGCTTATGCCGTGATCTCCCGGGAGCCGACCATTCCTTCTGGCCTCCCTCGCCCCGCGAATTTGGATGATGCAGTCTGCCCGGTTGGGCTCGCTCGCACCTTCGCAAGCACTTGACCGTAGCAACGACGGCCAGGACCACACGGTTTTGCCGTACGCACGGCCCGCCATTTCGCCGCAGTTTTCCCGAGCCCTGTCGACGGAGCCGGAAACTTACAGACGAGACGAAGCCTGGCAGCGCCGTCGTCCGCACGAAGCCTCGGGCTCACAGGGACTACCCGCCCTGCCCGCACCTCTCATGCCGACGCTGCCGCGTCCACCGCAACCCCGGCTCGCGACAGTGACGACACATAGTCGCCCCTCTTGGGTGAGCCGGGATGGGCAAACACATACGCCGAAACCGAATTTCGGTAAAGTGGAATATTTTCGCGCGCTTGGATTGACAGAGCGCGACACAGGCTCTCGGCGCCGTAGCCCGGATGGAGCGACTTGTCCGCCGTCGCTCTTCGAGCTATGGCGGACAAGTCGCTTCATCCGGGCTACGAACTTCGCCCTATCCCGCGCGGCGGGCGCGGGCTCTGCTTTCCCAGCGGTCGAGCATCTGGCCGAGCTCGCCGTTGACCACGGGGACCGCCGTGATGGCGCTCGCGATCTCGTTGGTGTTGGCGGGCGCGTTGGCGGGAAGCCAATCCGGCTCGGTGTATTCGCGCCAGCGGCGTGCTTCGGCGCGTCGCTTGCTGGAGATGTAGTCACGCGTGAAATAGCCGGCCGCGAACGCGATTCCCAGCAACACGATCAATACGATGACGCCAGCCACAATCAACTCCGTCCATGCCCCCGCACGGGTTCTGCGTGGCAATCAGCGCGAAATCAAGGCTTGAACTGCGCCGAACGGGCGGACTGCCGCGCTTTGCCGCAAGCAAATTTTTGCTTCGATCCGCGGAACATTTTCGCGCCTTGCAAACGGCACAAGGCGGACGCGAAGTGCATTCGAATATGACGGGATTGCGGCCTGCGCGAATCCGATTCCACCCTCGCAACCGGCGCCGGACCGCATTAACCTCCGGTTGCTCGGCCGGATCAACCGGTCAGCGAACATCATTGGGAGGACGCGATGACACGCCAAGAGGCTCGTGACCACACGGCTCGTGACCACGAGCAGCGTGACCAGGATGCTGCGCTTTCACGACGAACGCTTGTCCGGGGGCTTGCGCTTGGCGCCGCGGCCACCGTCGCCGGCCCCGCTCTGGCCCAGACCGGACCCGCCGCACCGCCGACCACCATCACCACCCCGCCGCGCGATTTCGGCCCCCACGGCGCGCCGACCACTTATTTCTGGGACCCCGACATCATCGCGGTCGATCCCTCCTTCAACGATCTCGCCCAGCCCAACACCGCGATCAAGCGCCTGTACACCGGCCTGCTGTGGGCCGAGGGCCCGGCGTGGAGCGCGCAAGGAAGGTATCTGTTGTGGAGCGACATTCCCAACAACCGGCAGATGCGCTGGAGCGAGGATGACGGCCGCGTCAGCGTGTTTCGCACACCGTCCAACAATTCCAACGGCAACTCCTTCGACTTCCAGGGCCGCCAGCTCTCCTGCGAGCATTTGACCCGCCGGGTGACGCGCTACGAGCATGACGGCACCGCCACCGTGCTCGCGGACTCCTATCAAGGCAAGAAGCTGAACTCGCCGAACGACATCGCCGCGCATCCCGACGGCAGTTACTGGTTCACCGATCCGCCCTATGGCGGCCAGCTCTACGAAGGCGAGCCGGATGCCGCGGGCGGCCCGAGCAATGCGGGCGGCAAGCTCAATCCGCGGATCGGACAGCCGGCCGGTTTCCAGCCGGGCAAGCGCGAGCTGCCGACCAATTGCTATCGCATCGACCCTTCCGGCCGCATCGACCTCGTCGTTACCGAGGAGCAGGTCCCCGATCCGAACGGACTGTGCTTCTCGCCGGATTACAAGAAGCTCTACGTCGCCTCGACCGGCAAAGGGCCGGGCGACACCGGCCCGGGCGGCAAGGGCGAGATCTTCGTGTTCGACGTCGGCGGCGACAACAAGCTCTCCAACCCCAAGAAGTTCAGCGATTGCGTGATCGACGGCGTGAAGTGCGGGCCGGACGGCGTGCGCTGCGACGTCAACGGCAATGTCTGGGCTTCGAGCAATGCCGGCCGCGCCGTCGGCTACAGCGGCGTGACGGTGTGGTCGCCGGAGGGCAAGCTGCTCGGCCGCATCCGCCTGCCGGAGGTCTGCGGCAACATCACCTTCGGCGGCCCCAAGCGCAACCGCCTGTTCATGGCCGCGAGCCAGTCGCTCTACGCGGTGTTCACGGCAACGCAGGGCGCCGGGCCGGGCTGAGCCGAGAGCGCTGCATCCTGCAGGCTTGCAGCGCTCTCGTAGGGTGGGCAAAGCGAAGCGTGCCCACGATCCCCTTGATACGGAACGAGATGGTGGGCACGGCGCTTTGCGCCTTTGCCCACCCTACGGCACTGCTTTCTGCGGCACGATCTGCGGATCGATCGCCGTAAATACCCCTTCGCTTGTGCGTTTCATGACAGCTTAACGACGCGCCCGCTCCGGCGGTTCCGCGGCCGCAATCAAGCTCCATCGCGGGCCAATCTCCGCCATCAAACCAAAGATGATGTGTGACGCGGCAGGGCCGCAGCGCGGTGCGCAGGCATGTCGCTTCGCCTCCGTCCGCGCCGGACAAGAAATTGGGAGTTGCACGATGCGCCGTATGCCAAACGACACGATCATCGTCAGCGTTGGAAGCCAGGAGCTCGTGATCGCGTTCGGAGACCCCGGTCTACCGGTCGACGGCCATGGCGGTAACGACATCATGATCGCAACAGTCGATGACGGGCCCAGTAGCCTGCTGTTTGTCGGCGACGAGTCGATCCTGGAAGGCCAATCGCATGGCGGCAATGACCTTCTCGTCGCGACGATCCAGGGCCGCTTGCCCTATACGACCTTTGACGGCGACGCGCAGATCATGTCCGGCCAAGCCCGCGGCGGCAACGATTTGCTGCATGTCGAGGCCTCGAATGCGATCTATGCGAGCGTCTATCTCTCAGGCGACGCCGAAATCGCCATGACCGGGGATGCCAAGGGCGGCAATGACCTCATCAAGGCAGAGATGGGCGACAGATCGTATGGTGCGTTCAGCGGCGATTCCGGATCGCTCATGAGCGGCAACTCCCAAGGCGGCAACGACATCGTCAGCGTGGTCCAGGCTGGCGCCTCTGGCAACATATCGATGTCAGGTGATGCCTTGGTGTCCATGATCGGCGATGCACGCGGCGGCAATGACATCCTCATCTATACGGCCGGCGACGATGCGCGGTCCGGCGGCGCATCACTGCTCGGCGATAGCGGCTACATGAGCGACAATGCCCGTGGCGGGGACGACATCCTGATCGCAGCCGTCGACGGCAATCCCAATTCGACCTCCATCGCGCTCGTCGGCGATGGCTCGCAGATGTCCGGCAACGCACAGGGTGGCAATGATATTCTCTACGGGAGCGATCGCGGCGATTGGCTCTATGGCGATGCACGAGCCTACAACCCGTTCGTAGGCGGCTCGATCACCGGCGGCAGGGATCTGCTGAACGGCGGAGGCGGCAACGATCAGCTCTGGGGCGGACCGAGCAACGATCTGTTCGTGTTCGGGGCAGGCTCGGGCCAGGACGTGATCAACGATTTCGATCAGGGCAACAAGGCGGCGGGCAGCACGATACTCGAGCAGGACGTGATCGATGTGCGGGCCTATGGCTTTGCGGACTGGGGCGCGCTGAAGAGCCTGATCAGCGATGACAGCGCCGGCAATGCGGTGATCCAGCTGACGGCCAACGACACCATCACGCTGGATGGCATCCATGCCGCCGATCTCAACGCCAGGGATTTCATGGTCTGAGGCGCGGCTTGCCGCCGCGACCCAAATCCCTCGCAAGGCCCTTCACTGTCATCGCGGCGGGCCTTGGCTTTGTGCAGAACGCAGAGGCCCACTGGCCTCGAAGGACCCATCCTGCGATCTTGCCGTTAATTCCGACGCGGCATGGAGAAGCAAGATGGACGATCGACCAAGACGACCCGACAGCCTGATGCAGGACGACGGCTTCGTCCGGGTGCGCGGCGCGCGCGAGCACAATCTAAGGAACGTCGACGTTCGCATTCCCCGCAACGCGCTCGTCGTATTCACGGGCGTGTCGGGCTCCGGGAAATCCTCGCTTGCCTTTGGAACGATCTACGCCGAGGCGCAGCGGCGCTATCTGGAGTCGGTGTCGCCCTACGCGCGGCGGCTGTTCCACCAGATGCAAGTCCCCGAGGTCGACGACATCGAGGGCCTGCCGCCCGCCGTCGCGCTCCAGCAGCAACGCGGGGCGCCGACGACAAGGTCATCCGTCGGCAGCGTCACCACCATCTCGAACCTGCTGAGGATGCTCTATTCCCGCGCCGGCGATTATCCGCGGGGACAGCCGATGCTCTATGCGGAGGCGTTCTCGCCGAACACGCCCGAGGGGGCGTGCCCGACCTGCCACGGCATCGGCAGGATGCTCGACGTTACCGAGAAGTCCATGGTGCCCGACGACACCAGGACGATCCGCGAGCGCGCCGTCGCGGCCTGGCCGAGTGCCTGGCAAGGGCAGAACCTCCGGGACATCCTGACGACGCTCGGCTACGACGTCGACAAGCCCTGGCGCGAGCTGCCGAAAAAGGACCGCGACTGGATCCTGTTCACCGAGGAGCAGCCGACCGTTCCTGTTTATGCCGGCTACGACGCCGCTGAGGTCAAACGCGCGCTGCGCCGCAAGGAGGAGCCGAGCTACCAGGGCACGTTCACCGGCGCGAAGCGCTACGTGATGCAGACCTACGCCAAGTCCGAGAGCGCGATGATGAAGCGCCGTGTCGCGCAATTCATGATCACGCGGGATTGCCCGACCTGCCACGGCACCCGGCTCAAGCCCGAGGCGCTCAAGGTCAGGTTCGCCGGGCTCAATATCGCCGAGATGTCGCATTTGCCGCTCAAGCAGCTGCAGGAGCTGGTCAAGCCGTTCGCAAAGACTTCGACGGACAGATCGGAAAAGACCGTCGTCGCCAGGCGCATCTGCGAGGATCTGTCGGCGCGCCTCGCCGTTCTGCTCGACCTCGGCCTTGGCTATCTCGCCTGCGAGCGCAGCACGCCGACGCTGTCGCCGGGCGAATTGCAACGGCTGCGCCTTGCGACGCAGGTTCGTTCGAACCTGTTCGGCGTCGTCTACGTGCTCGACGAGCCGTCCGCGGGCCTGCATCCCGCCGACACCGAGGCGCTGCTGCGGGCGCTGGACCGGCTGAAGCACGCCGGCAACTCGATCTTCGTGGTCGAGCACGAGATCGAAGTGATCAGGCATGCCGACTGGCTGGTGGATGTCGGGCCTGACGCGGGCGACGGCGGCGGGCTCATCCTCTACAGCGGGCCGCCGGCAGAGCTCGGTCAGATCGAGCAATCGCGCACCGCCCACTATCTCGCGCATCCCCGCAAGAAGCTGCCGACGACCCGTCGCGAGCCGAAGGGCCACCTGAAGGTCAGGGGCGTCGCCCGCAATAATCTTCGCGGTCTCGACGTCGATATCCCGCTGGGTGTCCTCGCCAGCATCACCGGCGTGTCGGGCTCCGGCAAATCGAGCCTGATCAGCCAATTCCTCGTCGAGGCCGTCGCCGGGCATCTCGGCCATACGCTCGCGGACGAAGCGGACGACGACAGCCTCGCCGCAAGGGTCGAGACCTTGGGCGGCAAGATTGTTGCCGGCCTCGACCGGATCGGCCGCCTCGTCGTGGTGGACCAGAAGCCGATCGGCCGCACGCCGCGGTCCAACCTTGCGACCTATACCGGCCTGTTCGACCATGTGCGGCGGATGTTCGCGGCAACGCCGCAGGCAAAGTCCCGCCGCTACGACGCGGGACGCTTCTCGTTCAATGTCGCGAAAGGCCGATGTGCGACTTGCGAGGGCGAGGGCTTCGTCTGTGTCGAGCTCTTGTTCCTGCCCAGCGTCTACGCGCCCTGCCCGACCTGCAAAGGCGCCCGCTACAACGACAAGACGCTCGAGGTGACAATCCGCGGCAAATCCATCGCCGACGTGCTGGCGATGCGCGTCGACGAGGCCTTCGAGTTCTTCGAGGGCGATGCCGCGCTGAACCGGTCGCTCTCGGTGGTGCGCGAGGTCGGTCTCGGCTATATCCGCCTCGGCCAGTCCGCCACCGAATTGTCCGGTGGCGAAGCCCAGCGGATCAAGCTGGCGACCGAGCTGATGCGTCCGCAACGCGGCCATACGCTCTATGTGCTGGACGAACCGACCACAGGGCTGCATCCGCGGGATGTCGAGCGGCTGATCGCCCAACTCGACCGGATCGTGGACGCCGGCAACAGCGTGGTCGTGGTCGAGCATGACATGGACGTCGTCTCTCACAGCGACTGGATCATCGATCTCGGCCCCGGCGCCGGCGACGAGGGCGGACGCATCGTCGCATCGGGGACACCGGATCAGGTTGCCAAGGCCAGCGGAAAGACCGCGCATTATCTGGCGCGGCGCTTGAAGCAGTAGCGCTCGGTCTCGCCGGACCTCACCGTCATTTCGCAATTGCGTTCTATGGCGCAGCTGACAGACCCGACTTTCGCCATGTTGACTTTCCGCTGTCCCGCTCCCCATACTTCGCAAAAAAATAACAACCAGTCATAAGAACGGTTTTGAGGGAGGATAGGATGCCGACTTCACGCAGGCAGCTGCTGAAGGGTACGGCGGCTGCCGCCGCCACACTCAGCCTCGATTGGACCAGGGCCCAGGCGCAGGCCGAGAATTTACGCATCGGCCTGATCTACGACCTCACCGGCCCGTTCGCCGCCGGCGGCTCGGTCGCCTCCTCGGTCGGCGCGCAGATCGCCATCGACCTCGTCAACGAGAAGGGCGGCATCGGCGGCAAGACCAAGATCGTGCCGGTTGCGGCGGACTCGCAGAGCAAGGCGGATGTTGCCATCAACGAGGCCGAGCGGCTGATCAGCCAGGAAAAGATCGACATCATCAACGGCGTCTATTCCAGCGCGCATGCGGTGCCGATGGCGGCGAAGGTCGAGCAGCAGAAGAAGATCCTCTGGATCACGACTGCGGTCTCGACCGCCGTGTTCAAGGACAAGAATTTGCAATACGTGTTTCGCGCGCAGATCCATTCCGACCAGTACGGCCAGGCCTTTGCCGGCTTCATCGCCGAGCATGCGAAAGCCAAGCTCGGCATGGAGGCGAAGGACGTCAAGGTCGCGCTGATCCACGAGGACGGCCCCTATGGCGTCGGCGTCGCCGCGGCCGACGAGGCCTATGCCAAGCAGGCCGGCATTCAGGTCGTGCTGCGCGAAGGCTATTCGGCGTCCGCTCCCGACCTCTCGGTGCTCGTGACCAAGATCAAGCGCGCCAAGGCCGACGTGATCTCGCATGCCGGCTACAACCCCGATATCACTTTGTTCCTGCGCCAGGCCCGCGAGAGCGGATTGCGCTTCAAGATGCTGTTCGGTGCCGGCGCCGGCTACAGCCAGCTCGACAAGCTGCGCGCCACCTTCGGTCCCGACATCGACAATTTCTGCAACATCGACCCGGTGCCGGCGCAGCTGCTCGATGCGGCAAAACTCGCGCCGGGCATGGGCGAGCTGATCAAGACCATGGTCTCGCGCTACCAGGCCAAGACCGGCGCCACCGACGTGCCGCCGCACTGCTCGATGGGATTCAACCAGACCTGGGTGCTGCTCAACAACGTGCTGCCGGTGGCCAAGGAGAAGTACGGCAGCTTCGAGCCGGAGGCGATCCGCAAGGCCGCGCTCGACGTCGACATTCCCGCCGGCGGCACCATCCAGGGCTATGGCGTGAAGTTCTTCCCGCCGGGCACGCCGCTGTCCGGCCAGAACGAGCGCTCGACGCCGGTGGTGATGCAGAACGCCGGCGAGCACATCTCGGTGGTGTGGCCGACCAATATCAGGACGCAAGACCCGGTATTCCCGCTGCCGAAGGGATCGACCTACGGGACGTAGGGGCGGCTTGCTCCCACCCTCCCCCTCCAGGGGAGGGTAAGAGAAGCGTGCCCTACAACACCACCCTCCGCCCCTCCTCCGCGGCCCAGTACCCTGCGTAGTTCACCTTGATCGTCTCATAGGCCAGCGCGAGGTCTGACAGCGGCTGCCGGCTAGTCGCCACGCATTCCATGAAGTCCTGGATTTCCTGAAGATAGCCGCGCGTCCATTCCTCCTCGAGGCAGACATATTGCCAGCCGGTTTTGCGATCGACCTTCTCGGTGATGTAGACGCTGGCGAGCTTCTCCTCGGAGGTCTGGTAGCTCATCAGATGATTGTTCGGGGTGATGTTGGCGAACAGCGAGCCGCCTGACGTATACGTCTCGACCAGATTGCGCACGCCGCCCATGATCATGTCGCCGGAGAACACGGTGGCCTTGGTGCCGTCCGAGAACGTCGCCGTCAGCGTGCCCCAGTCCTCGACGTCGACGGGATTGGCCTTGATGTAGGTGCGTTCCTCCGGCTTGAGGCCCGCTGTGACGTTGCCGACATCGCCGGTGACGCTTGCAACGCGGATAGTCTCGCCGCGCGCCTTGGCTTCGACCTGCTTGAGATAGAGCACGGCCGAGAGCGGATGGCAGCCCATGCGGATCAGCGAGCCGCCGCCGGTCATCGCCCATTGCGCGGCGTGGGCCGCGTGCGAGCCGGAATGGCTCTCCTCGCCCTTCATGAAGAGGATCTTGTCCTTGGTCGCCTTGATGATCTCCGCAGTCTTGGTCACCGCGGGCGCGTAGATCCAGTCCTCGGCATACATGAAGAGCTTTCCGGTGCGCTCGATCGCGGCGCGCGTCTTGTCCATCTCCTCCAGCACGCGCTCATACATCAGCGCCTTCGGCACGTGCTTGCCGATCGGCTGCTTGTCGCCGTCGCGGCCGAAATAGCCAGCGAACGGCTTTTCGCAAATGACATGCTTGCCGGCCTGCATCGCCCCGACGATCATTTCGGCATGAAGGTTAGGCGGGGTGCAGATGTCGACGACGTCGATCTCGCGGTCGGCGATCAGATCGGCAAAGCTGCGATAGACGCGCGGGATGTTGTGACGGCCGGCGAATTCGACGACGTGGTCGCCGCGCGCGGCCACCGCCGTGACCTCGACGTCCACGCCATAGACGCGCCGGAACGCATACATATGCAGCTCCGACACGAAGCCGCAGCCGACGAGTCCGACCCTGATCCCAACCATAGTGCCCCCTTGCTTTGGGCGGCACTATAGCGCGCTGGCCGGCCTATTCCACGGAGACTCGCACCACGCCGGCGCTCATCATCCCGAGCGCGCGGGCGGCCGGCACCGAGAGGTCGACGATACGGCCGCGGATGAACGGGCCGCGATCGTTGACGCGACACTGGATCGTGCGGCTGCCATAGGAAACCCTCAGCACGCTGCCGAACGGGCGCGTCCGGTGCGCGCAGGTGAGCTCGCCGCCTTTGCCGGCTTTTGCGTAGCCGTAGTACGAGGCGAGCCCGCTTTCGGCATATGCAACAGAAAATGGTGAAAACGAAAAAATGGCCAGACAGAGGAATAGCGTGGTTTGCGCTTGCACGGCACCGCTCCAGGTTGGCCACACCCGGCGCTGCAAACGTCGCTTTGTTCCCTAAGGTTCCCAACTCACGGCGCGCAAGGAGCGACCGTGCCATCACACATTGTTACTTTCCGGAAAGAGCGGCGCGTACGGTGATCTCGCGCAGCATCGTCGCCGGCCTAGCGACATCACGCCGCGATCGTGCGCGAAAACCTGTGACGCGTTTGCGCGCAGACCATGCTCAAAGCCAAAGCGCGACGGCTCACCAATATCGGCGATAATAGTGCCGGTGATAGACCCGGTACGGCCGGTAGCCGTAGCCATAGCCGTAATACGGACGATAGGGCCGATAATAGCGCGGATACACCGGCGCGTAGCCGTAGCCGCCGTAATAGGCGGGGGCATAACCGTAGCCGTAACCCGGATAGCCATAGCCGCCGTAATACGGGCCGCCGCCGTAATAGCCGTAGCCATAAGGCGCGCTGCTGGCGATGGCGCCGCCGATGATCGCGCCGGCCGCAAGGCCGCCAAGACCCCAGCCCCAGCCCCCGCCCCAGCCTCGGCCGCGCCAATGCACCTGCGCGACATCGTCACCAACAGCGGCCTTCATGGTCGCGACGTTGGTCGGCAGCGGGGCCGCTGCCGTCTGTTGAATTTGACCGGCGATGACCACACCGGCGACCGAACAGGCAATTGCCGTTTTCCAGATCCTCATCGACTTGCTCCCTGTCTAACGTCTTGCTTGGAAAAGGATCGCAGCGACATGATCGGGCATCTTTGCGCCAAGTCAAAGCCCGGATTTTCCAAGCCCGGATTTGCGTGCGGCGCACAAGCCTCGTCCAAGCCTCGCTGCGAGCCGGCTGCCGGCATGCGAGGCGGACCAACGCGCCCGCTCTGCCCGACGTGACACCGGTGCGATGCCGGAGCCCCGCGGCCAAGGCAGAGCATTAAGCTTCTCGCCCGCGCAACCAACAACCTACTTCACGATTGACTATTCGTACCGCTACTATCGGTTCCAATGGCGCGAGGCTTCTCGCGACAAATAGCCTCGGCCTGCGCCGGGTGTGAGTGGGAGGAATGACATGAGTGCCGCGAGACCCGAGCCGCTTGCCCGTCAGGCGCTGGCGTTCGTCCTGGCTGGCGGACGTGGCAGCCGGCTCCTGGAGCTGACCGACCGCCGCGCCAAGCCAGCCGTCTATTTCGGCGGCAAGTCCCGCATCATCGATTTCGCGCTGTCGAATGCCGTCAATTCGGGCATCCGACGCATCGCGGTCGCAACCCAGTACAAGGCGCACAGCCTGATCCGGCATCTTCAGATGGGTTGGAACTTCTTCCGCCCGGAGCGAAACGAGAGCTTCGACATCCTCCCCGCGAGCCAGCGCGTCTCCGAGAACATGTGGTATGTCGGCACGGCGGATGCGGTCTACCAGAACATCGACATCATCGAATCCCACGCCTGCCGCTTCATCGTGGTGCTGGCCGGCGACCACATCTATAAAATGGATTACGAGGTGATGCTGCGCCAGCACGTCGACAGCGGCGCCGACGTCACCGTCGGTTGCCTGGAGATGCCGCGGACGGAATCCTCGGGCTTCGGCATCATGCATATCGACGAGAACGGCTGGATTCAGGAGTTCCTGGAGAAGCCGAAGGATCCGCCGCCGATGCCGGGCAAGCCGGACGTCTCGCTCGCCAGCATGGGCATCTACGTGTTCGACGCCAAGTTCCTGTTCGAGGAGCTCAAGCGCGACGCCGAGGACCCGAACTCGAACCACGATTTCGGCAAGGACATCATTCCCTACCTCGTCAAGAACGGCCGCGCGATGGCGCACCAATATTCCACCTCCTGCGTGCGTTCCGGCAGCGACCCGCGCGCCTATTGGCGCGACGTCGGCACGGTCGATGCCTATTGGGCCGCCAATATCGACCTCACCGACGTCGTGCCCGAGCTCGACCTGTTCGACAGCTCCTGGCCGATCTGGTCCTATGCCGAGATCACGCCGCCGGCGAAATTCGTCCATGACGAGGAGAGCCGGCGCGGCCAGGCCGTGAGCTCACTGGTCTCGGGCGGCTGCATCATCTCTGGCGCCTCGCTGCGCCGGTCGCTGCTGTTCACCGGCGTGCGCATCAACTCCTATGCCAATGTCGAGAACGCCGTGATCATGCCCTATGTCAATGTCGGCCGCGGCGCGCGGCTGAAGAACGTCGTGATCGACCGCGGCGTCGAGATTCCGGAAGGACTCGTGATCGGCGAGGATCCCGCATTCGATGCCAGGCGCTTCCGCACCACCGAGCAGGGGATTTCGCTCGTCACCCAGCCGATGATCGACAGGCTCAATACATGAGGCCTGTTCGCGTCCTCGCGGTCGCTTCTGAAGTCTATCCCATCGTCAAGACCGGCGGCCTCGCGGATGTCGCCGGCGCGCTGCCGATCGCGTTGAAGGCGCATGGCGTCGAGATGCGCACCTTGATGCCGGGCTATCCCGACGTGACGCGGATCGTATCGAACGCAGAGGAGATCCGGAGCTGGCCGGATTATTTCGGCGGGCCGGGCCGGCTGCTCGCGGGCTCCCATGACGGGCTCGACCTGTTCGTGCTCGACGTGCCGCATCTCTATGCGCGGCCGGGCAATCCCTATGTCACCACCGAAGGCGTCGACTGGCCGGACAATGGCGTGCGCTTCGCGGCGCTGTCGCGCATCGCCGCCGATATCGGCCACGGCCTCGTCCCCGCCTTCGTTCCCGATGTCGTGCACGCCCATGATTGGCAGGCCGGGCTCGCGCCGGCCTATCTGCACTATGACAATCGCCCGCGGCCCGGCACCGTGATGACCATCCACAACATGGCCTATCAGGGCAAGTTCGCTCCGGAGCTGATCGGTGCGATCGGCCTGCCCTGGCACGCGTTCAACGTCAACGAGATCGAATATTTCGGCGGCATCAGCTTCTTGAAGGCGGGCCTGCAATTCGCCGATCGCATCACGACGGTGTCGCCGACCTACGCGCAGGAGATCCAGAGCGACGAAGGCGGCATGGGGTTCGGTGGCCTGCTGCGCGCACGCGCGAACGTGCTGAGCGGCATCCTCAACGGCATCGACATCTCGGTGTGGAATCCGCAGGACGATGCGCACATCGCCTACCGCTACGGCGCCGAGGACCTGACCTTCCGGGCCGCGAACAAGGCGGTGCTGCAGCAGCAGTTCAATCTCGATTCCTCCGACGAGGCGCCGCTGCTCGGCGTCATCAGCCGGCTGTCGTGGCAGAAGGGGCTCGATCTGCTGCTCGAGGCCATTCCGACCATTCTGGCCGAAGGCATGCAGCTCGCGCTGCTCGGCAGCGGCGACCGCGATCTCCAGGATCGCTATCAGGCCGCCGCCCGCGCCAATCCCGGCCGGATCGGCGTCGTGATCGGCTATGACGAGATTTTGGCGCACCTGCTCCAGGCCGGATCGGACGCGCTGATCGTGCCGTCACGCTTCGAGCCGTGCGGCCTGACCCAGCTCTGCGCGCTGCGTTATGGCGCCGTTCCGATCGTCTCACGCGTCGGCGGGCTCGAGGACACCATCGTCGACATCAGCGAAGCCGACGCCGCCGACCGCGATGCCACCGGTTTCAAGTTCGCACCCGTGACGGCGGCTGCCCTCGCCGGCACGCTGCGCAAGGCCAACACCGCCTTCCACGACAAGCAGACCTGGCGCCGGCTGCAATTAAACGGCCTTGCGACCGACGTCTCCTGGCGCAACCGCGCCGGCGACTATGCCGCGCTGTATCGCGGGCTCATGACGGAGCGTGCCTGAGGCGATGACCATCGTCGAATCCATGCTATAGAGCCGGCATGGACCCGTTCGTGATCAAGCTGATCGGCTTTGCCGCCGCCACCTGCACCACCGTGGCCTACGCGCCGCAAGCCATCAAGGTATGGAAGACGCGCTCCACCGGAGACATCTCGCTCGGCATGTTTCTTGTGATGGTGCTCGGCCTCGCGCTCTGGCTGATCTACGGCCTGCTCTCGGGCGATGCGCCGCTGGTCGCCGCCAACGCCATCACCATGCTGCTCGCCGGCGGCATTTTGTTCATGAAACTGAAATACGGGTGAGGTCGCGGGATGCGTAGGGCGGATTAGCCCCCAGCTGCGCGAAGCGCAGTCCGCGGGCGTAATCCGCCACCTTGCCGCACGACGGCGGATTACGCTTCGCTAATCCGCCCTACGGAATCAACCGAATACATACGACGCCATCGCCACACTCGCGACCTCGTCGACGAAGACGCGCTTGCCGATATCGCTGCCGGCGGCGCCGGCGGCCACCATCAGCGGCAGCAGATGATCCTCGCGCGGATGCGCGAGGCGCGCGCTCGGTGCGTTCTCCCAGTCGACCAGCATCGCGTTGCGGCGAGCCGCATCCGGGTTGCTGATCGCCTCGTTCAGATAGGCCTCGAAGTCATACGAGACCGGCTTGGACTCCGGCCGGTTGAAGCCACGCATATTGTGATAGGTCAGCCCGCTGCCGACGATCAGGATGCCTTCATCGCGGAGCGGGGCAATCGCCTCGCCGACCTTGACGTGCTCGGCCGCATCGTAAGCAGACTTCAGCGACAGCAGCACGATCGGCATGTCGGCGTTCGGATACATCAGGCCGAGCGGCACGAAGGTGCCGTGATCAAAACCCTGGTTGGGATCTTCCCGGCATTCGAGGCCCGCGCGCGTGAGCAGCGCCTTCACCTCGGTCGCAAGTTCGGGCCGGCCCGGCGCCGGATATTTGAGATGATAGGTATGCTCGGGGAAACCGTAATAGTCGTACACCATCGGCGGATGCGCCGAGGTCGAGACGGTGAAGGCATCGGCCTCCCAATGGCCGGTGATGACGAGCACGGCCTTCGGCCTCTCCGGCAGAAGCTGCGGCAACCGGCCGAACTCTTCGGCGGTTCTGGCATATTGCACCCGCCTGTCCTCCATGAACGGCCAGGGGCCGCCGCCGTGCGACAGGAACAGGGTCGGAAATCGCGTCATGGGGCTCGTCTCATCGGCACTCTGCGCGTGCCCGCGCGTCCGGCAACGAGCATAGGCAAACCGGCATGGTTAGCAAGTCGTTAACGATTTGCCGCCCAAAATCCCCGGCGTGGCCGAAGCAGTCGGCCTGAAGACAAGTGAGACGTGAGATGAAGAAGTTTGCGCTGGGGGATGTCGTCAACAGTGACAAGGGCCGCCGCGGCATCGTTCGCGCCGCCTTCAAGTCGCGGGACGGCCAGCAGTTCTACGCCGTCGAGAAGGACGGCGCGATGGACTATCTGGAGGAAGGCCGGCTGACGCCGGCGCCCCGCGTCGAGCTCGCGGCTTAAGTCCAACCATTTTTATCGGCGCTAGCGCGCGAGCCGGTCGAGACGCTCCGCCAAGGGATCGTCGCCGCTCGCGATGCGATCGTTCGTGATCAGCAGCAGGCGATCGCTCCCTGCGGCTGCGTCCCAATGCGGCAGACCGGGACCGTTGGGATCGCCGCTTCTGGCGAAGTTGATCCAATAGGACCGCATGCGGCTTGCGACCTCGCGATCGGCTCGCGAGAAGATGCCCGCTCCCGGCACGCCTTCTGCACCGAAGATGAACTGCAACTCGCGCCCGTGCCCAGCCCCAGGATTGGCGCGGCGCGCCTCGGGCACGTAAGCGAAGCGATAGCGAAAGGTCGCTGCGCCGCTTGCGGCATGCAGGCGCGCCAGCAGCCTTGCGGGCTCGGAAAAAACTTTGTCGGTGTAAAATCTTGCCGCAATATCCGAAGGCTTGGCGAGAGAAGGCCTGTCGAGAGAAGGCTTGGCGAGATCGGGATAGAGCTTGCGCAGCTCATCGCTTGTGAGGCCTGACGCTGCAAGCTCCTCCCTGGTATCGAACTCGCCGTCGAAACCCGTCTCGTCGTCGTTCGAGCCGATCATCAGAGGAATGCGGCTTTGATGTCCGGCCGCAAAGCCGGCAGCGATATCCTCGGTCACCAGACTTCCATCCATCATTGGCGCGAAGGCATACCGCGATTGCTCCAGCAGACGGCTTTCGGCGGCAAGCAGGCGGCGCGGTTCGGCGGCGCGCAAATCCGCCTGCGGTCCGAGCGCCGCCACGAACTGCCGGCCGGTCGCCTGCGCGTCCTGCACCGAGCGCAGAGGCGCGCGACCGGGCACCGATTGCAGAATGGCCTTCTGGAACAAATCGCGCGACTGCGCGGACAGCATCAGAAGCGCGATCGATGTCGCGCCCGCGTCGCTGCCAAACAAGGTGACGTTGTGCGGATCACCGCCGAAGGCCGCGATGTTGTCATGAACCCAACGCAGCGCGGCGATCTGGTCCATCAGGCCGTAATTGCCGGAGCCGCCGTCCGCCAACGCGGGATCAGCGAGCCAGCCGAGCGCGCCGAGGCGATAATTTGCGGTGACCACGATGAGGCCGGCTTGCGCCAGCCTGGCACCGTCGAACAGCCGCTCATTCGCGGTGCCGCTGATGAAGCCGCCGCCATGGATGAACATCATCACCGGCAGCGGGCCGTCGACCCCGAAGGGACGAAACACGTTCAGCGTCAGGCAATCCTCGCTCGCATCAGGCAAGGACGGCTGAAGGCACGGCGCGCCGTAATCGTAGGCGGTGTGCATCTCCGAACTTTCGGGCGTCGGCTGCGGCGGGCGCCAACGCAGCGCGCCGACCGGCGGCGCGGCGTAGGCCAGTCCCTTGAACGAGGCCACCTCGCCTTCGACGGCGCCGAGCATCTGTCCTTCACGCGTCAGCGCGAATGGAAATTGTCCGACCGGCTGCGCCACGGCCGGGCCGGCGCAACACAGGACAATGGAGGCCGCAAGAAGCGCGAGCAGGGATCGCATCTTCGGTGCATCTCGATGCGCGGAACGGTTTCCTGCAGGTTACGTCCGCCGCCGTCGGCGGGGCAAGTCTGCCGGCTCGCACTAACCGCGCTTTGCGAGAATCTCCGCCAGCGCGTGCCGCGCGACGATGCCGAGCTCGCCAAGCGTGGCGTGCCCGGCCCGCGCAGCTTCGATCAGGCGCTCGGCGATGAACCTGCGGCTGTCGTGATCGCCGCCATGCGGCAATTGCCGGCACGTCTGCTCCAGGACGACGTCCATGTTCGCTTTGGTCCGCTCACTCAACTCTGTCATGACGCCCGGCCGGTACGCGTGGCTTGTAACCGCAAGCATACAGAGGCGGATCGGGCATGATTAGCCCGGGTAATCACGGCCATTGTGCATCGCGGTGCGTGTAGTGCCGCAACATTCACGCGGCCACGATGACGCCGCAAACGCCTACCCAAGATTGCACATGCCGTGATGACAAGCCGTGCATGTGGCGATAGCCTTGCCGGCAAAACAAAACATACGGGAGGATGCCATGCCTGACGCGATGGTTGCCACACGTGCCTCCGATGAGCGCGGAACCGCTCAGCAGGTCGATGTCGCCGTGGTCGGCGCCGGCTTTGCCGGCCTCTATCTGCTTCATCGCCTGCGCAAGGCCGGCTTTAGGGCGGTCGGGCTCGAAGAGGCCGGCGACGTCGGCGGCACCTGGTACTGGAACCGCTATCCGGGCGCGCGCTGCGACATCCAGACCATTGACTACAGCTACACCTTCGATCCCGAGCTCGAGACGGCCTGGACCTGGTCGGAGAAATACGCGACCCAGCCCGAAATCCTGCGCTATCTCGGCTTCGTCGCTGACCGCTACGACCTCAGGGGCGACATCCGCTTCAGGACCAAGGTCACCGAAGCCAAATGGGACGAGAAGGCCGAGCGCTGGCAGCTCACCACCGACAATGGCCCACCGGTCTCCTGCCGCCATTACATCATGGCCACCGGCTGCCTCTCGGCGCCGAAGCCGCCGGAGATCGACGGCGTCAAGGATTTCAAAGGCGAGGTCTATTTCACCGGACGCTGGCCGCATGGCGGCGTCAATCTCGCGGGAAAGCGCGTCGCCGTGATCGGCACCGGCTCGTCGGCGATCCAGTCGATCCCGCTGATCGCCGAGCAGGCCGCGCATCTGACCGTGTTCCAGCGCACGCCGAACTTCGCACTGCCTGCGCATAATGGCCCGGCGCCATCGGACCGCATGAGCCTTTTGCAGTCCGATCGCCCGGCCTATCGCGAGCAGGCGCGCCAGTCGATGGCGGGCGTGCCCTATCCGCAGCAGATGGCAGTGAGCTGGCAATTGAGCGATGCCGAGCGCCGCGAGCGGTTCGAACGTGCCTGGGCCGCCGGCGACCTCGTCCACATCCTGACCCAGCTCTGGGCCGACCAGGCCGTCGACGTCGACGGCAACAAGCTGATCTGCGATCTCATCCGCGAGAAGATCTCGGCGGCCGTGAAGGATCCCGAAACCGCCGCGGCGCTGATGCCGCACGACCATCCGTTCGGCGCCAAACGTCCCTGCCTCGACACCAACTACTACGCCACCTACAACCGGCCGAACGTCACGCTGGTCAATCTGCGGCAGGAGCCGATCAAGGCGATCACGGCAAGTGGCATCTCCACGAACGGCCGCAGCTTCGACGTCGACGTCATCGTGTTCGCGACCGGTTTCGACGCCATGACCGGCGCGATCCGCGCCGTGCATCCGATCACCGGGCGCGGCGGCAAGTCGCTGACCGATGTCTGGGCGCAGGGGCCGCAGACCTATCTCGGGCTCACGGTCGAAGGCTTTCCCAACTTCTTCATGATCACCGGGCCCGGCAGCCCGTCGGTGCTGTCGAACATGGCGGTGTCGATCGAGCAGCATGTCGACTGGGTGGTCGACCGACTGGCCGCATTGTGCGACGCCGGCTTCACCACGATCGAGCCGACCGAGACGGCGCAGGCCGGCTGGAACAGGCACATGGCCGACTGTTCGATGCTGACGCTGCATCGGCTCGCCAACACCTGGTATACGGGCGCCAACGTCCCCGGCAAGGTGCAGGGCCTGATGCCCTATACCGGCGGCGTCGGCCCCTATCGCAGCATCTGCGACGAGGTGGTCAGCCGCGGCATGCTCGGTTTCAAGCTCACCGGCCCTGGCGGCACGGAGCAATGCAATGACGGCGAGGTGGTGCGGCTGCAGCCCGACGTGCGGCTGGTGATGAACCTGCTCGCGTCGCTGAACCTGCCGCCGATCGAGTCGATGGGCGCGATCGGCGCGCGCGAGTTCGTGAACGAGTTCAACAAGGGCCGGCCCGCCGGACGGCCGATCGGCGAGATCGTCGACGGTACCCTGCCCGTCACGGGCGGCGCGCTGCCCTACCGCGTCTACAAGCCGGCGACGCCGGGACCGCATCCGGTCGTGGTCTATTTCCACGGCGGCGGCTGGGTGCTCGGCGACGAGCAGTCGGACGAGCCGTTCTGCCGCGACATGGTGCGGCGGACCGGCATGACGTTCGTCAGCATCGGCTATCGCCACGCCCCCGAGCATCGCTTCCCGACCGCTGCCGAAGACGGCTATGCGGCCACGCGCTGGATCGCCGAACACGCCACTGAACTCGGCGGCAAGCCGGGCCCGGTAATGGTGGCGGGCTGGAGCGCCGGCGGCAACATCGCCGCCGTCACCTGCCAGCTCGCGCGCGACCGCGGCGGGCCGGAGATCGCTGGCCAGCTCCTGATCTGCCCGGCCACTGACTGCACCTTCGATCGCCCGTCCTATAACGACAATGCGACCGGCTACTTCCTGACGCGATCGCTGATGTACTGGTTCTGGGACCTCTACTGCTCGCCGGCGGACCGCACCGATCCGCGCGCCTCGCCGCTCCGCGGCAAGGTCGAAAGGTTGCCGCCTGCTTTCGTGGCGACCTGCGAGTTCGATCCCTTGCGCGACGAAGGCATCGCTTATGCCGAAGCGATGGCGGCCGCAGGCGTCCCGGTCGAGCAGCTCAGGGCGAACGGCCATTTCCACTCGTCCTTCACCATGGTCGATGTGGTGATCACGGGCGTGCCGGGCCGCGTGCAAATGGCGGAAGCCTTGCGACGCTTCGCCGGGCTGCCGCCGGAGATCAGCCGCGGTGACGAGGACAATCACGGCAACGCCAGCCCAGGGCACAAAATCGCGGCGGCCGCGAGTTGAGCGGAAACGGAGCGGCCGGGAACCTTTTCCCCGCTGCCCCGTTAAGTGCGTGTGGCATTGAGATGCAGCGACAGGTATGGGCCCCGGCACGCAAATCCGCGTGCTGGGGTGTTTTTTGCGTGAGGTGGGACGATGGGGGACGTGGTTGCGGCTTCAAAGGTCGATTTCGATGCGCTTGCGGCCCTGCATAAATGGCCATCGCTGGCAAACCAGCGCCGGCCGGACCGGGAATCATACCCGATAAGGGAAGGCACGCTCGACGAGTGCATCTCGGCGTTCATGGGGAAGCCGGCGACGACCCGGCATCTCTATGAGATCCGGACAGCGGCGCAGCCGCCGCTCGTGACCGGCATCCTTTCGCCCGAACACGTTATCGAACTCTCGCGCTGGAGAGAGTTTCTCTGACGGCGCTTCACATGCAGGCGCGTAGGAACCTTCTGCCGGTTTTTCCCGTTGTTGGAGATCGGAAGTCAAGCCGCGAGTGCCTCACATGCTTGAAGCTGGCGTACCACCCCCGGTCGTGCCCTATGGCGCAGACCAGACCCTGTTCGTGGTGATCGATCGCCTCGACCAGGCGACGGAGATTCGCATCGAACGAAGCGATCTCGAAGCCACTATCGGCGAGCTCGTCGCCGGCTGCTTCAACGACCCCATCAAGGTGATTTCGTTCAACACGCTCGAACATTGGATGAAGGACATCTCGACCGATGTCGCCGGCGCGATAAAGGCACGCTGCGACATCTATGGCATAGAGCTACCCGACTATCTCAGCGACTTCATCGATAGCCATAGCATGAATGCGGGAGTTATGCGCGCCGATATTTGCCGGCGATGACTTCGATTTCGCGACGGCGCTCGTCGGCGAAGGCCTGGAGCTTTTCGATCGTCAGCGTATCCGTGATCCGTTTGGCGAGTCGCTCGGCGCGCGCGGCTTGATCTTCGAGATATCGGATCGTGTTCAAGCGCCCGCCTCCCCAACAGCCCCAAATTGTTCGGACAGACATGGTGCTTGAGAAGCCGCTAACACCCGGTTAAGCGCGGCGGGCCGAACGCGATGTCTCGAACTCATTGCACGACGTCGAGCCGGACATTGGTGATGCCCCTGTCGACCATGCCGAGCGCCTCGGCTGCGGAAGGCGAGACGTCGACGACGCGTCCGCGGATATAGGGCCCGCGATCGTTGACCCTGACGGTCACGAAGCGGCCGGAGGAAACGTCGGTGACGCGCAGCTTGGTGCCGAATGGCAGGGTCGGATGGGCCGCGGTCAATTCGTTCTTGTCGAACTTCTCGCCGCTCGCAGTCTCCGTATCCGAATAGAAGCTGGCAACGCCGTGCGAGGCCGCTTGCTTTGCATCGCCATTGGGAATGCGCACCCGGCTGATCGGCCTTGGATGCAGCGCCGCCACCCGGTGCGGCCGCTCGATCGCGGCCTGCCGGCCGGTGCCCCCGAGATCGGCCTTCTGGCGGCCGACAGGCGATTGCGCGCAGGCGGCGAGCGAGGCGGCCCCGACGATGGCCAGCAGCAGCCGGCTCGCGGTTGCCAGTGAAATCGGGGCAGTTTCGGCACGTGCAATGCAAGACATGATGCGCCCTCCGAACTGCCCGGAGTTTCGGTGGGCAATGAGGGCAGAACCTTGTCGGAACAAAAGCGGGCGTGGGGCCGCCGCCGTTTCGCGTCAGCTGTGACGATTCCACCACACCTGCATGTCCTGAATCGGGACGGCGACCGCCCCAGAGGGGCCCTTCCCGTTCAGGCCGGAGGCGGGATCGCGCGCAACACGTCCCGGAAGACGCCGAACTGCAATCGAAACGCTTGCGAGCTGTAGTCCTGATAGTAACCCGCAGTCACTGCGACGACGAGATCGAGTTCCGGAACGATGCGGATCGACTGCCCGCCGCGGCCAAGCGCGCCGATCCAGTTGATCTTGCGGTCATTGAGGCGCGTTTGGCCGCGCCACCACAGATATCCGTAGGTTTGAGAGTCCGTCGCCTTGATCTTCTCTGCCTCGATCCACGCCTTGGAGACGATCTGGCGGCCGTTCCAGCGACCGCCCGCAAGCACGAGCTGGCCGATCTTGGCCATGTCGCGCGGTCGCAAGCGCAATCCTCCTCCGGCATCGGTATCCCCCCTGTACCGGCCCCACGCCGTGCCGGTGATACCCAGAGGCTCGAACAAATTCTCGCGCGCGAATTCATCGAGAGGACGTCCCGTCGCCTTGCGGATGATGGCCGACACAAGCGTGAGCGCGCCGGTGTTGTAGAAGAACTCCTGCCCCGCCGCGGCGGTCACGGGAAGACCGAGAACGTAACGACACGGATCCCACGCCATATGCATGCGCGTCTCGTCATTGTCGTCGTCTCCCGTCGCGGGCGTCGCCTCGACCCACTTCAGGCCCATCGACATGGTGAGCACATGCACCAGCCGGATGCGGTCCTTTTCGGGAGAACGCAAGTCGGACAGCTCGGGGAAGAAGCTGAAGATCGGCTCGTCGACGCCGCGTATCAGCCCGCGATCGATCGCAATCCCGACGACGAGCGATGCAACGCTCTTCGAAACAGACTTCATGTTGTGCAACGTATCGGCATCGAAGGCGATGGTTTCCACACGGCGGCCGTAGATGTAGCCGGGTATCTCGTCGGCGCCCTTGAAGTAACGCTCGAACGCCAGCTTGCCGTCGCGGGCGACCAGCACCGCATGGATATTGGCATCGCTCGTGGCGAGCCGGTCGGCCATCCCGCACAGCGCCTCGCGATTGACGAGACTGTCGCCAGCGACGGAGCCGCCCGGCCAGCCGTCGCCCCGTTCGGGCGGAACACCGCAGCCGTCGGCTGCGTTCGCGCAGACCGCGGAGAGCGGCGCCAGTGCGGCGCCGCCGAGAAGCGAAATGAACTGGCGCCGCCTCATGCGAGCCTCATCCCTGTTGCGGCGCGGAGCCAGCTTCGGCGCCGGCGTATCGGGGCTGCGCGTTCTCTCTGAGGATGCGCGCGAACTCACGCCAATAGAGCCTTTGCCAGTTCGTCTTCAAGCTGGCGAGAAAATCGAGCTCTCTTTGCGTCAGCGTGCACATTGCGCCTTCAGGCCACAAGGCCCCCCATCGGCTTGACGTCGGCGCTGCCGGGGAAAACCGCATCCGCCAGCACCTTCTCCTCGACGCGCAAATGATCCCTGAGCAGGCCCTTCAGCACGGCGCGCAGATCGGTGCTCGGCTTGAGGTCGCGATCCTCGAACAGTTGCGCCGGCTTCAGTCCCGGCCAGTCCGCGATCACGCGGCCGCCGGCGAGCCCGCCGCCGATCAGGAATGCGACCGTGCCGGTGCCGTGATCGGTGCCTTGCGTGCCGTTGATGCGCGCAGTGCGCCCGAACTCGGTGACCACGGCGACGACGGTCTCGCCCCAGGCCTCGCCCATGTTGCTCTCGATCGCGGCGAAGGCGCCGTCGAGCGCGCCGAGCAGATTGTAGAGCTGGCCCGACGCCGCGCCTTCGGCGATATGCGTATCCCAGCCGACAAAACCCATGGCACCGACGCGCGGACCGTCTTGCTTGGCGAGATAGCGCGCAGCGGTGCCGGCCGCTTCCGCAAAGTAGGCGCGCACGCGCGCGATGCCCGGCGGCGCCAGGGTCGGATCGTCCGACATGACGTCGCCCGCGCTGGGTGCCCCGCTGAGCGAAGCGAGCTTCATGCGCGCCTGCAGCACGGTCGCGAGCTTCGGGTCGGTGTGCTGGTAGAGATCGAGCAGGCGGCTCTGCGTGTCCTCGCTCGCCGGGAGCAATTTCTGCGGCACCCATGTCATGACCGGCGCCGAGCCGCGCACCACCAGCGGCGTCACCGAGCCGATGCCGAGCGCGCGGCTGCCGCGTGGATCGACGCGGCCGCCCGATTCCAGCGCGAGCAGCGCGCGGTTGAGCCATCCCGAACTGGTCATCCCCGGCTTGACGAGCCCGCTCTCCAGCACGTCCTGGCCATCGAAATGCGAGCGCTCGCGATAGGGCGTCGCAACTGCATGGACGATCGCGGCCTTGCCGCTCTTGTAGAGCCGGTGCAAATTCGGCATCGCCGGATTGAGCGCGAAGAAGGCATCGAGCGGCAGCGCCGGCGGCTTGCCGTCCAGCACCAGCGCGCGATCGCCGCGCAACGAGATCCAGTCGGGATCGCCGACCGGCGCGACGGCGCCGAGGCCGTCGAGCGCACCGCGCAGCACGATGACGAGCAGGCGCGGATCGCGCCCCTCCGCGCGCGCGATCCTGGGCATCTGGCTCCATGCGAACAGCGCCCCGGAGCCGACCAGAAGCTCCCGCCGCGTGGGCAGGTGATCGACGAAGCCCATGCTCACCTCCTCTGAAAATCCGCCGACATGAACAGCAGCGCCAGTGCCTGCTGCCGGCTCTCGGCGCGGCCGACCGCCTGCTTCACCTCGGGGGCGATTTGCGATGCAAGGACGTCCTCGATGATGGCTTGCGGATCGGCCATGCCGGTGATGCGTTCGGCGAAATTGTTGGCGACGTCGAGCCGCCGGCCGACGCCGTCGATCCAGCTCGCTTCATCGTCCGGATAACCCTTGGGCGCGGGCGGACGCCACAGCGGCTCGCCGAGCAGCTGCTGGCCACCGGTGTAGAGGACGGGATCGACCTGCGTGATGCCGGTCGCACGCACCATGCCGACGACCCATTCGCCGGGACGCTTGAGCTTTGACGGCGGCGCACGCCACGCCTCGTCCGACGACACCATCAGGGTCGCGACCTGCTTGAGATCGCCCTCGGTGTCGCGAAAAACCTTCGCCATCTGTTCGACCAGCGCCGGCGGCGGCTCGTCGGCGACGAAGTGCCGCGCGAGCTTGGTCGCGACATGGGTCGCGGTGGCCGGATGCGCGGCGAGATCGCGCAGCACGGCGCGGCCCTGCTCGACATCTTCCTGCTCATAGCGCTTGCCGAGCACGGTCTGTCCGCCGGGCTCGTGCAGCCGGGGATTGAAGGTGAACTCGCCGCCATGCTGGGGATCTGCGCCCGGCGGCACCAGCGTCCAGCCGGTCATCACGTTGGCGAAGCTGATGACGTCGTCCTGGGTGTAGCCGGAGCGCACGCCGAGCGTATGCAGCTCCATGATCTCGCGGGCAAAGTTCTCGTTGAGGCCGCTGCTGCGGTTGATGCCCGCGGTCGAATTCGCCCCCATCGAACCGAGATTGTCGAGATAGAACAGCATCGCCGGATGGCCTTCGACGGCCAGCAGGAGATCGACGAACCGGCCAAGCGCATTGGCGCGAACCGCCTCGCGTTCATAGGCACCGGACATGCTCTGGATCCGGTTGGCCGAGATGCAGAAATGATTTGACCAGAACCAGACCAGCCGCTCGGCAAAGCCGATATCGGCTGCAAGCGCTGCCTCCGTGCGCAGCTTGGCTTCCTGCAAATACATCGGACGTCCGGGATCAGGAATAGCGTCGGCGGCTTGCTTCGCCGCCATCTCGGCGGCGTCCTTTTCCTGGCCCGCTTGCCCCTGCGTCTGCAATTGCGGCTGAGCCTGGTCGTCAGCTGCGGTGGGTGCCGACGCCATCTGCTGCTTCTTGGCCTGCTGCTGCGCTTGCTTGGCGCGGGCCGTGCGCCGCGCATTGGCATCGGCCACGGTGCGATAGGCTTTCGCACTGGAGGGCAGGCTGGCCGCCGCGGCGAGCACGAGCGGCCGGTCGAGCTCGGCAATCAGCGCGGCGCGCGGGTCGCTTCCCAGCGCGGCAATCGAGCCCGGCCGCGGCCCCATCCCGAAGCGATGGAGCGCCAGCACGGCTTCGGCCTTTGCGGAATTGCTCATGGCGAATGCCCAATTCTACGAGCCCGCCCGACGGCATCGCTCGAGGCTACGAATTGTAGTGCTACATATCGTAGCATTCGCGGGACTGACAGACAAGCGGAGATTGAAACACCTCCATCAAGACATCGGGAGCGGCCGGCGGCCCTAGAAATTCGGCCCGAGCGCGATCTTCGTGATGGTGTCGTTCCTGACGCCGATGCGCCATTCCGCCGAGCCGTTGGCGAACTGGGCGATGTAGATGTCGCTGTCGAGCGCGGTGACGCCGCGGAAGGAGACCGCACGCAACGCACCGAGCCGCGCCAGGATCGCCTGGTCGAACGGCAACTGCTGACGTGTGATGTCGGCCACTTCCGAGGTCATGTGCTCGTAGTCCGGCTGTCCTCTGCCGACGCCCTCGATATAGCGGCGCAGCATCGCCTCGCCATTGGCGATCGGAACGGCGCGGCGCGCGGCGCGACCGGGATGCGCGCCGATATTCGAGGCTTCGACATTGTGGAAGCGGGTCTGCCGGCCCGGCATCAGGATCTCCAGACACCGTCCCGATTTGTCGGCGATCATCCAGGGATTATTTACGGTGGTGGTGGTGAACCAGGTCATGTTGGGCCTGACGATCTGCGCCTTGCGATTGCCGTCCGCGTCCAGCTTGAACACCTGGATGTCGTCGGCCATCTCGTTGTAGAGCATGATCCTGATCGGCGAGGTGCCGGCGCGGCCGCGAACGCTCGCCTCCTCCGCGCAAGGCACGATGCCGCCGAGCTCCTCATTGCCGTCGGCCCGGAATAGCACGTCGCCGGCCTTACCGTCCGGCTCGATCATCAGGCGAAATTCCGCCGTGCCGTTCTCGAACTTCGCGCCATAGATGTCGTAGCCGCCGGGGCCGACGCCGCGGAAGAAGATCGATTGCACCGCGCCGAGCGACACGAACGTCGTTTGCGACTCGCTGAGCTGCCGGTGAACCTTGGCCGCCAGCGGCGCACTCATCCGATCGTAGTTGGGCGTACCGCGGCGAAGATCCTCGATGCCGCGCAAGATCATCTCCTTGCCGCCGGGCGCCGGGACCTGCTCCCTGAATCGGTCAGGCACTTCCGCAAGGCGGCGCGCGAAATCCGCCTCGATCGCCTGAGCCACCGCCGCATCGATCCGGGGCGCCAGGCGGGCGCCAAAGACCGAATTGTGCACCAGCACGCGCGAGACCTTTGATTGCTCGTCACGCAGGAAGATCAGGAGATTCTCGCCACGGATTGAGAAGATGTCGGCACCTTCGGCGAGGAGCGTCGCCGGGCTCAGCACGGTTTCCTGCACCCGGAGCCGATCACCGTCACGCCGCACCGTCAGCACGCGGTTTGGCGCAATCCTGTACCAACCGACATACGGGTCGAGCGATACGGGCTCGGCTACCGCCGCCGGCATCTCTGCGACACGAACCGCACGAATGTCGCGGCCGTTCATGCGCAGCGTCAGCTCGGACGAGCGGCGCTCCGCATCAGCTGAGAACGTAATCTCGCCGGACGAAGCCGCATAGGACGCCGTGCCGTCATTGCCGACCGTGAGGCGCAGCTTGCGCTGGCCCGTGAGCTGGCCGTAAAGCTCGTCGCCCTCGCGGAAGACGGCAAACACCGAGGTCGGACCCATGGCGTAGAAATTGACGAACGGGCGGTAATGCTGGACGGGCACCTCGCCGATATCCGCGGCCACGGGCGCCGCGTCCGGCGTGCGATAGGCGATCATGCCGGCGGACACGATCACCACGGGGACGATCGCAGCCGCGATCCACAGCCGCTTGCGCCAGCTGACGGCGACGGGCATCGCGGCAGCCGCGATGATGCGCTCGACACGGGCGCGAACGGTCGAGGCCCGCGCCATCGCGAGCTCGACCGGGCGCGGCTTCACGGTGCTGGCGAAATCGAGCAGGATTTCCGCATAGGACAGCCGGTCGTCGATCACCTCGATCGCCTCGGCGTCGCTGATGATCTCGGCGAGCTCGGCAAGCCGCGCCAGCTGCCACCACGAGAACGGGCTGAACCAGAACACCGCGCGGTTGAACGACGCCAGCAGGAGGACGTAGAAATCGCGGTTGACGACATGCGCGCCTTCATGCGCGAGCACCGCAAGGCGCTTCTTCGCGTCCCAGCTGAAAAATTGCGGCGGCACCAGAATGGTCGAGCCGAAGGTGACGGGGCCGCCGACATCGCGGCTGACGCGCACGTCGGCGTCGATCATCTGCAGGCCCTTCATCGGCTTTGCCGCGCGCGCCAGACGCCAGGTCAGGCAGAGCCCGATCGCGAGCCGCAGCAGCAACAGGCCAGCGACGCCGGCATAGATCACGGTGGCAACGAGCCACCAATTGATCGAGAGCCCGCTTCTGGCCTGCGGCGCGATGGCAATGCCGGGCGCGACTGGCAGCGCGGGGTGCGGCGTCTCCAGCATCGAGATGTCGGCCGGCAGAAAATCATCCGGCACGGCGACCGGCAAAGGCAGCCGGGTGATCGTGAGCGTCGGCCAATGCATCACGAACGGCATCGCCAGCGATGCCAGCAGCACGACGACCCAGGCCGTCATGTGAACGTGCGGGTTGCGCACGCGAAACAGGTTGAGACCGAACCAGACGACGCCTCCCAGCACAAGGGAGCGCAGTGCCGCCTCCGCCAGAGTTGCGATCATTCTTTCTTCACTCCCCTCGCCTTCTTCGCCTTGGCCACCTGGTCGGCCAGCGTGCGCAATTGCTGCTGGTCGAGCATCTTGTTGTCCACCATGCCGACGAGGACCTCCTCGATCGAGCCGTTGCAGAACCAGTCGACGATGCGCTGCACCGCCTTGGCCGCAACCTTCGCGCGCGGCTCGGCGGCCTGGTAGACGTAGGTACGTCCGTCCACGGTGTGATTAGCATAGCCCTTTTCTTCGAGCCGGCGCAGCACCGTGCGCACGGTTGATTCCTTCAGACGCCGCGACAACCGCTCGCGCACGATTTCGGCCGTGACAGGACCATGGGCCCAAACCAATTGCATGACCTCGTGCTCGAGGTCGCCCAGTTCGGGCAAACGATCGTCCATGGCGACTTACCTTGCGGATTGAGTTTTCTTGTAGCGCTACAGACTGTCGCATATGCGGCCGCGCGGCACAATGGCGATTCCACCTGGGATGGTGCCGGTGTGCTGACCTAGTTGCCGGTTCGTGATTTGAGGGAAGTCGAAATATGCGAGGTCGTCACGCCCGGGCTTCTCCCGGGCATCCACGTTCGTACCGCGCGTCAAGACGAGGATGGCCGGGACAAGCCCGGCCATGACGAGGCGGACACGTGACGCGCCTTAACCGCGCCGCTTGGCCGGGGATGGCGGCTTAGTAATGCGGCTCGTACATCTGCGACTGCACGAGCGCCTTGACGTCGTTGGGTGCGGGTCCGTCGGCGAGGCCGCGCTGATAGGCAACATCCGCCACCGCCGCGGCGATGCGGACCGAGACTTCGCGGATGCGCGGCAGGGCCGGATAGAGGCTGCCCTGCGCGAGATCCTCCTTGCCGACGCAATCGGCGAGCGTATGGGCCGCCGCCATGAACATCTCGTCGGTCACCAGCTTCGAGCCGCTGGCGATGACGCCGAGGCCGACGCCGGGGAAGATGTAGGAGTTGTTGCCCTGGCGCGGCACGAAGCTGCGGCCGTTGAGCGTCACGGGGTCATACGGGCTGCCGCAGGCGAACAGCGCGCGCCCTTCGGTGTAGCGATAGGCGTCTTCCGCCGAGCATTCGGCCTTCGAGGTCGGGTTGGAGAGCGCGAACACGATCGGCTGCTCGTTGAGCTCAGCCATCGCCTTGAGCACCTCGGGCGTGAAGGCGCCGCCAACCGCGGCAACCCCGATGATCGCGGTCGGCTTCAGCGTCTTGATCGCGGTGAGGAAGTCGGCGATCGGCGCTTGACCCGTATGCGCATAGCGCAGCTTGTGGCCGGAAAGGCCCTCACGGCCGCCGACGACGAGCCCGCGGGAATCCACCAGCCAGTTGCGCCGGAGTGCTTCGGCTTCCGAAGCCCCCTCCGCCATCATCGCGGAGACCACGAGATCGGCAATGCCGGTTGCCGCCTCGCCTGCGCCGAGGAACAGGATGCGCTGATCCTTCAGCTTGCCGCCGTTCACGCGTAGCGCCGAGAACAGGCCGGCGAGCGCGACCGCCGCGGTGCCCTGAATGTCGTCGTTGAAGATGCAGGCCTCGTCGCGATATTTGTGCAGCAGCTTGAACGCCGAATGATTGGCGAAATCCTCGAACTGGATCAGCACGCCCGGAAAGGTTTTTCGCGCGGCTTGCATGAATTCGTCGACGAAGCTGTCATAGGCCTCGCCCGTCAGCCGCCGCTCGCGCAGGCCGAGATAATAGGGATCGTTCAAGAGCTCTTCGTTGTTGGTGCCGACGTCGAGCACAATCGGCAGGCACGCTTCCGGATGCACGCCCGCGCAGGCCGAATAGAGCGAGAGCTTGCCGACCGGAATACCCATGCCGTTGGCACCGAGATCGCCCAGTCCCAAAATGCGCTCGCCGTCGGTGACGACGATCAGCTTGGCCGCATAGGGCCAGTTCTTCAGAATGTCCGCGATCTGACCGCGGTCGCGCGAGGAGATGAACATGCCGCGCGGCCGCTGGAAGATCAGGCCGAATTTCTGGCAGGCGAGCCCCACCGTCGGGGTGTAGATGATCGGCTGGATCTCGTCGATATTGTCGACGACGACGCGGAAGAACAGCGCCTCGTTGCGGTCATGCAGCGCGTTCAGCGCGACGTATTTCTCCAGATCGGTCGGCAGCGTGCGCAGATTGGTGAGGACGCGCTGAGCCTGCGTCTCCATCGTCAGCACGCAAGGTGGCAACAGGCCGCGCAGGCCCAGCGCCTCGCGCTCGGCTTCCGTGAAGGCGGTCCCCTTGTTGAGCAAGGGATCGCGCAGCAGTGTCATGCCTTGCGGCGGATTGGACGATGTCGGTTGGGCAACGACCCGGGCAGGTCTATTCACGAATTCCCCCAAGAAGCTTCATATTGAACCGCGGACATTGTCGGCCAGCGCTCCATTGAGATCAAGGACGTAGCGACGGAGGCATCGATTGTGATCTCGCACCGCAGCGAGACTCTCGCGAACGACAGGCAGTCGCACGCGAAAAGGTTAACGTCGCAAGGCTATTCCGGCTTGATATCGGCAGCCTTCACGATCGGCCACCATTTCTCGGTCTCGGCCTTCTGGAACGCCGCAAGCGCTGCGGGCGTCTGCTGCGCCGGGTGCGGAATCTCCTGCCCCAGTTCGGCAAAGCGCTGCTTGACGGCGGGCTCGGCGAGCACGGCGATGATGGCCGCGTTGAGCTTGGTGACGATGTCCTTCGGCGTGTTCTTCGGTGCCCAGATGCCGTGCCAATAGGAGATGTAGAGACCCGGCAGGCCCGCTTCGTCGACGGTCGGCACATCGGGCGCAGATGCGAGCCGCGTCGGCGAGGTCACCGCGAAGGCCTTGATCGCACCGCTTTTGACGTGCGGCAGCGAGTTCGAGGCCTGGTCGAACATGATGTCGATCTGCCCGGCGACGAGATCGATCATCGCGGGTCCTGCGCCGCGATAGGGCACGAACTGGAAGTCGGTGCCGGTCTTGTTCTTGAAGAAGACGCCGGCGACATGTGCGCCCGTGCCGGCCCCGGCCGTCCCGGCGGTGGCCTTGCCGGGGTTGGCCCTCAGCCAGGCGATCATCTCTTTCAGGCTATTCGCCTCGAGCGACTTCCTGCCGACGATGAGCTGCGTTCCCATCGCGATCATTGCGACCGGCTCGAAATCGGCGACCACGTCATAGGGCAGCTTGAAGATCGCGCCGTTCAGCACATGGGTGCCCCAATGGCCGATGGTGATCGTGGTGCCGTCGGGTGTCGCGCGTGCAACGCGCGCGCCGGCGATGCTGCCGGATGCGCCCGCCACGTTCTCGACCACGACCGTGGTGTGCAACTCGGCGGCGATTCGCTCGGACAGGATTCGCGCCAGCGTGTCGGTCGGGCCTCCCGCCGCGAACGGTACGATGAGGGTTATGGGGCGCGATGGCTGGGCGCTTGCCGGTGCGCACCACATCGCGCATCCGATCAACGCGCCAACGACGATCACATGACCGCGCAACACGGCCCACAGCCCCCGCATCAGCCTCTCCCACCCTTTTTGCCGCCCGCATGTTGTCAGCGGGCTGGAGGGCGAGTGAACGCTGGCGGGCGGGCCGAGGCAAGCGGTAAGTTGACCGCTATCCGGCGGCCCGCCGCGGCGTCAGATTGGCCGCGCCATCTGCCGGCGGCACGACGTGCATCAGGATGGTCTGGGTGGCGGAAGCGACGTCGATACCGTTCTGCTGGAAGCGCAGCTTCATGCGGCGGTTGAATTCGCGCTGGACCGGCCAGCGCCCGGCCTCGGTGCAACGGATCTGGCCGACGATCGACACCATCGCACCGTCGACCTTGTCGATGCCCCACAGATCGAGGTCGCCGCGGATCAGCGGGCGGAATTCCGGTTCGCGGCGCATCTCGTCGACGATGTCCTTGAGAATCTGGCCGGCGCGGTCGGTGTCTTCCTTGTAGGCGACGTTGACGCTGACCGAGGCGTTGCCGGCGCCGCGGCTGGCATTGGTGATGGTCGTGACCGCGCTGAACGGCACGATGTGCACGGCGCCGTCGCCGGCGCGCAGCCGAATGGTGCGGATCGAGACGTTCTCGACCACCCCGGACAGCCCCGACACGCTGACATTGTCGCCGACCTGCACCGTGTTCTCCAGCAGCAAAAAGAGCCCGGTGATGAGATCCTGCACGAGCTTCTGCGAGCCAAAGCCGATCGCGATGCCGACGATGCCGGCGCCCGCGAGCAGCGGCGCGACATTGACGCCGATCTCGCTCAGCGCGGTGAGGCCGACGACGGTGGCGATCAGGCACAGCAGCGCCGTGCGCAGCATCGGCTGGAAGGTGCGCAACCGCGCGGCACGGGCGTAGTGCCCGTCCCGCGACAGCGTGTTGATCTGGCGGTCCAGCAGCGCGTTGCTGGCTTCCCAGATCGCCGCCGCGATCAGGACGGCAAGGCCGATCGTCACCACGGCCGAGATCAGCCGGCTGCCGATCTGGCCGCCATAGAACCAGACGATGGCGTCCACGCCCCAGACCTCGAGCACGGCGACGAAGCCGATGAAGCCGATCACGCCGGATACGATCTTGCGCAGCAGCGGCAGATAGCGGTTGGCGCGGATCTCGAGACCGGGAAAGCGCTGGAGGATCTCCGGCTTGATGCGGAAGCCGCGGTCGATCAGGCTGAGCGTCAGCATGATGGCGACGCGCGTGACCAGCGCCACCACGACCGTACCGACGAAATACTGCAAAAGCAGCGAATAGCCGTTGCGGATGTTGAGCGCCCACACGGCCCACAGCGCAAGATCGAGCGCGATGGCGAGATAGTGCCATCCGCCGGCGACGCGGTTGCGCAGGCGGGCCGCGATGCCCTGCCGCTCGGCCGGCGCACGGATGGCCTCGGCGACCTGCCGGCGGCATTGCAGGATGATGACGACGATGAAGAGGTGCACGACCAGCATCACCATGCGCAGCAGCGCCGCATAACCGGTACGATGCAGGCCGAGCAGCAGGGCCACATTGGCAAAGGCGATGCCGGAGACGCCGACGCCGACGATGCGGCGCGCCCAGATCTCGATATAGGCCGCGGTCTCGGCCCGGACCGGAAACAGCCCGAAGGGTCCCGCCAGCGCCCGGATCACGCAGATGAGTCCGCGCGAGAAGGCATAGGCATTGACCACCGCGAGGATCACGAGGCGAACGGTCGTGGGCTCGCCGATCTCGGTGCCGAGCAGCGCGGTGGCGACGCCGACGAAGATGACCACCGGCAGCAGTTCGAGCACGAGACGTCCCAGCACGAAGGGCAGCCGCAACAGGACCTGCCACACGCGCGCGAGGCTGTGGCGTCGCTTGTTCAAGTCGGGCGCGGGCGTGACATCGGCCGTTGAGGACGGCGGGTCGGCAATGGGGATCACCTGTGCCGGCAGGTGCGCGGTTTGCGGCACGCGTCCTTCCAGGAACGCAACCGGGCGGCGGATCAGGCGAAAGATCACCCACTCGGCCGCAAGGGCGCAGCCGAGCACCAGCGCCAGCTTCCAGGCGATCTCGATCAGGAGATTGTAGGCGGCAGGATCGTTCGCAGTCCGCAGGAACCAGTAGTAGAAGGCCGGGAAGTGCGTGAGCGTCCGCGCCATGCTGGCGATCTCGCTCGAGATCGCGCCAATCTCCTCCGACACCGTGAGCAGGAGTTGCGCGCCAAGGCCGTCGGCGGAGAGCGGGATCGGCGACTTCTGCTCAGGTGCGGGCGGCGCAGGCTGCTGCTGACCAGACGCACTCGCGATCGCGCGCAGCGTATCGATCATCTGCCCGCGCTTCTTGTCATCCTGGAGCGTATCCAGCGCGCGCCTGGCTTCGTCGGGCGACAGTGCGGCAGCATTGTTGGTCGCCGGCCGAGGCGTTTCGGCGCGGACACCGGAGAGAGAGAAGATCGCGAGGAAGAGAGCGGCGAGGACCGCCGGGGCAAGCTTATGCGACACGAGGATTCCCTGGAAAAAATGAATGAGCCGGCGGCGTCGGGACCGTCACCGCCGAAGCACATGCGTCATGTCGGATCGCAGCTATTCGCCTCCGGCCTGTGTCGGAAGTTGGCCTTTGAGGCGACATTCTCTTGGCATTTGCCGCAATGCGAAGATCGGGGAACCGCAACATCGGCGCAGGTCAGTGGCCTGGCAAGTGCGCTGCGGCCATCCTTCGAGACGCGCTCGGGTCAGCCGACCTGCCATGCAAACAGTCTCCGTCATTCCGGGAGGCGGCCCGGAATGACGGCAAGGAGGAAGGTGGAGGAGAAAAGCAGGATGTCAAAATCACCTGTCGCGGTCAGCCTCGTCACGGCCATCCGGACACGATCGATGTGATGCAAAATACAGCGCCGGGAAGGTAGGGGCTTTGCCTCACTGATGCAGCCCGCTAAACCTTGACCCGGCGTGCCGTTCGCGGTTTCCGCCGCTATGCGATAGTCCGAACGAGCTCCATCGCACTTAACGCGGCTGGATTTGCGGAGGTGGAGTCATAGACCTCCCCTTGCTCATGAGGTGGACGTTGCGCGTCGCTTGTTTGCGACCAGCGGAATGCTCCTCCTGTGCCACAAAACTGTCAAGCGGGATCGACAAGCGCGCGATCACAATTGGAGGCGTCAGTTCCGCAGGGTTTGGCGCAGCATCTGTTTTGCCCGACGCATCAAGTCCATTTCGCAAAATCCACATTCATACGACACCCGCCGGCAAGCCATTGATTTCGCTGCGCCCGGCTACTGTGCATGGGGTTGTTTTCGTAGTTTTTGTCTGAGGCCTAGAGAAACATGTCGGCCAGGTCCACCGTCGAGGCCATCCCGACCTGGTCGAAGTTGCGCGCCAGCCAACTTCGCGCCGCCGAACGGCCCTCGTCGCGCAGGCGGCACAACAGGCTCCATTCGGGATGGAATTGCGTGGCCGTGCCGAGCTGCGACATCAGCTGGTCGTTGCCGATCCAGTGCATGTACATGCGGCTGTGCTTGCCGCTGTCGAGCTCGCCATCGTCGATCAGTCGTGTGGCGAAGGCGATCGCGCGCATCTCACGCATCAGGGACGAATTGAAGCTGATCTCGTTGATGCGATGGAGGACGTCGGCCGCGCTCGTCGGCAGCTCGTCGCGCCGGATCGCCGTGACCTGCACGACGACGACGTCGTGGCTGCCCTTGCGGTAGATCAGCGGGAAGATCGCGGGATTGCCGAGATAGCCGCCGTCCCAATAATGCTCGCCGTCGATCTCGACGGCCTGGAAATAGGGCGGCAGGCAGGCCGAGGCCAGCACGGTATCTGCGGTGAGATGCGGGCTCTGAAATACCTTGATCTTGCCGGTGCGGACGTTGGTCGCGTTCAGGAACAGTTGCGGTGCCTCGGGCGAGGAATTGAGCCGGTCGAAATCGACGACCCGCTGCAAGAGCGACCGGAGCGGATTGAAATGAAAGGGATTGAGCAGACCCGGCGGCAGCGTGTGCGTCAACGTGTGGATGACGGCGTGAACCGGATGATATTCCGGCGGCAGCTTCAGGGCCTGGATCCACTGGTTCAGCGGCGACATCAAATCGTATGCCATGTCCATGCGAGACACTTCGTACCAGAATGCGTGCAGGCTCTCCCGCGCGGCCTCCGCGCCCCCGTGCGCCATGCCGGAAGCCATCGCCACCGCGTTCATGGCGCCGGCACTGGTCGCGCTGACCGCCTCGATCGCGAGCCTGCCGTCTTCGAGCACCTGGTCGAGCACGCCCCAGACGAAGGCGCCGTGCGCGCCGCCGCCCTGGAGCGCGAAATTGATGGTCTTGCGGTCGGCGGTCCGATTGGCTGTCACTTTGCTTTCTTCTTGCCTCCCGTCCCCTCTTTCTCCAAGGCCTTGCGCACCTCGTCGAACTCCGCCACCGAGGCCTTGTCGGCGCGGGGGAAACGCAGGTCGAGCTTTTCGAGCGCGGCATTGATCACCGAACCGATCACGACGCGCGCGAACCATTTGTGGTCCGCCGGCACGACATACCACGGCGCATGCGGCGTAGAGGTGTGCCGGACGATATCCTGGTAGACCGCCTGGTAGCGCGGCCACAGCGCGCGCTCCTTGATGTCGTCCATCGAGAACTTCCATTGCTTGGCCGGCTCCTCCAGCCGGTCGAGGAAGCGCTTGCGCTGCTCCTCTCTGGAGACGTTGAGGAAGAACTTCAGCACCACGGTGCCGTTGCGGCAGAGATACCGCTCCCAGGCGGCAATGTCCTCGAACCGCTCTTTCCAGATGTTCTTGGTGAGGAGCTTTGACGGCAGCTTCTCGTTGGCCAGAAGTTGCGGATGAACGCGCGTGACGAGGCATTCCTCGTAGTGCGAGCGATTGAAGATGCCGATATGGCCGCGTTCGGGCAGCGCGACCGCGTGCCGCCAAAGGAAATCGTGGTCGAGCTCGTTCTTGCTCGGCGCCTTGAAGGCGGTCACCTCGCAGCCCTGCGGGTTGATGCCCTCGAAGATCGCCTTGATGGCGCTGTCCTTGCCGCCGGCGTCCATGGCCTGAAATACGATCAGGAGCGACCAGCGGTCCTGGGCATAGAGCTTCTCCTGAAACCCGATCAGCCGCTTCTTGTTGGCGTCGAGAATCGCCAGCGCCTTCTCCTTGTCGAGATCGCCCTTCTCGTCGGTCTTGTGCGCCTTGAGATGAAACTTGCCCGATCCATCGTAGCGGAACGGCGTGATGTAGCGGTCAAGTTCCTGGGCGAGCGATTTGGACGGCTTCTTGCTCATGAGCGCGGGGCACCTTGCGTTGCGGCTTCAGTCGGTCGAGCAAGCTACCAAGGATGCCCTTGGGAAGGAATATGATGAAAAGGACCAGCAGCACGCCGTAGACGAGATTGTCCCAGCCGACCGCCTTGGTGCCAAAGCCGATGCGAAGGGTTTCCGCCAGCAGGATGGTGATCACGGCGCCAAAGGTCGGACCGAGCGAGACGAACAGGCCACCCACGATGGCCGCGAACACCATCTGCAGCGACACCGCGATGCCGCTGACGGTGTCGGGCGTGATGAACATCTGGTACTGGCAGTAGATCGCGCCCGCGAGCGCCGTCATCAGGGCACTGAGCAGCGTGATCTTCAGCTTCTCCGCGGTGACGTCGACGCCGGCGGCAGCGGCTGCGTCCTCGTCCTCCGAGATCGCCTCCAGCGCGTAGCGGCTCATGCTGCGGTCGACCCAGTGCCAGACCACGATGCCGAACAGCCAGACTCCGAGCGCAATCAGATACCAGGTCGTCTTGTCGTCGAACTGCAGTGCCAGCAGCTTGTTGCCCGAGGTTCGATTCGGCGTGTAGCCCAGCGAGCCACCGGTGTAGTCGCGCGTCGCCGTGATGACTTGGAGCACGATGCCCGACAGCGCCAGCGTCACCAGCACGAAATAGTGTCCGGTGATGCGGAAGCGGAAGCAGGGATAACCGACGATCAGCGCCAGTGCGCCGGCAGCGACCATGCTGACGGGAATGCCGATCCAGGGCGACACGCCGAGGTGATTCCACAGCAGCGCGGTGACATAGGCGCCGATCCCCATGAAGCCGCCATGGCCGAGCGAGACGAGGCCGAACCGCCCCATCATCGACCACGACGTGTAGGCGAACGACCAGATCAGGATCAGCACCAGGATGTGCAGATGATAGGGATCGCGATAGACGAAGGGCAGCGCGACCAGCGCCGCCAGCCCAATCCCCCATGCCGCAAGCCGCCCCTGCCCCATCATCGGCGCCTCGCGAGCAGGCCCGCGGGCCGGATGAACATCATGACGATGAAGAAGGCGAAGGCGAGCACATAACCCCATTCGAGGTCGGAGAACAGGCCGCCGAGCGAGATGATCTCGGCGAACACGAAGGCGGCGATGAAGCCGCCGATGAAATTGCCGAGCCCGCCGAGCACGCAGATCAGGAAGGTGATCGGCCCGAAGGACAGGCCGACGAAGGGATGCACGTCATATTGCAGCACCAGCAGGCAGGCGGCGAGCCCCGCGAGCGCGCCGCCGAGCGCGGAGGTGATGAGATAGATCCGCTTGGTGTCGACGCCCATCAACGCCATGATCTGCCGGTCCTGCGAGATGGCGCGGATCGCGGTGCCGGTAAAGGTGCGCGTCATGAACAGATAGACGGCGACCATGCCGACCAGCGCGGCCAGGAACGACAGTAGCCGCGCGTAGCTGAAATTCATGTCGCCGAGGGCGAGCACCGGCAGGCGGATGCCGAGATTGCGGAAATCGATGCCGAAGGCGACGGTGGCAAAGCTCTGCAGCACGAACAGCACGCCGCCGGTCGCAAGCAGCTGGTTGATCGGCGGCGCAGTCAACAGCGGCGCGATCACGAGGTAATGCAGCGCCGCGCCGAGGATCGCGACCAGCAGGATGGTGAAGGGCGCGGCGACAAAATAGCTGACGCCGTAATACTGCACCATGAAATACATGGCGTACATGCCGATCATCACCAGCTCGGCATAGCAGATCCAGGTCACGTCGATCACGCCGAAGATCAGGTTCAGCCCGAGCGCGAGCAGCGCCAGCACGCCGCCGAGCAGGATGCCGTTGATCACGGCCTCCAGCAGATAGATGTCGAAGACGTCCAAGAATGCCTGCATGCCCCTCACACCCCGAGATACGCTTCCTTGACCGTGTCGCTCGCCAGCATCTCGGCGGACGTGCCGGATGCCCGGATGGTGCCCGCCTCGATCAGATAGGCGCGATCGACCACTTTCAGCACCTGCTGCACGTTCTGCTCCACGATCAGCACGGTCAGCCCGCTGGCGCGGATCCGCTTCACCAGCTCGAACACCTGCTGCACCACGACCGGCGCGAGGCCGGCCGAGGGCTCGTCGAGCAGCAGCAGCTTTGGATTGGACATCAGCGCACGGCCGATCGCGCACATCTGCTGCTCGCCGCCGGACATGGTGCCGGCCATCTGGTGGCGCCGTTCCTTCAGGCGTGGAAACAGGTCGAACACCACTTCGAGCCGCTCGGCATACTGACTGCGCGCCTCCTTCATGAAGGCGCCCATCTTGAGATTGTCGTCGACCGAGAGCTGCGGAAACAGCCGCCGGTTTTCCGGCACATGCGCAATACCGAGGCTGACGATCTTGTGCGGCGGAGTCGCCACGACGTCGGTCACCTCCATCCGGATCGAGCCGCGCGAGGGCCGGATCAGGCCGGAGACGACACGCATCAGGGTGGTCTTGCCGGCGCCATTGGGGCCGATGACGCCGACGGCTTCGCCGGCCTTCACGTCGAGATTGACATCGAACAGCGCCTGGAACGTGCCATAGCCGGCATTGACCGCGCGGAGCTCCAGCATGCCTAGCCTCCCGCGCGGCGGCGCGCTTCGGCGGCCGCGGCCTGCGTGGTCTCGGCATCGGTGCCGAGATAGACCTCGATGACGCGCGGATCGCCCGCAACCGCGCTCGGCAAGCCTTCCGAGATCTTCTCGCCGTGATCGAGCACCATGACGCGATCGACGACGCGCATCAGCACGCCCATGATGTGCTCGACCCAGATGATGGTGATGCCGAGCTCGTCGCGGATGTTGCGCAACATGTCGGCGGCCTGATCCATCTCGGTTTCGTCGAGACCGCCGAGGCTCTCGTCGGCCAGCAGCAGCTTTGGCGCCGTGGCGAGCGCTTTCGCAAGCTCGAGCTTCTTCAACCCCGCTGCGCCGAGACCGTCGACGCTGGCATGGCGATCGGTCGGCAGACCGACCATCGCGAGTGACCGTTCGGCCGCTTCCTCGGCCTTGATGCGGCTGTGGCGGCCCTGGCCGTAAAAGCCGGCGAGCGCGACGTTCTCGAAGATGGTCAGGCGCCGGAACGGCCGCGGAATCTGGAAGGTGCGGCCGATTCCGCTGTTGATGATCCGGTGCGGTGCGAGGCCCGCAATCTCGGTGCCGCCGAACACGATCGAGCCCGATGTCGGCGCCAGCGTGCCGGAGAGCATGTTGAAGATCGTGCTCTTGCCCGAACCGTTCGGCCCGATCAGGCCGAGGATCTCGCCCTGATCAACCCGAAACGACACGTTGTTGACGGCGGTGAAGCCGCCGAACCGCTTCACCAGCCCACTGACCTCCAGCACCAGAGCACTCCGCCGCTATTGGTTGCTGTAGGTGGTGCCTTTCGGCAGCGGCAGCACGGCTTCGCGCTGCGCCTGGCTCTTCGGCCACACCACGGAGGATTTGTCGTCGATGTACTGGATCACGACGGGGAACGAGCGCTCGTTCTGCCCGGCCATGGGGCTGCCCTCGCCGTAGAACTTCACGCCGAAGCCGAGCATGGTGCCGCCTTCGGGGATGTCGGTGTCGAGCGCCGCCTTGCGCAGCGCCTCGGGATCGACACCGCCATATTTCTTGATCGCGCGCGGCAGCACGTCGGCCATGAACACGTAAGTGTTGGACGCGCCGATGCCGACATGGGCGGAGCGGATGGCAACCCCGGGCCGGATCTTGTCGAACTCCTCGCCGACCATCTTGATCACGGGCGGGAGCTTCGGATCCATGGTCTTCTGGTTGGCGAGCCAGATCGAGATCGGGTCGGCGTTGAAGATGTAGGTGGCGTCGGCCCCCATGCCTTCCTTCAGCTTCTCATAGACGCCGTAGCCCGCACCATGGCCCATCAGCGCGCCGAACTTCAGGCCCTGCTCGCGGGCTTGGCGGAGCAGCAGCGTGATGTCGGGGTTGTAGCCGGTGTGGAAGATCACGTCGGGCTTGGCACGCTTGAGCTTGGTCACCAGCGCCGACAGATCGGGCGCGGTCGCCGAATAGCCCTCCTTCATCACGACGTTGAAGCCGGCTTTCTTCGCGCCTGCCTCGTTGCCCTTGGAGACGTCGACGCCATAGGCGCCGTCCTCGTGGATGATGGCGACGCGCAGGTCCTTTGGCTCCTTGTCGAACTTCGCCTTGGCGTTCTGCGCGATGAAATCCATCGTCATCATGCCGAACTGGTCGCCGCTCGCCTGCGGGCGGAAGACGTATTTGTAGCCCTTCTCGTTGAACACGGCGGACGAGATGCAGGTCGTCATCCACATGAACTTCTTGAGCTGCTCGACGCGGGCAGCCACCGGCACGCACTGCGCCGAGGAGAAGAAGCCGAGCACCATGTCGACCTTCTCCTGCTCGAGCAGGCGGACGGATTCGTTGATGGCGATGTCGGGCTTGCTCTGCGCATCGGCATAGACCGCCTCGATCTTGTAGCCTTCGACGCCGGTCTTGGCGAAATGGTCGAGGATGATCTTTGCGCCGATATAGCCGAGTTCGGAACCGCCGCCGGCCAGAGGTCCGGTCAAATCAAAAACGACGCCGATCTTGATCTTCTTGTCCTGGGCCTGGGCGGCCACCGCCAGGCTCGTCGCGGATATCGCGATCACCAGCCCACGTACCAATCGGGCAGCCATGCGCAGGCGCATCAAAACCTCCCTGGACGATTGTGCATTGCATTCGTCTTGCTTTTGGTTGCCCCCATCACATGGGCAGAGCGCAGGGATGTCAAGCCTCGCGCATCAGCGCGAGGCGAACTGCTGCTCGATAAAGGCCGTGACAAATCGCGGCATGGTCGGCGTGAGATCACCCGTCCCGCGCACGAGATGAATCGCCGACAACTCCGGCTCGTGCTCACGGGCGAGATTGGTTTCGATCCGGGCGCGAGCCTCGTCGCCGGGCATATCGAGGTTGAGCACCTGCATCATCGCAATCGTGGGGCCGCTGACGACGCAATACCAGTCCGGCTCGGCCCGATAGTCCGCCGCCGTCAAGCCGGTCTCTTCCTGAATTTCGCGGACGACGCTGCCGGGAATGTCCAGCATCCCATCCCTGACATCGTCGAGATCGGGCGTGCCCGACGGGAAATAGATGCGGCCTGCGTTCGCGGTGTGCTGCGCCATCTCGCCCATCAGGAAGGCGCCGTCGGACGTGCGCAACGCGCCCATGCCAAACCCGTTGAACACGGGCGCGCCGGGAAAGCCCCAGTCGCGCCAGGCAAGGAAGCTTGCGAAATCGGTCTCGAAATAGGTCGAGGCGAAATGGCCGTCCGTGAATACGGGATGGCACCCGAGCAGGACGCGGCCGTTCCAGATCTTCGGCCGCTCGCGCTGCTTCTCGGCGAAGTGCGCCGCGATCTCGGCGCGACGCTCCTCGGCGAACGGCCAGACGATCGGCCGCACGGCAAGAGCAAGCGTCGTGACGCGATGAATGATCGGTGACGTCATGAGGGGGCGTCTATCACGCCTTCGCGTCAGCTATTTGGCGTTCCCCGTGGTCTTCTTGGCCTGCTCGACGAACTTGTTGGTGAAAGTCTTGCTGACGTCGATCTTGGCGTTCGCCACCTCGGGCGAGCCGACGCTGAACACCGCGAGCACGGCATCCGCGCCCTTCGGATCCATCTTGCCGGTCTCCGAGTACATCGGGATCGTGTTCTTCAGCGCGGCGAGATAGAGATCCTTGTTCTTGCCGACCGTCTCCTCCGGCATCTTCGCCATGATCTCCTCAGGGCTGTGCGAATGGATCCAGGCGAGCGTGGCGAGGATCGCGTTGGTGAGCGCCTGTGTCTCCTTCTCGTGCTTGGCAACCCAGGCCGCGGTCGAGTACAGCGCGCCGCCGGGATATTCGCCGCCGAAGGTCTCGAGCGTGTCCTTCTGCGTCCGCGTGTCGGAGAGGATGCGCAGATCCTTGTGGCTGCCCTGCAGCACGGTGACGGAGGGGTCGAGCATCACGGCCGCGTCGATCTGGCCCTGCTCCATCGCGGCGACCGCGGTGGCGCCGAGGCCGACGCCGATCACGGCGGCGCTGGTCGGATCGACGCCGTTCTTCTTGAGCATGTACTTCAGGAAGAAGTCGGTCGAGGAACCGGGCGCGCTGACGCCGACCTTCTTGCCGGCGAGATCCTTGACCGACTTGATGTCGTTGGTGCGCGAGGGCGCGACCACGAGCACGAGGCCGGGATAGCGGTCATAGACCACGAAAGCCTGGAGCTCCTGCTTCTTGGCCGCCAGATTGACGCAATGGTCGAAATAGCCGGACACGACGTCGGCGCTGCCGCCGAGCACGGCCTTGAGCGCGTCCGAGCCGCCCTTGAGGTCGACCAGCTCGACATCGAGGCCGGCCTTCTCGTATTCGCCGAGCTGCTTGGCCAGCACCGTCGGCAAATAGCACAGGCAGGAGCCGCCGCCGACCGCGATGGTGACCTTGCTTTGCGCCGCGGCAAATCCGGTGGTGAGCGTCAGCGCGAGCAGCGCCGCGGCGAGCCTGGCAATCGTGTTCTTCATTGGTTTCCTCCGTTCGGCCGGCGGCACCATAGAGCAGCGCGACGGGCTTGAGAAGCGTGGCCCAAGGCACTGGCCATCGGCCTTTTGGCGCAATAGCATGCGGGTACAACAACAAACTCGTGATGGGGAGGATCATCCATGAATCGCCTTGCAATCGGGCTGTCGATCGCCGCCGCCTTTGCCGCCGGATGCGGCGCGAACCAGCTGCTCCGGCCGGCGCTGGCCGCCGAGAACATCACCGCGCAGATCATCCACACCGGCGAGATGGAAGGCGATGCGCTCGGCGCCGCCAACAATGTCGGCTACCGCTCAAAAATGTTCGCGAGCGCCGACGGCGCCACGATCTCGATCCAGGTCGGCAATGTGCCCAAGCACATGCATCCCAACACCAACGAGATCCAGTACATCCTGGACGGCACCGGCACGATCTGGCTCGGCGACAAGGAAGTCACGGTCAAGCCGGGCGACCTCGTCATCATCCCGAAGGGCACGCCGCATGGCGGCACCAAGCCGATCAGCGGACAGGTCAAGGCGATCGCAATCAAGACACCGCCGCAGGCACCCGACGACACCAAGCTGCTGGATTGAGGCTTCGCGATTGGGGCCCGCGCCGATACGCGGGTCCCGCCTCGCACCCTAGCCGCGCCCATCCGATGCGGTCGGCCGCCACACCAACAGGCGCCGCTCCACCAGCGTGACCCCATAGTCGATCAGGATCACGAAGGCCGACAGCACGAACATGCCGGCGAACACGCCGGCAACGTCGAACACGCCCTCCGCCTGCTGGATGAGATAGCCAAGGCCCGCTGCCGATCCCAGATATTCGCCGACGACCGCGCCGACCACGGCAAAGCCGACCGAGGTGTGCAGCGAGGAGAACATCCAGGACAGCGCCGAGGGCCAATAGACGTGCTGCATCAGCTGCCGCTCGCTCATGCCGAGCATGCGGCCATTGTCGAGCACGGTGCGGCTGACTTCCTTGACGCCCTGATAGACGTTGAAGAACACGATGAAGAACACCAAGGTCACGCCGAGCGCGACCTTGGACCAGATGCCGAGGCCCAGCCACAGCGCGAAGATCGGCGCCAGCACCACGCGCGGCAGCGCGTTGACCATCTTGACGTAGGGGTCGAACACTGCCGCTACAATCGGCTGGCGCGCGAACCAGAAGCCGACCAGCACGCCGCCGAGCGAACCGATCACGAAGGCGAGGATCGATTCCGCCAACGTGATGCCGAGGTGCTTCCAGATCACGCCGGAAGAGAACCACTTCACGATCTGGCTGAACACGTCGAACGGGTTGGAGAAGAAGAACGGCGGCAGCAGGATCTTGCCGAACACGGGAACGGTCGACAGCACCTGCCACAGCACGATGCAGACGACCGCGACCAGGACTTGCAGCGCGAACAGCGTCGGGCGCGACATCAGACCGCCTCCGCCGCTTGGGTGGATTGCGCGTAGCCCTTCATCACCTCGTCCTTGAGCACGCTCCAGATCTCGCGGTGGAGCGCATGGAACTCCTTGTCCAGTCGCACCTCGAAGATGTCGCGCGGGCGCGGCAGGCTCACCTGCCAGTCGCCGATGATGCGCGAGGACGGCCCGGCCGACATGATCACGACGCGGTCGGCGAGCGCGATCGCCTCTTCGAGATCATGGGTGACGAACAGCACGGCCTTGCGGTCGGCGTTCCAGAGGTCCAGCAGCAGGTTGCCCATCACCTGGCGGGTCTGCGCATCGAGCGGCCCGAACGGCTCGTCCATCAAGAGGATTTTTGGATCGCGGATCAGCACCTGCGCCAGCGCCACACGCTTGCGCTGGCCGCCTGAGAGCATGTGCGGATAGCGCCCCGCGAACGCGCCAAGGCCGACCGAGGTCAGCCATTTCTGCGCGCGCGGCAGTGCCTCGGCGCGCGGCGTGCCCTTGATCTCCAGCCCGATCGCGACATTGTCGAGGGCGGTCTTCCACGGGAACAGCGCGTCGGCCTGGAACAGGTAGCCGGCATCCCGGTTCAGCCCCGCGAGCGGCCGGTCGAAAATCCTGACGCTGCCGGCGGCCGGCTTCAGCAGCCCGGCCGCGACGTTGAGCAGCGTCGATTTCCCGCAGCCCGTGGGCCCGACGATGGCGACGAACTCGCCTTGCGCCACTGTGAGGTGGGCCTTTTCCACCGCTGTATAGACCCGCCCGTCCCCAAGCCGGAACGCAACCTTGGCATCTTCCAGCGCCACTGCCGTTGGCGTTGACATATATTCCCTCCGAACTTGGCCCGATGCCTTAGCCGCTCGCGCGGCCAAGTTCAATCAAGCCGCCAAGCGTGCTACGCATGGGCGTCGCCGCGCTCTTACCCTCCCCTGGAGGGGGAGGGTCGGCTCACATGAGCGCCAGCGAAATGTGAGACGGGGTGGGGTGACGGTCTCTCCACGTCCAACACTGCCCGTGTCGAGAGACCACCCCACCCCGCTCGCGCAGCGCGCGATCGACCCTCCCCCTCCAGGGGAGGGTAAGAGAAAAGCGAGCTTACCTGCGATGCCTTCCAAGCCAGCCATCAGCTATGCCCACGTCACCAAGAGCTTCGGCCTGCTGAAGGCCGTGGACGGTTTGTCGCTCGACATCGCCGAGGGCGAATTTGTGGCGATCGTCGGCGGATCGGGCTCCGGCAAGACCACGCTGCTGCGGCTCGCCAACCGGCTGATCGAGGCCGAGGGCGGCACCATCACGGTCGAGGGCGAGGACGTGCAAAGCGTCGATCCGGTCGCGCTGCGGCGGCGGATCGGCTACGTGTTCCAGAGCGGCGGGCTGTTTCCGCATCTGAGCGTTGCCGACAATATCGGGATCACGCCGAAACTGCTGGGCCAGCCGGCGGCCGATATTGCAGCGCGCGTCGACGAGCTGCTGGAGCTTGTGCAGCTCGATCGTGACGCGCATCGCAGCCGTCTGCCGGAGGCGCTCTCCGGCGGCCAGCGCCAGCGCGTCGGCGTGGCGCGGGCGCTGGCGGCAAGGCCCCGCATCGTGCTGATGGACGAGCCGTTCGGCGCGCTCGATCCCATTACCCGCGATGCGCTCGGCGACGACTATCGTTCGCTGCATCGCAAGCTCGGCCTGACCACCGTGATGATCACGCATGACATGACGGAGGCGATCCTGCTCGCCGACCGCATCGCGGTGATGCGCAGCGGACAGCTGCTCGCGCAGGGCACCCCCACCGAGCTCTCGAACAGCAGCGACGCTTACGTGCTGGAGCTGCTGCGTACGCCGCGGCGCCAGGTCGAGCGGCTGAACGCGCTGCTGCCGCAAAGCGGTGCGGCATGAGCCTGTTTTCCGATCCACGCTGGGGCGAGGCGCTGGCGCATCTGCCCGATTATCTCGGCAATCATGTGCGGGTCAGTCTCGCCGCGCTCGCGCTTGGCCTTGCCGTCAGCCTGCCGCTGGCGATCCTGACGCGCAGCCGTCCGGCGCCGCGAGCCATCCTGCTCGCGATCGCCAGCATCGTGCAGACGGTGCCGGGCCTGGCGCTGCTCGCGCTGTTCTATCCGCTGCTGCTGCTGGCCGCCTCGGTGACGCTGGCCTGGTTCGGCGTATCCTTCTCGGCGTTCGGCTTCCTGCCGGCGATGCTGGCGCTGGCGCTCTATTCGATGCTGCCAGTGCTGCGCAACGGCATCACCGGGCTCAACGGCATCGATCCCGCGCTGATCGAGGCCGCCAAGGGCGTCGGCATGACCGCGCGGCAGTCGCTCGTCATGGTCGAGCTGCCGCTGGCGCTGCCGGTGATGATGGCGGGCATCCGCACCGCCGCGGTGTGGGTGATCGGCACCGCGACGTTGTCGACGCCGATCGGGCAGACCAGCCTCGGCAATTACATCTTTGCCGGGCTTCAAACCCAGAACTGGGTGTTCGTGCTGTTCGGCTGCTTTGCCTCGGCGCTGCTGGCGCTCGCCGTCGATCAGCTGCTCGGCCTGATCGAGGGCGGCCTGCGCCAGCGCAGCCGCGCCCGCACCGCGCTCGGCGCAGCCGGTATCGCGGCGCTGGTCGCTGCAACGCTGGTGCCGACGATGGGACGCTCGTCGCAGGGCTATGTCGTCGGCGCCAAGACCTTCGCCGAGCAATATGTGCTGTCGGCGCTACTGAGGGACCGCCTCCAGGCCGCCGGTCTGCCCGCGACGACGCGCTCGGGCCTCGGCTCCAGCGTGATCTTCGGGGCGTTGAAGGCCGGCGACATCGATCTCTATGTCGATTATTCCGGCACGCTCTGGGCCAATCAGCTGCATCGCTCCGACATCAAGCCGCGCGCAGAGCTGTTGACGGATTTGAAGGCAAGCCTGGCAAAGGACAACATCACCCTGCTCGGCGAGCTCGGCTTCGAGAACGCCTATGCGTTGGTGCTTCCGAAGAAGCGCGCCGAAGCGCTTGGCATCCGGACCATTGCCGATCTCGCGGCGCACGCATCGACGCTATCGATTGCCGGCGACTACGAGTTCTTCTCGCGGCCGGAATGGGCGGCGCTGCAAAAGGCCTACGGCCTTTCGTTCCGCGCCCAGCGCCAGATGCAGCCGGATTTCATGTATGCAGCGGTTGCGAGCGGCGAAGTCGACGTGATCGCCGGCTACACCAGCGACGGGTTGATCGCGAAATACGATCTTGTCGCGCTCGACGATCCCAGGCACGCGATTCCGCCCTACGACGCGATCCTCCTGCTCGCACCGAAGCGCGCCGGGGATGAGCGGCTCAAGACAGCGCTGCAACCGCTGCTCGGCAAGATCGACATCGCCACTATGCGCGAGGCGAATCTGCGCGCCAGCGGCAATGACGCGAATTCCTCGCCGGATGCGGTGGCGAAGTGGCTGTGGGAGAAGGTGGGCGGGCGGTAGGTTGAGATTTCGTAGGGTGGGCAAAGGCGCGCAAGCGCCGTGCCCACGGTCGCTGGATGCGTGTGAGAGGTGGTGGGCACGCTTCCGCCTTCGCTCTTCGAGCTACGGCGGACAAGTCGCTATGCCCACTCAGGATGGCGGTAGAGCCTACAGTCCCCTGATGATCCCCGCGTTGATCAGCAGGCGGTTCAGCCGCCGCGCTTCGACGCCGTCCTTGCAGCTGTAGAACACGCCCTTGCAGCGGAGCATGATCTCCTTCTGCTCGGCGAAGGACGGATCGAGCGGGATGCCGGCGGCCTCCTGGATCACCAGCGGCAGATAGGGGCCGTCGATCGTGTCCATCACGGCAGCACTCTTCACCGGCTCGAAATTGACGGCGTCGATCGCGTAATAGGTTGCGTAGAGGCGCGGATCGTAGGCGTCCAGCTTCTTGCCGAGAGCGCCTTCGTCGAGCCCGGGCTCGAGGATAGCAGGCGCGAACTCGGGTTGATGATCGCCATAGCGCACGATCAGGAAGGGCTCGCCCGGGAACGTCTTCTTCAGGCCCGCGACGAACGCCTTGTATTGCTCGGCGCTGATCGCCTGCCGACGCAGATATTCGTCGATGGACGGCACATTGCCCGGCGCGCGCCAGGTCGGCAGCAGGTCGGGACGGAAGCGCGTCTCCCACGGGAAATGATTGGCACCGAGATAGATGAAGGTGAACAGCGGCTTGTTGGGCGGCTGCTGGCCCATCAGCTGGAGCGCCTTGTCGTAGAAGAAGCCGTCGGGCTCGACGTCCTTGGCGCCGAGATCCTTGGCGTCGAGGAAGCGTTCGATGCCTGTCGTCAGCTGGAAGCTGCGCGCGGCCATGAAGCCGCCATGGGCGGGATAGAGCGACATCGTGTCGTAGCCGCAACGGCGTAGCGCCAGCGGCAGCCCGCGCTCGACGCGGTTCGAGGCGATGCGCGTCACGAAATAGGCAAAGCGGCCGAACGAGCGCGAGGAGAGGCCTGCAAGCACGTTGTATTCGGTGAACCAGCTCGGCCCGCCATTGCTCTCGGCCAGGAACGTGCGCTGCTTGCCGTCCCAGGATTTGAAGTGGCTGCCATAGCCCTGCGGCACCTTGATGCCCTGGGCGGCGCGGATGTCGAAGCTCGATTCATCATGGATCATGATGATGTTCGGCCGGCGTCCGGCAGGATGGCAGGAATCGACCAGCGGCATGTTGAGGCGCTCGTTGGTCGCGGCGGCCGATTCCATGAAACCGTACTGCACGAAATCGGAGACCGAGCTGACGCCGGAGCGGAAGAATTTCGACAGATAGCCGTCGTCGTAATAGCCGCGCCAGGCTTCGTCCGGATGATAGAGCGAATAGCCGACCAGCGCGGCAAGGCAGGCCAGCTTGCAGGCGAACGCCGGCAGACGGCGGATGCGGAACGGATCGAGCCACCACAGCGCATACATCAGCGGCAGCGTGACGAAGCCGGCCAGGATCACCGACCAGCGCAAATTCGGGAAGATCGTGAACAGGAACGCGACGGTGTCGCGGTCGATCATCATCAGGTCGATGAAGTTGACCGTCATCTGGACGACGTCGTGCTTGAGCCGCGACAGCAGCACCAGCACGACGACCATGGTCAGCGACAGCGCGCCTGATAGCGCCGGCCGGCGCAGCAGCGTGATCCAGAAAAAGTTGAGAATGCCCCAGGCCAGCGCGAAGGAGAGCCGCGAGCCGAAATCGGTCTCGGTCTGGTACATCAGCGCGAGCGCGGCCAGATGCGGCGCGGCAACCGCGAGCAGCCGCCAGATGCCGAGCGCGGCGACGCTCGCCAGCACGGCGGTCGTGGCAGAAGGACCTGGATTGGGCGCGGACGCCATCGACGACACGCTATACTTCAAGTCCGGCGCGGTGATGCCAGGCCGTCTGGTCCTCGAGACGGTGACGGGGCGTCCGGAGCAGCCGGAAGCCTGCACCGTGTCATAAAACTGTAACGGAACGGTCAAGGACAGGCAACGCATGCGGTGACCCGACCTTCGCTTATTGTTAGTGACCGGCGAAGCCCGCACGGCGGCGGGCCGAGCCGCTCGCTCGGTTAAGGCTTTGCGATGCCGGCGATGAAGAGGTCGAGCACGCCTTCCGCCATCCGCTCGATCGCGCCCTCCTCGACGCCCCAGCGCGGAAAGTGGCCATCGAGATTCATCCGGGCGAAGCCGTAGACCAGGGCGCGACCGGCGATCTGGATGCGCTTGAGGTCCGCCGACCGCAGCAGGCCCTGCTCCGCCGCCTCGGCCAGGATTCCCTCGGTCAGCGCGATCAACTCGGCATTGTCGCGCGTTAATTCCGCGGAGCTGCCATGGGCGAAATAGCGCCCGGTGGAGATGATCTCGAAATGGGCGGGATTGCGCATCGCCCAGCGCAGGTAAGCAAGGCCAAAGGCACGGAAACGGGCAAGCGGGCCGGCCGCCGGAGCCTCGCTCAGCGCGGCCTCGATCTCGGCACGGAAACGCCGCTGCGCCTCTTCGGCCGCCGCCGCCATCAGTGCATCGCGGTTCGGAAAGTGCCGGAACGGCGCGCCCGGCGATACCGCGGCCCGGCGCGCGGCCTCACGGACGGAGACCTCCTCTCCCTCCGCCGCCAATTGCAGCGCAGCATCGATCAGGACACGGCGGAGGTCACCGTGGTGATACGGCCTGGCCTGGGCTGCAGGGCGGCGGGCGCGCGGCTTGGACGGCTGGCGGGCGGACATGGTGCTTCCTAGCATCACCCGAACGTGAATGTAAGCGGTGATTACACCATTGACCGCCGCGCGGCGCCGAAATGTAATCGATGATTACATAACGGAGGAAGATCACCATGCTGCAACGTCAAAGCTGGTTCGAAGGCTGGCGGCTGCTCGCCGCCCTCACCCTCAGCCTGATCCTTCTCAGCATGTGGATCGCCTCGATGCGGCAATTCGAGGTCGAGGGCGTGCGGATGGTGATCCGCTTCACCGCACGCAGCTCCCTGCTGCTGTTCTGCCTAGCCTTCAGCGCCGCAGCGATGGCGCGGCTTTGGCCCAACGCATGGACCCGCTGGCAGCGCCGCAACCGCCGCTATCTCGGCCTCAGTTTTGCGGCTTCCCACGCCATCCACGCGGTTGCGATCGTTGTTTTCGCCTGGATGGATCCTGCCGGCTTTGCCGAGGCGACCTCGGCCGTCTCCTACATCTTCGGCGGCATCGGCTATGGCTTCATCGTCGCGATGAGCGCAACCTCGTTCGACCGCGCCGCCGCGCTGATCGGGCGCCGCGCCTGGCGTACGCTGCACCTGGTCGGCGGCTATTATCTCTGGTTCCAGTTCATGGTGTCGTTCGGCAAGCGCGTGCCGGCGATGCCGATCTATGCCGCGTTCCTCATTCCGCTGCTGATCGTGATGACGCTGCGCATGATCGCGATGGCCCGCCACCCGCGCGGGCAGACCGTTGCGGCGGGCTGAAGCGCCCGCCTTTACTGCGGCAGCAGTCCGAGCCGCTTGGCGATGATCCGGTCGACCGTCCGTTTCGGCAGTACGGCACCGATCAGATGGCGGAGCGGGTCGGGCGTGATCTGATAGCGCACCTTGGGGCTCGGCGCGGTCAGCGCCTCGAACACGATCTCGGCGATCCGCTCGGCCGGCAGGCCCTTCGCGCCGAGGTCCATCATGAAGGCCATGACCTTGTTGAGCGCCGGGAGATAGGGCGAGTTCTGGTAGACGGAGAGATCGATCTGCTCGGCCTTGCTCCAGATCGGCGTCTTCACCGCGCCGGGGGCGACGATGATGACGTCGATGCCGAACAGCATCAATTCGCGGCGCAGGCTTTCCGACAGTCCCTCGACGGCGTGCTTGGAGGTGCAGTAGGGCGCCGACAGCGGATTGCCGTTCTTTCCTGCGACCGAGCTGATCATCACGATCCGCCCCTTCGGCCCCTTCAGCGACGGGTCGGCCCCGAGCAGCGGCCCGAACGCCTGCGTCGCGATGACAGGGCCGATGACGTTGATGTCCATCTGGCGGCGGAAATCATCCGCCGACAATTCGAGCACGGGACCGGCGACGGCGATGCCCGCATTGTTGACGAGGCCGGCCAGCGTCTCACCGTTCAGCGCTTCGCGAACTTTTCGCGCAGCAGCGAGGACCGCGGCCTCATCGGTGACGTCGAACAGCAGCGGCGTGAAATTGGCGCCAAACTCAGCCTGAAGCCGGTCGGCATCGGCCTGCTTGCGGACGCTGCCGAACACGCGATAGCCGCGCCCGATCAGGAATTTGGCAGTAGCCCAGCCGATGCCTGTGGACGCACCGGTGACGACGACAGATCGCATGGTCTTCCTCCCCTGGAGTTCCCGCGATCATGCCTTGGATTTTTGCCCATGTCCCGGACAAGCGCAGCGAAACGGAGCGCAGAGCCGGGACCCAGGAGCCGGAATGGCCCCCGGATCAGCAGCGCACCACCTGCGTGATGCGCTGCGTTCGGGAGACGACTTAGTTCTTCGACTTGTCGACCAGCGCGCCCTTCTTGATCCAGGGCATCATGTCGCGCAGCTTGGCGCCGACTTCCTCGATCGGGTGCTGAGCGAGCTTGGCGCGGGTCGCCTTGAACGAGGTCTGGTTGACCTTGTTCTCGAGCATCCAGTCGCGGGCGAACTTGCCGCCCTGGATGTCGGCGAGAACGCGCTTCATCTCGGCCTTGGTCTCGGCGGTGACGATGCGCGGGCCGGTGACGTACTCGCCGTACTCCGCGGTGTTGGAGATCGAGTAGTTCATGTTGGCGATGCCGCCTTCATAAATCAGGTCGACGATCAACTTCACTTCGTGCAGGCACTCGAAATAGGCCATCTCCGGAGCGTAGCCGGCTTCGACCAGGGTCTCGTAGCCGCCCTTGATCAGCTCGACCAGGCCGCCGCAGAGCACCACCTGCTCGCCGAAAAGATCGGTCTCGCACTCTTCCTTGAAGGTGGTCTCGATGATGCCGGCGCGGCCGCCGCCGACAGCCGAGGCGTAGGACAGGCCGAGGTCATGGGCGTTGCCCGAGACGTCCTTGGCGATTGCGATCAGGCAGGGCACGCCGCCGCCGCGCTGATATTCCGAGCGCACGGTGTGGCCGGGGCCCTTCGGCGCGATCATGAGCACGTCGAGATCGGCGCGCGGGTCGAGCAGGTTGAAGTGGACGTTGAGGCCGTGCGCGAACACGAGGGCGGCGCCCTTCTTCATGTTGTCGTGCAGGTGATCGCGATAGATATCGCCCTGGAGCTCGTCCGGGGTCAGCATCATGACGAGGTCGGCCCATTTGGCGGCTTCGGCGACTTCCATCACCTTGAAGCCGGCGGCTTCCGCCTTCTTGACCGAGCCAGAATCCTTGCGCAGCGCAATGGCAACGTCCTTGACGCCGGAATCCTTCAGGTTGAGCGCATGGGCGTGGCCCTGGCTGCCATAGCCCACGATGGCGACCTTCTTGCCCTTGATCAGGTTCAGGTCGGCGTCGCGATCGTAATAAACACGCATGGGTCGTTTCCTCGTTAGGGGCCAGAATCGGCCGTTGGTCAGGTCCGACTGCTCAAGTCTTGGACGGTGAAATTTGCGGATTTCGGGGGCTGTCTAGAGCATTTTCAGCCGGCTGGGAAACCCGTTTCTGCATGGAAATCCGCGACATCATGCATCCATGAAAACGGGGTAGAGGGAGGCCAGCAGCAGGATCGCCATCAGGATATTGAAGGCGCGGACCAGCCGCTCCGAGGTCAGGACCGGCCGCAATGCCGAGCCGAACAGGGCCCAGACCACGGTCGAGACGGTGCCGACGATCAGGCTGATCACGGTTTGGATCGCGATGTTGAGCGGAAATTGGGCGATCGCCGCATAGGCGGTGATGGTGCCGATGACGATCACCCAGCCCTTGGCATTGATCCATTGGAACATCGCCGCGCCCCAGAAGGTCATCGGGCCGCGGCCATCCCCCTCGCCCGGCTTGGTCGGGCCGGACATGGCGATCGCGGCGGCAAGATAGATCAGATAGGCCGCACCGGCATATTTCAGGATGGTCTGGAGGATCGGGTAGGCCAGGAACACGGAGCCGAGCCCGAGGCCGACGGCGGCGACCATGAAGGCGAAGCCGAGGACGATGCCGACGATGTGAGGGACGGTGCGCCGGAAGCCGTAGGTCAGGCCCGAGGACAGCAGCATGATGTTGTTCGGCCCGGGCGTGAAGTACATCACGACCATGAAGATCAGGAAGGCATAGAGCAGCGACTGGGACATGCTCACCTCACGCCGTTTTCGGCAACGGTTCTTCGGGTAACGCCTTGGGCCGCTTCGCCAGCACCATCACCGCGATACCACCGATCACGGTCAGCATGCCGGCGAGCCGCAAGGGTCCGAACCGCTCGCCGAACACGATGCTGGAGGCGGCCGAGCCGACGAACGGCACCAGCAGCGCAAACGGCACCACTTGCGCGGCGGGATAGTCGCGCAGCAGCCGGCCCCAGAGCCAATAGGCGATGCTGGTCGAGATGCCGCCAAGCGCCAGCATGCAGAGAGCCGCTGTCAGCGTTATGTGGCTCAGCGATATCCATGTCGGCGCAGGGCCATTGGCGATCAGCGCCAGCACGAACAGCGGCACGGCCGCGGCAAGGCACAACCACGCGAACAGGTCGAACATCGGCACGCCGCGGGCACCGCGCAGCAGCAGATTGCCGACGGCAAAGCTGATCGGCGAGATCATCAGCACCGCAAACGCGGCGACGCTGAAATCATAGCCGACCGTACCGCAGATCATCAGAAGGCCGATCGCAGCGATACCAACGCCGAGCGCCTGCATCGGCGTCGGCCGCTCGCCAAAAGCGATCGCGGCAAAGCCGATCGTGAACAGCGCCTGGCTCTGCACGACGACGCTGGTCAGCCCCACCGGCACGCCATGGGCGATACCATAGGCCTGGCTCAGGAATTGACCGAGGAACAGCATAAAGCTGATTGCGATCAGCAGCGACCAGGCGATTTTGGGCTTGCGGATGAACAGGCACGGCAACGCGGCGATGGAAAAACGCAGCGCCGTCATCAGCTCCGGCGAAAGCTCGTCGAGCGCGATCCGGCTCGCCACGAAGGCAAGTCCCCAGATGATCGCCACCAGGATGGCGATGAGGATATCGGCCGGCTTCATTGTTGTTCTCGGTTCTGCCCTGTCGTGCAGCCCTGTTGTTGTCGTCTAGCCTTGCTCGCCGGCTCTTGGTTTGCGCAGCAGATAGGTGCCGTGCATCGGTGCGTGGTAATCGGCCGAGACCAGCGCGAAGCCGACGTCGGTCAGCATCCGCTCCATCACCCAGCCGAAGGTGGAGTATTCGTCGCGCATATGCGTGACGACGCCTTCGCGCGAAAAATCGTGGTTCTTGATCTGGTAGTCGGCCCATTGCTCGACGTCGCGCTCGATCGCATCGGGCATGGAGGCATAGACGATGTCGCGCAGATAGAAGCTCGCGCCCGGCTTCAGCGCACGATAGATTCGCGACATCGCCACTGCCTTCCAGAAATCCGGCAGGTGGTGCAGCGTGAATTCGCTGACGATCAGGTCGTAGGATTCCGGCCGATAGGCGAAGCTGAGCAGGCCGGCGGACTGTGTGCGCACGGGCGCCTTGCGATCACGCGCGTAGATCTCGGCAAGCGCCAGCATTGCCGGCGAGATGTCGATGGCGTCCACCTCCGCGCCCAGCAGTGCGGCTTCGGTCGCCAGCACGCCGTTGCCGCAGCCGATGTCGGCGATGCGCCAGCCGCGCTGGACTCCCAGCATTTTCAGCGCGGCGCGCGCCCGCAGATCGGCATCGTCGTGGGCGTCGTAGATCGAGGCCACCGCGGGCTCGATCCCCATCCGGTTCCGCTCGTTATAGTACCAGTCGCGCGCCAGCATGGTTCACATCCCTTCAGGCCCGCGGCCGATCGCGGCAACGCCGGTGCGCGACACCTCGACGAGGCCGAGCGGGCGCATCAGGTCGATATATTGATTGATCTTGTCCGTATTGCCTGTGATCTCGAACACAAAACTCTCGGTCGTGGCGTCGATCACCCGGGCGCGGAACGCATCCGCGAGCCTGAGCGCCTCGACCCGATGCTCGCCCTGCCCGCGCACTTTCACCATCGCCAGCTCGCGCTCGATCGAGCGCTTGGTCTGGGTCATGTCGACGACCCGGTAGACCGGGATCATGCGGTCGAGCTGGTGCTTGATCTGCTCGATCACCATCGGCGTACCCGTCGTGACGATGGTGATGCGCGACAGGTGCTTCTGGGCCTCGGTCTCCGAGACCGTGAGGCTCTCGATGTTGTAGCCGCGGCCCGAGAACAGGCCGATGACGCGCGCGAGCACGCCCGGCTCGTTCTGCACGAGCACCGAGAGCGTATGCGTCTCGTTGGGATCGTGGCGATCCTCGATGAAGTAGGCGGATGCGGGCTGGTTCATTGTCGTCCCCTCTTGTCTCTTCCTCACGCCATCGCTGACGCGTCCGTCCCGACCCAACGGCGGAACAGATCGAAATCGATATTGCCGCCGGACAGCACGAGACCGACGCGCTTGCCCTTCAACTTGCTCTTTTCCTGAAGCGCCGCGGCGAGCGCGGCTGCTCCCGCGCCTTCGGCGAGATTGTGCGTGTCGGTCCAGAGCGCACGGATCGCGGCCGCGACCTCAGCGTCGGTGACCTCTACGATGCGTGAGGCACCCTTGCGGATCAGCGTGAATGCCTCGGCGTCCGGAATGCGCGTCGCCATGCCGTCGGCGAGCGTGTTGCTGGTTTCGGTCGTCACGATCTTGCCGGCCGCAAACGACAGCGCGTAGGACGGAGCTTCGGTCGACTGCACGCCAACGATCTCGGTCTTCAGGCCGAGCAGGTCGCGCGCCATGATGCAGCCGCAGATGCCGGAGCCCTGCCCGATCGGCACATAGAGCATGTCGAGGTCCGCCGCCGCCTTGAACAGCTCAAGCGCATAAGTGGCGACGCCGAGCACAAGGTCGGGATGGAACGACGGCACCATATGGAGCCCGGCAAACTGCGCGCGGCGCTCGGCTTCCTCACGCGCGGCCTGGAAATCCTCGCCATGCTCGACGAGCTCGGCGCCAAAGGCCTTCATCGCGCGATTCTTCTCGGCCGAATTGCCGCGCGGCACGTAGATCACTGCGGGCACGCCGTGGCGGCTCGCCGCGAACGCCAGGCTCTGGCCGTGATTGCCGCGCGTCGCCGAGATGATGCCGGATGTCTTCGGCCGCTCGCGCTTCAGCCGCTCGAGATAGACCAGCCCGCCGCGCACCTTGAAAGCCCCGATCGGCGTGTGGTTCTCGTGCTTGACCACGACCTGCGCGCCGAGCCGCTCGGCGAGCAAAGGCCAGGCGTGCGCCGGCGTTGCCGGCACCGCCTGCCCCACGATCGCATGTGCGCGCTCGAGCTCGGTCAGGTCGAACATGGCCTCACACCAGCGCCTTGCCGCCGGCGAAAGCCTTGGCGGTGGCCTCGTCGTTGGCCTGCTCCGGCAACAGCATCTCGTTGTGCGCCTTGCCCGAGGGGATCATCGGGAAGCAGTTTTCGAGCGCGGCAACGCGGCAGTCGAACAGCACCGGGCGCTTGACCGAGATCATCTCCTGGATGGCGCCGTCGAGATCGCCGGGCTTGTGCACCTGGATGCCGACGCCGCCATAGGCCTCCGCGAGCTTGACGAAGTCCGGCATCGCCTCCGAGTAGGAATGCGACAGGCGGTTGCCGTGCAGCAGCTGCTGCCACTGCCGCACCATGCCCATGTACTGGTTGTTCAGGATGAATATCTTGATCGGCAGCTCGTACTGAACCGCCGTCGACATCTCCTGCATCGTCATCTGCACCGAGGCATCGCCCGCGATGTCGATGACGAGGCTGTCGGGATGGGCAACCTGCACGCCGACCGCCGCCGGCAGGCCGTAGCCCATGGTGCCGAGACCGCCCGAGGTCATCCAGCGATGCGGCTCCTCGAAACCGAAGAACTGCGCCGCCCACATCTGGTGCTGGCCGACTTCCGTCGTGATGTAGGTATCCCTGCCGCGCGTCGCCTCGAACAGGCTCTGGATCGCGTGCTGCGGCAGGATCACCTCGTTGCTCTTCCGGTAGTAGAGCGAGTTGCGGGCGCGCCACTGCGCGATCTGCTGCCACCACGCCTTGATGTCGGGCTTCTTCGCCTCGGCCTTGAACACCTGGAGGATGTCGCCGAGGATGTTGCCGCAATCGCCGATGATCGGCACGTCGACGCGGATGTTCTTGTTGATCGAGGACGGGTCGATGTCGATATGGATCTTCTTCGAGCCCGGCGAGAACGCATCGACGCGGCCGGTGATGCGGTCGTCGAAGCGCGCGCCGACGCACAGCATGACGTCGCAATCATGCATCGTCATGTTGGCTTCATAAGTGCCGTGCATGCCGAGCATGCCGAGCCAGTTCTTGCCCGACGCCGGATAGGCGCCGAGGCCCATCAGTGTCGAGGTGATCGGAAAGCCCGTGACCTCGACCAGCTCGCGCAGCAGCTTGGTCGCCTCGGGGCCGGAATTGATGACGCCGCCGCCGCTGTAGATCACGGGGCGCTTGGCATGGGCCAGCAGTGCGACGGCTTTGCGGATCTGCGTCGCATCTCCCTTCACGCGTGGCGCGTAGGAGCGGTGCACGTCGGATTTGCGCGGCGGATGATAGGTGCCGGTCGCGAATTGCACGTCCTTGGGGACGTCGACCAGCACCGGGCCGGGACGGCCGGAGGTCGCGACGTAGAAGGCTTCGTGCAGCACTTTGGCGAGATCGTTGACGTCGCGCACCAGCCAATTGTGCTTGGTGCAGGGACGCGTGATGCCGACGGTGTCGCATTCCTGGAACGCGTCGTTGCCGATCAGATGCGTTGGCACCTGGCCGGAGATGCAGACCAGCGGGATCGAATCCATCAGCGCGTCGGTGAGCGGCGTCACCATATTGGTGGCACCGGGGCCGGAGGTCACCAGCGCAACGCCCGGCTTGCCGGTCGAGCGCGCATAACCTTCTGCGGCGTGGCCGGCGCCCTGCTCGTGGCGGACCAGGATGTGCTGGACCTCGCTCTGCTGAAAGATCTCGTCATAGATCGGAAGCACCGCGCCGCCGGGATAGCCGAAAATGTCGGTCACGCCATGATCGATGAGCGCGCGAACGATCATCGCAGCGCCGGTCATCTGGTTCGGATCGTGGCTCTTGTCGCTCATTGGCTTGCTCCGGATGCGCTGTTGTCAGCGGCTTCGTTCGTGTCTGGTTCGGGAAATAAAAAAGGCCCCGAAGAGGGCCCATGCACACCGCCTGTCATGTGGGTGGCAGCTAGCCACCCCCGGCGGTGTGCCTGGGTACGACGGCGATAAGGAGTTTGGTAATAATGTTACGCATGGCGGGCGCCCGGCTTCCCAAAGGTTGCGCGAAACATAGCGGCCAAAGCCTGGATGTCAAGGCGATGCGGCCGTTCCCGCGCGATTTTGGCAGTGTACCGGTGTTCCCCGGGTTCGGCGAGAGGTAAATTCGGGAACCCGGACAGAAAAGCGCCTCAGGCGGGGTCGCGGGCCGCGTTCACATGGCGGCGAGCCATCCCCTCGCCTCCCGGGGCTTCACCCATTCGAACTCCGGCAATTGGTGCCGGAACCAGGTGAATTGCCGCTTGGCATAGTGGCGGGTGTCGGCGCGGCCGGTGGTGGCGGCCTGCTCCAGGCTGAGCTCACCGCGCAGATGCCGGATCAGGGCCGGCACGCCATGAGCCTTCATCGCCGGCAGCAATGGATCGAGGTTTCTGGCGGCAAGTCGCTCAACCTCACTCAGCGCGCCGGCGCCCAGCATGGCGTCGAAGCGGGCATCGATACGGGCATAGAGCTCGTCCCGTTCGGGTGCGAGAAATACCGCGCGAAAACTGTCCTTCGGCAGCAGCGGCGGCTGGCCCTCCTGGTGCCAGTCGAGCAGCGAGCGGCCGGTCGCCTCGACCACTTCGAGCGCGCGCGCGATCCGGGTGCGGTCACGCAGGTTCAATCGCTCGGCCGCACTGGGGTCGCGACGCGCCAGTTCCGCATGCAGCGCCTCGACGCCATTGCGTTCCAGCCGCGCGCGCACGTCCTCGCGCACCTCGGCAGGGATTGGCGGCACCACGGAGAGCCCCGCCGTCAGTGCCTTGAAATAGAGTCCGGTGCCGCCGATGAAGATCGGCAGACGGCCTTCCGCTTTTGCCTCGTCGAGCGCCGTGGCGGCATCACTCACCCAGGCACCGGCCGAAAAATTCACGGCTGCATCGACATGACCGTACAGGCGATGCGGCGCGCGCGCTTCCTCGTTTTGTGTGGGGCGCGCCGTGATGATGCGCAGGTCACGATAGACCTGCATGGAATCGGCATTGATGACGACCCCGTCCGTGCTGAGGGCAAGCTCCAGCGCCAGCGCCGACTTGCCGCTGGCGGTCGGGCCTGCGATAAGCACAGCCTTGCCAACATGGCTTCTGCTGACTTGCCCCTCGCTCACGAAAACCTCAAATGTCCCTCGTCGCCACGCTGATCTGCAATCCCGACAATCCCGCGCTCGACTCCACCATCGTCGATGGCGCCCGCGCCGTGCTGCCCCAGGCAGCTCCCGCGCACTGGCTGTTCGACGGGGTTGCGGTCGACATTCCCTTCGGCACCGACAGTAACCTCGAAGCCGACCGTCACGCCATCGAGCAGCGGCTCCGCGAGCTTCGCGGCGACCTGCCCGTCGACATCGTCGTGCAGCCAGTCGGCGCCCGGCGCAAGAAGCTTTTTCTCGCCGACATGGATTCCACCATGATCGGCCAGGAATGCATCGACGAGCTCGCCGATCTCGTCGGGATGAAGGCCCACGTCGCCGCCATCACCGAACGCGCCATGCGCGGCGAGATCGAGTTCGAGCCGGCACTGCGCGAGCGCGTCGCGCTGCTGAAGGACCTGCCCGCCGGCGTGGTCGATGAGGTGCTGGCCAAGCGCATCACGCTGACCCCGGGCGGCCGCGAACTGGTCGCGACCATGCGCGCCCATGGCGCCTATACCTGCCTCGTCTCCGGCGGCTTCACGCTGTTCACGACCGCAGTCGCCGCCAAGATCGGCTTCCAGGAGAACCGCGCCAACGAGCTGGTCGTGCGCGACGGCAAGTTCACCGGCGAGGTGAAGGAGCCGATTTTGGGGCGCGCGGCGAAGCTCGCCACGCTGGTGGATCTGATGGAGTCGTTCGATCTCGACGACATCGATTCGGTCGTGGTCGGCGACGGCGCCAATGATCTCGCAATGATCCAGGCCGCGGGGCTGGGCGTCGCCTATCACGCCAAGCCGGCCGTAGCGGCGGCTGCGGCGGCGCGGATCGACCACGGCGATCTCACCGCGCTGCTGTATGCGCAGGGGTATCGGCGGGACGAGTTCGTGGAGGGGTAGCCTCCCTCGCGGCGCGGTCCGCAGCCGTGGGGTGGGCAAAGGCGCAAAGCGCCGTGCCCACGATCTTTCTCCGACGGCGAGAGGTGGTGGGCACGCTTCCGCCTTCGCTCGTCGAGCTACGGCGGACAAGTCGCTTTGCCCACCCTACGGCACCGGCCAACGGCTACTGCACGCTCAGCGCGACAAACCGCAGCTCGCCGTCGGCGTTCGACACCAGCAGCAGCACCGACTTCTTGCCGTCCTTCTTGAGCTGGTCGACCCGCTTCTGGATGTCGGCGCCGCTGGAGACGGCCTCCTGCGCGACCTCGACGATGACGTCGCCGGCGGAGAGCCGCTTCTCGGCGGCGTCGGAATTCGCGTCGACATTGGTGACGACCACGCCCTTGACGCTCTCCTTGATCTTGTAGCGGGTGCGCAGATCCTTGTTCAGCGCCGCAAGATCAAGGCCGAGCGCCTTCTGCGTCACCGGCTTCTCGGGCGCGGGCTCGTCGGTCTTCACCGCGGCCTGCACCTTCTCGGGATCCTGGAGACGGCCGAGGGTGACCTTCTTGGTTTCTTCCTTGCCCTTGCGGATGATGATGACGTCGACTTCCTTGCCGACCGCCGTGTCGGCGACGACGCGGGACAGGTCCTTCGGATCCTTGACGTCCTTGCCGTCGAACTTGACGACGACGTCGCCCGGCTCGATGCCGGCCGGCTTGGCCGGGCCCTTGTCGTCGACGCCCGCAACCAGCGCGCCGCGCGCCGGCTTGATGCTGAGGCTCTCGGCGATCTCGTCGGTGACGCTCTGGATCCGCACGCCGAGCCAGCCGCGGCGCAGCTCGCCGAACTGACGGAGCTGGTCGACGACGCCCGCAACCGTCTTCGACGGCACCGCGAAGCCGATGCCGATCGAGCCGCCCGAGGGCGAGATGATCAGCGTGTTGACGCCGATGACGTCGCCATCGAGGTTGAACAGCGGACCGCCGGAATTGCCGCGGTTGATGGAGGCATCGGTCTGGATGTAGCTGTCATAGGGACCCGAGGAGATGTCGCGGTTCTTGGCCGAGACGATGCCGGCCGTCACCGTGCCGCCCAGGCTGAACGGGTTGCCGATCGCGACCACCCAGTCGCCGAGACGCAGCTTGTCGCTATCGCCGAACTTCACCGCGACCAGCGGCTTGGTCGGCTTGAACTTCAAGACTGCAAGGTCGGTCTTCTTGTCGACGCCGACCAGCTCGGCCTTGATCTTGGTACCGTCGTTGAGGATGACGTTGATCTCGTCCGCATCCGCGATGACGTGGTTGTTGGTGACGACGACGCCCGATGTGTCGATGATGAAACCGCTCCCGAGCGAGTTGGTCTTGCGCGGCGGCGGGCCGCCGTCGCCGCGCTCGCCACCCTTGCTGCTGCCGCCCGGACCTTTGCGGTTCTTGAAGAAGTCGTCGAAGAACTCCTCGAAGGGCGAGCCGGGCGGCAATTGCGGCATGGCGTTGCTGCCGCCGCCCTTGGCCTCGACGGTCTGTGAGGTCGAGATGTTGACGACCGCGTCGATCACCTTCTCGGCGACGTCGGCGATGCCCTCCGGTCCGCGCGCATAAGCCGGCGAGCCGAACGCGCTGACAGCAGCGACGGCGAGCGCGGCCAGCCCAATTCGCACACCAAGTCGCGAGCGGGACGGGGCAATGGTGGCAGCGGTCATTGTGATCTCCAGAGAGAGGGATTCGGCGCCAGACTGCGCTTGACGGGGGGACGGCGCAAGCGCGCAGGTTAATGGGCCTCAACACCCCGATAATACGGCGAAAACCGGTCTCTCGCCTTCACTTTGGCGTTGGCGCGCCGCCTAAATGGGGCGCCGCATGACCCAGATCAGGACCAGGCCGACGATGGCCGAACCGATCCCGACCGCCCGCAGGATGTTGTCCGGCGTGGCGATGGCGCTCTTCATGGCCTTGCGCATCCAGTTGGGACTTGCCGCGAACATCAAGCCTTCCAGCACGAACAGGATGCCCAAGCCGATGAGGAAGTCGGCGAACGCAATGGACCTCATCGGATTGGAACCTCCCGTTATGCTGTTCTTGTCTGGACGAAGGGCGGCGAGATCCGCCGCCCTTTGTCTAACTTACGGCTTCGCCGGCGTCTCGGTCGCCGTCTTGCCGGACGGGTTACTGAAGTACCGGAAGAAATCCGAGTCCGGCCGCAGCAGGAAGCGGGTGTCGTTCGAACGCAGCCCGTTCTCGTAAGCCGTCATCGACCGGTAGAAGGCGAAGAAGTCGGCATCCTTGCTGTAGGCTTCGGCGAACAGGCGGTTGCGCTCGGCATCGCCGGCGCCCCGGGTCTGCTCGGCCTGCGAATTCGCCTCGGCGACGATGACGGTCGCCTCACGATCGGCCTTGGACCTGATCTCCTGAGCCTTCTGGCCGCCCTGCGCGCGGAACTCGGCCGCCTCGCGCTCGCGCTCGGTCTTCATGCGCAGATAGACCGCCTGGCTGTTCTGCTCCGGCAGATCGGCGCGGCGGATCCGGACGTCGACGACCTGGATGCCGTAGCCATCGGCCTCGCGATCGAGCTGGTCGCGGATGCGCTGCATCAGCTTCTCGCGGTCGTCGCGCACCACGTTGATGAAGGAGACCTCGCCCAGCACGCGGCGCAGCGCCGCGTTCAGCAGCGTGGTCAGCTGGATGTTGGCAGCCTGGATCGAGCCGACGCTCTGATAGAAGCGCAGCGCATCCTTGATGCGGTAGCGCGCGAAGGCGTCGACCACGAGCCGCTTCTGATCGGAGGCGATCGCTTCCTGCGACGGGTTCTCCAGATCGAGGATCCGCTTGTCGATGTTGATCACCGAATTCCACGGCGCCTTGAAGTGCAGGCCGGGTGCGGTGACGACGTCGACGGGCCGGCCGAACTGGAGCACGATGGTCTGCTCGGTCTGCTGCACCGTGAACAGCGACATGTAGCCGACGATCACGACCAGCAGGAGCCCAACCAGCGTGACGAAACCTGTGACCGGGGACCTCATCGGTTGCCTCCGCTCGACTGCGGACCGGTGGTAGGCGGCCGCTTGGTCGTCAGTTCGCCGAGCGGCAGATAGGGCACGATGCCCTGGCCCGAGGGCCCGCCGTCATAGACCAGCTTGTCGGCGCCGCCGAGCACGCGCTCCATCGTCTCCAGATAGATCCGTTCACGCGTCACGTCGGGCGCCTTCTTGTATTCCTCGTACACCTTCAGGAAGCGCGCGCTCTGGCCCTTGGCCTCGGCGACCGCCTGCTCCTTGTAGCCTTCGGCGTCTTGCAGGATCTTGGCCGAGCGGCCCCGCGCCTGCGGCACCACCTGGTTGGCGTAGGTCTGCGCCTCGTTCTGCAACTGCTCGAGATTGGCGCGCGCCGCCTGGACGTCGCGGAACGCGTCGATCACCTGCGCCGGCGGATCGACCTTCTGCATCTGCACCTGTGTGACCTGAATGCCGGCGCCATAGCTGTCCAGCGTCCTCTGGATCAGCTCCTGCACGCCCTGCTCGGTGACGTTGCGTGCGCCGGTCAGGATCGGCTGGATCTGCGAGCGGCCGATCACCTCGCGCATCGCGCTCTCGGAGACCGCCTTCACGGTGCCCTCGGGATTCTGGATGTTGAAGAGGAAGTCGCCGACGCCGTCCGGTTTGATGCGCCAGAGCACGGTGAAGTCGACGTCGACGATGTTCTCGTCGCCGGTCAACATCAGGCTCTCTTCCGGCACGTCACGAATGGAGCGGCCGCGCCGCGCCGGATCGTCGATCAGCGTCATGCCGATCGAAATGGTGTTGACGCGCAGCGCTTTGGGCAGCAGCACTGTCTCGATCGGATAGGGCAGATGATAGTTCAGGCCCGGCTGCACGGTGCGAACATGCTTGCCGAAACGCAGCACGACGCCGAGCTCTTCGGACTGTACGCGGAAGAAGCCCGACAGCAGCCAGAACGCGACGATCAGCAGCACGATCAGCGTGATGCCGATGCCGGAGAAATAGCCTCCCGGCATGATCTGCTGGAGGCGGTCCTGGCCGCGCCGCAGAAGGTCTTCCAGATCCGGCGGCCTCGGCCCGACCGGTTGCGGGCCTGAGCCCCATGGTCCCTTCGGACCCGAGCCCCATGGGCCACCGCCCTGATTCTTCCACGGCATTCGACGCTCTCCTCGGCAGGGTGGAATTGCCCCCGCCCGCTTTGTCCGGTCCGGCTTTATAGGGGACAGGCAAGTCCCTTACAACGCAGCGGTGCCCGTCTTCCGAGCTATGCTCGGGCTCGAAAAAGTCAATGTAAACATTGACGAATGCGGTTAATGGCGCGGCCGCCGACGATATGTCACATAGGAGAAGTCGGCGCTGTCCTCGCCTGCGGCAGGATGGCGGACACGTCCCACCTCGTCCCATTCCGCCTTGTCGATGTCGAAATACGTATCGCCATCGGGTCGCGCATGCACTTCGGTGATTTCGAGGCGATCGGCGCGATCGAGCCATTGCCGAAAGATCTCGGCGCCGCCGATCACCGCGATCTCAGTGACCGAACGCCGCAGGGCATCGCCGCGCGCGACCGTGTCGGCGTCCGCGGCCGACGTCGTGACGATGGCACCATTGGCGCGATAATCCGCATCGCGCGTGATAAGGATGTTCGTGCGGCCCGGCAGCGGACGGCGGGGCAATGATTCAAAGGTCTTGCGGCCCATGATCACGGGCTTGCCGATCGTGAGCGCCTTGAAGCGCGCCATGTCGGATTTCAATCGCCACGGGATCGCGTTGCCCGCGCCGATGACGCCGTTCTCCGCGATCGCGACGACGAAGACGATCTCCATCAGGGCGCACTCCCGGCAAGCCGCGTCAGCGCCGGCCCGGTGACGCGGCACAGCGTCCAATCGTCCATCATCACCGCGCCGAGCGATTTGTAGAACGCGATCGACGGCGCGTTCCAGTCGAGCACCGCCCATTGCAGGCGGGACCAGCCGTTATCGGCGCATTCCTTGGCCAGATAAACCAGCAGCGCCTTGCCGAGCCCCCTGCCGCGATGCGACGGCCGCACGTAGAGATCCTCGAGATAGATGCCGTGACGGCCACTGAAGGTGGAGAAATTTGTAAACCAGACCGCGAAGCCGACCGGCTCGCCGTCCCACTCGGCGATCGCGCAATAGAGTTGCGGTCGCTCGCCGAACAGCGCATCGGCGATGTCGGCCTCGGTCGCTTCGACCTCGTGCGAGAGTTTTTCGTATTCGGCGAGCTCTCGGATGAAAGCGAGAACGAGCCCGGCTTCGCCCGGGCGCACACGGCGAATGTTGAGCGACATCGGCGCTAAACCGCGACTTCCGCCTTGATGTGCGGATGCGGGTCGTAGCCGACGAGCTCGAAATCCTCAAAGCGGAAGGAGAAGATGTCCTTCACATCGGGATTGATCCGCATCACCGGCAGCGCGCGCGGCGCGCGCGTGAGCTGAAGCCGGGCCTGCTCCAGATGGTTGGAATAGAGATGGGTATCGCCGAACGAATGTACGAAGTCGCCGGGCTTCAGGCCGGTGACCTGCGCCACCATCATGGTCAGCAACGCATAGGAGGCGATGTTGAAGGGCACGCCGAGGAAGACGTCGGCCGAGCGCTGATAGAGCTGGCAGGACAGCTTGCCGCCTGCGACGTAGAACTGGAACAGGCAATGGCACGGCGGCAGCGCCATCTTGTCGACTTCGGCTGGATTCCACGCCGAGACGATCAGGCGGCGCGAGTCCGGATTGCGCTTGATCATGTCGACCACGTTCGCAATCTGGTCGATGCTGCGGCCGTCAGGCGCCGGCCAGGAGCGCCATTGATGGCCATAGACCGGGCCGAGATCGCCATTGGCATCCGCCCATTCGTCCCAGATGGTGACACCGTTGTCGCGCAGATATTTGATGTTGGTGTCGCCCTTCAGGAACCACAGCAGCTCGTGGATGATTGCCTTCAGCGGCAGCCGCTTGGTGGTCAGCATCGGGAAGCCGGCCGACAGATTGAAGCGCATCTGATGACCGAACACCGAGAGCGTGCCGGTACCGGTCCGGTCGGTCTTCTCGGCGCCGTCTGAAAGAATCCGCTCGAGCAGGTCCTGATACTGGTGCATGTGCGACTGAGCCTTTGGGGAGGCGGCGAACTTAGCGGCCGCCCCCGCGCTGCAACAGCGGCGATTCGCTGTCCGCTCAGATTATACCCGGAAAAGTGAGTGGTCCCGGCGCAAACGACAAGGGGCGGAACCCAGGTCCCGCCCCTTGCCCTATCGGCTTGATCGCACTGCCTAAGTTGCCGGCTTGAGCACCGGGGTCCATTTCGCGATCTCGTTCTTGACGAGGGTGGCCAGCGCCTCCGGCGTCCGCTCCGCAGGGCCCGGGATGACGCTGCCGAGCTCGAGCAGGCGCTTCTTCACGGTCTCGTCGTCGAGCGCCTTGCTGGCCGCAGCGTTCAGGCTGGCCAGAATCGCCGGCGAAGTTCCCTTGGGTGCGAACATCGCATTCCAGGCCTGGGCCTGGAATTTCGGCAGGCCCGCTTCTGCCGTGGTCGGCACGTTCGGCAGCGACGGATTGCGCTCCGGCGTTGCGATCGCATAGGCCTTGATGGTCCCGGCATTGATCTGCGGCACGGCGTTGACGATCTGGTCGCACATGTAGTCGACCTGCCCCGCCACCAGCGCGTTCATCGCAGGTCCCGTGCCGTTGAAGGGCACGCCGACCGGCTTGATGTCGAGGATCGAGTGCAGGAGCTCGCAGGAAACGTGCGAGACCGAGCCGACGCCGGCATGGGCAGCATTCACCTTCTCGGCGTTGGCCTTCACATAGGCCACGAACTCCTTCAAATCCTTCGGCGGAAAGTCCTTGCGCGCGAGGATCAGGATCGGGGTGCCCGCGAGCAGCGCGATCGGCTCGAAATCCTTCTCGGGATGATAGGCGAGCTTGGGATAGAGCGGCACCGAGGCGGCATGCGTGCCCATATGCCCGGTGATGAGCGTATAGCCGTCATTGGCCGCGCGCGCGGCGCGGGTGGTTGCGGTGGTGCCGCCGGCGCCGACCACGTTCTCGATGATGATGCTCTGTCCCAGCGTCTGCGCCATATGCCCGGTGACGATGCGCGCGACGACGTCGGTCGGGCCGCCAGCCGCAAACGGCACGATCATGGTGATGCTGCGCGTCGGATAAGTCTGCGCCTCAGCCGGCGCAACAAAAGCGCACAGCGAGGCGAGCGCTGCGGCACATGCGCTCGTGAGCGCGCGAATGAAGGTCATGTCGATCCCCGTCGTTCCCTTGGACACAGCAAAATGCCGGCCCAAAGGCCGGCATTTTCATTTCACGAAGCCGTAACACAAGTCGATTCGACTTCCGAATGCGGCGCGCCGACGCAGGCGGCTTTTCACGTGAGCATGATCTTTCCGGAAAACCGCCTGACACTTTTCCGGATCATGCCCTAGTTCTCAGACTCGGTGAACACCTGGTCCCGCTTCGACCGCAACACAGGCAGCACCGTGAGCAGCAGCAGGCTCGCCGCGATCGCGAGCAGCACCGCCGACAGCGGACGCGTCAGGAACACGCTCCAGTCGCCGCGCGAGATCAGCAGCGCACGGCGCAGGTTCTCTTCCATCAGCGGTCCGAGCACCATTCCGAGCAGCAGCGGTGCCGGCTCGAAATCGTGCTTGATCAGCCAGTAGCCGACGAGACCGAACACGCCGGCAAGGATGACGTCGACCGGCGCGTTGTTCACCGAGTAGATGCCGATCGCGCAGAAGATCACGATCGAGGGGAACATCAGCCGGTACGGCACGCGAAGCAACCGGACCCAGATTCCGACCAGCGGCAGGTTGATGATGATCAGCATCAGATTGCCGATCCACATCGAGGCGATCATGCCCCAGACGAGGTCGGGCTGCTTCTGCATCACCTGCGGACCCGGCACGATGCCATGGATGGTCATCGCGCCCACCATCAGCGCCATCACCGCGTTCGGCGGGATGCCGAGCGTCAGCAGCGGGATGAAGGAGGTCTGCGCCGCAGCGTTGTTGGCGCTTTCCGGCGCCGCCACGCCCTCGATCGCGCCGCGGCCGAACCGCGACGGGTTCTTGGCGAGCTTCTTCTCGAGCGTGTAGGCCGCGAAGGAGGCGATGACCGCGCCGCCGCCGGGGAGGATGCCGAGGATCGAGCCGAGCACGGTGCCGCGCAGGATCGGCGGCGTCGAGTCGAGCAGGTCCTTCTTTGTCGGCATCAGGCCGGTGATCTTCTGCTGCACGAGATCGCGGTTCATCTCGGCGCCATGGTCGAGATTGCGGATGATCTCGGCGAAGCCGAACACGCCCATCGCCACCGTCGCAAAGCCGAGGCCGTCGGCGAGCTCTGGAATGTTGAAGGCCATGCGCGAGGCGCCAGTCTCGATGTCCGAGCCGACCATCGACAGCAGCAGGCCGAACACGATCATCGCGATCGCCTTCAGCACCGAACCCTTGGCCAGCACGACCGCGAAGATCAGGCCGAGCACCATCAGCGAGAAATACTCGGCCGGACCGAACGCCAGCGCGAGCTTGGTCAGCGGCGCGCCGAGCAGGGCAATCAGCACGGTCGCGACGCAGCCGGCGAAGAACGAGCCGATCGCCGCGATCGCCAGCGCCGGGCCGGCACGGCCCTGCTTGGCCATCTGGTGACCGTCGATAGCGGTGACGACCGATGTCGCCTCACCTGGAATATTGACCAGGATCGACGTGGTCGAGCCACCATACTGGGCGCCGTAATAGATGCCGGCGAGCATGATCAGCGCGCCAACCGGCGGCAATCCGAAGGTGATCGGCAGCAGCATCGCGACGGTGGCGATGGTGCCGATGCCCGGGAGCACGCCGACCAGGGTGCCGACCAGCGCCCCAATCAGGCACATCAGCAGGTTGATCGGGGTCAGCGCGACGGCAAAACCGTGAGCGAGGTTGGCAAAGATATCCATCACACCCTCACTGGATCATGAAACGCGGGTACATCGGCATCGGCAACCCGAGCACGTAGGGGAATAGAATCGCGCAGCCGATGGTCAGGCAGGCGCCGACGATGGCGGCCTCCAGCCAGCGCGTCTCATGCGACCCCGTCGCGGCGATCATGAAGCTCGCAAAGGCCGTGACCACGAGGCCGAGCGGCCGGATCGCCAGCGCGAAGAACAGGATCGCGGCCATCACGAACAGCGGCCCGCGCCACGAGTAATGGGCCATCGTCGGCCCATCGGTCAGAAGTCCGGTCAGGGCGATGCCGGCGGACAAGGCGACCAGCAGTCCGCCGAACATCCGCGGCGCGGTGCCGGCGCCGAAGGAGAAGCCGCGCATCCCCTGCAGATCGCTCGAGGCCCACAGCGCAAACAGGGCCAGCGCCATTAGGATGACCCCGCCGACATAGTCCTGCGCCGACCTGATGGTCATGAACAGCGTGACGATCGCGACCACGAAGATCGGATAGGAATAGATCAGCGCCAGCAGCACCTCGGACGACGCCTTCTTGGTGTCACCGGTGGCCGCTCCCATCAACGTACTGGGCGCGCCGGCGAGCAACGCGGTGACGTGGCTGATCACGACCGTGGCCGGGCCGCGTCCCGCGCCCCAACCGAAAATCGTCCCTATCGACCAGATGAATTCGAAAATCTGCGGCGCAATCGCCAGCAGACAGAAGCCGAGCGCCACCTTGGTATTTCGGGTGGCTGTCGCCGTGTGGCCCATCGTATCGGCCATGCATGTCTCCTCCGCGACCGGTAAGTCACGAGCACTGTTGTTCTAAATCGGCTGGAACTGGGTCCCCCGCCCGGATCACTGCCTAGCGATTTTCATTACACAATGCCAGCAAAACCCAACAGTCCCCCGGCGAGCAGGAGCCAGAGTGGATTGATGCGCGGGACCGCGGCGATCACCGCAACCATTGCGGTCAGAAGCACTGCAGCAATTGTGCGATCGGTCGACTGGGCCAGGATCAAGGCACTTGCCGCCATCAATCCAATCGAAAGCGGAACCAGTGCAGCTTGGATCAAGCCGGGCCAGCGCGATTTGCTGGGCCGATTGAGGAGGCGGCTGACATAATAAGCAAGCAGCGCCGTCGGCAGGCACATCGCCAGCCGTCGCCGCCAGTGCGCCGGGGATGCCGGCGACGGCATAGCCGATTAAGGTCACGATAAGCACGTTCGGACCTGGCGAGAGCTGCGCGATCGCGTAGGCGTCGGTGAACTGCTTGTCGGTCATCCAGTGATGCACCTCGACCGCGATGCGGTGCATCTCGGCCATCGCCGCCGCGGCGCCGCCGACCGCGAACAGCGACATCAGTCCAAAGGTGGAGATCAGCGCCCAGATCGGATTCTCGGGCTTCATGCTGCTACTTTCCGCCGCAGGAAAAAAGTGGCGCCGACACCGACGGGGATCGCGATCAGCAGCACCGCCGGAAGCGGCAGGCGAAGCACGCCGATGCGAGAAACACGCCGGCCATCAGGATCAATGCGAGGGGATCCGTCCGCTTCAGCAGCGGCGTCATCATGCGGACCACTACTGCGATCACGAGGCCTACCGCCGCGCAGGAGATGCCGGCGAGGCTGCGGCGCAGCACGTCGAGGTCGCCGTAACGGGCGTAGATGATCGCAAGCATCGTCATGATCAGCGTCGGCGGCAGCAACAGGCCTGGCGCTCGGCCGGCCGGTGCTGAATCCTCGGACATCTCAGAAGCTTAGAACGCCGGCCGCGGCGTCGCTAAGGCCAGTCGCGCCTCCGTCCGGAACCTATCCCAAGGGAACTGCGCGGGAACGTTCAAAACCCCCTGTTTTTCAAACCCTTTGCGCCCTATATTGGGGCTGCCGGTTCGCCGGCTATGGAAATAAACGGTCGTCGCAATAAACCATTCGGACCCGGGGGCGGTACCCGGCGCCTCCACCAAAGCCCACCAACGGGTCATCCCGAAGCGGTCTTTGGCGGGGGCGAAATAGGATCGACGAGGGCGTAAAGGGCGTACTTTTTCCCGGTATTGTTCCGCCGTTATCGGGCTACTGCAATAGTTGCCAACGACAACTTTGCTCCGGTTGCTCAGGCTGCGTAACGCAGTTTGAAAGACCATCTTAAAGTCCTAACGGGTTAAGCTCCGTTAGGCGGGGTTCGGAGGCACCTGGCAACAGAAGCCTCCACTTTACTCTTGATTTCTTCCCCGGCGGGGACTCCTGCTGACCCGTCAGGCGCGGTACTATTGCGGCTTGGCGAGTCGGGTCGGCACGGTCCGGCTTCGGGGATGCAACAGGACCACCATGGCGACCGATCATATCCGATACGATGTGCTGGCCCGCGACGCGCTGCGCGGCGTGCTGCGGAAGGTGCTGACCGATGCCGCGGCCCAGGGCCTGCCGGGCGAGCACCATTTCTTCATCACCTTCGTGTCGAAGGCCGAGGGCGTGAAGCTGTCGCCGCGGCTGCTGGCGCAATATCCGGAAGAGATGACGATCATCCTGCAGCATCAGTTCTGGGACCTGACCGTGCTCGAGGACCGCTTCGAGGTCGGCCTGTCCTTCGGCGGCATTCCGGAGCGGCTGATCGTGCCGTTCAGCGCCATCAAGAGCTTCCTCGATCCGTCCGTGAAATTCGGCCTGCAGTTCGACACGTCCGACGTCGCCGAGGTCGCGCCCGAGACGCTGCCGACAGCTCCCGCGCCGTCGGCCGTCGCCGTGCAGACGCCTGCCACTGAAACGGCGGAAGGCACGGAGGAGCCTGCGGCTCCGAACCAGGGCGGCGCCGAAGTCGTGCGGCTCGATCGTTTCCGCAAGAAATGATCTAGGTTGGGGCCGAAGCCATCGCGCCCGGCCAAACTGTCTATATAGAAGAGCACATGAAACGGCCGCGCGGCATTTCGGGCGGCAGGATGGATGTGCTCATGGCCAAAACTGCCCGCTCGAAGACTGACCGCTCGAAGACTGCCCGCCCCAACACCCGCATCGAGACCGACAGTTTCGGCCCCATCGAGGTCCCCTCCGATCGTTATTGGGGGGCGCAGACCGAGCGCTCGCGCCAGAACTTCCGCATCGGCACCGACCGCATGCCGATCTCGCTCGTGCACGCGCTCGGCATCGTCAAGCTCGCGGCGGCGCAGTCCAACCTCGAGCTCGGCCTGCTCGACCGGCGCCGCGCGGGCGCCATCATCCGCGCCGCGCGCGAAGTGATCGAGGGCAAGCTCGATGACCATTTCCCGCTTGTCGTGTGGCAGACCGGCTCGGGCACGCAGAGCAACATGAACCTCAACGAGGTGATCGCAAACCGCGCCAATGAGCTGCTCGGCGGCGAGCTCGGCGCCAAGAAGCCGGTGCATCCCAACGATCACGTCAACATGAGCCAATCGTCGAACGATTCGTTCCCGACCGCGATGCATGTCGCGGCCGCGAGTCGCATCAATGCCGACCTCATTCCTGCGCTCGATGAGCTGCTCCGCGCGCTGCGCAAGAAGGAGAAAGCGTTCGCAAAAATCGTCAAGATCGGCCGGACTCATACGCAGGATGCCACGCCCCTGACGCTCGGCCAGGAGTTTTCCGGCTATGCCGCGCAGGTCGAAAGCGGCATCGCCCGGCTCAGGAGCGCGGTGAAGGACCTCTATCCGCTGGCGCAGGGCGGCACCGCCGTCGGCACCGGCCTCAACTCGAAGCCGCGCTTCGCGAAGCTTTTCGCCAAGCACGTGGTCGGGATCACGAAGCTGCCCTTCACCAGCGCCGCCAACAAATTCGAGGCACTGGCCTCCAACGACGCCTACGTGCTGGCGCATGGCGCCATCAACTCGGTCGCGACAGGGCTGTTCAAGATCGCCAACGACATCCGCCTCCTGGGATCAGGCCCGCGCTCGGGGCTTGGCGAGCTGATCCTGCCGGAGAACGAGCCGGGCTCCTCGATCATGCCGGGCAAGGTCAATCCGACCCAGTGCGAGGCGATGACCATGGTGTGCTGCCAGGTGTTCGGCAATCACACCGCGATCACGGTGGCCGGCAGCCAGGGCCATTTCGAGCTCAACGTCTACAAGCCCGTGCTCGCCTACAACATGCTGCACTCGATCCGCCTGATGGCGGATGCGGCGCGATCCTTCACCGAGCATTGCGTGAGCGGCATTCGTGCCGACGAAAAGCGCATAAGTGAGCTGATGCAGCGTTCGCTGATGCTGGTGACGGCGCTCGCCCCGAAGATCGGCTACGACAACGCCGCCAAGGTGGCCAAGACGGCCCATGCCAACGGCACCACGCTGAAGGAGGAGGCGCTGCGGCTCGGCTTCGTCTCGGCCGACGAGTTCGATCGCCTGGTCCGCCCCGAGAAGATGACCAGCCCGGGATAGAACTCCGAATTCCGATAGCCATCCGTAATGATACGGACGCTCGTCGCCCTAGAAATGTGCGGCTTTGGGGGCGGGATTTGATTACCGTCAATGTTCCGGCAGGACGGCGTGCTACGCAGCCCTTCCGCCCCTCGACGGGGGCGAAATTCATCGTTTGATGGCCCGAGAGGCCGATTGACGAGGACAAGCGAATGGCGATCAAGTCTTGTGGGGCGCAGTGCGGCACCCTGTTTCTGAGTGTTTCATCCTGCCTGGAAAGGATCGGATGATGGAGACGCGGCATGGGGAACGTCATCAACCTGAATCGTTTCAGGAAGCGCGCCGAACGGGAAGCCTCGGCGAAGCAGGCGGACGCCAACCGGACGAAGTTCGGCCGCACGAAGGCGGAACGGTCGGCGCAGGAGACGCGCGCGGACAAGGCGAAGGCGCATCTGGACCAGCATCAGTTGGACCAGCACCAGATCGATCGCGAGGAGCAGCCATGAAGTCGCCCGTCGTGAAACGGTCGATCGTCGTCGCCGGGCACAAGACCAGCGTCAGCCTGGAAGAGGCGTTCTGGAACGGCATGAAGGAGATCTCCGGCTTGCGCAACATGACGTTGTCCGAGCTGGTCGGCGAGATCGACAACAACCGCCAGCAGGGCAATTTGTCGTCGGCGATCCGCCTGTTCGTGCTGGACTACTTCAAGAGCCGGGCCATGGCCCCCCAGCCGGACAAGGTCGCGGCCCAGTAGGCGCCGGGGCGCCTTCGACGGCGCTCCGCGACCTGCACTTTAAAATCACTCTAAGGTGCGGTTTCAGCGAGCGCGCGCGCTTGACCTCAATGCCTTGCGTTGAAAATACAGGGCATGACCGACACCAATGACACGCGCCCGCACATGCCGCTGGGTCTGGCCCAGCGCGGCTATACCGGCGTCATCCAGCATCTTTCCGCTCGCGAGGCGGGCTCGGCGCTCTCCGACATCGAGCTCGAGAGCCGCCTGATCGAGCTCGGCTTCGTCGAGGGCGCCCGGGTCGAGGTCCTGCACGAGGGGCTGGTCGGGCGCGACCCGATCGCCGTGCGGGTCGACAGCATCACGATTGCGGTCCGACGCCGCGAGGCCATGGCCATCATCGTCGCCTAGACAGCGACCGGACCTCTGATCCCGGACCAGTGATTCCATGGAATTACCCCTGCTGCATCTCGCCCTGGTGGGCACGCCGAACAGCGGCAAGACCTCGCTGTTCAATGCCCTGACCGGCAGCCGGCAGAAGGTCGCGAACTATCCGGGCGTCACCGTCGAGCGCAAAGAAGGCTTCTTCGTCACTCCCCTGGGACGTCAGGTCTCGGTGGTCGACCTGCCCGGCACCTATTCGCTGCGCGGCCGCAGCCCGGACGAGGAGATCACCCGCGACTTCGTGCTCGGCAAGGCCTCCGGCGAGACCGTGCCCGACCTCGTGCTGTGCGTGGCCGATTCGACCAATTTGCGGCTGACCATCCGCCTGCTGCTCGAGCTCAAGCGCACCGGACGGCCGATGCTGCTCGTGCTCAACATGTTCGACATCGCGGCCCGCCGCGGCATCACCGTCGACACGGAGCGGCTTGCCAAGGAGCTCGGCCTGCCCGTGGTCACCTCGATCGCGGTGCGCAAGGGCGGCACCGCCGACCTCTTGAAGCTGACCGACGAGGTCTCGGCAAAGCTCGCCGCCGAGGCGGAGGCGAACAACTGGCGCGCGCTCAGTGTCTCCGAATTGCGCGCGACCCAGCGCGAGGCCGACCGCATCATCGCCGACTGCGTCAGCCTGCCTGCCAGGCCCGACACATGGACCGCGCGGATCGACGCGATCGTGCTGCATCCGGTCGGCGGCCTCGTCGTGCTCGCGCTGATCCTGTTCGTGATGTTCCAGGCGGTGTTCGCCTGGGCGCAACCGGCAATGGACGTGCTCAAGTCCGGCTTCGACGGGCTCGGGGAGCTCGTGCAGGCCACCCTGCCCGACGGCCTGTTGCAGAGCTTCCTGCAGAATGGCGTGATCTCCGGCGTCGGCAGCGTCATCGTGTTCCTGCCGCAGATCATCCTCATCTTCCTGTTCATCCTGCTGCTGGAAGATTTCGGCTACATGGCGCGCGCCGCGTTCCTGATGGACCGCATCATGGGCGGCGCCGGCCTGCACGGCCGCGCTTTCATTCCGCTGCTGTCGAGCTTTGCCTGCGCCATTCCCGGCATCATGGCGACGCGCGTGATCGACAACAAGCGCGACCGGCTGACCACGATCCTGATCGCGCCGCTGATGACCTGCTCGGCGCGTATTCCGGTCTACACGCTGATCATCTCGGCTTTCATCCCTGCGAAGGACGTCTGGGGCTTCATCAACCTGCAGGGCCTCGTGATGTTCGGCCTCTATGCCTGCGGCATCATCAGCGCGCTTCTCGTCTCGTTCCTGATCAAGTTCTTCATGCTGCGCGACTATGCGCCGGCGCCGTTCATGCTCGAGCTGCCGGACTACAAGATGCCGCGGTTGAAATCGATCGTGATCGGCATCTTCACCCGCGCCAAGATGTTCCTGTACCGCGCCGGCACCACGATCTTCTCGATGATGGTGCTGATCTGGTTCCTGGCCTCGTTCCCGCAGCCTCCGGCGGGCGCGACCGAACCCGCGATCGACTTCAGCCTCGCCGCGATGATCGGCAAGGCACTCGAACCGCTGCTCGCCCCGGTCGGCTTCAACTGGCAGATCGCGGTCGCGCTGATCCCGGGCATGGCGGCGCGCGAGGTCGCGGTCGCGGCACTCGGCACCGTCTATGCGATCGAAGGCGGCAAGGAAGCGGCCGAGCAGATCGGCCAGGTGCTGGCGACGAAATGGTCGCTCGCCACCGCGCTGTCGATGCTGGCCTGGTACATCTTCGCCCCGCAATGCGCCTCGACGCTGGCCGTGATCCGGCGCGAGACCGGAAGCTGGACCTGGATGGCCGTGACCTTCACCTACATGCTGGTGCTGGCCTATGCCGCGAGCCTCCTGACCTACAACGTCGCGGTGGCGCTGGGCGCCGGCTAGCCCCTCCAAAACAAAAATCGCGAAAACAACCCCATGCACAGTAGACGGGGGCTGTGAAATCAATGGCTTACGCGCGGGCGAGAGTCGTCTCGGCTGCCTGGTCGGGCGAAAAACTGGCACGATGCCATTCTTCCGAGAATCATCGATGCCGCACAGGTCTGGCTCGCAAGTCACGAGCTTTGCCGACGCGCGACCAGACTGCTGCGAAGCTGCGGCAGCGGTCGAGCTGCATGCTGCTTCCGAGGCGCGGCATCGTCGGGCAAAGCATGGATGCAATGACATCATCAAAGAGTCGCCAGGACCAGGTTGGAGATATTTCGCGCACTTGATCTGGATCAAGCTGCCTCGCGCAACGAGTCGGAAACTGGCGAAACGTCGTCGCAAGCTGGGCCATTGTGGGGGCACGGAGCGACCGGGATGCCGTTATTGGCCTATTTCTGGAAGGTCGGAGCGGCGTTGCTCGCGCTCCTGTTCGTTGCGGACTTTTGTCTGCCCGGCGCGCAAGTCGCCGAGAGGACGATCGCGGATCGGGCGACCATACGCATTCACTCGGACCGCAAATGGCCCCAGCGTGTGGTCCTCGATACGACCGCGCCAGTGATCGTGGCGGTCGCATCTGCACCTTCGATCACGGAGCCTCCTTCCCTCGACCGCACAGAGCCGCCGGTCATTCGAGCAGAGACACCCGCCGTCGCCAACGCACTTGCGATGGTACGCGCGAACCCGCCGCCGCGCGAAGCCATCGAGCACAAGCGACCGCGAAAGTCGCAACATATTGCGACACGACCGAAACGGCATCAGACGCCGCAGATGGTCCTGGCGACGCGGCAACCACAGCTCGGGTGGTTTGGCTACCGGGACTGGTGATCGCAATGGCGCTCGTGCGGCACTCGAACACGCCGGACATTCTCGCGTCTGTTCATCTCCCACGAAAAAGGCCCCGGTCGATGCCGGGGCCTGAGTTCACCGGGAAGACCTGAGATCAGTAGCGAGCCGTGACCGGCGCGCCGTAACCGCCGAAGCGATAGTTCAGCCGAAGTGTGACCATGTCGATATCCTGGGTGACGCCGCTGCCCGTGAGCGCGAGCCCGCCGGGCGTGACCACGCCGGCTGCGAAGGCGGTGTTGTCGCGCCCCATCCAGAGATGGTCGTACTCGACACCGACCGACCAGTTCGGCGTGAAGCCGTATTCCCAGCCAACACCGAGAGCACCGCCCCAGCGCGTGTGACCTGCGGAGGCGAGGCCAACGCCCGTGACGTTGTTGAAAATGTCGAAGCGATTACGGGTCACCGCCGCGCCGCCCTTCAGGTAGAACAGCGAGGCGTTCCATGCCCAACCTACCTGGGCCGTGAAGAGCCCGATGCCATCTGTCTTGCCCGTGGTCGAGACCAGCGGATCAATCAGGCTGACACGCGTGTTCTTGATCTCGGCCCAATCGCCCTGCGCTTCCAGGCCGAGCACAAACTGATTGGTCTGCCAGCGATACCCGAGCTGTCCGCCGATCAAGCCGCCGGAGCGATCGGCGCAACCACTTGCGAGCGTCCCTGCGGCCGTCACGAAGTCCACGCAGCCACGGCTCTGCCCCCAGCCGCCGTTGGCGCCGATGTAGAATCCCGTCCAGTTATAGACTGCCATCACAGGTACCGGCGGCGGCGCTGCCTTGACAGCCATATCGGCAGCCATGGCCGGAGCCACCATGCTCAGCGCCGCGAAGCCGATCGCAGCTATCGAGAGCTTCTTCATCGTCGAATCCCCTTTTCCTAGATCTCTGCCGTTCAAAAATTGAGCCTTATGCAGGCTGGCGTGCATATTGCGAACGTCTCGAAGGTTACGCGCGAGGGAAGCTTTGGCTCGTACCAAAATGGCAACACTCAAGCGCCACGTCTGTGCACGATAACGTGCTTACTCGCCATCCATCTCGGAGCGCGAAGTGCTGTCTTGTTCGTCGGCAAGCCAAGCGTGGATGCCGGAGGATGGGATGAGCCGCCTGGGAAGATGGGGGTTGATCGTGCCTGCAAAGACCGCAAGCCCCTCGTCGAGCCTGGCACGCGCGAACAGCTTGGCTTCATGCTCGGTCGCGAAAGTCTTCGTCTCACGCGGACTCCGCTGTCTCAAAAGTAGCCCCCGTTTTCGAACTTCAAAGGTGACGTACCAAGTCGGAATCATCGCTCGCACCAACGCCTCGCCAACCAGCCCGGTTGCTGTTGTGGTTTGGCCGTGATCGCAGCGCTTGATGCAGATCAACTCGAATGGCTTGTCGAATTCGCCAGCGAGGAAGGCCAGATGCAGCGCAGCAGCGGCGGGAGCCGCCGCCTTTGGCGCCTATGGCTATCGCCGGGCGTGCGGATATCAGCCGCCCTGCTATTGAGGCGCCGGTTCGAGGGCGCGCAAGCCGTTGAGCTAGATCAACACCGGGCCCCTCTCCGGCGGCAGCGTCGAGGTCTGACCGCGAAGGACGGACTATGAATGCGCTGCTCAGGGAAATCCGGCACAGCCCGCTGCTGTGGCTGCTGATTGTCGTGCCTGTCGTGATCGTGCTCGAGCACGTCATGCCGGACGCGCATACGCTGCTGTTCGTGCTGGCCGTGATCGCCATCGTGCCGCTCGCGAGCCTGCTCAGCCACGCGACGGAGGCCGTGGCCGAGAAGACAGGCGATGCGGTCGGTGGGCTGTTGAACGCCACGCTTGGCAATCTCACGGAGCTCATCATCGCGGTCACAGCGTTGCAGGCCGGTCAATACATGCTGGTCAAAGCCTCGATCGCGGGTGCGATCGTGACCAACTCGCTGTTCATGCTGGGCGCATCGCTGTTCCTGGGCGGATTGAGGCATCGCGTGCAGGAATACAACCGGGCAGGTGGCAGGCTCCATTCCGCGCTGCTGCTGATGGCCACGATTGCGCTGTTGTCACCCTCGGCCGTGGCCGATCTCGACTTTCCCGGACACGAGGCGACGGTGCAGCGCTTGAGCACCGCCTTGGCGGTCCTGCTGATCGCGGCCTATGGTCTCGGCCTGCTGTTCTCGCTGAAAACGCACAAGGAGCTGTTTGCAAGCAGCGACCATGGCGAGGCTGGCGGCCCGATACTGCCGATTGCAATCGCCGTTCCGACACTGGGGATCGTCACCGTGCTGGTTGCGCTCGTGAGCGAAATCTTCGTCGCGTCGGTGCAGAAGGCCGCCGAAACGCTCGGCATGACCCCGGCATTCGTCGGGTTCATCGTCGTTGCCCTGGTCGGGGCCGCGGCCGAGATGGCCGTGGCGTTTTCCGCGGCACGCCGCAACCGGCTCGACATGAGCGTGAGCATCGCGCTCGGAAGCGCCAGCCAGATCGCCTTGTTCGTCGCACCCGTTCTCGTGCTGCTGAGCTACGTTGTCGGGCCGCAGCCCATGGATCTTCAATTCTGGCCGGGCGCGGTGACCATGGTCATGATCGCCGCCGTGGTGACGAGCTTCGTCACCAATGGCGGACGCTCCGCCTGGTTCGTCGGCGCGCTCCTGCTCTGCATCTACGCGATCTTCGCGATGACGCTCTACATGGTCCCGCCCGGCTCGCACGGCCCGGTCTAAAGCATGATCCGGAAAAGTGCGCAGCGGTTTTCCGGAAAGATCATGCTTGAACAACGACCTAAAGCGCCGCGCGCCGGTTGACCTGTCGGGCAAAACAGCGGCACGATGGCATCATCGGCCTCGATAACATCCAGATCGCGACCAGCTCCGGGCGACACTCTGCTTCCATGAATCGCTTCAGTACCGACAACCTGAACGCCGAGCGGCTGAACGAAAGTCACCTCGCCGACCTCGTCGCGCTCCATCTGGATCCCGAAGCGTCGCGTTATCTCGGCGGCGTGCGCTCGGCGGAGGCAACGGAGAAATATCTCGTCGCCAACATGGCGCATTGGGATCAATACGGCTTCGGCCTGTGGACCCTGCGCACGAAAGACGGCGCCTTTGCCGGACGGGCGGGCATCCGGCACATCCTGGTGAATGACGTCGACGAGATCGAGATCGCCTATGCGTTCGTGCGCGGCGTCTGGGGCCGCGGATTTGCCAGCGAGATCGCGACTGCGCTCACTCGATCGGGCTGTCACAGCTCGAGCTGCCGTCTCTCATCGGCATTGTCTATGTCGCAAACGGCGCATCGCGCCGTGTGCTGGAGAAATCGAATTACCTGGTCGAGCGGAGCACGATCCGTCACGGCGAGGACGTGGTGATCTACCGAATCCGTCGATGAAAGCCGCGGGTCCTCCTGCGCGGTGACGACGTAACCACCGCGCAAGAGGTTGAGCCGCCCAGCCCCTTAAGGCGCGATGCGATCAGGATGGAGCGTCATCGCGCTTTAGCTTGTTGTTTATGCATGATGACGTCGCCGCGCGGCCTCGCGGATCCTACCTGAAATACCCCAGCACGAGATCGATGTCGGAGCTTCCGGCCACCGTGCCGGTCAGCTCGGCGTCGATGACGCGGCGGCAGGCGTCGATCGCGGCGTGGTCGCCGAGGTCGTTGGCGGCTTCCAGCACGAGCCAGGCCGCGTCCACCGACGCCTTGTCGGGTGCTCCGCCGCCGAGATCGGCGGTGACGGCGCTGTTGAGGTTCTTCTTGCGAACCGCGGTGCCGAATTGAGGCAACATTGCAAATACTCCCCTTCGAATTCCGGGACGATGCTCAGTGGACCTGAAGCTCGGGCTGACGGCCGCCGGCGATGGAATCCGCGGTCTTGCGCGACTGGTAGAACTTCAAGACGCTGCGCGAGGTCTCGATCTTGAGCCGGCCGAAATCGCGCTCGTTTTCGTGTAGCTCGCGCGCCGTGATCAGATGATCCTTGGCGCCGAGGAACAGCAGCGACATGGTCGTGTCCCAGGAAAAGTCGAGCGCCTTGCACAGCACCAGAATCATCTCGCGGTTGCGGTCCATCATCGCGCGCTCGATCACGTCAACCGGCAGCGCCGACAGCAGCGACAGGCCGATCTGCACCTCGTCGAAGCGATGCTGGCGCGCATAGTTCGAGATCGAATCCTGGTTGAGGTTGCCCTGGCGATGCTGCGTCGTCACCACGCGCTTGGCGACGAAATAGCTGCGCGAGGACGGGCCGAACTTGGACTGGAGATCGCCGGTGACCTCGGTCACCGAGCTCTGGATCTGCGCCATCATTTCGGGCCGCTCGGTCTCGAGGCGGCGGCGGACGTCTTCCGACGCCTTCGAGATCAGCTGCTGGAAGATGTGGCGCGGCACGTCCTTGCGCAGGCCAAGCTGCTCGGCGAGGATCGAATCGCCTTCGGCGCGCCGGACCATGTGCAACAGGCCCGAACCGGAGAAACGCGCGCCCTCGTTCCTGGCCACCGACGTCACGACCTCCTGATCGCCGCGCTTGACCAGCACGTCGGTGACGGCCTCGCCGATCGATTTGCGCTGGGCGATCGCGAGCAGATGCGACTGGCCCTTGGTCATGGCGCTCTCGACCAGCATCTTCTCGTCGAGACGAGTGGAGTCGCGCAGCACGGGACCTGCGACCTCGATCTCGTCGTCGAGCGCCAGCTTTTCGATGACGTTGAGCGGAGCGTGATCGCACGCCGACATCAGCTCCGAGAGCTGCGCCCGCGCAGCGACCTCGATCTCGTCGGCGAGCCGCCCGATGACCTCGCCGAACATGCTGATCTCGTCGTCGCTGTAGCGGCCCGTGATCAGAATGTCGGTCGCATGCCACAACGCCTTGGCCCGGCTCTCGTCAGTGCCGCGCGCGATCGCGTCGTCCAGATCCTGTAGAAGCGTTTTCGCCCCGTTCATCTCGATAACCCCAATTCTTGGCAGTTCTTTTGGCGCGCCGCCCCGCCGCTCGTGGCGGGACACCGGATTCCCTGGGAACTGACGCTAGAGATCAAACGCGAGAATTCGGTAAAATCGGCAAATCAGTTTTGCCGGGCAAAATTCATTCAAATGCGAGGGAATGGGTTTACGGGCGGACAAGGCGGCTCGGAAGGTGCGCTCCCTCTCCCGCTTGCGGGAGAGGGTTGGGGAGAGGTTGTCTCAACGGAGAGACTCCCAATGTGGAGACATCCCCCACCCGGCGCTTCGTGCCGACCTCCCCCGCAAGCGGGAGAGGTCGCACCGAGCCCGCGGATTCATCTCTCTAAACAAGGGCACCCTTACGGATTCTGCGGCGTCAGCACCAGCGGCGGCTTCGGCTTGGGCTTGGCGGGCGGCGGACCCGGAGCGGGCTTCACGTCGATGGCCGGCGGCAGCGGCGCAAGCTGTTGGGCAAGCGGCGGGCTTGGAGCTGCGGGAGCGGCCTGCGGAGCCTTCGGCAGCGGCGCGGCTTTCGGCTTTGACGGCGCGCGGCGCGGATCTTGGCCCGGCAGCGGCACGTTAACCGGCGCCTGCTCGGGCGCTGCATCCGGAGACACCAGCGTCGGCAGCGCCGCGGTCGCCGGCGGCGGCTCGCCGCGCTCGATGGCGTCGAGCCGGCGCGTCTCGCGGTCGATCGTGCGCACCGCAAGCCAGGACGACAGCGGCGCAAGGTCGATCGTGCGATTGAGCTTGTCGGGAGGGCCGGCCGCGAACAGCTGGATCTCCGGCGGGGCGCCGGAGAGGCCGGTCATGATCGGCGTCAGGCTGGCGCGGATGTCGGCCTGGTCGGCGGGAATGTCATAGCCGCCGGAGACGATGGCGCGGGCGTTCTTCGCTTCCAGCGGCGTGGCGCCGACGCGCAAGCGACCGTCGCGGATCGTGAACGGGATCTGCGCCGAGGCCACCGCGATCGGTGCGGCGGCAAGCGCGGGCTCGACCAGCTGGCGCAGGCGGTTGTCGTCGGCGACCTGGCCGCCATCGCTGGCGCGAATCGCGATCTCGAAGGCGCGCGGATTGAGGCCGCCGATTTCCGCGGAGTCCAGCGTCACCGTGCCGTTGCCGGCGAGCGCACCGGTGAGTGCCGCGACGCTGCGGCCCTGGCTGGTCAGCGCCATCTGCACCGAGGCGCGCCCCTTCGGCAGCGCGAGATCGCGATAGCGCAGCGTCGCCGCATCGACATTGCTGAGATCGATGCGCGCGTTCAGCGCAAGACCATTCGCGCCGTTGCGTGCGTCGAGGCTCGCCGACATCTCGCCGCCACTGAGGCCGCCCTTTAATGCATCGAGTGCGAGCGACTGGCCGTCGCTTCGCAGCGTGCCGCCGAACGGGCGCAGCTCGATGCCGCCGGGCAACATCCCGCGCAACGCCTGGAAGGCGATGCGGCCGCGCCAGCCGCCCAACAACCCCGCGCTCAGCGGCTCGCCGGACTCGTGTCCCGCCGCGCCGATCGCCATCGCCAGCGCGGGCGCCAGATCGAGCGTATCGAGGCCGACTTCGCCGTCGACGCTCCTTTCCTGATCGAGCGTCACCGCCAGATGACCGCGCAAATGCGAGCCCGCTGCATTGCCGTCGAGATCGTCGAAGGTCAGGCGGTTGCCGGAGAGCGTGAGGCGGGAGGACAGGCTGACGGCCTGCATCGATTTGCCGGCCGGGCTGGTCCCGAACAGCGGCGCCAGATTGGCGTTACGCACGCGCAGGTTCACGCTGGCTTTCGGCTCCGACAATTCGACGCTGCCCTGCGCATCGGCGTCGAGCCCGCCGCCGCTGAGCTTGGCGTTCAATTGCAACGGCCGCCGCCATGCACCGGTCAGCTTGCCTTCGAATTGCGACGCGCCCTCGCCTGCGGCCACCACGCGATCGAGCCCGAGCAGCGCCAGCAGCGCGCCGGCCTGCGGCGTCGATATCTTCGAGTCCAGCGTGAAGTCGCTGTTGCGCAATTTGTCGATATCGATGCCGTTGACCGCCGCCACCGGCGTCTGCGCAGCCAGCGTCGCACTGGCCTTGAGCTGCGGCGCGTCGAGGTCGAGCACGGCGCGGGCATTGCTGCGATCGGCATGCTCGGCATTCCTGTCGAGGCTGAGATCGAGCTTGAGGCGGGTCGCGCCTGGTAATGAGGGGATGGCATCGAAACGGGCGCGGACCGCAGGCGCAAACGGCTCGATCAACGCGGTGAGCTCGCGCAGCGCATTGGCCGAGGACTTCAGCGCGAGCTTGCCGGTGGCCTTGGTGCGGTCGAAGCTGCCGCTCGCCTCGGTGGTCACGCCGCTGGCCTGGCCGAAGCGCAGCTGCTCCAGCGACAGCGATGCCGGGCCGTAACCGAGCTTTGCCGCGAACGGCCGCAGCTCCTGGCCGGCGGAGATGGCGCGGCCGATATCGAGCGAGAGCTTTGCCTCTTCCGGCCATTCGCCCTGCGGCCCCGCAAGCGCGCGCACAAAGCTCGCGGCGGCGTCGAGATCGAGCCGATCGGCCTTGAGCTCGGCGTCGATCCGCGAGCCCTTGCTCGCGCCTGTTTGCACGAAGGCGATGCGGCCCGTGACGGCGCCGCCTTCGATGTCGGCCTTCAGCCTGTCGATGGCGAGATGGTTGGCGGCGATGGTTACGTCGCCGGCAAGGCGCAGCGGCCGCGTGCTGCGGCGGTTGATCTCGCTGCGGCCCTGCAACCAGGCCACCAGCGCGTCAGGATCGGAGGATTCGACACTGAGACGACCGCTGAAACTGTCGGCGCCGGGAGCTGCGCCGTTGAGCGAGAGCTGCGTCATGCCGGGCGCGCGCAGCTCGAGCCGCTGGAAGGTCCAGGATCGTCCATCGGTCTGAAGCTCGGCCGCGATGTTCTGCAGCGGGCGGCCGCCGAGCATGATCTGGTCGGAATTGAACTCGATCTGCGCCGGGATCGGCGCCTGCGGAATGGCAGCCAGCCCCGCGCGCAGCGCCGGCAGGATGCGGAGCGGCTCGGCATCATCCTTGCCCGCGAGCCTGTCGGCATCGACCTGGCGCGCCGACAGCACCGCGCGCAGCAGCGGCGAGGCGCCGAATTTGAGGTCGCCGACGCCGCCGAGCTTCAGCGCATTGTCTTCAGCGCCGAAGCTCGCGTCGATCTGCTCGAACTTCGCACCGGCTGGATCCGCCCTAAGCTTGGTCGTGAGCTTCCACGGCGTTGGACCCGCCTCGCCCGCCTTCTTGACCGCCGGCACGGCCAGCGTCAGCGCACCGTCGAATTTCGGCAGGCGGTTGTCGAAGGCGAGCACGCCCTCGAGATCGGCGAGGATGGCACGCTCGCCGGGATCGATGTTGAGATGGAGACGGGTGGCACTGCCGTCGGCGCTCGGGCCGGAGGAGACGCGGAACGGATAGCGCACCCCGGCGGCGGTGAATCTTCCGTCGCCGCGCACCGAGCCCGCGAGTGAGCGGACGTCGCCGGAGAAGGCGATGTCGTTCAGCTCCAGCGTCGAGCGGCTGGCGGCATCGTGGAGCGCAATGCGGCCGGTGAGATTGACCCGCTCGATGGCAAGCGAGGCCAGATTGAAGGTGCCGCTCGCGGTGGAGGGCAGATCGACCCGCCCCCGGGCATCGAGGCCGAGGTCGACCGCCATGCCGCCCACCGAAAGCTCGGTGGCGCGCCATTCGCCGCGCATCAAGGAGCCCAGGCTGAACTCGACATCGAGCTTGTCGGCGCGCAGGCGGCCGAGATCGTTGTTGCCGCCGAAGGTGACCTGGCGCAGCCGCAGCGTCGGCGCCGGCAACAGCCGCGCGTCGAGCTCGCCCGCGACCCGCACCGGTACGCCGATGATCTTGCCAGCCTCCGCCTCGAACTGGGGCCTGAACTGGTTCCAGTCGACGTAGTAAGGCCCGATCAGCGCGGCCAGCAGCGCAATAATGAAGGCAATCGCCAATCCGAGCAGCGTCGTCTGCACGGGTCTCCCCTCGGCCAAACCGGCATCCGGACCAAACCCTGGCCTTAGTGGACTTCAGGCGTGCCGGAACAGCCCCTTATATAGGGGGAAGTGTGGCGAAGTCACAGCGACTGTTGCGCGCGGAGGTTAATGCCGGCGCGCCTCACCAGCTCGCCGGCAGCCGCTTCAGGCCGCGCAGCACGAAGGTCGGCCGCCATTCCGGGTTTTCGACGTTGTCGATGCGCAAATCGGGCAGCCGCCGCAGCAGCGTGGCAATGGCGATCTCGGCCTCGATGCGCGCCAGCTGGGCACCGAGGCAGAAATGGATACCGCCACCGAACGACAGCGGTTTCACATTCTGGCGGGTGACATCGAGTTGGTCGGGCCGATCGGGATAGACCGCGGGATCGCGGTTGGCCGAGCCGAGCAGGCACAGCACGGTCTCGCCCTTGGGGATCCTCTTGCCGCCGAGATCCTCGATCTCCTCCAGCGCGACGCGTCCGGTCATCTGCACCGAGGAATCGTAGCGCAAGAATTCCTCGATCGCGCCTGCCATCAGCTCGGGGCGCGCCTTGAGCAGCGCAAGCTGGTCCGGATTGCGGTGGAGCGCGAGCAGGCCGTTGCCGATGAGATTGACGGTGGTCTCGTGGCCGGCGCCGAACAAGAGGATGATGTTGGCGGTCAGCTCCTCATTGGTGAGCTTGTTGCCGTCCTCCTCGGCCTGCACCAGCTGGGTGGTGAGATCGTCCCCGGGGTTCTTGCGGCGCAGCTCGAACAGCTGCTGGAAATACATCTGCGCCATCAGGTTGCCCTCGTTGCCCTTCCTGATCTCCTCGGCAGTGAGCGGAACGGGGTCGAGCAGCCGCCCGCCGTCACGCGAGCTCTTGTAGAAGACCTCGCGATGGTCCTCGGGGATGCCGAGCATCTCGCAGATGATGGTGACGGGCAGGCGGAAGGCGAAATCCTCGATCAGGTCCATGTGGCCACGCTCGATCACGGCATCGATGGCCTGGTCGACGATTGCCTGGATGCGCGGCCGCATGTCCTCGACGCGGCGGGCGGTGAAGGCCTTCACGACGAGGCCGCGCAGGCGGGTGTGGTCGGGCGGATCGGCCTGCAGCATCCAGTGGCTCATGCTGCGGAACACCGGCTCGTCCATGATGGCGGCGCTATATCGGCGCTTGGAGCGCTCGACGAAATCCTTGCCGAAGCGCTTGTCGCGCATCACGAGGCTGACGTCGGCGTGGCGACTGGTGACGAACTGGCCGAACGGCGTCACGTGGATCGGATCGTTCGTGCGCAGCCGTTCATAGTGCGGATAGGGATCGCGGATGAAGTCCGGCGACAGCGGGTTGAACAGCGGTCCGCCTGCGCCTTGCACGTGCTCGTTCATGGTGACCTCAATCGGTTGCCGATGACACGAATACGCCGATCGCAGCCCCACTGCCCGGCGTAACCATCCCCAAAATTTATCAACTCGATACATTGTTGTATCGAGTTGCATTCTGCCCTAACCTCGTCCGATGTCAAGGGTGAGAACCAGGCCTACCAGGGACGATACGCGCGACAAATTGTTCGAGGCGGCCGCGCGCGTGTTCGAGCAGGACGGCATCGGCGGCGCCAGCATCGAGGCGATCGCGGCGGCGGCAGGCTTCACCCGCGGCGCGTTCTATTCCAACTTCAAGAGCAAGGACGAGCTGATCATCGCCATGCTCGAGGACCATGTCGAGCAGTCGATCCGGCGCAACCTCGACATCCTCGCCCAGCACGACAATCTCGACGACTTCATCGCTGCGCTGAAGGCGATGGACCGCTCGCGGCAGGATCCCCTCGCCCGCTCGCCGCTGCTGCACATGGAGATGATCCTGTTCGTCGCCCGCGCCGAGAAGCGCCGTCCCGAGCTTGCCAAACGCCTGCGCGCGCGGCGCAAGCTGGTGGCCGACATCGTCGAGGCGACGTTGAAGAGCAACGGACGCAACGACAATCTGAATCCGCCCTGGATGGCCTCCGTCGTGCTGGCGCTCGAAGACGGCTTTCGCCTGCACCGGCTGATCGATCCCGAGACGACGCCTGCGGACAGCTTTCTGCGGGCGATCACGGATTTGCGGCGGAGGACGGGGCTGGCGTCGGACTAGGGTGTCGCGGCATCTTCCGTCCGCGGGCGATTAACTCATCATTTACGCCAAATGATTGCCGAAGAAGTTTGGGCAACGTCGGCGCAGGACTTCCGGATAAGAGTAGCAGCCCAAAGCAACCACAACCTCATTGACCGGACGCCGGTCGTTCGAGAGCCAGCTTCTCATGCGCATCCTGGGGCAGATCGTCGTTGGTCTTCTCATCCTGACCGTCGCGTTCGTACTGCTCGGCGTGGTACAATTCCCGGTGTTAATGCTCGCCTTCGTCGCCCCGACGATCGCAGGCCTGATGAATTTCGTCTGGTTCGCGGTGATGATCGGATTGGTGATCTATGGGATGGCGCGATCGAAGCCGGGATTGGCGCTCTCGCCTCTTGTTTTCATCGCAATATGGGCCGGCGCGTCCGTCGTCGGCCAGTGGCGGCTGCAGAAGAGTATTGATCCGAAGGTATGGGATCGCCCGATCAGTCCAGAAGCCAGCGCTCAACGCACGCTGATCGTGAAGTCGCCACCGACCGTCGACAACAAGATCGTCGCCGATGGTCGTGTCGATCGCCTGATCAAGCTGCGGCTCGACAGTTCAAACCAGAAGATTTCCAGCATTGAAGAGGTTTCGCTTGCGAGGGGCGATGCGTGCTCGGCCGAAGAAAAGCAGGCTTCGCAGCAATTGCAGAACGAGCGGCGTTCTGACGAATGTTTCAAATGGCGCAGCCTCGCCGAGATACCCGACGGTCTGGTGATCGAGCAATTCTACCGGATCGGCGTCAACAACGGCGGCTCTGGCTGCTGCAATGAGACTCAAGCTAGATTGCGGACCGGCGGCCAGGAGCGACCGCTGTTCTCGTGGTATCAGGGACAAGCCTACGTGCTGTCCTATTTTCCGCTATTCGGCTTCTTTTCCCCTTCGACACGCCCTTGGGAAATCGGCTCCGGGATCTCCCATCCCGTACGGTACGGGCTCGACGAGATCGATTCCCCGAAGATGATCAGCGCGATCTACGGCGTCACTCCTCCTTACGCCTCGGACCGCGGCGGGCCTGTGCCGCTCGCGACGTTGAGCGCTTCGGAAACGCTGGATCAGGCGCAGACATTTGCGAAGCTGGCCAATGTCAGCCCGAAGAGCGTCGCAGCTATGCTGATTGCAGCGCGGGACAAGGGCATTGTCGACCAGCGCTCGATAGATGCCGCCACGTCTCTCGTCGGACGTGAAAGCGAGGGCTGGACGGCGGTGACGGATTTTGCGAAGGGCCTCACCAATGACCAGACCGCATTGCTGGTCGAGAAGGTGGTGCAGCGTCTCGAGACACCGGGCATCTGCGACGAATGTATCGCCAGCCAATCGGTTGCCAACCCCTCCCTGCGCGAGTGGAAACTGAGTGAGCGGCTGCCAAGTGCCCAGGCGTTGCTCGACCGGGTCATCCGGATCTTCGTGGAACACCACGATCTTGCGACATGGCAATACGAGGGCTGCTTGAGGATCATTACGAGTCTTGGGCCTCAAGGCTATCCGGCGGCGCGCAACTATATGTACAAGAGCGTTCGCCCGCTGATTTTTTTCGACGACACGCTGGCCTATTCCGACAAGGCCATCGCAATGCTGCGAGGCACGCACGACCGGCCATCCAACGAGGTCGTCAGGCTTGCCGCGAAATTCGACTTGGTACGCGACCGTGATCTGAAGGAGTATATGACCCGGATTTGGAGCGGCGAGCTGACAAGCCTGCCGCAGAGGAACGCGTCGCCGGAGACCTACGCCATCGCCACCAAGGCCTGCGCACGCATCGCGCGGATTTCGGACCCGGTTCTTCGCGCCGAGAAATTCGGGGTCGATTGCCCCGTGCCTCAATCCAGCCGCGCGCCGAAATGAACCCGGGCTCGTGAACGACCAACCTCAATCTCGATCTGGACAAGCGCCTTCTGGCCCGCGGCGTAATCGGGCCGATCCGCTCGCCGCTGCTGCACATGGAGATGATCCTGTTCGTCGCCCGCGCCGAGAAGCGCCGTCCCGAGCTTGCCAAGCGCCTGCGCGCGCGGCGCAAGCTGGTGGCCGACATCGTCGAGGCGACGTTGAAGAGCAACGGACGCAACGACAATCTGAATCCGCCCTGGATGGCCTCCGTCGTGCTGGCGCTCGAAGACGGCTTTCGCCTGCACCGGCTGATCGATCCCGAGACGACGCCTGCGGACAGCTTTCTGCGGGCGATCACGGATTTGCGGCGGAGGACGGGGCTGGCGTCGGACTAGGGGGCGGCGTCTTCATAGCGCGCGGCGGCCCCGAGCAAGCGAGCCGCGAGATTTGTCGCAGGATCGGACAAGGCGCGCCCGCTTTGGGAAAGAAGCTCGATCCGCCCTGCGTCACAAACGAGCGCCATCGTTCGAACCTAGGGTTTCGTCCTGCCTCAGTTCCCCAGCGGCGCTGCCACGCCGACGTCTGTTGTCGATGCCCTGAAGGCGGTTGCCGGGCTTCCGCCAAAGGCACGGGCGAGCTTTGCCTGGGGCCAATGCGTTCGCGGCACCTACACCCCGTCGCATCAGGCCAAGGAGATCACCAGATCCCGCAGCTTCACCAAGCCGTCCCGGGTGCTGGCGCGGTTCTCGGCGGACGGCTGCACCCCGGATGCGGTGGTCACTGACAGGTGCTCGCTGCGCGGCTTCAGCTTCCGGCTCGGCAGCGGGGATCAGCGCTCCGAGATCTTCACCCAGAGCGCCCCGGTTCATTTCGCCAGAACGCTCGACCAGATGCTGGCGTTCCTCCAGGCGCGCATGCCGGGACCGGACGGCAAGCAGGACATGGCGCAGGTCGAGGCATTCTCCGCCGCCAATCCCGAAACGCTGCATCAGGCAAGCTACCTTGCCGTGCACCCGCCACCCGCAAGCCTTGCGTGCACGACCTATTGGGGCGTGCACGCCTTTCCCGCGACGAATGCAAAGGGCGAGACACGGTTCATCAAATTCAAGGTCGCGCCGGTCGGCGAGGAAGGCAGGCCGCCCGAGGACGCCGCCGCACCCGAGTCCCCCGGCCTTCTGCGCGGCGAGCTCGAAGCCCGGATCGGGGCACGCGATGTCAGGTTCAGCGTGATGGCGCTGCTGGACCGGCCCGGCGACCCCATCATGGACGTGACCGCGCGTTGGCCCGATGAGGATGCGCGCGAAGCGGTGCGCCTCGGAACGATCGTGATCACGGGCACAGAATCAAACGAGGCGTGCGACGGCTCCGCGTTCAATCCGGCCAATCTTGCCGACGGCATCGGCCAGCCGCCGGACGAGATGTTTGCAGCGCGCAGCGCCGCCTATGCCATCTCTCAGGCAAGGCGCCGTTGAGCGGATGGCGTCTTGAGCCCGGATCACGTTTCGCTTTCCGGCACGCCCTGCGCCTCGCGGCGCCATATTCCCGGGCTCATCCCGACCACCGAGGAAAATACCCGGGTGAAGTGGCTTTGATTGGCGAACCCGGCCGATATCGCAATCTCCGCCAGCGACAGGTCGCGCACCGTCATCAATTGCTTGGCCGTGTCCACGCGCTGGCGCAGCAGCCATTGGTGCGGCGGCAGGCCGGTGGAGACGCGAAATGCACGCGAAAAATGACTGACGGAGAGATCGAACTCGGCTGCGATCTTGTCCAGTGAGAGCTTTCCGCGGAGATCGGATTCCAGCCTTTCGCAGGCCCGCTTGACCTGCCAAGGAGCAAGGCCGCCGCGCGCCGGCTCGGCGGCGCACCGCAATCCGCCGTAGGTCGTCGCAACATGTGCGGCGAGCGCGAGCATCATGTGGTCGATGAAGAGCTGGTTGGCCTCATCAGGCTGGCGCAATGCCGCCAGGAACGATGCGCCGAGATGGCGGATCGTCATATCGTCATGGCCGACGCCGGGCTGATAGGCGAGTTCGCCAATCCTTGGCGCGCCGCCTTGCCTCGCCATGTCGTCCAGCACTGAACGGGGCAGATAGAAAAACAGGGAATGGAAAGGCTTGTCGATCACGTAGCGCGGATCGCGTTTCAGGTCGTACAGGTATGTCGCGCCGGCTTGGATATCGCTCTTGATTACGCAGCGGCCGCGCTCCCAGCACTCGCAATCGGCGAAATCGCGAAATTTCAGGCCAACGAGATAGGCGTCCTCCGAGGGCATCGAATCGGAAAGACGCGGCATTGGATGGTCATCCCGGGTTTCGGTGACGGCGAGCTCCGCGCTGCGCAGCGAACGCGTGGCCAGCGTTGGCGGCGCATCTTTCAGATGCAGAAACCGTTCGACCTTCTGCGCGAAGGCAGCTGCCTGTGTCATGGCGGGAATCTCGGGCGTGGATCTCGTGTGAGAGGAGACTTGGGAGCGCGGCGCCATCGCCAAATCACGCCCAATTATCCGACATCGCCAAGCGGCGGTCCAGACCAGCGCGTCGGAGCGACAGCCGCATGACGGCCCGCCGCATTTATTGCCTCAGACCGCCTTTCACGAGCAATTTCAACGAGTTTTGATTTCTCTCGCGCAATCCCGGTCAATGCCTTGGCCAGCGCATCGCCGGTCCATCGTGCGTTTGTGAAAGCGCGCGCCGGCTTGGAGCAGGATCGGACAAGGCATCACCGCTTCAGGAAATACACGGAACCTTCGCAGCGCATAGAACACGCGCCGACCCGTACAAGTACGGACACTGATCGAAAGCTTGAGCTGATCAGGAGGAGCCACGCAATGACCGGGAGCACTGCACTCATGCGCAATCCCTCGCACCAGGGCTTGCCACCCCCGCCGGGCTCACAGCCGCACGATCGCTCGAGCTCCGAGCGACGCGCCGATGCGGAAATGGCGCGCGTGCTCGGGACCGAGCCACTTCGCATGGCACTGGACTCCTCCGGCGCCGGGATTGCCCATTGGAAACATGATCGATTGCACGACGTCGTCAAGCCCATGAGCCACCACGTGATCATGGCCCATAACGGCATGGTGCAGCGCATGGAGCGGCGGACAGGAAAATCGGTTGCGATCGGCACGTTTCGTCGCGGGGTCGTGGTCATCATTCCGGAAGGATCAAGCTCCCGCTGGGACATTCCGAAGCCCGTGGATGTGGTTCAACTGTATCTTCCCGATGCAACGTTGAAGCGCGTTGCTCGCGAAGCCGAGATCACGGGAACGAACGAGCTGCTGGAACGGACGGCGCATCCTGACCCCATTACGTCTCGGCTGCTCCTGAGCGCGGCTGATACGCTGGGAGGCAACGAAGCCCTGGATACGCTGTTTCGGCATCAGCTGACGGATCTTCTGGCCACGCGCCTGCTGGTTGCGCACACAGGTTCGCCAGCCACGCTCCAGCCGACCATGGGCGGGCTGTCGCCGAAGATCCTGCTCCGTGCGATCGAACGATTGCGCTCGGACAGCGATGCGGACGTCTCGCTCGATGCGCTGGCTTCCGATGCCGGACTATCGCGCTTTCACTTCTGCCGCGCCTTCAAGGAGAGCACCGGCCTTTCCCCGCACTCGTGGCTGCGCCAACACCGGCTCGAGCAGGCCATGAAGATGCTGCGCGACAGCGACGAAGCGGTCGTCTCGATCGCCGCGGCGCTGGGCTATTCGTCGCAGACGGCGTTCGCAGCAGCCTTCAGGAAGCTGACCGGCGAGACGCCGAGCGACTGGCGCAGGCGGCACGCGCGCTAACGAGCCCCGCCGATCCGGTCCGTCATCGGCGGACTGTCAGCGACGACACTGAACCGCGCGATCCAGCGCCTGCGGTTCGAAGTCGAGGCGGACCTGTCACTCGCCGCGCTGGTGTCGGATGCAGGGCTGTCCCGCTTCCATTTCCGCCGCGCGTTCGAGGAAAGCACTGGACTTTCACCGCATGCCTGGCTGCGCCAGCACCGGCTCGAGCAGGCCATGAAGATGCTGCGCGACTCCGACGATTCGATCGTCTCGATCGCAGCTGCGCTTGGCTATTCCTCGCAAACGGCATTCGCAGTCGCCTTCAAAAAGCTGACCGGCGAGAGCCCGAGCGACTGGCGCAGGCACAAGCGTTAGCAGCAATCGCGATGCAACCACGGCAATCGCTCTGGCGCGGCGGCAGATTCGATCCGCTAGACCATCACCGTGCCAGACCAATCGACGGAGACCGAAGATGACCTGGAAAAACTTCATCAGCCGGCGGGTGATCGCTTCGCGACGCCGAGGCCTTGCAACCGCAACATTGTACGGACTCTCGCTGGCCGTTCGCTTCACGTCGGCGACGGGCGAGCAGGTCGAGATTCCGGCGCAAGCCATGCATCCGACCTACCCGCTGGTGTCCATCATGACCCGGGATGGCTCCGGTCTTCCCTACCAGGACTGGGGCCCGAGGACGACTCAGCCGGTCGTCTTTCGTCAAGGTTGGCTACGCCAAAGTTCATTGCACCAAGGCTGGCCATCGAGTTCGCCGCTGTCGCGCTGCGCCGCGCCTTAAGGCCGGCGATTCACTTCACCTCTTCGTGCCGTCACCGGACGCTGCCTCAAGCGGAGCAGCGACGGGCGCGCGCACGGACTTTCGAAACGCAGAGATCGAAAACGCAGAGATCAAGGAGTAAACTCATGCGACTGGTCATCATCGGCGCCGGCTTTGCCGGCATGTACGCCGCCCTTTCCGCCGCCCGCCTGCGCGAGATCCAGGGCGTCTCGCCAGAGCAGCTCGAGATCGCGCTGGTTGCCCCCGAGCCGACGCTCGTGGTTCGCCCGCGGCTCTATGAACGAAAGCCCGAGACCCTGACGGCACCCCTGCTCGACGTGCTCGAGGCCATCGACGTCAGCTATGTGCAAGGCATTGCCGAGACGGTCGACACCAAATCGAGCATGGTCAAGATCGCCACGGCGAAGGGCACGAAAAAGACGCTCTCTTACGACCGCCTCGTCGTGACCACCGGCAGCCGGCTGTTTCGCCCGAATATCCCGGGTCTCGCCAAGCACGGCTTCAGCGTCGATTCGCTCGAGGATGCGATCACGCTGGACAAGCATCTGCATGGCCTCGCCAAGCGGCCCGCCAGGAACGGGCGCGACACGGTCGTCGTCGCCGGCGGCGGCTTCACCGGCATCGAGGCGGCCACCGAAATGCCGGCGCGGCTTCGCGAAATCCTCGGCACGAGCGCAAAGACTCGCGTCATCATCGTCGAGCGCAACAATGCGATCGCGCCCGATATGGGCGCAGGCCCCCGCCCGGTCATCGAGGAAGCCCTGCGCAAGGTCGGCGTGGAGACACGGATCGGCGCCGGCGTCGCCTCGCTCGATGAATCCGGCGTCACGCTATCGAGTGGCGAGCACATCGAAACCGAGACCGTGATCTGGGCGGCGGGCATTCGCGCCGCGCCGTTGACGACGCAGATTCCCGCCGAGCGCGACAGTTTCGGCCGGTTGCTTGTCGACCGCTGCCTGCAGGTGACAGGCGTTCAGGGCGTCTTCGCGGCCGGCGATGCGGCGCGTGCGGCCTGCGACGACGAGGGCAATTACGCGCTGATGTCGTGCCAGCACGCCACGCGGATGGGCGCCTTCGCCGGCAACAATGCCGCAGCCGAGCTGCTCGGCCTTGCGACAAGGCCTTACCACCAGAAAACCTATGTCACCTGTCTCGACCTCGGCGAAGCCGGCGCGCTGTTTACGCGCGGCTGGGAGCGCAACGTCGAGATGGTCGGCGACGTCGCCAAGAAGACGAAGCGGGAGATCAACACGGTCTGGATCTATCCGCCGCGCGCCGAGCGTGCCGCCGCGCTCGCGTCAGCCGATCCGGAACGCGTGACTGATCTCTAGACGCCCACCTGATGACGGCCGCGCTCCTGCGGGCGCGGCCCGCTGCAGCCCCTCAACAATCCACATGCGAACAAAGGAGTCTCAAAGATGAATCAGATGATCTCTCACGCTCAAAAGGAGACGAACATGAACCTGCACGACACCACACATTTCGACAGAGCGCGGTCCGACGAGCTGGTTCCGTCGCGTTATGCGCTCCGTGTCGGCGAGATCGACGTGATGGTGATCAGCGATGGCGTGTTGACACCGCCCGCGGAGTCGATGGCCACCAACGCCGACCCGGCTGCACGAGGCGCGTGGCTGGACGACATGTTCCTTTCGCGCGACGCGTTCGATTGGGCGCTGAACGAAGTCGTGGTGCGCAGCGGCGACCAGACCATCCTCATCGACAGCGGGCTCGGTGTGGAGTACCCGGACTTTCCGCGAGCCGGGCAGCTCGGCTCGCGACTCGATGCTGCCGGCATCGATCTTGGATCGGTGACCGATGTGGTGCTGACCCACATGCACTTCGACCATGTCGGCGGGCTGCTCGTCGACGGGGTGAAAGAGCGGCTGCGTCCGGACCTGCGGATTCACGTGGCTGCGGCCGAGGTCAAGTTCTGGGGAGCGCCCGATTTCTCCCGCACCGCCATGCCGCCCGCGCTCGCCGACTTGGCTCGGCGCGCATCCAGCCAGTTCCTGGACGCATACCGTAGCCAGTTGCGCATTTTCGAGGAGCAGCACGAAGTGGCGCCGGGCGTGGTCGTCAGGCGCACCGGCGGTCACACCCCCGGGCACAGCGTGGTCCGCCTGGCGTCCGGCGGCGACCGGCTGATGTTCGCCGGCGATGCCATATTCCCGGTCTCGTTTGATCATCCCGAATGGCACAACGGCTTCGAGCACGATCCCGAGGAGGCGACCCGCGTCCGGATCGGGCTCATGCGCGAGCTGGCGGAGACGGGCGCGTGGCTCGTCGCCACGCACATGCCGTTCCCGTCGATCGGCCGGGTAGCGACCGCAGGCGACCTGTTTCGTTGGGTCCCGACCTGGTGGGACTACTAACCGCGTGTTGGATCAGGTCGCCCCAGAACGCCCCAATCTCCGAACACCTCAAGGCATTGACCGCACTGCCCACGGCAGACGCGCGGTCACTTACTGAACTGCGTCAAGGCAGAACGAAGGAGCTTTCAAGATGAACCAGACGATCCGTAACACTGAGGAGACGAACATGAACCTGCACCACACCACACGCCCCGGCAAGCCGGGGTCCCAAGAGCTGGTTCCTTCGCGCTACGCGCTGAAGATCGGCGAGATCGACGTGATGGTGATCAGCGACGGCGTACTGACGCTGCCAGGCGCGATGCTGGCCCACAACGCCGACCCGGCCGTCCGCGCGGCGTGGCTGAAGGACATGTTCCTGCCGCCGGACGCGTTCGATTGGGCGCTGAACGTGGTCGTGGTGCGTAGCGGCGACCGGACCATCCTCGTCGACGCCGGACTAGGATCCGACCCGGACTTGCACTTGCCGCGGGCCGGCCAGTTGAGCAAGCGACTGGAAGCCGCCGGTATCGATCTTGAGTCTGTGACCGACGTGGTGCTGACGCACATGCACATGGACCACATTGGCGGGCTGCTCGTCGACGAGGTGAAGGAGCGGCTGCGCCCGGACCTGCGCATCCACGTGGCAGCCGCCGAGGTCGCATTCTGGGAGGCGCCCGATTTCTCCCACGTCTCGATGCCGCCGGGATTCCCGGACGCGCTTCGGGCGACCGCCAAGCGGTTCGCGAAAGAATACCACAACCAGCTGCGTACCTTCGAGGACGAGCACGAGGTGGCACCGGGCGTGGTGGTCACGCGCACCGGTGGCCACACCCCCGGGCACAGCGTGGTCCGCCTGGCATCAGGCGGCGATCGGCTGACATTCGCCGGCGACGCCGTGTTCACTGTCGGGTTCGACCACCCCGACTGGCACAACGGCTTCGAGCATGATCCCGAAGAGGCGGCCCGCGTCCGGGTCCGTCTTCTGCGCGAGCTGGCGGCGAACGAAGAACTCCTCGTCGCCACGCACATGCCGTTCCCGTCCATCGGACGGGTCGCGGTCGACGGCGACCACTTTCGCTGGGTGCCAGCCTTCTGGGACTACTAACCGCTCGTCGGGTTAGAGCCGGGGGTGCGTACTCACCGCATGAGTGAGTTCGCACCCTGTGTTCGGCGCGGCCCCTAAGCCGACCGCCTTACGGCGTCGCTGCCTGCCGGCGCAACATCCAGCCGCCCCAGCATCGCCCTCGCCTGCTCGGCGCAGTGCTCGATCAGCCAGCGCTCGAACGCCACGGGGGGAAGTGCGGGGGCGTAGAAGAAGCCTTGCACGACGTCGCAGCCGAGCTCGGCCAGGGTCTTGCGCTGGCCTTCGGTCTCGACGCCCTCGGCGACGACGGTCATGCCGAGGCCCTGGCCGACGCGCACCACGGCGGTGGCGATCGCGAGCGCGCCGGCGTCACGCTCGATATCGCGCATGAAACTGCGGTCGATCTTCAATTCGCGGATCGGCAAATGCGCGAGACGGCTGAGGCTGGAATAGCCGGTACCGAAATCGTCCAACGAGAGCCCGACGCCGAGCTCGCGAATCGCGTTCATCGTCTCGAGCGCAGCGACGCCGTCCTGCATGAAAGCGCCTTCGGTGATCTCCAGCATCAAGGCGTCCGCCGACAGATCGTATTCGGAGAGAATGTCCTTGAGCCGCGCGGCCAGCGTGACGTTGCGGAAATTGATCGGCGACAGGTTGACCGACACGCTAGGGACGTTGAGCCCGGCGCGGCGCCAGCTCGCCATCTGCCGGCAGGCCTCGCGCACCGACCACAGTCCGATCTGCTCGATCAGGCCGCACTCCTCGGCGAGCGGGATGAATTTTGCCGGCGAGACGTCGCCGAGCACGGCATCACGCCAGCGCGACAGCGCCTCGACGCCGTGGATGGCGCCGTCGCAGCTGCGGATCTGCGGCTGGTAGCTGAGGGTCAGTGTGCCTTCGGCGATGGCACGGCGGAGCGCCGCGATCAGCGCCAGCCGCTGCTCGGTGAGCCCGTTCATCTCGGCGCTGAAGATACGATAGGTCGAGCGGCCCGCCTGCTTGGCCATGTACATGGCGGCATCGGCCTGCTGCATCAGTGTGTCGATGTCGGTGGCATGGTCGGGATAGAGGCTGATGCCGATGCTGGCCGACATCGGCATCAGCTTCGATCCGAGCTTCAAGGGTGCAGCCAACGCCTCCGTGATGTCGGCCGCGACGCGCGCGGCGCTCTCGGCGTTGCGTTGCGGCAGCAGGATGACGAACTCGTCGCCGCCGAGCCGTCCCAGCATGTCCTCGGGGCCGATCTGCTCGCGCAGGCGCTGGGCGAGTTGGATCAGGAGCTCGTCGCCGGCGGCGTGGCCGAGCGTGTCGTTGACGTCCTTGAAATGATCGACGTCGAGGAAGGCCAGCGCGACATGGCTGCCGGTCGGGCAGGCATCGATCGCCGTGGTGATCAGGTGGCGCAGCTGCGCGCGGTTCGGCAGCCCGGTGAGAATGTCGTGATAGGCGAGCCGCGCGATCTCGGCGCGCGCTTCCTTGCGCTCGATCGCGAAGGCGCCGAGATTGACGCAGGCCTCGACGATGCGCCGGTGCCAATTGCTGGGTGCGCGGGGCTCTCGATAGTAGAAGGCGAAGGTCGCGATGACCCGGCCGTCCTTGGCCTTGACCGGCGTCGACCAGCAGGCGCGCAGGCCGATCGCGAGCGGCATGGCCTTGTAGGGCTGCCAGCGCGGATCGGTCTCCAGATCGGTCGCCAGCACCGGTTCGCCGTAGAAAGCGGCGGTGCCACAGGAGCCGACATCGGGGCCGATGGCCACGCCGTCCAGCGCGCGGGAATAATCATCGGGCAGGCTGGGGCCGCCGAGCGGATGGATCAGGCCCGCGGCATCGACGTGAAGCAACGAGCAGACCACGTGGGGCGCGATCTCCTCGACGCGACGGCACAGCCTGTCGGCGATCTCGCCGATCGGCACCTCGTCGGCGAGCGCGCCCATGATGAGTTGCTGGAGCGAGCGCAGCTGCTTGGTCTCGGTGATGTCCTCGAGCAGCGCGAAGATGTGCTTGACCCGGCCCTTCGTGTCGCGGAAGGCATCGATCCGGGCGCAGACCCAGATCTCCTCGCCGTCCTTGTCGTAGACCAGCACCTCGGCTTCGCCGCGGCGACCGCCATGCATCAGGCGCTTGATGAGCTTCGCGATGGCCTTGCGATCGGTATGCCGGCCGGCGATCAGCTCGCCAGCGCGGCGGCCCTCGGCCTCCGCGTTGGTGTAGCCGAACAGCGTCGTGAAGGCGGAATTGACATAGACGATGTTCTGCTCGGTGTCGCTGATGATCACCGCCCGGTTGGTCTGGTCGGAGACGGCGTGGAGAAGCCCGATCCTGACGCGGCGCTCAGCTTCGATGGTGACGTCACGCGCAAACAGGATGTAATGATTGACGCCGCCGATTTTCACGGAAGACAGCGCGATAGCCGCCCTGATGCGGCTGCCGTCACGGCGCACGAGACTGATCTCGTCCCGGAGATCGGCCACCGGATCGGCCTGAAGGCATTTGAGGGCGAGAATTTCGGCATCGCGACCCAGCACGTCGGTGCGTGCCAACTTCCAGATGCGCTCCGCGGCGGCGTTGAAATGAGTGATGCGATGCGCGTCATCGACGATGACGACGCCATCGTCGGCGCGTTCGAGCGCGGCTCGCAGCACGTCCGGATTTTCAGTGAGACAATCGAAGGCGGACATCGTTTGACCCGGCGATATCGGGAAACTACGGCAAGCGGTCCGACGCTAACGCTCCGATGGTGTCCAAGTCGTTTTTTGCCGCGTCATCGCTCCTCGCCAAGAGGCGGCATGCTTAACGATCCGCGAAAACGGCGACGGTATCTTGATGCGTGCGGAACTAATCCGCGCCGGTTCCCGCGTGAAGCTTGTGCAGCCGGCCGGCGACGGCCCGCACCTTGCGCGGTGCGGCCTGCCAGATCGAGAGCGCCGACAAGGCGCTCACGATCATCGCGATGGCGAAGGCGAGCGTGTAGTCACCAGTGCGATCGTAGAGGAAGCCGGTCACCCACGGTCCGGCGGCACCGCCCGCCAACGCCGCCAGCATGATCGTGCCGAAGATGCTGCCCTGGTGCTTGCCCTGGAAAATCTCGAACACCACCGCACCCATGATCGAGGTGAGGCCGTAACCGAACGCGCCTTGCGTGAACACCATCACGTAGACCAGCCACAGCGACGGCTGGAACTTCAGCGCCATCAGCGCCGCAAAGCAGATCACAAAGCCGGCGCAACTGATCGCCCACACCCATTCCCGCCCGATCCGGTCGGAGACATGGCCGAGCAGGATCTGGCCGGGAATGCCGAGCAGGCTGACGATGCCGAGCGCCCACACCGCGACACCGGGACTGAAGCCGATGTCGAGCAGGAATTTGGTCTGGTGCACCTGCACCGCGTACCAGATGTACAGGCCGCAAAAATAGCCGAGTGCGATCCACCAGAACCGCGCGGTCGCGACGGCACGTTTCAGCGTCCAGTCGGTCCCGACCCAGACGGGATCGACGACATTGGAGATCGGCTCGGCCGCACCTGCGGCCGGGACGACATCGCCGTCCGGCTCGAGGCCGATGTCCTGCGGGCGCTTGTGCAGCAGCAGATTGACCGGCGCCAGCACGACCAGGATGAGCAGGCCCATCGCGGTGCAGGCGGTGCGCCAGCCGGTCTGCTCGATCATGTGCTGCACCCATGGCAGCAGCGTCACCGAGCCGATGCCGACGCCGGCAAAAGCGATGCCGATGGCGAAGCCGCGCTTGCGGATGAACCAGTTCGGCAGGAACAGCGACTGGCCGGAATAGCCGAGACACACCGACCCGGCACCAACCATGACGCCAATGGTGACATAGAGATGCCAGGGCGCGCTGGTGAGCGGCGCAAGCAGCAATCCGCCGCCCATCAGCACGACGCCGAGCTCCATCACCGCGCGCGGGCCGGCGCGGTCCATCAGGCGGCCGATCAGCGGGCTGACCACGCCAGACACCACGAAGCCGAAGGAGAAGGCGCCCGCGGTGACGCCGCGCTCCCAGCCGAATTCGGAGATGATGGGAGGAAAGAACAGTGAAAAGGCGGTACGCGCGTTGACGCCGATGGCCATGGTGACGAAGGTCACGGCGACCACGACCCAGCCGTAGAAGAACGGAAGCCGCATGTTGTGCTTATTTCATCCCTAGACGATCCTTCCGACCATCTGGAGATGTCCGGGTCAAGCGCTTTTCGCGCATGCCCCTTGAGCGAGATGCGTCAGGGAGATCTCAGGCGGCGTCGCGCCGCGAGGGTTTGGCCGGCGCGTCGAACAGGATTCGCTCGATCGGCTGCGGGCGGCCGAACAGATAGCCTTGCGCGAAATTGACGCCGAGCGCCTTCAGTCGCTCGTACTCCTCGCGGGTCTCGACGCCCTCGGCGGTGACCGACATGTCCAGCCCGCGCGCCAGCGTCACGATCGAGGAGATGATGGCGGAGCTGCGCGGCTGCTGGGTGAGGTTGCGGATGAACGACTTGTCGATCTTGATCTTGTCGAACGGGAACGCCGTCAGATAGCTGAGCGAGGAATAACCGGTGCCGAAATCGTCGAGCGCGAGCTCGACGCCGAGCTGCTTCAGCCGCTGCATGAAGGCGTGGTTCTCGACCCCGCGCTCCAGCAGCACGGATTCCGTGATCTCGATCTCCAGCCGCTGGGGCGGCAGGCCGGAATCGGCGAGCGCCGCGCAGATCACCTCGAACAGCCGGGCCTCCTTGAACTGGATCGGCGACAGGTTGACGGCGACCGCGAGATCCGATGGCCAGCCGGCCGCATCCGCGCAGGCGCGCCGCAGCACGAATTCGCCGAGCGGCACGATCAGCCCGGTCTCCTCCGCAAGCGAAATGAACTGGTCCGGCGGGATCAGGCCGCGTGTCGGATGCCGCCAGCGCACCAGCGCCTCGAAGCCGCGCCGCGCGCCGCTGAGTGCGTCGACGAACGGCTGGTAATGCACCTCCAGCTGGCACCGCGCGATGGCGTCGCGCAGATCCCCCTCCAGCGTGTTGCGTGCCTCGAGCTCGGCCGACATCGCCTCGTCGTAGATGGTGAAGCAGTTGCGGCCTGCCGATTTCGAACGATAGAGCGCAAGGTCCGCCTTCTTCAGCAATTGCTCCTGATCGCTGCCGTGATCCGGCGCGATGGCGATGCCAATGCTGGTGCCGATCTCGACGCGGTGACCAGGCAGCAGGAACGGTTCGGTCAAGAGCTTGGCAATCCGCGCCGCCAGCTCGGTCGAGCAGGCGCGCTGATCCTCGCCGGTTTCCTGGATGATGGCGAACTCGTCGCCGCCGAGCCGCGCCAGCACGTCGTTGGCGCGCACGGCGGATTTCAGCCGCTGCGCTACCTGGCGCAGCAATGCATCGCCGGCGCCGTGGCCGAGCGAGTCGTTGACGTTCTTGAAGCGGTCGAGATCGAGCATCAGGATCGAGAACGGCAGGCCCCGCACGCTGAGCTGGCTGTTCATCTCGTCGAGCCGGGTGAGGAAGAAGGCGCGGTTCGGCAGTCCGGTCAGGATGTCGGTCTGGGCGAGCTCGAGCACCCGCCGGTTCGCCAGCGACAGTCGCCGCGAATTGCGGCTCGCGAGCATGAGATAGGTCGACAGCGACAGCGTCAGCAGCATGCCGACGATCAGCACGGCGCCGGCGCGATCGTAAGTCGTCTCCAGCGGACCGCCGGCGGTTGGAACCGCCCGCACCTGCCAATCGGTGTCGCCGATCTTGAGGCTGCCCGCCCAGTGCAGCGCCCGCGCAACGTCCCGCATCGATTGCGGCGCCGTGGCCGCCGACGAATAATCCGGCAGCATCTGCTCCAGGCTGACGATCTGCGCCGTGAAAGGCGGATAGACGTTCATGCTGACCGCGGGGCTTGCTCCGGTCGTGACGCGAATTGCCTGGATCAGCAGCGGCATGTCGAAGATGCCGACCACGAAGCCGGCCAGATTGCGGCGCCGATCCGCGACCGTATCGCGCGAGGTCCCCTTGGCGTAGACGGGAACGGCAACGAGGACGTCGGGCAGCCGGCCGCCCTCCTTCGGTTCGAACAGGCGCGTGCGAATGGCTGCGACCTTGTCGTTGTCGCGGGCGCGCTCCAGCACCGCGCGGCGCTCCGGGACGGTGGCGTAATCCATGCCGTAGACCGCCGAGGTCTTCGGCTGGGTCGAGTAGAACACCGGAAAATATTCATCGGTCTGCGGCGCCGTCGCAAAGCCCGCGCCCTGGAGCGACTTGATGCGATAGCCGGACACGCCGTCCGCGATCGCCGCGGTCTCGTATTCGGCGCGTTCCTTGCGGTTGACGCGCGGCAACCAGGCGATGCGCAGCATGCCGGGATGGCGCTCGAACAGACGGGCGCTGAAGGTTTCGAACTCGCTGCGGGTGACCTCGTCGTTGGTCGATTCGAACAGCGTGCGCAGCGCGACGAGCCGGGAAATGTATTCGCCCATGCCGTTCTGCATGACGATCGCTTCGGTTTCGGCCGCGTTCTCGAACTCGATCCTGTTGACGCGATCCTCCCACCGCGCCACGGCGGCCGCGCCCACGACCGAAAACAGAAGACCGACGCCGACCGCGACGAGCGCAGGGCGATACAGCCCGAGCAGCGGCGCGGCACGCCACCATCCGGTCATACGCCTCCGATCCTGATCGTTCTGATCGCGATCGCCCATCTTGAAGCCGCCGTCCCCCTGTCCGCGACGAACCGAACCTCTGGTTGAGGTGCCGGCGCCGCTATCGGAACAAGACCGCGGTTAAGAACTGCACAATTTCGGAACCCCTCCATTCCGCAACGCGTGAATTAGTTAATGAAGTGCCCGAATGATCCGGCATTCTGGAAACAAGTTGCCGGTTTTGCCCGGAGTACTACGGGCTGCCGACACGTCGCCGGTTAGCGAGCTATTCAGGCTCGCAGGAATATGTTGCGCAAGGCTCCTCCCCATCATTCGGCAAAACTCCCTGATGTATCGATTTCGATCAGCGACATCCCTCGTCCTGGCCAGCGCGCTCCTCGCCGCGACCGTGCTGGCGGCGAGAGCCGACGAGGCCGGCGTCAGCGAGGATGCGATCCTGTTCGGCCAGGCCGCCGCGCTGGAAGGGCCCTCCTCCGCGCTTGGACAGCGCATGCGGCAAGGCATCGTCGCGGCATTCACCGAGATCAACGCCAAGGGCGGGGTCCACGGCCGCAAGCTCCAGCTCATCAGCCGCGACGACGGCTACGACCCCGACCGTTCGGTGGCGCAGACGCTGCACCTGATCGACGACGACAAGGTGTTTGCGCTGATCGGCGCGGTGGGCACGCCGACCGCGATGGCGACAATTCCGATCATCAGCGCCAGGAACGTTCCCTTCATCGGCCCGTTCAGCGGCGCCGAATTCCTCCGCGACCTCGAGCTTGCCAACGTCGTCAACATCCGCGCGAGCTATGGTGCGGAGGCCGAGGCGTGGATCAAGCACCTCACCGAGGATCGCCACTTCACCCGCATCGGCATCTTCTACCAGGACGATTCCTTCGGCCGGGACGGTCTGGCCGGCGTCAAGCGCGCGCTCGCCAAGCGCGGCCTCGAGCTTGCCGCCGAGGGCACGTTCGAGCGCAACACCCGCGCGGTCACCGCAGCCTGGCGGGTGATCAGGCGCGCCGAACCCGAGGCGATCGTGATGGTCGGGACCTATGGGCCCTGCGCGGAGTTCATTAAGCTCGCGCACCGCAGCGGTTTCCATCCGACCTTCGTCAACGTGTCCTTCGTCGGCGCCAATGCGCTGGCCAAGGAACTCGGCCCCGAGGGTGAAGGCGTCATCGTCTCGCAGGTCGTGCCGTTTCCATGGGACCGCTCGCTCAAGCTCGTCGCCGACTACCAGGCGGCGCAGAAGGCGTTCGATCCGACGCTGACACCGGACTTCGTGTCGCTGGAAGGCTATCTCTCCGGCCGGCTTGCGGCCGCGGCGCTGGAAAGGGCCGGGCCGAACCCGACGCGCGCGAGCCTGCTCCGCGCCATCAACGATGTCGGCCGCTTCGACATCAGCGGCAGCGCCGTCAATGTCGGCATCCGCATGATCGATGCGCCGCCGAAGGTGTTTTTGACGGTGATCCAGAAGGACGGAACGTTCAGGGCGGTGGACCGGCTATGAAGCCGCTCACGGCCGCCGCGTCCAGCGGTCGGCATTGACGGCACCTGACGGGATCTCGCCCTTGACGATTGCCTCGACCTGCCGAACCGTTTCCAGCGACTGATATTCGATCGCCTGCGGCGTCAGCCCGCCGACATGTGGCGTCGCGATGACGTTGGGAAACTTCGCCAGCTCCGGCGTCGGCATCTGGTCGGGCGCGCGGCCGACATCCATCGCCGCGCCGGCGATGCGATGCTCCAGCAGCGCGCGCGCCAGCGCCGGCTCATCGACGAGATTGCCACGCGAGAGGTTGATGAAGACGGCATGCCTCTGCATGCGGGCCAGCGCCGCTTCGCCGATCAAATTCTCGGTCTGCTCGTTAGCGATCGCGAGGCAGACGACGTAGTCCGACGCGGCGAGGAGCTCGTCGAGACCGACCTGCCGGATCGCCGCGTCGCTGACGGTTGCGAAGGGATCGGCGACCAGCACCTCCATGCGCAGCACCTTTGCGACCTCGACGAGATAACGGCCGATGCTGCCGTAACCGATAATGCCGATTTTGCTGCCCGCGAGCTGGCGGCCCATCCGCGCCTCGACCTTGCGGCCGGCCTGGTAGTCCGCCGTCGCCCGGGATATGCCGCGGGAGAGATCGACCATGAAGCCGAGTGCGAGCTCGGCAACGGCCTGCACGAAACCGGGCCCGGCGCGGGTCACGAGCACGCCAGCGTTTGAAGCCGCTTCCACATTGACGTTGCGGATATCGACCGCGCAGCGGACGAAGGCGCGCAGACGCGGCAGCGCTGCGAAGATCTCGCCGCGCCCTTCGGTCATGCGATCGGCAACGATGATGTCGACGTCTTTCGCCGCGCGCACGAGGCCGGCGGCGTCCAGGGTTTCGTCGCTCTCGTGCAGGATCACCTCGGCGGCCGCGCGTAGGCCGCTCAGGCTGCGATCGCCATAGTAATTGCGCCGCATCTCCGGTGTGTGAGCGAGCAGAACCTTCACGTCAAAACTCCTTCAGTAGCCGAATGCCCGTGGCAGCGCGGTGCTCAGCCATGGCACGAAGGCGATGACGAGCAGGCAGAGGAACAACAGGCCGAGATAGCCCATGATCGGCTTCACCGTCTGCTCGATCGGCACGTTGCCGATCAGGCAGGCGCCGTAGAGCCCGAGCCCGAGCGGCGGCGCGAACAGGCCGATGCCCATGGCGATGACCAGCACGACGCCGAAATGCAGGGGATCGACGCCGAGCTGCACCGCGACCGGCAGCAGCAGCGGCCCGAAGATGATCAGCGCGGCCGCGCCCTCCAACACCGAGCCCATCACGATCAGCACGGCGATGGCAAGCAGGATGAACAGCCAGACGCCTGAGGTCTTCGACAATCCGAGCATGAAATCGCCGACCGCATGGGGCACCTGCTGCAAGGTCAGCGTGAACGCGAGCGACTGCGCGGCAGCGACGATGAACAGCACGAGACCGGCGCGCGTCGCCGCCTGCACGAAACTATGCGCGGCCGATTTGAAGCTGAGCTCGCGGAACACCACGCTGCCGACCACGAGCGCATAGGCCACGGCAAAGGCCGATATCTCCGTCGCGGTGGCAAAGCCGCTCTTGAAGCCGAAGAAGATCATGAAGATCAGGCCGAACGAGGCGATCGCGCCGCTCCAGAGCCCCGACACCGGCATCTGCGGCTCGACGTCCTCGACCTTGTCCGGCCGCTTGCCGAAGATGATGGACACCGCGATCAGAACCAGCGCCATCAGCGCCGACGGCAAGAGACCGGCGACGAACAGGCCGCCGATCGACAAATTGGCCACAAAGCCCAGAATGATCAGGTTGATGCAGGGCGGGATGGTCTCCGCCATCACCGCGGACGCCGCCAGCAGCGCCACCGCGCCGCCGGGGTTCTGCTTCGAGCGGCGCGCCGCCGGGATCAGCACCGAGCCGACCGCGGCAACATCGGCCATCTTCGAGCCAGAGATGCCCGAGAACAGCACCATCGACGCCACCATCACGACGTTCAGCCCGCCGCGCATGCGCCCGACCGCGCGCTGCAGCAGCTCGATCAGCCGCACCGACATGCCATTGGCTTCCATGAGGTAGCCGACGAGGATGAAGAACGGGATCGCAAGCAACACGAAATTGTCGATGCCGCGCGCCATCTGCTGGGCGAAGATGACACCGGGCAGCGCGCCCTCGACCCAGATGAAGATGAGCGCGGCGAGCGCCAGCGCAAAGCCGATCGGCAAGCCGCCGAACAGTGTCACGAAGAAGCCGATCAGCATCAAGGTGCCCGCCGACGGCACCGAGGACGGCGACAGGTAATCCCAGGCAAGATAGAGCCCGGTGATGACGATGACCGCAACGAGCCCCCTGACGATGTCGGGCAACGGCCTTGCGCAGAGATGGTCGATCGCGAACACCGTCATGAACAGCGCGCCGATGCCCATCGGATAGAAGGTCAGCTCCAGCGGCAGGCCCGAACCGGTGGTCTGTCCCGCCGTGAGCGAGCCCAGCTTGATGGCGTTGTAGGCGACGTAGCCGGAGATCAGCACGACCAGCAGCGCGCCGGCGGCATCGACCGGCGCGCGCAGGCGCAGCGGCAGGAGATCGCGGAAGAACGACACGCCGACATTCTCGCCGCGCGCGAGCGCGCTCGCCGCACCGAAGAAGGCCGAGCCGACCATCAATCCGCGTGCGACGTCGTCGGACCATTCGACCGGCGCGTTGAAGAAGAAGCGCAGCAGCACCGAGACGCAGACCACCACGAGATCGGCGGCGAGCAGGATGGCCGCGATCGCATCGCTGAGCCGAAGCAGCAGGGCGATGCTGCCGTGACGGCCGGCCGAAACGGGCACGGCGGCCGTCACCACCATCTCGGACCTGGCCATCAGGCTTGCGTCGTACGGATGATGTCGATGACGGCCTTGGATTCCGGACGGGCCTTGATGAAGTTCTCGATCTGCGGCGCGACGCGCTTCTTGAAGGCCTCGCGGTCGCATTCGGCCACGGTCACGCCCTTCTCGGTCAAGGCGGCCAGCGCCTCCTTCTCGACTGCAAGCCCATGCGCACGCGTGTCGGCCGCGGCCTTCTTCGCGGCATCGAGAAAGCCCTCGCGCAGCTTCGGGTCCATGCGGTTGTAGGTCATGTCGCTGAAATAGATCGCAAGCGGCGAGAAATTATGCTGCGTCAGGGCGTAGAATTTGGCCGTCTCGAAGAACTTGCTGGCCAGGATCGTCGGCGGATCGTGCTCCAGGCCGTCAAGCACGCCGGCCTGCAAGGCCGTGTAGATCTCGCCGAAGGCCAGCGGCGTCGCGGCGGCGCCCATCAGCCGCAGGCATTCCGTGATGACGGGGTTCGGCAGCGTCCTGATCTTGAGGCCGGCGAGATCTTCCGGCGTTTTCACCGGCTTCTTCGCCAATACGCTGCGCGAGCCGAAATTATAGGCCCAGGCGATGATGCGGATGTTGCCGCCCTTGAGCAGGGCGTCCTCGATCGGCTTGGCGGCGCCGGCATCGAACGCCTTGGTCTGCTGCGGGAAGCTGGAGAACAGAAAGCCGAGATCGTAGGTGCCGACCAGCGGCACCAGATTGGCCGAGATCGAGGAGCCTGACACCATGAGATCGATGACGCCGAGCTTCACCGAGTTGATGACGTCGATCTCCTGGCCGAGCTGGTTGTCGGGGAAGAAGGCGACCTCGATTTGCTCGCCGAGCCCGTTGCCCTTCAAATTTTTGACGAGGTTGTCGTAGTAGACGCGACCGTTGGCGAATTTGGGATCGTTCGGCAGCGAGGAGGAGCATTTCAGCTTGAGCGTCGCGGCTTCGGCGCGGCCGATGATGGCGGGGGAGAGCACGAGGCCGGCGGTGACCGCCGCGGATGACTTGATGAACGCGCGACGGTTCACGGGCACGATGGTCATGGTGCGGTCTCTCCCACATTATTTTTGTTCGCCGCGGTCGTTGCCGTGGCCTGTTGCGCGGACTTTATGGCCAAAGCGACGGCGCAGGCAAGCGGGCGGCCGGCCACCGCAGAGCGTGCGCGAAGTGCGTTGGGAAGTCCGTGAGCGCTCCGAAACGGCTACGATTCCCGGGGATTTTGCGATAGTGATCGGCCTGCGGCCATATCCGCGCAATGGGCCCCGTCGCGTCGAGCCTGCATCAATCCAATTGGAGCATGGATCAATGCGTGATTCACATGGATGGGGCTAGACCGATGCATCGCGCATGGGCCGGCGCCTGCCCCATTTTGCCGCAGCGCGCAGCGTGATCCAGCGCACAGACGGCGTCATGGCGCAGACGTAGAAAAGGTGCCATCATCGCAAATATTGCCGATGGAGGTGACACCATGCGCCGTCCAGTCCTTTCCAATTTGCTTCTTGCTTCCGGTTTTCTCGCCCTCGCCCAGTTGATGACGCCGACGGACGCTGCAGCCGAAGCGCGGCTCGCGCTGGTGATCGGACAATCCGCCTATCGCACCGTGCCCGAGCTGCCCAACGCCGCCAACGACGCCAAGGGCATGACGGAGTTGCTCGGCAATGCCGGCTTCACCGTCACCACGGCGGCCAACCTGGCGCAGAACGAGATGCGCGCGGCAATCTCGGATTTCGCCGGCAAGGTCAGCGGCAGCGGCGCCGACACGGTGGCACTGGTGTTCTATGCCGGCCATGGCCTGCAGATCGACGGCGAGAACTATCTGGTGCCTGTCGATCTCGATCCCAAGCGCGAGGCCGACATTCCGCTCCAGGGCGTGCGGCTGAACGACATGCTCAACACGCTTGGTGCGCTGCCGACGCGGGCGCGCATCTTCATGCTCGATGCCTGCCGCAACAATCCGTTCCCGGCGCTCAGCGGCGCCGGCCACGGCCTTGCGATCGTCGACACCAAGGCTGGCGCGCCCGGCTCCTTCATTTCCTATTCGACTTCGCCCGGCGCCGAAGCCGAGGACGGCAGCGGCATCGACAGCCCCTACACCACGGCCGCGCTGACCATCGCCAAGCAGCCCAATCTGCCGATCGAGGAAGTGTTCAAGCGCATCCGCGTCGCCGTCGCGCAATCGACCGACGGCCGACAGATCCCCTGGGAAAGCTCCTCGCTGACGACCGACTTCAAGTTCTTCGGCGAGAGCAGCGGCAGCACACCCGCTCTTCCGGGCGCGAACGCGATGGCGCTCGCCGGGGGCACGCGCAGCCTCGAGGACTGGCGCAAGGAATTACGGGGCAAGCCTGCGATGGTCGCGTATGAGCTCGTGATCACCGAGGACACCGTGGAGGCCTATCAGGCCTATATCGAGCTGTACGCGCAGGACACCCGCACGCCGCGCGTGCGCACGGTGCTGGAACGGCGGCGCCAGATGCTGGCCTGGGAGCGCGCAACCGCGATCAACACCCGCGCTTCGTTCGAGGCTTACCTGGCCAATTGGGACAATAGCGACCTCGCCGCGACTGCGCGCCGGCTGCTGCTCCGCGTCCAGAACCGCAATTATGGCGTCCCCGTCGCCGCCGCCGCGATCCCGGTCGCCGTCGCGATGGGCCCGACCTGCCCGTGCTCGACGCCAACGACACCGGCAACGCCGGTCACTCCGAGCGTCGCGCCCGTGATCAAGAAGCGCGTCGACGACACCCCGCCCAAGCGCAAGGTGGTCGAGACGCCGCCGAAGCGCCGCCCGCCGCCCGAGGAAGTGGTCTACGAACGCGCGCCGCCCCCCGGCCCACCGCCCGGCGCCGTGATGCAGGGTATCGGCATCGGAATCGGGATCGGCATGGGAATGGGCGGCCGCGGCGGCGGCGACCATTATCGCGGCGACTACCGCAGATACTGAGACTGTCCAGCATTGACATAGATCCGGCTCGCGCCCGACGCGCGAGCCGGATCTACTGCGCCAGCGCCGGATAGTCGTGCTGGACGGCCTCCCGGATCCAGCCCGCCTGGATCGCGCGAAACAGGATCTGCGCCGTCTTCATATCATTTGCCTTCACGCAGAGGTCGACGATGCGGCGGACCGCATCGTCACGCATCAGATCGTCCGCGATCTTCATCGCAATCTCCATCGCGACGCGGGCTGCACGTTCAAAGCGCTCACGTTCGCGCTTATCAGCCGGTGCGGGGCCTCCGACAGCCTCCGCGCCCGCTCTCGCAGCCTCGCAGATGTTACGAATGCGCTCCGCCGCGTCGATATCGCCGATCGGTCCCTGGATCGGCTCATCCCAGATGTCGGCCGGCTGCCGCCTTGCGAACCACTTCATTGCCCCCACCCATGGCCTTTATTTGGCTTGCACCATTCAGGACGTGCGGCGCGGCCCGATCGCCTCGAACTGCGCCTTCTGCTCGTCGTTGAGCGTGGCATAGAAATCATCGAGCGCCGCGCGCACCGACTTGATTCCGTCCAGCATCGCATCGAGCCGTTTGCGGATTGTGGCCATGCGTGCCGGCGGTGTCATCACGTCGTTGGGCTCGCAGCCCGCCTTGAGCGATGCGCTGACCTTGGCGCTGGTGTCCTGGAGCACCTGCAGCGCCGCGCGCTGGGTGTCGCTCGGACGAAGCCTCTCATCGATCGCAGCACCGGGCCAATCGAACGCGGCGGTCACACTGCAAGCCTGCACCGACGATTCCCTCGCATTGTTCGATGCCGTCGCACGACGCTGATCCTCGGCGAGCGCATTGAAGCGCGCCTTCTGCTCGTCGTTGAGCGAGCCATAGAACTGGTCGAGCGCGGGCTGGACCAGCTCGACAGCCTTCTGCATTGCCTCGATGCGCTGCTGCATCGCTGCGAGCCGGCCGGGCGCCGTCGCTGCGGCCTGCGTCGGACAGGATGTGCGGATCAGCGCTGCCGCGTCGATCGAGGCATTGCCGAGCGCATCGAGAGCTGTGCCCTGCGCATCCGTCGGCTGCACCGCGGATGCGATCTGATCGATCGGTAGTCCGGCGATGGCACGGCGGTCACTGCCGCAGAGCTGATCGAGCGGTGCGCTACGCGCCCGTCGTCGTCCCTGCGATTGCTGCGGCAGATAGGCCGACAGGCGATCATAGCCATAGGGGCCGAAAATGCCGGCATAGATGTCCGGGTATCCGTAACCCCAGAAGCCGAGCCCGTCGCCCCAGATCGTGTAGTCGTAGAGATCGTTATAGGCGAACGGCCAGAACAGCGGCCCGACCCAGCCATAGCCGCCGCCCGCATGCTGCCACCATCCGCTGCTTGCGCCGCTCCAGCCGGCCAATGCGGCCGCTGCCGCGAGCTGTGCACGCGCTGCCGGATTGCTGATCAGCCGGCCATTCCGGAATGCGCTGGTGTTCAGGGCATTGCGGAAGCTCGCGGGGCGGATCGCCGCGTTGCGGATCTGACCGAAGTTGGGCCCGCCGCGTCGGACACCGGACGTGAACCGCATGCCGCGATGATGCCCGCCGGCATGCCCATGTCCACCGCCGTGGCCACGGAAATGTCCGCCGCCGTGATGGCCACCGCCGTGCCCGCCTCCATGGCCACCGCCATGTCCGCCCCCATGGCCGCCCTTGGCCAGAGCCGCGCCCGCCAGCATGCAGGCAAGCGCCATCGCGGCAATTCCAATGACCGGTCGCACCATCGCATCCTCCCGCAGAGCCGCGCCATTGAGGCATCGGAACTTGGCGGGAATTGGAACCGACAGGATTGCCGAAAGTTCCCGCCCGGCTGGGTGGGCGGCATCGGCCTTGCGGCGACTTTGTTGTGCCGAAGGCCTACGCCTCCGGCACAATCTTGCCGGGATTGAAGATGTTGAGCGGATCGAGCGCCTTCTTCAGCGCCCGCATCGCATCGAGCGCCTCGGGGCCGAGCTCGGCCTGGAGGTATTTCTGCTTGCCCTGGCCGATGCCGTGCTCGCCGGTGCAGGTGCCGTCCATCGCCTGCGCGCGCTCGACCAGGCGATGCATGAACTCCTCGCCGCGCGCCATCTCGGCCGCGTCCTTGGTGTCGCAGACCAGCGAGCAGTGGAAATTGCCATCGCCGACATGGCCGACGATCGGCGACAGCAGATTGAGGCGCCTGAGATCTTCCTCGGTCTCGCTGACGCAATCGGCGAGCCGCGAGATTGGCACGCAGACGTCGGTCGCGACCACGCCGATGCTGTCGCCGGGCCGCAGCGCCTTCACGGACCAATAGGCATCGTGCCGCGCCTGCCACAGTTTCGTGCGGTCCTCCGGCTTGGTGGTCCAGGAGAATTCGCCGCCGCCGCAATCCCTGGCGATCTCGCCGAACGCCTTGGACTGCTCGGCAACCTCGATCTCGCTGCCGTGGAATTCCATCAGCAGCAGCGGCGTCTCCGGCAGCGTCAGCTTCGAATAGGCGTTGCAGGCCTGCACCTGCGCGGCATTGAGCAGCTCGATGCGCGCCACGGGGATGCCGGTCTGGATCGCAAGGATGACGGCCTGACAGGCCCCGTGCACGGTCTCGAACGACACCGCACCGGCCGCGATCGTCTCGGGGATGCCGCGCAGGCGGATGGTCAATTCCGAGATGATGCCGAGCGTGCCTTCGGCGCCGACGAACAGATGGGTGAGGTCGTAGCCGGCGGATGACTTCTTGGCGCGCGTGCCCGTGGTGATGATCTCGCCGTCGGCGCGCACCACCTTCAGGGCCAGCACACTCTCGCGGATGGTGCCGTAGCGCACCGCATTGGTGCCGGAAGCGCGGGTCGAGGCCATGCCGCCGAGCGAGGCATCCGCGCCGGGATCGATCGGGAAGAACAGGCCCTGGTCGCGCAGATGCTCGTTCAGCGCCTTGCGGGTGACGCCGGGTTGGATCACGCAGTCGAGGTCCTCGGCATGGACCGCCAGCACCTTGTTCATGTCGCGCAGGTCGATCGAGATACCGCCGGCCGGCGCGTTGACCTGGCCCTCGAGCGAGGTGCCGGTCCCGAAGGGAATGACGGGGACGCGGTTCTTGGCGCAGATCCGCACCACGTCCTGGATGTCGGCGGTCTCCTGCGCCATCACCACGCCATCCGGCGGCTGGTTGGGAATCCAGGTGGTGGTATGGCCATGCTGCTCGCGCACGGCCTGCGAGGTGATGAGACGGTTGCCGAAGCGTGCGGCAAGCTGCTCCAACGCGCTCGCGAGGGCTTTCGGCTCCGGCCGCGGCGGATTATTGGTGATGGTGGTACCCACGGACATTCCTCCCGACAGAAGAACCGTGGCAAAGGATATAAAACCGGTCAAGTCAAGCGACCGGACGCATCGCTGGAAGGAAACATGCCGGAGACTGCCGCCTCAGCGCCCAAAGCCGAGCCATTCCGCGCCTCGATCATGCAGATCGAGCCGCAATGGATCGACTATAACGGCCATCTCAACATGGCCTATTACAACGTGATGTTCGACCGCGCGATCGACCAGCTCTGGGCCGAGCTCGGCATCGGGCCGACCTACATGAAGGAGCGAGGCGGTTCGACTTTCACTGCCGAATGCCATGTGCGCTACTTGCGCGAAATCCACCTCGGCGATCCCGTGCAGATCCTGGTCTGGCTGCTGGAGGCCGACGACAAGCGGCTGCACACGTTCGAGGAGATGCGGCACGCAACCGAGGGCTGGCTGTCGGCGACGTCCGAGAACATGTCGCTTCACATGGACATGAATGCGCGGCGCGTCGCGCCATTTCCACCGGATATAAGCGAGCGCATCGCTGCGGTCACAAAGGCCCACAGCGCGGTCTCGCGCCCCGAGGGCATCGGCCGGAACGTGGCGATGCCCTCGAAGCGGTAGCGCGTGATCCGGCGGCCTATACCCTGTTGCGGCCGCGGGCCAGGCCGACCACGGCCGAGACCAGGAATAGAACGACCGCGATGAAGAAGATGATCTTGGCGATCTCGATCGAAGCGCCGGCGATGCCGCCGAAGCCCAGGATGCCGGCGATCAGTGCGATAACCAGAAACGTCACAACCCAGCCAAGCATGGTCAAACCCTCGTCTTGATGTCTGTCTGCGTCTAGCGCGGCTGGCCGCGCCACCTGTCCAGACAATCTCGAGGCGGGAACGATGGTTCCGGCCCGGACAGGGTGGAAATTCGCGAGGACCGCTGGAACAAATTGACGTGCCCCGCACGTGGAAAACCTCGTTCCGCCGCCCCATATAGGCACCAATCCCTGTTAGAAGGCTCCCTTCCGCCACCCCGCGGTGCCATCGTGGGGCCCATGATTCGCATGACCGAGCCGAGCAAGATCACGTCCCAGAACGTCTCCGACCACCAGCCCGCAGCCGGCGGCATCGCCGCGCGTGCGCGCGCCTCGGTGGGCCCGAAATATCTGTCCGGGCTCAATCCGGAGCAGCGCGAGGCCGTGGAGACGCTGGACGGCCCGGTCCTGGTGCTGGCCGGCGCCGGCACCGGCAAGACGCGCGTGCTGACGACGCGTATCGCCCACATCCTGAGCCAGGGCCGCGCCCGCCCCGCCGAGATTCTGTCGGTGACCTTCACCAACAAGGCCGCGCGCGAGATGAAGCACCGGCTCGGCCAGATGCTCGGCCACGCCGTCGAGGGCATGCCGTGGCTCGGCACCTTCCACTCCATCGGCGGCCGCATCCTGCGTGTCCATGCCGAGCTGGCGCAGCTCAAGTCGAACTTCACCGTGCTCGATGTCGACGACCAGGTGCGGCTGCTGAAGCAGTTGCTGCAGGCCGAGAACATCGACGACAAGCGCTGGCCGGCACGCATGCTCGCCGGCCTGATCGACGGCTGGAAGAACCGCGGCCTGATGCCCTCGCAGGTGCCCTCGGGCGAAGCCGCCATGTTCGCCAACGGCAAGGGCGGCAAGCTCTATGCGAGCTATCAGGAGCGGCTGAAGATTCTGAACGCGGCCGATTTCGGCGATCTGTTGCTGGAGAACATCCGCATCTTCCGCGAGCACCCGGATATCCTCAGGCAGTACCAGCAGCGCTTCAAATATATCCTGGTCGACGAATATCAGGACACCAACGTCGCGCAGTATCTGTGGCTGCGGCTGCTGTCGCAGGCGCCTTCCTTCACCTCTCCCCGCCCGCGGGGAGAGGTCGCATCGCGCAGCGATGCGGGTGAGGGGGACTCTCCGAGCACCGAGCTCGTGGAGACTCCCCCTCATCCCGACCTTCTCAGTGCGAGCGAAGCTCGTCACGACCCCGCATCCGCCTTCGCCAAGGCTTCGGCGGACATGAGCGGGGAGAAGGAGAAGACCAAAAACATCTGCTGCGTCGGCGACGACGACCAGTCGATTTATGGCTGGCGCGGTGCCGAGGTCGACAACATCCTGCGCTTCGACCACGATTTCCCCGGCGCCAAGGTCATTCGCCTGGAGCGCAACTATCGCTCTACCGGCCACATCCTCGCCGCCGCATCGCATCTGATTGCACACAACGAAGGCCGGCTCGGCAAGACGCTGCGCACCGAGGACCAGGATGGCGAGAAGGTCACGGTGACAGGCTCGTGGGATTCGGAAGAGGAAGCCCGCGGCATCGGCGAGGAGATCGAGCAGATCCAGCGCCGCGGCGAGAAGCTCAACGAGATCGCGATCCTGGTGCGCGCCTCCTATCAGATGCGCGAGTTCGAGGACCGCTTCGTCACGCTCGGCCTGCCCTATCGCGTCATCGGCGGCCCGCGCTTCTACGAGCGCGCCGAAATCCGCGATGCGCTGGCCTACTTGCGCGTCATCAACTCGCCGGCCGACGACCTCGCCTTCGAGCGCATCGTCAATGTGCCCAAGCGCGGCCTTGGCGATGCCACCGTGCAGATGCTGCACGACCACGCTCGCAAGCGCCGCATTCCCTTGTTCGAGGCGGCCCGCGCGGTGGTCGAAACCGACGAGCTGAAGCCGAAGGCGCGCGGCTCGCTTCGCGAGGTCGTCGCCCAGTTCGACCGCTGGCGCGCCCAGCGCGAGGTTACCGCGCATACCGATCTCGCCCAGATCGTGCTCGACGAGAGCGGCTATACCGAGATGTGGCAGAAGGACCGTTCGGCGGACGCCGCGGGCCGGCTCGAAAACCTGAAAGAGCTGGTGCGCTCGATGGAGGAGTTCGAGAACCTGCAAGGGTTCCTCGAGCACATCTCGCTGGTGATGGACCGCGACGGCGGCGCCGAGGACGACGCAGTGTCGCTGATGACTTTGCACTCGGCCAAGGGGCTCGAATTCGACAACGTGTTCCTGCCGGGCTGGGAGGAAGGCCTGTTCCCGAGCCAGCGCACGCTGGACGAACAGGGCCGCGCCGGCCTCGAGGAAGAACGCCGGCTCGGCCATGTCGGCCTGACCCGTGCCCGCCGCCGCGCCATGATCTATTTCGCGACCAACCGGCGGATCCATGGCACCTGGTCGACCACGATCCCGTCGCGCTTCCTCGACGAACTGCCGGCGGCCAATGTCGAGATCACCGAATCCAAGGGCGGCTCGGCCTGGGGCGGCACCGGCGGTTACGGCGCCTCACGCTTCGACGACATGGAGGCGTTCGGCTCCACCTATTCGACGCCGGGCTGGCAGCGCGCCCAGGCAAACCGAGAAGGCAATCGCAACCGGGGCGGCGGCCGCACTGGCGGCGGTGGCGGCGGCAATAGAAGCGGCGGCTTCGAGGAAGAGGCGGCGACGTTCTCATCCTCCTCGTCCTCAGGTCCCGACTTCGGCAGCTTCTCCTCACGCCGCCGCGGTCCCCTGACGATCGAGGGCGAGCTGGTCGCCAAATCGACCGGCACCACCTCGGAATTCTCGCTCGAAGACCGCGTCTTCCACCAGAAATTCGGCTACGGCCGCGTCACCAAGATCGACGGCAACAAGCTCACCATCGCCTTCGACAAGGCCGGCGAGAAGAAGGTCGTGGACAGCTTTGTGCAGCGGGCGTGAGCGCCCGATATGGCTCAGTATGTTGCCATCATCGAAGACACCGATCCCGACGCCGTCAGCCTGTGGTTTCCCGACCTGCCCGGCTGCATTTCCGGCGGTGATGACGTCGACGAGGCCCTGGAGAGTGCACCGGAGGCACTGGCGTTCTACGCGCAGGAGCTGATCGCGGACGGACGGCAGCTTCCCCCGCCCAGAACATTGGACGAGCTCAAGGCCGACCCTGAGTTCGCCGACGACCTCGGGAAACACACGGTCGCCCTGATCGAATGGCCGCCCCGCGAAGAGGCCGACGAGTGAGGACTGTTCGCCGCACTCCCCTCGCCTTCGACAGTTCTCGCCCGAACAGCCCTTGACCCGCCCGAACTTCCCCGTATCAGATGCAGCCATGGTCCGGGGCTCCATCACACTGATCTTGCTGGCAATGGGGATGCCGTCGCTTGCGGCGGCGGAGACCATGAGCTTTGGCGATTCGATCGGGCTGCTGGCCAAAAGCTGCGGCGCCGAAATCGTCGCCAATTGCCGCGGCGTCAACCCGGATTCGACCCGCCTGAAGGAGTGCCTGTCGCGCAACCGCGACGTGCTGTCCCAGCAATGCGCGAGCGACTATCTCGGCGCGTTCGATGCCATCCAGAAGCGCGTCGCCGCGCGCGTCACGGTGGCGAACGCCTGCCAGCGCGAGATCGTCAAGGTCTGCGGCGGCTCGACCAAGGAGACCAGCAAGTCGATCCCCTGCCTGGTTTCGACGCCCAAGGGCATCAGCAACAACTGCCTGAAGGCCGTCGACGACGCGGGGTACCGCTGATGCGCGCGAGCAGGCTCTTCATTGCCGGAACCGCGGTCGCGCTCGGTCTCGCTTTGCTCGCGGGCACGGCCGTCGCCCAGACGGCGGCACCGACCCGCGACGACATCGTCGGCAAGCTCAACCATTTCGAAGAAGCCGCCGAGGTCGACCTTCCCGCGCTGAAGCAGCAGGTGATGGAGCGCGCCAAGACCAGGATCAAGAACGATCCCGGCCCGGTGAACCGGCCGCTGATCGCACCTGATCTCGCCAAGCTGCCCGCCTTCAATGCGCAGATCCAGTTCGATGCCGACACGCCGATCATCCAGCCGGCGTCTTACCAGACCGTCGGCCGCATCGCGGACGCGCTGGTTCATTCCTCGCTGCTGCCCTACACGTTCCTGATCGTCGGCCACGTCGAATCCAACTCGAAGACGCGCGAGGCCAACGCGATCCTGAGCCAGCGGCGCGCCGACGCGATCCGCGACGTGCTGGTGAACACGTTCAAGATCTCGACCAAGCGGCTGCATCCGATCGGTCTCGGCGAGGAGCAGTTTCTCGACCGGCCCAAGCCGACCTCGGCCGTCAACGGCCAGTTGCAAATCCTGACCTATGCCAAGCTGCCGGAGGACGCGCCGCATACGGCTGCGGCACCTGCGCCTGCGGCGAAAAAGCCCGCCAAGAAGCGCTGAGCGAGCGCAGCTTCGCACCCGACGGAACCCTTTGAAGTCCTGATCGTTTTGTAGCCTGTCCGGGGCGCACAAATACGGTTTCACGCGACAAAAGCCCCGGTTTGTGCACCGCCCGGTCCAGTGCTATAGCCTCTGTTCGCCCTTCCCCGACCCCGTGCTGCATGAGACCGAAATGGGTGGCTATTTTCAGCGCCAACTTGCCGTTTATGTCGAGTACCATCGCGACCCCCGGAACACGGCGATGCATGTGGTTGGTATTCTCCTGTTGTTCACCGGCGCCGTGATGCCGCTGACGCTGGTCAGGCTCCCGCTGTTCGGTTTCGATGTCAGCCTCGCCGTGATCCTGGCCTTGCCGGTCCTGATGTACTGGCTGCTGCTCGACGTGGCGCTCGGGATCGGCATTCTGGCCGTCTCGATCGTGCTGTTTTCGGTTGCGACGACCGTTGCGGCGCAAGTCAGCACCGCGACGATGTGGGCGATTTTCGCCGCGCTGGTGGCGCTCGGCCTCGCCGCGCAAGCCATCGGTCACAAGGTTTTTGAGGGCCGCGAAGCCTCGTTGTTCACTTTTCCTTCGCATCTTTTGCTTGGACCGATGTTCGTGATGGCAAAATTATTCATTGCATTGGGCTTCCGTCGCGACCTTGCCGCGATTCTGGCGCCTCTTCCGACCAATTCCCTTTCAACCCGATAGCTCTAGACGCGAAACAGCAACCTTCTGCATGGCTCTCGTACTGGTTACCGGTGGCAGTGGCTTCATCGGACATCACCTCGTCGAAGCGCTCCGCGCCCGTGGGCAGCGGGTGCGCGTTCTCGATGTCCGCGCGCCGGCCGCGGCGAACGCGGATGTTGAATATGTCCACGGCTCGGTGCTCGACGGCGCCGCGGTCGATGCTGCGATCGCCGGGGTCGATCAGGTCTATCACCTCGCCGGCCTGCCCGGCATGTGGGTCGCCAACAAGCAGGACTTTCACGACGTCAACTGTCGCGGCACCGAAATCGTGCTCGCGGCCGCAATGAAGCGCGGCGTGTCGCGCTTCCTGCACTGCTCGACGGAATCGATCCTGTTCCCCTATTCCGACCTCAAGGGCGCTGCCGCCGAAGAGGCGCTACAGCCGGCCGACGCGATGCCGGGCGCCTATACGCGCTCGAAGTCGCTCGCCGAGCATCATGCCGCGAAGGCGGCGGCCAGCGGCTTTCCACTCGTGATCGGCACGCCGACCATGCCGATCGGCGCGGCCGACCACAATCTGACGCCGCCGACGGCGATGCTGTGGTACTTCCTGCAGAAGAAGGTGCAGCCGCATCTCAACTTCCTGGTCAACCTCGTCGACGTCCGCGACGTGGCCATGGGCCTCGTACTGACCATGGAGCGCGGCCGCATCGGCCAGCGCTACATCCTCGGCGGCGACTGCGTCCCGCTCGGCAACATCCTGCGGATGATGTCGGCGATGAGCGGCCGCCGGCAGTTCCCGGTCGTCGTGCCCGGCAAGATCGCCGAGCTCTCGGGCATCATGCTCGAATACCTCGCCGATCGTGTCACGCGCCGGCCGCCCAACGGCACCGCCGAGGGCGTGCGCATTGCGCTCGCCGCAAGCGACCTCTCGATCGGCAAGGCGCGCACCGAGCTCGGCTACGCGCCGCGTCCGATCGAGCCCGTGCTGCGCGAAACCATCACCCATCTGCTCGCCCGCAACGGCCAGCAGCCCTCCGGCGCCATCAAGCATCACGCGCTCTCCTCGCGCGCGAGCTAAAGCCGCCGCCCAACGCAAAGAACCTTCATGTCCTTCGATTTCAGCAAGCTTCTCTCGGTCGCCTGGGGTGGCTGGACCACGGCCTGGCCGACCGAACTCCTGGCCCTGGTCTGGCTCGCCTTTCTCGCCAGCTGGGTCGGCGCCTCGTTTTGGCAGGGGCGGACCAAGAAGCAGGTCATGACGCTGGAGTCGCAGCGCTATCGTCTGCCGATCCTGGTCGGCGGCATCCTGTACACGCCGTGGGTTGCACAGCTGCTGGGCTGGAAGCCGCTTTGGGTGCTCGGCAACACCGGCATCTACATCGCCGCGGTCCTCTCGGCCGCAGGCATCGCTTTCGCCTGGTGGGGCCGACTGCATCTCGGAAAATTCTGGTCGAACACCATCACCCACAAAGAAGATCACCGCGTTATCGACACCGGCCCCTACGGCATCGTGCGTCACCCGATCTACACCGGCTTGATCTTCGGCATGCTCGTCACCGGCATCGCAATCGGCCTCGTAACGACGATCCTCGGCGCGATCCTGATCTCGCTCGGCATGTGGCAGAAGGGCCGGATGGAAGAGGTGTTTCTGTCGAAGGAGCTGGGCGAAGACGCCTACGGCGCCTATTGCCGCCGCGTGCCGATGATCATCCCGTTCCTGTCGCCGCGGTGAGGGCGTAGCAGCTTCCTACTATTTTCTCCGCGTAAGACTGCTGTTGGTCCCGTCATCCTGAGGTGCGAGGTTTGCGATGCGAATGCATCGTAAGCCGAGCCTCGAAGGATGCACGGCCGCCAATGCATCCGGGCCCTCCATCCTTCGAGGCTCCCATGCGGCGCGTTGCGCCCCATGGGTCGCACCTCAGGATGACGGGAACGGAATGGCGCAACTCGGAACATTCAACCAGGAACCGCCCCTCCCCAAGCCCGTTATCCTTCGACAACTGCCACCTGCGCGAGCATCGAGCCATGTCGGACGCCTACGATTATTTTCGCGAGCACGCGATCGCCGCCGTCCGCAAGGCGCGGGCGCTGCCGCGTGGGCGGCCGAAGCAGAAGCAGCGCACGGTGGCGCGGGTCTATCACCTGCTGTCCAAGGAGGCCGCGCTGGTGCCGAACATGCATCACCTCGACGATTTTCGCGCAGCGCGCCGGCTGGAGCGTCAAATCTCTCGCTGATCTCCGGGCAAGGGCCGTCGGCGTTCGTCCCATGCAAAATCGATCGGCTGCCATTCCACGGGAATAGGCCCGGCCGGCGCCCCCCACAGGTTGACGTCTGCCCCGTCAGCCAGTTGGATGCGCGCGCAAACAGGGGCCCTCTCATGACCTTCTCCAGCGTCTTTGCGCAGTTCGTTGCGCTCCTCGGCGGCATCGCGCTGCAATGGCGGAAGCTGTCAGGCACCGTGCCTGCGCCGGCCTGGGGAGAGAAGCCCGCCATTCCCGAGGCGAAGCCGCAAGGCGCGATCCCGACCTTGAAGATGCCGACCGCGCGCGGCTGGAGCGAGGGCCAGAAGCCGACCGTCGCGCCCGGGCTCAAGGTCAACGCGTTCGCGACCGGGCTCGACCATCCGCGCTGGATCGAGGTGCTGCCCAATGGCGACGTGCTGATCGCGGAGGCGACGCAGATCGCGGGCGCGCCGCGCAGCGTGTTTCACTACGCGATGCAGGCAACGATGCGGCGCGCCGCAGCGCTCGGCGTGTCCGCCGACCGCATCACGCTGCTGCGGGACAAGGACGGCGACGGCGTCGCCGAGCAACGCGGCGCCTTCATGGAAAATCTCAGCCAGCCGTTCGGCATGGCGCTGGTCGGCGACACCTTCTATGTCGGCAATACCGACGGCGTGATGGCTTTCCCTTACGTCGCCAATGCCGACCGCATCACCGCGCCGGGCAAGCGGCTCACGACGTTCAAGCCAAGCGGACACTGGACCCGCAGTCTTTTGGCAAGCCCCGACGGCAAGAAGCTCTATGCCGGCGTCGGCTCGCTCAGCAACATCGCCGAGATGGGCATGGAGGTCGAGGAAGGCCGCGCTGCGGTCTACGAGCTCGACCTCGTTGCCGGCACGCACCGCATTTTCGGCGCCGGCCTGCGTAACCCGGTCGGGCTGGCGTGGGAGCCAACTACAGGTGTGCTCTGGACCGTGGTCAACGAGCGCGACGGGCTCGGCGACGAGACGCCGCCGGATTATTTGACGTCGGTGCGCGACGGCGGCTTCTACGGCTGGCCCTATTGCTATTGGGGCAAGACGGTGGACGACCGCGTGCCCCAGGATCCTGCGATGGTCGCCAAGGCGCTTCAACCGGACTACGCGCTCGGCGGCCACACCGCCTCGCTCGGCCTGTGCTGGATGCCCGCGGGCACGCTGCCGGGCTTCCCCGACGGCATGGTGATCGGCCAGCACGGCTCGTGGAATCGCAGCAAGCTGTCCGGCTACAAGCTGGTGTTCGTCCCGTTCGAAAACGGCAAGCCGTCCGGTCCCGGTCGCGACATCCTGTCGGGCTTCCTGTCCCCGGACGAGAAGGAATCCTACGGCCGCCCGGTCGGCGTCGTGATCGGCCCCGACAAAAAATCGCTGCTGATGGCCGACGACGTCGGCAACGTGATCTGGCGCGTCACGGGGGCGTAAGGTAGCCAGGCGACACGGGCGCTCGCATAGGCGTCCCGTCATCCTGAGGCGCGAGTGGCGCGATGCGCAGCATCGCGCCGGGAGCCTCGAAGGATGAACGGCCGAGATGCAGCCGGGCCGTCGTCCTTCGAGGCTTGCTCTGCGCCGCATTCGCGTCCCAGAGCAAGCACCTCAGGATGACGGTGATGGAGCGCTTCGATCGCTCACGTCCCCACACACAGCGTGGCGCGCTGCTTGCGCAGCAGCGCGATCACGGACAGCGCGGTGATCAGACCGGTCTTGGGATTTTCGGACGGGATGTTCTCGATGCCCATCGAGAACCGCGCCGAATCCGCCTCGACCTCGATGCGGTGAACGTTGCGCGTCACGGTTGGATCAGCCCAAACCTGGATCTCGGTACGATCAGGCCCGATGCCCGCCAGCGACAGCGCCACCGCGACGTTGAGATTGGCCGGAAAGCCCTTGGCCGCTTCGCGCGCGCTGCCCTCGAACAGTTTCAGCGGCTCGCGCAGACTGTCGATGTCGATCTTGTTCTGAACGATGAAGGGCGCGCCCTTCAGTCCGTCGATCGGCTTGCGCGTCACCATCTTCACGGAATGAATGGTGCCGATTGCGGCGGCGTTAACGGCGTCGAGCCCGATCAGCGCGCCGGTCGGCACGATGATGCGGCCGCCATTGGCACGCGCGAGATCGACGAGATCAAAATTGTCGAGCAATCCGCCGACGCTGACGACGACCGCGGCCTTGCCGCGCTTCACGGCAGGCTCGACGATCGCACGCAACTGGCTGCTCGGTGCGCACTCGACCACGATGTCGGCGACCTCGCCGAGCTGATCGATCGGCAGGATCGTCGGCGGATGACGCAGACCGCCGATGAAGGCCTGATGCTTGGCGGGATCGCGCACGGCCACGGCCGACAGCGCCAGCCCCTCGATGCCCTGATCGAGCGCGGTCGCGATCTTGGTGCCGATCGAGCCCAGCCCGGCAATGGCGACCCGCATCTCGCTCGGGGCTCTCTGTTCAGTCATCGCACTCACCTCTGATCCGGGCTTCCGTCATAGCCCCTCACGCCTCCCGCGCATAGCTGCGCAGGCGCGCCTCGAGCACCGCCAGCATGGCATCGCGAGCCGGATCGCGCGAGCCGCGCAGCCACGCGGCGGCGAGCGGCAGCCGGCCGACCGGCCCGCTCTGCCTTGGCCGCAGCGGCACGAAGCGCACGCCCGACACCGCCATCCGCATCGTCCAGCGCGGCACGATCGCAACCCCGAGCTTCGTCGCCACCAGGTTGATGATGGTCTGCTTCTCGTCGGCGACCTGGACGATGCGCGGCGTCATTCCGGCCTGATCGAACAGCTTCACCGTGAGGTCGTGGCTGTGCGGCCGCGAGCGGCGGTCCGGCACCAGCATCGCCTCGTCGGCGATGTCGGCCAGCGTGATCGACTTGCGCCGGGCCAGCGCATGCTGCTGCGGGAAGGCCACGATCGCGGTCTCATGGAGCAGATCGCGGAATTCGAGCCGCTTGTCCGCGCGGCCGGGCGGGCGGACGAAGGCGAGATCGAGCGCACCCGTCAGGATCTTCGGCAGCAGCCGGACCGTCTTGTCCTCCAGGATCTGTACCGCGATATCAGGATGCTTGGCGCGGAAGTCGCGCAAGAGCGGCGGCAGCAGCCCGGCGGCGGCGCTGTCGATGGCACCGATCCGCAGCCGCCGAGCAGCGCCGGCGCGCGAGCGGTTGCGCAAATTGCTCTCAACCGCCTCGACCTTGGCGAGGATGGCGCGGGCATCGCGCAGCAACGTCGTGCCGTCCTCGGTGAGCGACACCGCACGCGTCGTCCGCGCGAACAGCCGCGTGCCCAGATCCTCCTCCAGCAGCCTGATCTGGCGGCCCAGCGCGGAAGGCAGCATCTGGAGCTGCTGCGCCGCGCGGCCGAAATGCAGCTGCTCGGCCGCCGCCACGAAGCATCGGAGCTGATGCAATTCCATCCCGGGTCCTCTCGTCTCGCGAGGATTATATCATTTTTTTGTATAAACCAGCGCCAATTGAGTCCGCCCTGCACTCCCGTCTAGATTCGCCGACGACGTAGCCGGCCTGATATGCCGGCCCGATCTCTCACACGGAGCATTCTCATGCGCACCCATTCGATCGCAGCAATCCCCGCCGACGGCATCGGCCCCGAGGTGATCTCGGCCGGCGTCCGCGTGCTGGAGGCGCTGGCAAAGCGCAGCGGCGACCTCGCCTTCAACGTCAAGACGTTCGACTGGGGCTCGGACTATTACAAGAAACACGGCGTGATGATGCCGGCCGACGGCCTCGCTGAGCTGAAGAAATTCGACGCGATCTATTTCGGCGCGGTCGGCGCCCCTGATGTGCCCGATCACATCACGCTGTGGGGCTTGCGCCTGCCGATCTGTCAGGGCTTTGACCAATACGCCAATGTGCGCCCGACAAAGATCCTGCCCGGCGTCGCCTCGCCGCTGCGCAATGTCGGTGTCGGCGATCTCGACTGGGTGATCGTGCGCGAGAATTCGGAAGGCGAATATGCCGGCATGGGCGGCCGCGCCCACAAGGGCCTGCCGGAAGAAGTCGGCACCGAAGTCGCCGTCTTCACCCGCGTTGGCGTCACCAGGATCATGCGCTACGCGTTCCAGCTCGCACAGTCGCGCCCGCGCAAATTCCTGACCGTCGTGACCAAGTCGAACGCGCAGCGCCACGGCATGGTGATGTGGGACGAGATCGCGGCCGAGGTCGCCGGCGAATTCCCCGACGTCAGCTGGGACAAGATGCTGGTCGATGCCATGACGGTGCGCATGACGCTGCATCCGAAAAGCCTCGACACCATCGTCGCGACCAATCTCCATGCCGACATCCTGTCCGATCTCGCCGGCGCGCTGGCCGGCAGCCTGGGTGTGGCGCCGACCGGCAACATCGATCCACAGCGCCGCTTCCCCTCGATGTTCGAGCCGATCCACGGCTCGGCCTTCGACATCACCGGCAAGGGCATCGCCAACCCGGTCGCGACCTTCTGGACCGGCGCGCAATTGCTCGAGCATCTCGGCGAGAAGGACGCCGCTTCAAGGCTGATGGCGGCCGTCGAGCGCGTCTGCGCGGCGGGCGTGCTGACGCCTGACGTCGGCGGCAAGGCGACGACGAAGGAAGTGACGGACGCCGTGATCGACGCGATCAACGGGTCGAATGTGTAGCCTTATCGGATCGAGTGTCGCCCAGCACTCGCTGCACCTCTCCCGCTTGCGGGGGAGGTCGACGCGCTCGGCAGCGCAATTGCGCGCCAGAGCGCGGCGGGTGGGAGCTCTCTCCTCTCGGGGGTCCTCGATCGTAGAGAGACCCCTCCCCACCCCTCCCCCGCAAGCGGGAGAGGGAGCGCACCGTCCTCTGCGGCAAGATAACGAGCCCTACTTCCGCTTCGTCGGAGCCGGCGGCGGCGTCACCATCGCGGCCGTGGGCTCGGGCGGTGTCAGATGCCGGGGCACGATAATGGTCTGGCCCGGCGTGAGCTGCGCGTTCTCTGCAAGCGAGTTGCTCTGCGCGAGCGTCCACAGCGGCACGCGATTGGCGGCGGCGATGCTCTCCATGGTGTCGCCGCGGCGCACCGGCACCCGCACGCCGCTGTCCCATAACTCGACCAAGGTGTCCGCGGGGACGAGGTAGCGCAGCGGCACGGCATCGCCCTGGGTCTGCGGCGGAATGCGCGGCAGTTGCGTCACCATCTCGACGATCTGGCGATGGATGTCGTCGGACTTCTCGATGTTGATGTGCGAGACGCGCGCGTTTTCCTTCAGGTCGTAGCTCGCATAATGGCCGCGAAAGCCGGGGACCGCGACGACGTCGCCGCCGCCGAGCACGCTGTCGGACAGGAAGATGTTGATGAAGCGCTCGACATTGAGCGGCACGTCGCCGGTCGCATGCGCGGGATCGATGGCGATGACGAGGCTGATCGGGATGCTCTCCTTGGCCGCCATCTCGGAAATGACGATCGAGCACAGACCACCCATGGAGTGCCCGATCAGCACGATCGGCGCCGCCTTCTCCTTGTAGCTGGCGATGACGCGGTTGCCGATGAACCGGCAGAGGGTGAATTCATAGACATCGGCGGAAAAGCCGGCCTGTGTCAGCTTCTCGCCGAGCCGGTCCATGCCGGTCGAGAAGATCGGGCCCATGGCGCCACGGAACAGGTAGACGTTCGGCGGCGGCAACGGCTCGAACGGCGGAGGCGGCGGCGCTGCGGGTGCGGCCGCGTTGGCCTTGGACTTGGCAGGTGAGGCGGCGGCCATGCCGGGGCTCAGGGCGAGCAGCGCAACGGCTGCCAGCGCGACTAGTCGCCTCAAATCAATCATCAATCCAGCAGTCCCACGACGGGAGGCGATCACCTCCCCCGCGGGCTTAGTGACGGCCGATTGGGTGGAATTTGGGGCACGGAACCGGCCTCCATCTCTTCCGGGCGCGAACTCTCACCGCACGCCTGGCGGCGCGACCGGACTTTGCGACGATTGGCCTCAGTCCTCGCTCGCGAACGGCTAAAATGGCAGCATCCGGTTCAGCAATTCGAGCAGCGTGCGCTGCTCGGCCTCGCTGAGCGGCGCCAGCATCTTCCGATTATAGGGCTCCGTCAGCCTTGCGCCCTCCGCAATGAGCTTTGTCCCCTTCGGCGTCAGCATGAGCTCGACGGCGCGGCGATCGGACTTCGAGCGGTTGCGCTTGATAAAGCCGGACGATTCCAGCTCGTTCAGGATCTTGATCAGGTTCGGCAGCCGCAGCCGGAGCAGGCTGGCGAGGCTGCTTGGCGGGACGCCGGGATTGTCGCGAATGACGGCGAAGATCGCATAGGTCGCGGGCGTCAGGCCCAAGGCGGCGAACTCCTCGTAGAAGCCTTCGAAGAACTTCAGCTGCGCCAGGCGCAGCATGAATCCGGGGGTGCGCTGCAGCGCGCGCAGGTCCAGCGATTTCTCCGTCTGCGGAGCGGACTTTTGCGGAGTGGATTTGGCTCCGGGTCTTAGAGGCTTCGAGCTCATGATTCTCAATCCTAGGGACGGCCGAATTGACACTCTCAAAAATAGCTATAAAATATAACTATTATTCAGCGGCACCAAGACCGCCCATGGGAGGGATCCAATGAACAGCAAATTCCTGCATAAATTGTGCATCTTGGCCGCAACCCTGACCGCGGCGCCGGCCTTCGCACAGGAGGTCGTGAAGATCGGCATCCTGAACGACCAGTCGGGCCCGTTCGCGAGCTACCAGGGCATCGGCTCGGTCGTCGCCGCCAAGATGGCCGTCGAAGACTATGGCGGAAAAGCCGCGGGCAAGCCGGTGGAGGTCGTCGCGGCCGATCACCAGAACAAGACCGACATCGGGATCGGCATCGCTCGGCGCTGGTACGAGAACGAGAGCGTCGATGCGATCTTCGACCTTCCGAATTCCTCGATCGCGCTCGCTGTCGCCGGCATGAGCGCCGAGAAGAACAAGGTGTTCGTCGGGTCGGGCGCGGGAACGGTGCTGCTGACCGGTGAAAAGTGCACGCCGAACACCGTGCACTGGACCTACGACACCTATTCTTACGGCCGCGGTCTCGGCAAGGCGATCGTGCAGCAGGGCGGCAAGAAATGGTTCTTCATCACCGCCGACTACGCCTTCGGTCATGATCTGGAAAAGCAGGCCGCGGAAGCCGTGAAAGCGGCCGGCGGCGAGGTGCTCGGCAGCGTGCGGCATCCCTTGGGAACGGCCGATTACGCCTCTTTCCTGCTGCAGGCCCAGGCTTCGGGCGCGAACGTCGTCGGCTTCGCCAATGCCGGTGACGACACCATCACATCGATGAAGCAGGCCGCCGAGTTCGGGCTGACCAAGGACCACAAGCTGGTCGGATTGATCCTGGGCATGAACGGGCTTCCCGCGCTTGGCCTGAAGTTTGCGCAAGGCGCGCAGATCATGAATCCGTTCTACTGGGATTTGAACGACGGCACGCGGGCCTTCGCCAAACGCTTCGCCGAGCGCATTCCCTCGAAGGCCTATCCGAACGACATGCAGGCCGGCGTCTATGCCTCGGTCATTCACTATCTCAAGGCGGTCGACAAGACCGGCGGCGCCAAGGATGGCAAGGCCGTCGTCGCCGCGATGAAGGAGATGCCGACCGACGATGTGCTGTTCGGCAAGGGCTATATCCGCAAGGACGGTCGCAAGATCCACCCGCTCTACCTGTTGCAGGTCAAGTCGCCCGAGGAGTCGAAATCGAGCTGGGATCTGCTGAAGGTCGTCGCCACCATCAAGGGCGAGGACGCGTTCCGCTCGGAGAGCGATGGCCAGTGCCCGCTCAGCAAGCCATAGAAGCGGAGCTGACCATGAGCGGCATCGACTCCAGTCCGATCGACCCGTTTGCGCCTGACTTCCTGTTGAACCCCTATCCTGCCTATGAGGCGCTACGCGCGCTCGGGCCCGTCTTCGCGCTGGAGCGTTACGGCGTGTGGGCGATGGCGGGCTATTCCGAGGTCGAGCCGGCCTTGAAGGACTGGAAGACGTTCATCAGTGGCGAGGGCGTCGGGCTCAACGGGATGAACCCTGCGCTGCCGAAGCCACTGACGCTCCAGATCGATCCGCCCGACCACGACAAGGGCCGGCGGGTCCTCGGCCGCACGCTGTCTCCGGGTGTCGCGAGGAAGCTGCGCGAGACGTTTCAGCAGGAAGCGGAGAAAAAGGTCACGGAGCTGATCGACAAAGGCACGTTCGATGCCGTCACCGATCTTGCCGAAGCCTATCCGATGAAGGTGTTTCCCGATGCGATCGGCATCCGGGCGGACGGCCGCGAGAACCTCTTGGCCTGGAGCACGTTCGTGTTCGACAGCTTTGGCCCCGAGAACGAGATGCTAGCGGCTTCACGCAAGGCAGGCCTCGCCGCCCAGAGCTGGATCATGGACTGCTGCGCACGAGATGCGTTGCGGCCTGACAGCCTCGGCATGATGATCTACCAGGCGGCCGACGACGGCGAGATCACCGAGCACGAAGCGACCCACCTGGTGCGGCCATTCCTCACGGCGGGGATCGACACCACCGTCAACGGCATCGGCAACACCCTGCTCGCGCTCGCCACCCATCCGGATGAATACCGCAAGCTCCACCAACGGCCGGAGCTGGCGCGCAATGCCTTCGAGGAAGGCCTGCGCTATGATTCGCCGGTGCAGACGTTCTTTCGTACCACCTCGCGCGACCTCGAGATCGGCGGCGGCGTGATCCCGGCACACCGCAAGGTGCTGCTGTTCATGGCCTCGGCCAACCGCGATCCGGCGCGATGGGAGAGAGCCGACCGGTTCGAGGTCGAACGGACCGCGACCGGCCATGTCGGCTTCGGCGCAGGCATCCACGCCTGCGTCGGTCAGATGATCGCGCGTCTGGAAGGCGAATTGATCTTCAGCGAGCTCGCAAGGCGCGTGAAGACCATCGAGCTCACGGCGGAGCCGAAACGCAGGCTCAACAATTCCCTGCGCGGGCTGGAGAGCATGCCGGTCCGCGTGACGCCCGCTTAGGCGGCATCACGCGGGAGGATGCGCAACGGCTCAGTTCCGTGCCGGAGCGGCCGCGGCCGCCGAGCGCGCCTGCCCGGGCGAGCCGCGTTCGGCGACCGGGACAGCCGGTACGCGCGAACGCATGATGGCGGCGTCGATCTCGGCGATGACACGGCGTTGGATCGCCTCGTTCTTGTCGATCGAGATGTGGCCGACACCGGTGCCGCGCACGTCGACATTGTCGAGCTTGCCGCGGAAACCGTCGGCACGCTTGACCGGCTCGCCGGGGCCGTCGCCGATATAGATGTTGATGTAACGCTCCGCGCCGGTCGAGAGCTTGGTCTTGAACACGGAATCGAGGCCGATCGCGAGCTTCACGGGCACGCCGAGCCGGTTGAGTTTCGCGATCATGTCCGGCAGCGCGGTCGCGCCGGAGGAATGGCCGACCAGGACGATGGTCTTGAGCCGGCCGGCCTTGTAGGCGGTCGCGGCTTCATCGGCGAGCGACGACCAGGACACGAAGTTGGCGACCGTCACCGGGATACCCTGCGCCTGGAGCCGGGCACCGATGGTGTCGAGGCCGAGCGAAAAGATGTTGAGCACGCCGCGGAGCAGATAGACATGCGTGGTCGCGACCTGGGCCTGGCTCGGGGCCGCTCGGGCCGTGGTCGGGCTGATGGCAACAGCTGACAGCAGGAGCAGGCAGATTGCCCAGACACGGAGGGCGGACAACTGGCTGGCGCCGGCGGTGTGACGGCCGTTCGGTCTCATCGGTGTTTTCCCTGGGGACAATACGCTTTGCGATTGGCCGGAATCGTAGCCATGGCCTGCTCGCAGACGCAACAAAGAGCCGCGTGAATGGCAATCTTAGCCACAGCCCGTGACCATCGCGCAACACCTGCCCGAAACCTGCCACCGAACCGCCTGTTTTGAGACCATTTTTCTCCGGGCAATTGCGGCCCGGCAAAGGCATTCCTATCTCAGGGCTCCGCTGACCCGCCGTTCCCGGCAGGTTCCAGCCTCCCCTCCCCAGTCCTACCGGCCCTCATGTCCTCCATCATCTCCGTCGCCAACCTGTCGAAGACCTATGGGTCCGGCTTCAAGGCGCTCAAAAACGTCAATCTCGACATCAAGCGGGGCGAGATCTTCGCGCTGCTCGGCCCGAACGGCGCCGGCAAGACCACGCTGATTTCCATCATCTGCGGCATCGCCAATCCGAGCGAGGGCCGCGTCCTCGTCGGCGGCGAGAACATCCAGACTTCCTACCGCAAGGCGCGCTCGCTGATCGGCCTCGTGCCGCAGGAATTGCACACCGATGCCTTCGAGAGCGTGTGGGCGACCGTGAGCTTCTCCCGCGGCCTGTTCGGCAAGCCGAAGAATCCTGATCACATCGAGAAGGTGCTGAAGGACCTCTCGCTCTGGGACAAGAAGGACAACAAGATCATCACGCTCTCCGGCGGCATGAAGCGCCGCGTCATGATCGCCAAAGCGCTGTCGCACGAGCCGCAGATCCTGTTCCTGGACGAGCCCACCGCCGGCGTCGACGTCGAGCTGCGCAAGGGCATGTGGGAGGTGGTGCGCACCCTCCAGCAGTCCGGCGTCACCATCATCCTCACCACGCATTACATCGAGGAAGCCGAGGAAATGGCCGACCGCATCGGCGTCATCAACAAGGGCGAGATCGTGCTGATCGAGGACAAGGCGACGTTGATGCAGAAGCTCGGCAAGAAGCGGCTGACGCTGCATCTGCAGGGCAGGCTCGACGCGCTGCCGGCGAGCCTTGGCCATTACGAGCTGGAGCTCTGCGATGCCGGCGCGACGCTGGTCTACGATTACGACACCAAGGGCGAGCGCACCGGCATCACCAGCCTGCTCGGCGATCTCCGCACCGCCGGCATCCGCTTCAACGATCTCGACACGACGCAATCGTCGCTCGAGGACATCTTCGTCGATCTCGTGAGGACGTCATGAACCATCGCGCCATCCGCGCCATCTATCTGTTCGAAATGGCGCGCACCTGGCGCACGCTGCTGCAAAGCATCGTCTCGCCCGTCGTCTCGACCTCGCTCTATTTCGTGGTGTTCGGCGCCGCGATCGGCTCGCGCATCAGCCAGGTCGAGGGCGTCAGCTACGGCACCTTCATCGTGCCGGGCCTGATCATGCTCTCGGTGCTGACCCAGAGCATCGCCAACGCCTCGTTCGGCATTTACTTCCCGAAATTCACCGGCACGATCTACGAGATCCTGTCGGCGCCGATCTCCTATTTCGAGATCGTGCTCGGCTATGTCGGCGCCGCCGCGACCAAGTCGATCATCTTGGGCCTGATCATCCTGGCAACGGCCGGACTGTTCGTGCCGCTGCATATTCACCATCCGGTCTGGATGCTGGCCTTCCTGGTGCTGACGGCGGTGACGTTCAGCCTGTTCGGCTTCATCATCGGAATCTGGGCCGACGGCTTCGAGAAGCTGCAGATGATCCCGATGCTGGTGGTGACGCCGCTGACCTTCCTCGGCGGCAGCTTCTATTCCATCGACATGCTGCCGCCCACCTGGCGCACGGTGGCGATGCTCAACCCGGTCGTCTATCTGATCTCCGGCTTCCGCTGGAGCTTTTACGAGATCGCGGACGTCAGCATGTCCGTCAGCGTCGGCATGACGCTGGCGTTCCTGGTGATTTGTCTCGTCGTGATCTGGTGGATTTTTCGGACGGGGTATCGGCTGAAGAACTGACGCGTCATCACCGATAGCAGTGGAAGCGGTGGTAGCCGTCGTAATAGCCGTGGCAGCGGTGACGGTAGTGACGATGGGGAATGCCGAGCACGCCCTCGACTGCACCAACGGCGCCGCCGACGCCTGCACCGACGACGCCTCCGACCGCGCCGCCCACGGGGCCGGCAATCCGGTTGCCCTCGTACGAGCCTTCCTGGGCGCCGCGGACGATGCCCTGGGCGTGGCCGGCCTGCGGCAGCGCCAACAGCGCGAGCAGGATGGCGGCGGCTGCGAACACCAGACGGAAGGCTAAACCGGCCGGCGACGGCGCGGCGGCGATGCGGGCTTTGTTCATCTTCGATCCCAAACGGTGAATGGCGGCGAGCGCCGCCTGTCGAGGCAGGTGATCGTCAACGCACCGGTCGGCCAAATGGTTGCGCCTTTGTGACGAATTGTCGGCGTTGTGAACGGGGCACCGCTCGCGAAAATGTCAGCTTCGCCGCGCGCGGCGCGGCACAAAGCGGCCTTGCTTACGCCTCGCGCCGCGTTAACGATGGGCAGGCAGGCCGCTGGAACGAAGGCCGGATTGCAGGCATATTGCACGCCGGGGACGGAGAGCCGCGGCGCCTAGCGTGAACAGGCCGGAGGCCAGGATTCAAATGCGTTTCCAGATGCGTTCATTTTTTATCGCTTTCACCTCACTGATGCTTTTGAGCGCAGGCAGCGCGCAAGCCAAGGTCGAGATCACCGTCGACAAGGACAATCAGCAGATGACCGTCGCCGTCGACGGCGTCGCGCGGTATCACTGGCCGGTGTCGACCGGCATCCCCTCGCGCGAAACGCCGAACGGCGCATTCCGCGCCTTCCGCATGGAAGAGGATCACTATTCCAAGGAATTCGACGACGCGCCGATGCCTCACGCGATCTTCTTCACCAAAGTCGGCCACGCCATCCATGGCACCGACTCGGTCGGCCGTCTCGGTTCGCCGGCGTCCCACGGCTGCGTTCGGCTGTCGCGCCAGAATGCGTCGACGCTCTATGCGCTGGTGCAGCAGCAGGGCGTGCTCAACACCTCGGTGACGCTGACCGGCTCGGCGCAGGTGGCGCTGGCGCGCAATCCGCGCGGCCGCACCAACAATGCAGTCGCCCGCGCGCCGCAGCAGCCTGCCGAAGAGCAGTACGCGACCACCGGCGATCCCGTGAACCTGACGCCGCCAGCGCAGCCCGCCCGCCGCTACATGCCGCAGGACGACAACTACATCTATCCCGCCGACGGCAGCGACACCGGCGCGCGCTATCCGGCACCGCGCGGCACACGCCCGCTCTATGATGCGCAGGTCTACCAGCAGCAGCCGCGTCCCTATTACGACCAAGGCTCCGGCCAGCAGGGCTATTACTATCAGCCGCAGCCGCGGCAGGTTTACCAGCCGCGCGGCTATTACTATCAGAACTGAGGCGGCCGCGGCCGCCATCCGCCGCGCTCGCCGACCTGCATGTACAAATAGTTTCCTTTCGAGGCACCATGTCCTCACGTGCCGCGACCATTCTGATCGTGTTCTCCATGCTGATCGCGGGCCCGGCCATGGGCTTTGATATCGAGGCGCATCGCGGCGGGCGGGCGCTGCTGCCGGAAAACACCCTGCCAGCCTTCGCCAACGCGCTGTCGATGGGTGTGGACACGCTGGAGCTCGATGTCGGCGTGACCGCGGACGGTGAGGTCGTCGTCTCGCATGAGCGCGGGCTCAATCCTGATCTCGCACGCGGCGTCGGCGGGACTTACATTGCTCCGCCCGGCACGCCCTTGGTAAAATTGCGGCTGGACGAGGTCAGGACCTATGACGTCGGCCAAATCCGGCCGGACAGTGCCTATGCGAAGCAATTCCCCGACCAGCGCGCCCTGCCGGGGACACGCATTCCCACCCTGAGCGAGCTGTTCGCGCTGGTGCGCAAGTCTGGCAACTCGCGTGTGCGCTTTAACATCGAGACCAAGATCGATCCGAACCGCCCCGACGAAACGCTCGATCCGCAAGCCTTTGTCACGAAGCTGCTGGGACTGATCGAGACCGAAACGTTCTCCGACAGGGTCATGATCCAATCCTTCGACTGGAGAACCCTGAAGCTCGTCCAGCAGCAGGCGCCGAAGATACCGACCGTGTACCTGACGCTCCAGCGCGGCACGGGCCAGACAGTCGCGCTGGACAAAGCCACCAATTGGACGGCGGGCTTCAGCCCGGCCGATCACGGCAGCTCGCTGCCACGGACGATCAAGGCGGCGGGCGGCACGATCTGGTCGCCCAATTTCGGCGACGTGACGGCGGCGCTCATCGCGGAGGCCCACGGACTCGGATTGCGCGTCGTGGTGTGGACGGTCAACAAGCGCGAAGACATGGCGCGGATGATGGAGCTCGGCGTCGACGGGATCATTTCCGACAGGCCCGACCTGCTGCGGGAGGTTGCCGGCGAGAAGGGCATTGTGCTGCCGGCGGGGACGCCGGTCGTGCCGTAACCGTCGGTCTCGTGTCCCGGACGCGGTGCAGCGTGCAACGCTGCTGCGCAGAGCCGGGCCCCAGGCTCTGCAGCGCACCGCACCGGACGATGCTTCGCATCGCCGGGAGCGCTGCGCTGCGTCCGGGGCACGGAGACGATTGTCGTGCCGCCCTACTCTCCGTTCTTCAAACGCCGGTACAAGGCGCCCAGGATGTTGGAATAGTCGTCGGTCCAGACCCGCACCCTGTCGTCGGCTTCGGTCTGCTCCCAGACCTTCGAGGACGCGAGCCGACCGATGTCGGCCTCGTCGCGCGCGGAGATGACGACGTCGGTCGAGAAGATGTAGTCGCCATCGCGCCCGGAATCCTCGTTGAAGACCCAGCTCTTCAAATCATTGGCGTCGGCGATGCCGACCACGACGGTCTCGAGATCGAGGTGCCGGTTGGAGACGTGCATCACCACGGCCCCGTGCGGCGCGAGCTTGTCCTTGTAGATCTTCATCGCCTCTTCGGTGGCAAGATGGATCGGGATCGCATCCGACGAATAGGCATCGACGATGATGAGGTCGTAGGCGCCGTCGGGCTCCTTTGCGAAGGTGAGGCGCGCATCGCCGATCACCGGCCTCATGTCCGGCAGGCAGCTCGAGATGTAGCGGAAATTTTTGGGATCACGCGCAGCTTCCACCATCGACTGGTCGATCTCGAAGAATTTCCAGTCCTCGCCAGGTTCGGCGGCGCAGGCGAGCGTGCCCGATCCGACGCCGATCGCGGCGACCTTGAGCGGCGCGCCCTTGCGCTCGCGGATCGCGCTGACGGCCTGACCGATGCCGCCGTCCTTGTGATAGTAGGTGATCGGCTCGGGCCGGCCGGTGACCGGCGTGCCGTCATTGTTGCGGAAGCGCTCGGCGCCGTGGATGGTGGTGCCGTGCATCAGCACGTGGAAATAGCCGCCGGGCGTCACCACGATCTTGTGCACGCCGAAGAAGCTGCGCACCGTCGTAACGCGACCTTCGTCCGCGGGATAAACTCGGATCAACGCCAGCGCGAGCGCTACGGTGGCGAAGATCTTCCAGCGGCCGGCATTGAGCGCCAGCGCCAGCAGCGCGGCGAGCACGCCGACGGCGCCGGCGACCCAGACGCGGTGATCCTCCAACCAGGTCGAGAGGCCGCCAGTGGTGTAGGACGGCGCAACCAGCGCAACCGCGAGCGCGGCGAGCACCAGCCAATACCATTTGATGACACCTGCGAGACGCTCGTTCGCGGACGGCCGGCACAGCGCGGCAAGCGCGATCAGGATCGGGTATTCGGCGATCCACGAGAAGGTGAAGGGAGCAACGAGGCCAGCAAAGAGACCGCCGACCATGCCGCCGAACGACAGCGCGACATAAAAACCGGTGAGATATCTGGCGGCCGGCCGCGTCCGCGCCAGCTCGCCGTGACAGGCCATGGCGATGACGAAGAAGCAGAGTTGATGGCCGCCGAGTGTCAGCAGCAAATTCTGCTCGCCGCCGAAGGCGAGCAGGACGATGACGCCCGCGATCGCGACCGGCTGCAGCATCAACATCCATTTGTGCGGCAGCAGCGGCCGCGACTGGAACACCACGACCCAGGTGAGCAGGTACAGCGACAGCGGCAGCACCCATAGCAACGGCGCCGCGGCGACGTCGGTCGAGATGTGCGCGGTGACCGCGATGAGCAGACCCGAAGGCACCGCGGCGAGGAATATCCAGCGCAGCCGCGTCACGATATCAGGCGCCGGCGCGTTGACGTCCTCGGTTCGCGCATCGGCCACCGCCAGCTTCGGCGAGCGCAACAGCAGCACGCCGCAGGCGGCGATCAGGAGGATCAACAGGCCATAGCCACCGGTCCAGAGCCGGTTCTGCGCATGCAGCGTGAACATCGGCTCCAGCAGGAACGGATAGGACAACAGCGCCAGGAAGCTGCCGATGTTGGAGGAGGCGTAGAGGAAATAGGGATCGTGCCCGGCGGGATGGCCGGTGCGAACGAACCAGGCCTGCAGCAGCGGATTGTTGGCGGCGAGCGCAAAGAACGGCAGGCCGATCGAGACCACGAACAGGCCGAGCAGCCAGAACGCATAACCCGAAGCGGGCGGCTCGCCGTAGGCAGAGGCTATTCCGAGCGGCAGCGTGGCGAAGGCCGCGATCAGCAGCAGCAGATGCACCGCCACCGGCACGATGCGGCGCCTCGCCTGCATCAACAGATGCGCATAGGCATAGCCCGCCAGCAGCAGCGACTGGAAGAACACCATCGCCACCGACCACACCGCCGGCGAGCCGCCGAGCCGCGGCAGCACCATCTTCGTGAACAGCGGCTGCACCGAGAACAGCAGCAGCGCGCTGACGAAGATCGCAGCGGTGTAGACCGTCAGCAGCAGCCGGTTGCGCGAGGACGACGGCTGCTCCGTGGCGGCAGGTTGCACGATCGAATCCATGGAAGCTCCAGCCTACATTCCCCGGCGGGCGCCGGACGCGCGCAATGGAGCACAAGGCGCCTGAACGGGCAATAAAGGCACTCGTGATGTTGCAGCGAGGAATGCCTGATATAGAGATGTCATTCCGGGGGGCGCGAAGCGCGAACCCGGAACCTCGAGATTCTCCGGTGCGGAGCCCGCACCATAGTTCGATGCTGCGCATCGCCCCGGAATGACGCCAGGGAAATCATGACCGAAACCGACGTCGTCATCATTGGCGCTGGCCATAACGGCCTCACTTGCGCCGCCTATCTCGCGATGGCGGGCCTGCGCGTGCGCGTGGTCGAGCGCCGCAAGGTGGTCGGCGGCGCCGCAGTCACCGAGGAGTTTCACCCCGGATTCCGCAATTCGGTCGCGGCCTACACTGTGAGCCTGCTCAATCCGCAAGTGATCCGCGACCTCAAGCTCACTGAACAGGGCCTGCGGATCGTCGAACGGCGCGCCCAGAACTTTCTGCCCGCGCCGGATGCCAGCTATCTCCTCACCGGCGAAGGGCGGACAAAGCCATCAGTCGCGCGGCTGAGCGCGCATGACGCAGACGCGCTCGACGGATTTTCGCGCGAGCTGGAAGACATCGCCGACGTGCTGCGGCAGTTCGTGCTTCGCGCGCCGCCGAACCTCGTCGACGGCTTTGGCACAGCGGCCGTTCGCGAAGGCGTCAACGCCTGGAAGACCGCCAACATCCTGCGCGGTCTCACGCTGGAACAGAGCCGCAGCCTGCTCGATCTCTTCACCCGCTCGGCCGGCGAGATGCTGGACGAGCGCTTCGAGCATGATCTGGTCAAGGCCCTGTTCGGCTTCGACGCCATCGTCGGCAACTATGCCAGCCCCTACGCCGCCGGCTCGGCCTATGTGATGCTGCATCACGCCTTCGGCGAGGTGAACGGCAAGAAGGGGGTCTGGGGCCACGCCATCGGCGGCATGGGCGCGATCACGCAGGCAATGGCGCGCACAGCGCGCGATCGGGGCGTCATGATCGACACCGATGCCGGCGTCCGTGAGATCATCGTTGAGCGCGACCGCGCCGTCGGAATCGTGCTGGAGAACGGTTCAACCATCCGCGCCAATTATGTCGCGGCCAATGTCAATCCAAAGCTGCTTTACACGCGGCTGGTCGCGGCCGACGCGCTCCCTGCGGACTTCCTCGCCCGCATCCGGCACTGGAAGAACGGCTCCGGCACCTTCCGCATGAACGTTGCGCTGGACCGCCTGCCCTCCTTCACGGCGCTGCCGGGCGAGGGCGATCATCTCAGCTCCGGCATCATCCTGGCGCCGAGCCTCGGCTACATGGACCGCGCTTATCTCGATGCGCGGGCGCAGGGCTGGAGCCGGGAGCCGGTCGTCGAGATGCTGATCCCCTCGACGCTCGACGACACGCTGGCCCCAGCTGGAAAGCACGTCGCCAGCCTGTTCTGCCAGCACGTCGCGCCGGAGCTTCCCGATGGAAAGTCGTGGGACGACCATCGCGACGAGGTCGCCGATCTCATGATCGCGACGGTGGACAAATACGCGCCGGGTTTTGCGGCGAGTGTGCTGGGCCGCCAGATCCTGTCCCCGCTCGATCTCGAACGGCAGTTCGGCCTCCTCGGCGGCGATATCTTCCATGGCGCGCTGACGCTGAACCAGCTGTTCTCGGCGCGGCCGATGCTGGGCCATGCCGATTATCGCGGGCCGTTGAAGGGCCTCTACCATTGCGGCTCCGGCGCCCATCCCGGCGGCGGCGTCACCGGCGCGCCCGGCCATAACGCCGCGCAGACGATCTTGAGAGATCACCGGTCGCTGTTCGGAAGCCGTGGATAGGTCTGTGGATGAGCTGTGGACTGGCCGTTGAATGATCTGTGGTCAGACCGAGGATACATGGGCCAGAACGCCGGGACCGATTTGGGGAAAGCCGGTGGACAATCGCGGGACAAGCGGGTGGACGGCGTCCAGGCAAGCGGTGGACAATTTGTGAAGATCACTGAGAACGCTCGCCCGAAAACGACCTCGCCCGCCAGGGTATCCCCTCGCGGGCGGTGATCAGGAAAAACCTCAAAGAAAAATAGCCCCCGCTGGGAAATGGAGGCGGAAATTACTTCAAGGAGCTGCTAATCGAAGTGAACTTGTCGTTCAGGGTGACGCCCAGGCTGTTCACCACGGTGATGATCGCCAGAGCGATACCTGCGGCAATCAGGCCGTACTCGATCGCGGTTGCGCCGGACTCGTCCGACCAGAACTTTTGAACCATGCGCTTCAAAACTCGCCTCCGTTTCAATTCCAAGCTGTGTTGGTTGGTTTCGACATCCGCAAAGATACGGGGCGCAACCTACAGCCCGGTTAACCGGGAACCGCAACTTATGCGGAAAAATGGCAATAAAAGCTCCAAAAATTGAACTCAACGGAACCCTGAATGCAGCCTTCTCCCACCCATCGCGCCAGCTTTTCGATCGGCAGCGAGGCCGACGCCAGGCGCGTCGTCGACGTGCTCACCGAGGTGTTTTTCGACGGCGATGCGGCGGTTGCCGCCTTCGAGCGGCCCGACGGACCATGGGACGTCACGCTCCATTTCGCCGAGGCGCCCGATCAGGCTTGGCTACGCGAACTCGTTGCAACTTCAGCAGGAAATGCGATCGCCGCGACGCTTCTCTTCGACACGGTCGAGGCCAAGGACTGGGTCAAGGCCAGCCTGGAAGATCTCGTCCCGGTCCCGGCCGGGCGCTTCGTCGTACACGGCAGCCATGACCGCGACCGCGTGGCGCCGAACAAGCTCGCCATCGAGATCGAGGCGGCGCTCGCCTTCGGCACCGGCCACCACGGCACCACCCGTGGCTGTTTACTGCTGCTTGACCATGTCCTTAAGAGTTCCCGTCCGAGGAACCTGCTCGACCTCGGCACCGGAACCGGCGTCCTCGGCATCGCGGCGGCGAAGGCGCTGCATCGCGCGGTGCTCGCCTCCGACATCGACCCGCCGTCGGTGCGGGTGGCGGCCGAGAACGCGGTGCTGAACGAGGTCGGCAACCAGGTCCGCGTAATACGCGCCACCGGCTTCGCCGCGCCGGATTTCGAAAAGGCCGGCCCATTCGACCTGGTGCTGGCCAACATCCTCGCCAACCCGCTCAGGCAACTCGCGGGCCCGATGGCGCGGCATCTCGCGCCCGGCGCACGTGTCATCCTCTCCGGCCTGTTGACGCACCAGGCCCCCGCCGTGATCGCCGCGTACCGCGCGCGCGGCCTCGTGCCGTTGAAGCATCTGCGGATCGAGGGGTGGAGCAGCCTGTTGCTGCGGAAGATGTCGTAGGGTGGGTTAGCCCTGCGATTTCGCAAAAGCGCAATCGCTCGGCGTAACCCACCTTTTCTGTCACCGCGGGAAAAGACGTGGTGGGTTACGCCTTCGGCTAACCCACCCTACGAAATTCCGCCGCGCTACTCCGCGGGCTTCTCGTCCCGCCGCATCGGAGGCTCGTCCTGCAAGCTACGCCTCGCGCGACGCTCGGCGATACGGTCGATCATCTGGCGCATGACGCCGCGCGGTTTCTTCGGTGCCGCCGCAGTCGGGGCGCGACGCACCGGCGGCGTAATCTTCTCAAACGTGAACGCTGGCATCGTGTGTCCCCTCGCCGTTGAGATGAACCACCTGCTCGAATTTCCCTGTCATCCGGACGAAGCGCAACTGCCGCATCCTTTACTCCACTCAATTCGAATGGAACCATTCAAGCACAGTCCATGCCAGATGCGATGCGAATGCGTCCAGATTGCGGACTCGTCCCCATGATCCTAAAGTGATCCACCATGTTCGAAGCACACTTCCAGACATTCGAGGAGCCGGAGGCCGGCGTCGCATTGACGGCGCGACTCGCCTCCCTTCGCGAAGAACTCGCCCGCCGCAAGCTGACCGGCTTCGTGATCCCGCGCGCCGATCAGCAGCAGAACGAATATGTGCCGCCGTCCGAAGAGCGGCTGGCCTGGCTGACCGGCTTCACGGGCTCGGCGGGACTCGCGGCGGTGCTGACCCAGGAGGCCGCATTGTTCGTCGATGGCCGCTATACGCTTCAGGCCGCCAAGCAGGTCGACGCGAAGGCCTGGGCCGTGGAATCGCTGATCGATCCGCCGCCGGAAAGCTGGGTGTCCGCGCATCTGAAAGCCGGTGACCGCCTCGGATTTGATCCGTGGCTGCACACTTTTGCGGCAGCCGAGCGCCTGTCCGCCGCCTGCGCCAAGGCCGGCGCCGAGCTAGTCGCCGTCGACAGCAATCCAATCGACGCGGTCTGGCAGGACCGCCCGCAGCCGCCGATCGCCCCCGTCGCCGTGCACAGTCTGCAGAATGCCGGCGTCACTGAAGCCGAGAAGCTGACGCAGATCAGAGCCGAGATCGTCAAGCTCGGCGTCGACGCGCTGGTGCTATCGGACAGCCACGCGGTGGCCTGGACCTTCAACATCCGCGGCGCCGACGTCGCGCACACGCCGCTGCCGCTGTCCTATGCGCTTGTGCCGAAGGAAGGTCGCCCCACCATCTTCATCGACCACCGCAAACTCTCCAACCTCACGCGCGACCATCTCGAGCAGTCCGCCGACGTGCGCGAGCCCGATGCGATGGCGCCGACGCTGATGGCGCTGGCCAAAAGCGGCGCTGCGATCGCGCTCGACGGTGCCACAGCGGCCGATGCGCTCAGCCGCCTGATCGCGGGCGCCGGCGGCAAGCCGGTGCGCGGCAGCGATCCGATTGCGCTGCTCAAGGCAGTCAAGAACGCCACCGAGATCAAGGGCACGAAGACGGCCCATGTGCGTGACGCCGTGGCGCTGGCACGCTTCCTCGCTTTCATTGATCGCGAGGCCGCAAGCGGCAAGCTCACCGAGATCGACGCAGTCGAGGCGCTGGAGACGTTCCGCCGCGACACCGGCGCGCTCAGGGACGTATCGTTTCCGACCATCTCCGGCACCGGCCCGAACGGCGCCATCGTGCACTACCGCGTCACCCGCAAGAGCAACCGGCGGATCGCGCCGGGCGACCTCTTGCTGATCGATTCCGGCGCGCAGTACGAAGACGGCACCACGGACGTCACCCGCACCATGGCCGTGGGCGAGCCGACCGACGAGATGCGCGACCGCTTCACCCGCGTGCTGCGCGGCCATATCGCGATCGCGCGCGCAGTCTTTCCGGACGGCACCACGGGCGCGCAACTCGACACGCTGGCGCGGCAATATCTCTGGGCCGCCGGCGTCGATTTCGAGCACGGCACCGGACACGGCGTCGGCAGCTATCTCTCGGTGCATGAAGGGCCGGCGCGGATCTCGAAGCTCGGCACCACGCCGCTGAAGCGCGGCATGATCCTCTCCAACGAGCCCGGCTACTACAAGACCGACGGTTTCGGCATCCGCATCGAGAACCTGGAGCTGGTGGTGGCCGCCGACATCAAGGGCGCCGAGAAGCCGATGAACGCGTTCGAGACGCTGACGCTGGCGCCGATCGACCGCCGCCTCATCGATGTTGCGATGCTGAGCCGCGACGAGCTCGGCTGGCTCAACGCCTACCACGCGCGTGTCCGGGCCGAGATACGGCCCGCGCTGGACGAGGCGACACAGACCTGGCTCGATCAGGCGACGGCGGAGCTGAAGGCGTAGGGGTCACCCTGCCGCAGCGCGCATGGCGCTACGCCGTTTGCGCAACGCTGTTTTCCCGACACGGAGGCTAAAGCGAATATCGCGCCTCCAGCATAACCATCCCGGAATCCGTATAGCCGCATTCCGAAACGCCGATATCCGTCTTGCGCGAGCGCGCTACAGTCGATTCGAACTCGAAAGACGGACACCAATGCACGGCATGATCAGCAAACCGCCGGGAGCGGCGGCCAACCTCGCGACGTCGCGCCTGGTGCTGCTGTTGCTGGTCGTGATGACCGGGATCGCGCCGATCTCGCTTTATATCCTGGTTCCGGCACTGCCGGTGCTGGCGACGAATTTCGGCAGCGACATCTCGATCGCGCAGATGACGGTGTCGCTCTACATGGTCGGCATCGCGCTGTCGCAGCTCATCATGGGACCGCTGTCCGACCGGTTCGGACGACGCCCTGTGCTGCTCGGAGGGCTGGCGCTGATGGTCGTGGCAAGCGTCGCGTGCATCTTCGCCGAGACCTTGCCGCAATTGATTGCCGCGCGCTTTTTCCAGGCGCTCGGCGGCGCCTCCGGCATGGTGATCAGCCGCGCCATCATCCGCGACATCTACGAGCGCGACCGCGTCGCCTCGATGATCAGCCTCGTGGTCGCCGCGCTGATGATCGGGCAGATGGTTTCGCCGCTCACCGGCGGCCTGATCGAGACCGCGTTCGGCTGGCGCGCGCTCTTCTACGCCATCACCATCGCCGCGATCATTGTCGCCGCCGGCATCGCGGTGGCGCTGCCCGAAACGCGGCGCAGCCGCGCCGCCGGCAGCGGCTTCCGCGGCGACGTCGGCATCTTGATCCGCAACCGCGCTTTCGTCGGCTATGTGATGTGCCAGGTGCTGGCCTCGCAGATCATCTTCACTTTCGCGGGCGGCGGCCCCTACATCGTGGTGACGCAGATGGGCCGCAGCAGCGCCGAATACGGCGCCTGGTTCGCGACCTCGGGCTTTGCATTTCTCGTCGGCAACCTGCTCTGCGTACGCTTTGCGCCGCGGCATTCGCTGGAAAAGCTGATCTGGTTCGGGCTCGCCCTTCAGCTCGCCGGCAGCCTTGCGAACCTGCTGTGGAGTTTGATCGGCTGGAACGAGGCGCCGGCCTGGCTGTTCGGCACGCAGATGATCGTGATGGCCGGCAATGCCTTCGTGATGGCGAATTCGGCCGCAGGCGCCATCAGCATCCGCCCCGAAGCCGCCGGCACCGCCTCCGGCACGATGGGCTTCCTCCAGCAGGGCATCGGCGCGCTGATGTCGCAATTCGGCGCCTATCTCGGCGGCCACTCCGCAACGACGCTGCCACTCACCGCCGCAGTCCTCGCGATCTCGCTGCTCTGTGCCTGCGTGATGATCTTCGTCGTGCCCCGCCGCGAGATGACGGTGAGCGAGACGCTGATCAAGCAGGCGGAAGAGGAAGAGAGCGGGATGATGTGAGGGAGGCTATGCGCGTTACCCTTCCCCTCTGCCCTTGTGGGAGAGGGTGGCTCGCCGCGGAGCGGCGAGACGGGTGAGGGGTCTCTCTCCACGCAGATCACTCTCAGTCGAGTTTGTGGATACAACCCCTCATCCGGCGCTTCGCGCCACCTTCTCCCACAAGGGGAGAAGGAAGAAACCTCACTCCCCGATCAGCGTCAGCCACTCGTCCTCAGTCAGCACCTTGACGCCGTGCTTGTTGGCCTCTGCCAGCTTCGAGCCCGCGCCGGGGCCGGCGACGACGAGATCGGTCTTCTTCGACACCGAGCCCGACACCTTTGCCCCTAAGCGCTCTGCAGTCGCCTTGGCCTCGTCGCGCGTCATCTTCTCCAGCGAGCCCGTGAACACCACCGTCTTGCCGGCGACGGCCGAGTTGCTCTTTGGCTTCTCGGCGTCGACGATCTCGACTTCCTTGGTCAGCCGCTCGACGATGCCGCGGTTGTGGCTCTCGCCGAAATAATCGGCGATGCTCTTGATCACGGTGTCGCCGATCTGGTCGAGCGCGTCCATGTCGGCCATCGCCTCCTCGTCGCCGTGAGCGATCTTGAGGCAGGCGTCGTGGAAGGCGTCCCAAGAGCCATAGCCGCGTGCCAGCGCCAGCGCCGTGGTCTCGCCGACATGACGCATGCCGAGCGCATAAATGAAGCGTTCGAGCGCGATTGTGCGCCGGCTCTCGATGGCGCCGAACAGATTGCGCACCGAGGTGGCACCGTAGCCCTCGATCTCCTCGAGTTTCAGCTTCGCGTTGCGCTTCTCCAGCGTGAAGATGTCGGCGGGCTCCTTGACCCATCCCTCGTCGAAGAAATACTGTAGCTGCTTCTCCCCTAAACCGTCGATGTCGAACGCACGGCGCGAGACGAACAGCTTGAGGTGCTCGACCTTCTGATAGGGGCAGGCGAACTCGCCGCTACAACGGGCGCGGGATTCCTCCTCTCCGGCTGCGGTTGCGCCGCGGACGACGTCGGTGTGCAGCGGGCACGGGCACTTCTTCGGGAAAGAGAATTCCCTGGCGCTCTTCGGCCGCTTGTCGAGGACGACATCCACGATCTGCGGAATCACGTCGCCGGCGCGCTGGACCACGACGGTGTCGCCGATCCTGATATCGCGCCCCTCGCGCAGCACCTCGCCCTTGTTGCCGATGCCCTTGATGTAATCCTCGTTGTGCAGCGTGACGTTTTGCACGATCACGCCGCCGACGCCGACCGGCTCCAGCTTGCCGACCGGCGTGAACGAGCCGGTGCGACCGACCTGAATCTCGATGTCGCGCAGCACGGTCATGGCCCGCTCGGCCGGGAATTTGTGCGCGATGCCCCAGCGCGGCGTGCGCGAGACGAAGCCGAGCCGCTCCTGCCAGTCGATGCGGTCGACCTTGTAGACAACGCCGTCGATGTCGTAGTCGAGCTCGGCGCGCTCTTCCTCGATGCTCTGGTGGAACGCGATCAGCTCCTCGACGGAGTGACACAGCTTGGTCAGCGGATTGGTCTTGAAGCCGCAGCGCTCGAACCAGTCGATCATGCCGCTCTGCGTCGCTTCCGGCATCGCGCTCATCTGCCCCCACGCATAGGCGAAGAAGCCGAGGGGGCGCGAGGCGGTGATGGTCGGGTCTTTCTGCCGGAGCGAGCCGGCAGCCGAATTGCGCGGATTGGCGAAGATGGTATCGCCCGCCGCCTTCTGCCGCTCGTTGAGCGCGAGGAACGCCCTCTTGGTCATGTAGACCTCGCCGCGGACCTCGCAGATATCGGGGATGTTCCGGCCCTTCAGCTTTTGCGGTACGTCTTCGAGCGTGCGGATGTTGGCAGTGACATCCTCGCCGACCGCACCGTCCCCGCGCGTCGCCGCAGTGACCAGCTCGCCACCCTCGTAGCGCAACGACATCGAGAGGCCGTCGATCTTCGGCTCGGCGGAGAAATTGACCTTGTCGTCGTCGAGCTTCAGGAAGCGCACGATGCGGCCGACGAAGTCGCGCACGTCCTCCTCCGCAAAGGCGTTGTCGAGCGACAGCATCGGAACGGAATGCCGGACCTTCTTGAAGCGGCCTGACGGCGCCGCGCCGACCTTCTGCGAGGGCGAGTCCGCGGTGACGAATTCAGGAAAGCGCTTCTCGATCGCATTGAAGCGTTGGCGCAGCGCGTCGTACTCGGCGTCGGTGACGGTGGGCGCGTCCTCCTGATAGTAGCGCTCGTTGTGCCCCTCGATCTCCAGCGCCAGCCGCATGTGCTCGACCTTGGCCTGGGCCTTGGTGAGGTCGGCGACGTCGCGAAGCGGTGTTGTTTTGGATTTTGCTGCTCTGACCATGGTGCTTGGATACGACGGAGCGGGTAGCACGGTAAAGGCGTGTGGAAATCTCGTGCCCCGGACGCAGCGCAGCGCTCCCGGCGATGCGGAGCATCATCCGGTGCGGTGCGCTGCAGAGCCGGGGCCCACGTGGCAGAAATCTGGGTCCCGGCTCTGCGGAGCAGCGTACGCGCTGCGCCGCGTCCGGGACACACAATCAAGCCGTCGCCGCCTTCAGCAGCCTCTCCGCCGCCGCCCTCGCCTCGGCCGTAATCTCTGCCCCCGCCAGCATGCGCGCGATCTCCTCGCGGCGGTGGTCGGCGGCCAGCGCATTGACGCGGGTGGCGACGCGCTTGCCCTTGTCGAGGGCATCCTTGGAGATCAGGAGGTGCTGGTCGGCGCGGGCGGCGACCTGTGGGGCGTGGGTCACGGCCATCACCTGCACCTTGCCGGCAAGCCGCGCCAGGCGCCCGCCGATGGCGTCGGCGACCGCACCGCCCACGCCGGTGTCGATCTCGTCGAACACGAGCGTCGGCGCCGAACCGCGGTCGGACAGCACGACCTTGAGCGCGAGCAGGAAGCGCGACAGCTCGCCGCCGGAGGCGACCTTCATCATCGGTCCTGCCTTGGTGCCCGGATTGGTCTGCACCCAGAACTCGACGCGGTCGAAGCCTTGCGGGCCCGGAGCTGCCTCATCGGTCGCGACCTGCGTCATGAACCTGGCGCGTTCGAGCTTGAGCGGCGCCAGCTCGGTGTTGACCGCCTTGTTGAGCTTCTCAGCCGATTTCTGCCGCACCAGCGACAGCTTCTTGGCGGCGGCGGCATAGCGGCTATCTGCCTCGATCGCGGCCTGCTCCAGCTTTTTCAGCCGCGAGGCGCCGGCATCGATCAGCACGACGTCGGCGGCGTATTTCGCGGCCAGCGCGGCCAGCCCGTCGACCGGCGTCGAATATTTGCGCGAGGCGGCCCTCAGCGCGAACAGGCGCTCCTCGATGCGTTCGAGCTCGGCCGGATCGAAATCGGTCGCGGCGAGTGCCGCCTGCAGATGCTGGTCGGCTTCCTCCAGCGCGTTGATCGCCATGTCGATCGCCTTCACGGCCGGCTCGACCAGTGCGGGCGAATTGACGCCGCGGCGTTCCAGCCGGCGTACCGCAGCCGACAGCGTCGAGACCGGCGAATGGTGGCCGCCGACAGCCTCCTGCGCCTCGCGCAAATCGGAGGCGATCTTCTCGCCCTGCATCATGGTGGTGCGGCGGTTGGCGAGCGAGGTTTCCTCGCCGTCCTTGGGCGCGAGCTGCTTCAGCTCGGCGGAGGCGTGGCGCAGATAGTCGGCCTCCCGCGCGGCGCGCTCCATGGCGGAGCGATGCTCCTCCAGCGCGGTGTTGGCGGTGCGGCGTGCGTCCCAGAGCGTTTCGACCGCGGCGACGTCCTTCTCCAGGCCGGCGAACGCGTCGAGCAGGCGGCGGTGGGTCGCGGCATCGACCAGCGCACGCTCGTCATGCTGGCCGTGGATCTCCACCAGGGCGGCGCCGACCGCCTTCAGCGTCTGCACGCTGATCGACTGGTCGTTGATGAAGGCCCGGGTGCGGCCGTCGGCGAGCTGCACGCGGCGGAGAATCATCTCGCCGGTGTCCTCGAGGCCGTTCTCGGCGAGGATTTTCGTCGCGGGGTGATTCTTGGGGACATCGAACACGGCGGTCACCTGCCCCTGCTCCACGCCGTGGCGCACGAGGCCCGCGTCGCCGCGGCCGCCGAGTGCCAGCGCAAAGGCATCGAGCAGGATGGATTTGCCCGCACCAGTCTCGCCGGTCAAAACCGCAAGGCCGGTGGCGAATTCGATATCGAGCCGTTCGATCAGGACGATGTCACGGATCGACAGACGCGCCAGCATGGAACCAAATTTCCTAGCCGAGACCCATCTTCTTGAAAGTCCGGCTGATCCAGGACCCCTGATTCTCGCTCGGTTCGAGACCGCCGGATTTTACAAGATTATAGGCGTCCTTGTACCAGCGGCTGTCAGGAAAATTGTGCCCAAGCACAGCCGCCGCGGTCTGCGCCTCGCCGACAATGCCGATCGCCATATAGGCCTCGGTCAGCCGGAACAGCGCTTCCTCGACATGGCGGGTGGTCTGGTACTGCGTGACGACGGTCTTGTAGCGGTTGATCGCAGCCGTGTAGTCGCGCTTCTGCGCGTAATAGCGGCCGACATTCATTTCCTTGCCGGCAAGCTGGTCGCGCGCACCCTCGATCTTGGCCTTGGCGGATGTCGCGTATTCCGAGTTCGGATATTTGCGCACCACCTCTTCAAGGGCGGCGATCGCCTTCTCGGTGCGGGCCTGATCGCGGCTGGTGTCCGGGATCTGGTCGTAATGGGAGGCGGCGATCAGATATTGCGCATAGGCCGCATCCGGGCTGCCGGGATGCAGCGTGACGTAGCGGGTGGCAGCGCCGATGCAGCCGTCGAAGTCGCCGCCCTGGTAGGACGCATAGGCCGACATCAGCAGCGATTTACGGGCCCAGTCGGAATAAGGATGCTGGCGGTCGACCTCTTCGAACTTCTTGTTCGCCGCCTTCATGTCCTTCTTCTCGTTCATGAGGTACAGGCCCTCATTGTAGATCTTATCGGCGGGCTCCTCGACGAAGGTGTCGTCCTTGGCGGTGAACTTGTCCCAGAGCGAGCCGGTGCCGCAGCCGGCCAGCGGCACCGCGAGCATCATGAAGGTGACGGCCTGAAGCAGCCCGCGGGCTCGCGACGAGACCGAGAAATATCCGCGCGTCGTACGCTGTGCCGACATGAGTTTAAGCCCTGACGCCCTGTGATGCGGTGCCGCCAGCCCATGAACCCCGTCATGGGCGCGAAATGTAACCGTGGTGCCTGCCATGCGACCACGCCGATGTATCCGAAAAGCGATCTTTAACCAACCGGATAGGCAGGCATTTCGCCCGGATTAAGGCGAACGTGCCGCAATCCTAGCCGATCGTGGTTACCAGGAGTTTCCCGGGGTAAGCCGCTGCCTGAGGCAGGCGGCAACAGCTCTGTTCAGGACACGTCCGGCCCATAGGCCGCAGCGATCCGGCCGCCGACGATTCCGCGGCCGACCTCGCCCACGGGGCGCGTGGTGCGGCGGGCTGCCTCGCCCTCGACCACCCGCCAGGCGGTACGGTCGGCGAGCAGCGCGGTCAGCACAGCGTGGTTGAGCTTGTGGCCGCCACGCACCGAGCGGTAGGCGCCAAGCAGCGGCAGGCCGGCCAGCGACAGGTCGCCGATCACGTCCAGCACCTTGTGGCGGGCGCATTCATCGGCGTAGCGCAGGCCCTCGGTGTTGAGCAGCCGCTCGTCGTCGAACACGACGGTGTTGTCGAAGGAGGCGCCGAGGGCATAGCCCGCGCTCCAGAGCCGCGCCACGTCGCTCATCAGACCGAAGGTCCGGGCCCGGCCGACTTCGCGGCGGAAACGCTCCGGGTTGAGCTCGAAGGCGTAGCTCTGCTGGCCGATGACGGGATTGGTGAAATCGATCTCGACCTCGACGCAGAACCCATTGGCGTAGGGCCTGATCTCGCCGAAGGAGTCGCCGATCTTGACCGAGATCGGCTTCAAAACCTGGATGAAGCGGCGCTGCGCCGGCTGGGTAACGATGCCGGCCTGGTCGATCGCCGCAATGAAGGCCGCCGCGCTGCCGTCCATGATCGGCACTTCGGGACCGTCGATCTCGATGGTGGCGTTGTCGACACCCATACCCCGCAGTGCAGCAAGCACGTGCTCGGCGGTGGACACCAGCGGACCGTTGCGATCGCCGAGGACGGTGGCGAAGTCGGTCGCGATCACCTGCTCGGCGGTCGCCTGAACTTCGCGGTCACTTCCCTCGAGGCCGGTGCGGACAAAAATAAAACCCGCGTCGACAGGCGCAGGCCCAAGGGTGAGAGTGACGGGAAGACCGGAGTGAACGCCTACGCCTGCCACGGAGGCTTGCGCACGAAGCGTTGTTTGCCGGCTAAATTTCATCAGGAACCCGCCCCACTACGACCCACTGCGACTTATACTGGACTCACTTGGCCGGCCAGTGCCGGGCTCCTGCGAATCCGTATCCCCAAGTCACGCCAAACCATAGTCACTGCCTCAAACAGCGCCAACTCACGCTTTTTTACCGATTGTTACCCCAAACCTGCCGTATTCGCGCCAAGGCTTAACCAAATTGCGCCGAGGTTTTGGGTCGCTTCCGGCAGTTTGACTGAACACCCAAACACGTAATTAATGATTTAAAATCAGTTGCTTGTCTGCGCAATCCGGACATGCACGGGATAAAAGGAAAGGTCCCGGCAAGCTTGTTGCCGGGACCTTTTTTCGTCTGCCTTATTGTAACAATCCTCAGGTCGCCTGCCGCCGCAGGAAGGCCGGGATATCAAGATGGTCGTCGCCCTGTGGCGCCGGCGCAACAGGCGCCGGACGGCCGTGCATGTCCAGACCCTGCGGCGCGGGGCGGCGGGCATACTCAGATACCGGCTCGCTCGATGCGATCTGCTGCGCCACGGTCTTCTGCTGGCGGCGCTCGGGCAGCGGCGGCATCGCGGGACCGGCGGTGCGGGCCGCGACCGGCGGCTCGCTTTCCTCGTCGCGACGGCCGAGGCCGACATTGGCGAGGCGCTGCAGCAGCGACAGGCGGGTCTTCTGCGGGGTCTCCTCCTCGACCTCGCCGCGGGCCTGGCGAATCTCGGCCTGGGCCGGCATCGGCAGCTCATCGAGGCGCGGCATCCGCGGCGCACGGGCCGGCGCACGCTCGGCCTGCGGCGGAATGAAGTTTTCCGGCGTCATCGGCTCCTGCATCGCGATCGGGGCCATGTCGGGTTCCGGGAACAGCGTCGGCTTCTGCGCGATCGGGCGCACAGTGACGTCGCCATAGGTCTGCATCGGCGCGGGCGCCTGCGGGACCTCCGCAACGGCGGCGGCGATGGCGGCGAGCGCGGCGCGCTCGACATTCGGACGGGGCGCCATCGGCGCGGCAGCGACCGGGGCTGCGGCCGGAATCTGGCCTTCCAGCTTCTGGGCGCGCTCAGCCATACGCTGATTGTCGGCGCGGAGCCGCGCGGTCAGGTCGGCTAGACGGCTCTCGGCTGCGACGGCGGGAGCTGCGGGAGCCTGCTGCGCCTGCGGCGCCGCATTCGCAACCGGGGCGGAGGTCGCCTGGCTGTTGCGGGCGATCGCGGCCTGCTCGATGCCGGTGGCAACGACCGAGACGCGGATCAGGCCGTCAAGCGCTTCGTCGAAGGTCGCGCCGACGATGATGTTGGCGTCCTGGTCGACTTCCTCGCGGATACGGGTCGCGGCTTCGTCGACCTCGAACAGCGTGAGGTCCTTGCCGCCGGTGATGGAGATGAGGAGGCCCTTGGCGCCCTTCATCGAGCTGTCGTCGATCAGCGGGTTGGCGATCGCGGCTTCCGCGGCGGTCAGCGCGCGCTTGTCGCCGGAGGCTTCGCCGGTGCCCATCATCGCCTTGCCCATCTCGCGCATGACGGCGCGGACGTCGGCGAAGTCGAGGTTGATCAGGCCTTCCTTGACCATCAGATCGGTGATGCAGGCAACGCCCGAGTACAGCACCTGGTCGGCCATCGCGAAGGCGTCGGCGAAGGTGGTCTTCTCGTTGGCGACCCGGAACAGGTTCTGGTTCGGGATGATCAGCAGCGTATCCACGACCTTGTGAAGCTCGTTGATGCCGGCTTCGGCCGTGCGCATGCGGCGGCCGCCCTCGAAGTGGAAGGGCTTGGTCACGACGCCGACGGTGAGGATGCCCATGTCGCGCGCGGTCTTGGCGATCACAGGAGCTGCACCGGTACCGGTGCCGCCGCCCATGCCCGCGGTGACGAACACCATGTTGGCACCCGAGAGATGGTCGCGCAGCTCGTCAATCACCTCTTCCGCCGCCGCCGCGCCGACGTTCGGCTGCGAGCCGGCGCCGAGGCCTTGCGTGACCGCCGTGCCCATCTGCACGATGCGCTGCGCCTTCGACATCGTCAGCGCCTGCGCATCGGTGTTGGCGACCACGAAATCGACGCCCTGAAGGCCCGCCGTGATCATGTTGTTGACGGCGTTGCCACCGGCGCCACCGACGCCGAACACGGTGATCCGGGGCTTCAGTTCGTGAATATCAGGAACATTGATGCTGATGGTCATGTTTGCCTCTCGATCACGCGCGCGTGGGTTCGCCCCGGCCGGCGGCCGCGGGAGTTGGTGAAAGTCGGGAATTGCGGAAATGAATCATCAGAAGCCCTCGCGTAGCCATCGTCCGACCTTTCCGAAATAACCGCCGGTCCCTGTCTTGACCTGCTGCCGCGTATGCCGCGGTTCGACATGTTCGTGGTGAACATATTGCGGGTAGACGAGGAGTCCGGCCGGCACCGCGAACGCGGCGTTCTTCGCCTCGTTGGGCAGCCGGCCGAAGCCGAGCGGACGTCCGACCCGCACGGGCCGGCCGAGAATCTGGGTGCCGAGTTCGACGAGGCCGGTCAGCTGCGAGGCGCCGCCCGAGAGCACGACCCGGCCGTTGGGCTCTGAGGCGAAGGGCGAATCCTTCAGCTTGTCCCGAACCATTTCGAAGACTTCCTCGGCACGGTGCTTGACGATGTTGGCGATGGTGGCGCGGGAGACGATCTGCGGCAGATCCTGCTCGTCACCGGCTGTCGGCACAGACATCAGCTCACGCGAGTCCGATCCGCCGGTGATGACGGTCCCGTATAACGTCTTGATTCGCTCGGCATCGGCAATGGTCGCGGAGAGTCCGCGCGCAAGATCCATCGTGATGTGTTGCCCGCCGACCGCAAAACCCGCCGCATGCACGAAACGGCCGCCTGAATAAACGGCAATCGTAGTGGTGCCGGCGCCCATCTCGACAACGGCGGCGCCGAGATCGGCCTCGTCGTCGGTCAGCACGGACAATCCGGCGACGTAAGGGCTGCCCGCCATGGCTTCGACATTGATGTGGCAGCGCTCCACCGCCAGCATCAGGTTCCGCGCCACGGTGGCGTCGCAAGTAACGACGTTCATGTCGACGCCGAACTGATGCGCAACCATGCCGCGGGGATCGCGGATGCCCTTGACGCCGTCGAGCGTGTAGCCGACCGGAAGCGCGTGCAGCACGGTGCGGCCTTCGCCGGTGGCATGACGCATGCCGGTGGAGGTGACGCGGCTGACATCGGCCTGCGTCACGGCGCCACCACGGATATCTGCGGCGGCTTCGACCAGTTGGCCGGAAAGCCGACCGCCGGAGACCGAGAGCAGCACGGACTCGACCCGCACCTTGGCCATTTTCTCCGCGAGCGCGACGGCCTGGCGCACGGCCTGCTCGCATTCGGTAAGGTCGATCACCGCGCCGGCCTTCATGCCGCGCGACTGGATCTGGCTGTAACCGATCAGTTCCACCGCATGGGTGCGGCCGCGCAGCGCCTCGCTCGGCGGCGACGGCTTCAGCCGCGCGATCATGCAGGCGATCTTGCTGGTGCCGATGTCGAGGCAGGCGACGAGGCCGCCGCGCTTGTGCGGCATCGGGCGCGTCTTCGGGGTCTGGGTGCGATCGAGACCGGTCATGCGGAATCCCCGGCCTTCTTTTTCTTCTTGTCCTTGAACAGCTCCTCGCGCGCCTTGGCGGCGTCCTCGGACAGCTGCACCACCAGGCGATCAGGCAGGCGCATGTCGACGGCGACGATGTCGCGCGAGAACAGCCTGTCCTCCTTGTCGAGCTTGGACAGCATCGCCAGCGCGTTGCCGACGTCCTGCTCGGGCAGACGGATGTCGAGGCCGTCCTTGAGCCTCAGGTTCCAGCGCCGCTCGCCGACGAAGATCGCGGCCTTGGTGATCGAGTTGACCTGCGGATAGCGCGCCAGCAGAGCGAGGAAATCGCGGGCCTGGGTCTCGGCGCCCTTGCCGACCACGAGCGGCAGCGACAGGAAGCGACGCGAGACATAGGGTTCGAGGACGGCGCCGTCATCGGCGATGACCGAGAGCCGGCCGGCCTCCTGCCACAGCGCGAATGCCTTGCGCTCGGTGAGCTCGATCATCAGCTGGCCCGGATAGAGCTTCAGCACGGTCGCATCCGCGATCCACGGATTGGCCTTGAGCTTGTCGCGCACCGCGTCAGCATCGAGGAACAGCAGCGAGGAACGGCCGCTGACGCCGCCGATGGCCAGGATCTCGTCCTGGGTCAGATGCTTGCGGCCGTTGATCACGACGGAAGTGATGCGGAACCCGGCGGAATTGGCCAGCGCGTTGCGGGCATCGCTGACCGCGGTGATGAAATCCTGGAGATGGCCGCCCTTGACGATGCCGAAGCCGGTGCTGCCGATCAAAAGCAGCACGGTCATGCTGATCCCGACCCGGCGCGGCAGATAGCGCTCCACCAATGCGACCACGCGCGGCGGCGGCTCACGCTCGATGATGGCCTTGGCCTTGATCTTGGCGGCAGCACGCGCGGCGTGAAGTCTTTGCTGGCGCTTGTCCTGCAGCCACTCGCGCAGAAGCACGACCGCTCCGACAGCGGCCGCCTTCAGGTCAGCTTGGGGCCTCAGCGATCTGAAAAACGACCGGGTGAGGCTTCCTGCTCCATCCATTGCACGAGCTCGTCAACAGTTTGCCCGCGACATCGCGCGGATCCTGGCGAACATGACGTCTTCGACGTGCCGGGCCGGGTGCTGGTCTTCAGCAGAAGAAGCCTCTCCCCTTCAAAGCGTTCGCTGGAGGTGACATCACCCCCGACAGCTCACGCGCCGGCAGCCAAAGCGCCATATGCGCCGCCAGCGTTAACCTTCGGACGTCCTGGTAAACAAAAGGTAAAGTTCGTTAACGTCCGGCGCATTTTGCCCCGCGACGTGAGGCATTTATGCCGCGATGTCCGGCATTTTACCGGTTTTGGACCCCAAACTGGCCCGTTTGGCCGATTCGGCCGTTAACCAGTCCTAATTATTTCCGCACCCGCTGCCCGGCGAGGTCCACCAGGCCGCGCAGGAAGTCGACGAATTCGATGCCCTCGGCTTTCAGCGCCTTGGGGTAGAGCGAGGACTTGGTCAGCCCGGGCAGCGTGTTGGTCTCGAGATAGACGAGGCCCTTGTCCGAGACGATGAAGTCCGACCGGGAATAGCCGGCGCAGGACATCGCGCGATGCGCCAGCATCGCCTGCGCCTGCAGCGCCGCGGTGATCTCGGGTGCGAAACGGCCGGGGCAAATCTCCTGGGTCGACTTCAGGAGATATTTTGCGGCGTAATCGAAACTGCCCTCGCCCGGGATGATCTCGATCGGCGGCAGCGAGATGATCGAACCATCGGCGCGCTCCAGCACGCCGCAGGTCGCCTCGACGCCCGCGATGTAGGGCTCGATGACGTACTCTTCGTGCTTGGCCGCGTTGCGGACGGCCACGAGATCCTGCTTGGCGTTGACGAAGATCAGGCCATAGCTCGATCCGTCGCGCGCCGGCTTCGCGATCAGCCTTCCGTATTCGGCAAAAGCCTCGTCGATGTTCTCGAGCGCAACGTTTTCCGGCGGCGTCACACCGCCGAGCGCCGCAAACCGCTTGGCCGCGAACTTGTCGAAGGCCAGATGCGAGGAGGCCGAGCCCGAGCCGGTGAAGGGCACGCCCCGCGCCTCGCACATCACCTGCAATTCGCCGTTCTCGGCGCGTCCGCCATGCAGGCCGAGCACCAGCACCCGATCCTCGGCCTTGGCCTGGTCGAGCGCCTGCGCCAGCGGGATGCCGCGCGTGCCGGGGGCGAACTCGTCCTCGAAGGGGCGGGCATGTTCGAGCAGCTGCTTCGACTGGACGGTGTGTACCTTGTCTTCGACGTCCCACCACCACAGATCGGCCTCGGGCAATGCCTGATGCAGGGCCTGGGCCGAGGCGACCGAAACCAGGCGCTCGCGGTTGGAGCCGCCGAAGAGGATGGTGATGCGCATTCGCTGCCTCGTGCTTTGTCATTCCGGGATGGTGCGCAAGCACCAGACCCGGAATCTCGAGATTCCGGGTTGCGCTGCGCGCCCCCGGAATGACTGTTAGGGGGAAACCCCGATCCGCTTGATTTCCCAGTGTAGCTCAATTCCGGAACTTGCCTTCACGCGTTCGCGCACGGTCTCGCCCAGCGTCTCGATGTCGTGTGCGGTGGCATCGCCCGTGTTGATCAGGAAATTGCAGTGCATCTCGGAGACCTGCGCGCCGCCGACGCGCAAGCCGCGGCAGCCGGCGGCATCCACCAGCTTCCAGGCGGAATGGCCGGGCGGATTCTTGAAGGTCGAGCCGCCGGTCTTTTCGCGGATCGGCTGCGCGGTCTCGCGATGGGTCTGCACCTCCGCCATGCGCGCGCGGATCGCCTCACTATCCCTGATCTCGCCGCGAAAGCGCGCGGAGGTGAAGATGATGGAGGGATCGACGCCGCTGTTGCGGTAGACGAACTTCATGTCGGCGTTGGAGAAGGTGTGCTTGCTGCCGTCTCGCCCGACGCCGCGCGCCTCGATCAATACGTCCTTGGTCTCGCCGCCGTTGGCGCCGGCATTCATGCGCAACGCGCCGCCGATGGTGCCGGGGATACCGAAATAGAATTCGAGCCCGCCGACATTGGCGGATGCAGCCACTTCCGCCACGCGCTTGTCGAGCGTGGCTGCACCGGCAGTGACGATATCGCCGCTGGCGCTGGCCTCGCCAAAGCTGCGCGGCGCCAGGCGGATCACGACGCCCGCAATGCCGCCGTCGCGCACGATGAGGTTGGAGCCGACACCGACGACGTAGACGGGAACGTCGGGAGAAAGATACGCGAGGAAGTAAGCGAGATCGTCCTCATCCGCCGGCGTGAACAGCACCTGGGCAGGGCCGCCGACGCGAAACCAGGTGAGCTCGGCCAGCGACTGGTTGGCCAGCAGCCGCCCGCGCAGCTCCGGCATCGCGGCTTTGAGAGCGGGAGTGATGTCGGGGAAGGTCATGCGTGAACACTCACCTCGTGTGAGGGACGCAAGCTTTCTCCATTCGCTCCCCCCTTGTGGGGGAGGGGCAGGGAGGGGGGTAGCCCCAAGCGAGATCGGAGTTTGTGGCTACCCCTCTCCCCCGCCCTCCCCCACAAGGGGGGAGGGAGCGCAGTTTGCCGTGCGGCTGCCTGCAAGCCTCCCATCGGCATTCTCACCCCAGCGCCTTCAACTGATCCGGCAAGGCATATGCCCATTGCGTGATGTTGCCCGCTCCCAGACACACGACGAGATCGCCGCTCTTGGCGATGCCGTGGACGATATTGGCCAGCTCGCCGGCATTCGGCAGCGGGACCACCTCGCGATGGCCGTGGGCGCGCAGGCCCGTGACGAAATGATCGCGGTCGATGCCGTCGATCGGCGCTTCGCCGGCGGCATAGACGTCGGCGACAACGACCGCATCGGCATCGTTGAAACAGGTGCAGAATTCCTCGAACAGCGATTGCAGGCGGGTGTAGCGATGCGGCTGCACCACGGCGATGATCTTGCCGTCGGTGGATTCCCGCGCCGCCTTCAGCACCGCCGCGATCTCGACCGGATGGTGGCCGTAATCATCGATCACGGTGACGCCGTTCCATTCGCCGGTCTTGGTGAAGCGGCGCTTGACGCCGCCGAAGCCGGCGATCGCCTTGCGGATTGCTTCGTCGGACACGCCGAGCTCGCGCGCGACAGCAATCGCCGCCGTCGCGTTGGAGGCGTTGTGGCGGCCCGGCATCGGCAGCATCAAATCCGGAATCTCGTGCACGGCGCCGGTCTTGCGATCGCGGAACGCGACCTTGAATTTCGATCCGCCGCCCATCGGGGTCAGATCGACGAGCCGCGCATCGGCCTGCGGATTCTCGCCATAGGTGATGATGCGGCGATCCTCGATCTTGCCGACGAGGCTCTGCACAATGGGATGATCGATGCACATCACCGCAAAGCCGTAGAACGGCAGGTTCTCGACGAAATGACGGAACGCGTCCTGCACGGCCTCGAAGGTCTTGAAGTGATCGAGATGCTCGGGGTCGACATTGGTGACGATGGCGACATCGGTCGGCAGCTTCAGGAAGGTGCCGTCGCTCTCGTCGGCCTCCACCACCATCCAGTCGCCCGCGCCAAGGCGCGCGTTGGAGCCATAGGCGTTGATGATGCCGCCGTTGATCACGGTGGGATCGAGCCCGCCGGCATCGAGCAGCGTTGCGACCATCGTGGTCGTGGTGGTTTTGCCGTGGGTGCCGGCGATGGCGACGCAGCTCTTCAGCCGCATCAGCTCGGCGAGCATCTCGGCGCGGCGCACCACGGGAATGCGCCGTTCGCGCGCCGCCATCAGTTCCGGATTGTCGCGCTTGATCGCGGTGGACACGACCACGACCTCGGCGCCGTCGACATTCTCGGCCTTGTGGCCGACCGAGACTTTTGCGCCCTTCTTGCGGAGGCGGTCGAGATTGTAATTGTCGGAAGCGTCCGAGCCCTGCACGGCATAGCCGAGATTGACCAGCACCTCGGCGATCCCACTCATGCCGATCCCGCCGATCCCGACGAAGTGGATGGGTCCGATCTCGCGCGGCAGTCTCATGCTCTGTTCCCTGACCTCGCCGCCTTGCGGAGGCGGCATCTGGCGAAGGTCACGGCCAAATCAGCCGCGCGCCTTTCCTACTGGATGCCCCGCTTTAGAAGGCGAAGACAAGGGCTTTTTCGCGTCAGATTCCCGCGACTTTGACCACCAGATCGGCCAGTCGCTCGGCGGCGTCGAGCCGGCCGGCGCCGCGCGCGGCCTGCGCCATGGCGGCAAGGCGCGCAGGCTCGGCGGCGAAGGCGGAGATTTCGGAGGCCAGCCGGTCGGAAGTGAACTCGGTCTGCGGGATGCGGATCGCGCCGTCGACCTTGACCAGCACGCCGGCATTGGCGAACTGGTCCTGGTCGATCGAGCCCGGCAGCGGCACCAGGATCGAGGGCCGGCCGATCGCTGCGAGCTCGGCCACCGTGCCGGCGCCGGAGCGCGATACCACGAGATGGTTTGAAGCGAGCCGTGCCGGCAAATCGGTGAAGAACGGCGCCAGCTCCACCTTGATCTTGAGCTTGTCATAGACCGCGCGCACTCGTGCCATGTCCTCGTCCCGCACCTGCTGGGTCAGCATGAGCCGGCTCCACAGCGCAGGCTCGAGCCGCTCGATCGCACCAGGCACGATGTCGGCCATGATGCGCGCGCCCTGGCTGCCGCCGACGACGAGCAGCCGCAGCGGGCCGTTCACCTCGGGCGCAGCGTAAGGCACGGCAGCCGCGGCGAGCACCGCCGGGCGCATCGGCGTGCCGACCGTCGTGGTCTTGCCTGATAGCGCCGGATCGCGGTCGAGCACGCCGGGCAGCGACGTCGCGATCGCGCGTACGCGGCCCGAGAGGAACCGGTTGGCGCGGCCGAGCACCGCGTTGGCGTCGTGGATGATGCCGGGTACGCCGGCGAATTTGGCAGCGACCAGCGGCGGCAGCGTCGGATAACCGCCGAAGCCGACGACGGCGACCGGCTTCAAGCGCTTGATCAGGGCGTAGGCTGACAGCGTGCCGGCCGCGAGCGTGAGCCCGGCATAGGCGAGCTGGAGCGGATTGCGGCCCCGCGCGGTCTCGCTCGAAACAACGTCGATCATGTCCTTGCTGAACAGCCCGCTGTAACGTAGCGCGCGCTCATCCGTGACGAGGCGGACGCGAAAGCCGCGCCGGATCAGCTCGACGCCGAGTGCCTCGGCCGGAAACAGATGGCCGCCGGTGCCGCCCGCGGCGAGAAGAATCAGGGGGGAATTGTCCATGGTCGGGGAGTTTTACAGGGACTTTTTCGCCATTGCGAGCCGGCGACACGATGCTCGTGCCCGGGGCGCAGCGCAGCGCGTCGCTCTTGGCGACGTGGTGCGCTGCTGAACCGGGGGCCCATTGGTTGCGGTATTCCGGGTCCCGGCTCTGCGCTGCGCTTGTCCGGGACACGAGAGCAGCTACGCGTAACTCCGCATCGCGTCGGCATGGCCGCTGGCCTCGACCTCTGTGCGTGGGCGCAGCCGCGTCAGGGCCAGCATCATGCCGACGCCATAGGCGAGCGACACGATCGAGGAGCCGCCATAGGAGATGAACGGCAGCGTCATGCCCTTGGCGGGGATGAGCTGGAGGTTCACCGACATGTTGATCGCGGCCTGCACGCCGAACAGGATCGCAAGACCCGAGGCCGCAAAGCGCGAGAACATGTCCTCATTGGCATAGGCGCGCGACAGCGTGCGGATGACGACGAAGGCGAACAGCGTCAGCATCGCCAGGCACAGGATGATGCCGAACTCTTCGGCCGCGACCGCGAACACGAAGTCGGTGTGGCTGTCCGGCAGGCTGCGCTTGGCGATGCCCTCGCCCGGCCCGAGCCCGAACCAGCCGCCGTTGTAGAAGGCCTCCATGGCGGTATCGACCTGGAAGGTGTCGCCCGAGGCCGGGTTCATGAAGCGCTTGATGCGTCCGGCCACGTGAGGAACAAAGAGATAGGCGCTGAACAGGCCGGCCGCACCGAGACCCGCGAGGCCGAACACCCAGATCATGCGCATGCCCGCGATGAAGAACAGCGAGCCCCACACCATCAGGATCAGCATGGTCTGACCGAAGTCCGGCTCCATCACCAGCAGCGCGACCAGCATCATAAGCAGCACCAGCGCCATCGAGGTCGCCGGCATCTCCGGCCGCTTGGTCGACTCCGCGAACAGCCAGGCGGCGATCACGACAAAGGACGGCTTTGCAATTTCGGAGGCCTGGATGTTGACGCCGAGCAGCGTGATCCAGCGCCGCGAGCCCTTCACCTCCGGGCCGATCGCAAGCGTGAGCACGATCAGGATGATGCTCGCCGCGAAGATGATCAGCGCCGAGCGGCGGATTGCGCGCGGCGACAGGAAGGACACCCCGAGCAGCACCAGGCAGGACGGGAGCAGGAACAGCACGTGACGGCTGAAGAAGTGGAAGGGATCGAGCCCGATGCGGGTCGCAACCGGCGGACTTGCAGCCAGCGACAGGATCACCCCGGTCAGCATCAGCGCCAGGATGGCGCCCATCAGCGGCTTGTCGACGGTCCACCACCACTCGGAAAAGGGGGTGCGTTCTTCACGGGAGAGCATGGGCGGCCGCTTTCGGACAGAGGTCCGTCCATTGGTCGCCGAGGTTGGTTACCGCAGGGTTAAGGAAGTGGATGAAGTTGTGCACAGTCTCGTGCCCCGGACGCAGCGCAGCGCCCTTGCGGTGCGCTGCAGAGCCGGGGCCCAGCGGCTCCTGGGTCCCGGCTCTCCGGAGCGTCACTTCGTGCCGCACCGCGTTCGGGACACGAGAGGCCTACTCGTAATTGATCGTGACATCCCCCACGCGTTGGTCGCGTTTGTAAATCTGGACTGTCCCCGAAATGGACCCGATCCTGACGGCATGCTCGCTACTCCAGGCAACGAGAACGTCCTGATGCTCGAGTACGCTAAGAAAGGTCGGCGTGCTCTCGGGCGAGAACGTCCGGCCGCGCGCGATGATGCTGGCTTGCGTGCTGTCGGGCACCGTCGCTCCGCACGACTTCCAGACCACGACGACCAACTGGCTACCGCTTGGCGAGGCGAATGCGCGCTGGCGAACGATGCGGCATGCGCCGAATCTGCTCATGACATTGTCGACGATGACAACGAAGAAAAAACCCGCGGCGACCGGGACGGCGAGAGCAGCGACGACAATTCCGATCCAGCGTCGCCGCGACATCCTCACACCACCGGCTTCACGCCCGGCAGCGCCTGCACCAGCTCGCGGAACTTGGTGCCGCGGATCTCGAAATTGCGGTACTGGTCGAAGGAGGCGCAGGCCGGCGAGAGCAGAACCACGGCGTCGGTAAGGTCTGAGGCTTCCGCGTCGCGCGCGGCGTTCTCGACCGCGACGTCGAGGGTCTGGCTGATCTCGTGCGCCACTTGCGTGCCCAGCGTTCCCGAAAACTCCTGCGCGGCCTCGCCGATCAGATAGGCCTTGCGGATGCGCGGGAAATAGCCGGTCAGGCCAGTGATGCCACCGGCCTTGGGCTTGCCGCCGGCGATCCAGAAAATGTCGGCAAAGGACGACAGTGCGTGCGCCGTGGCATCCGCATTGGTGCCCTTGGAATCGTTGACGAACAGCACGTTGCCGCGGCGGCCGACCTGCTCCATGCGATGCGCAAGGCCTGGAAAGCTGCGCAGCCCGCTTTGCAGAACATCGAGGCTGATGCCCATCGCGAGCGCAGCAGCGGCGGCGCAGGCTGCGTTCTGCGCGTTGTGCTGGCCGCGCAGCGAGCCGATGCCGCCGAGCGCGGCGATTTCGCTGCGGGCGCCGCCCGCGGTGCGCACGATATTGCCGTGCTCGACATGGATGCCTGAGGCCAGCGGATTCTTGACGGAGATCCGCACCACGGTCTTGCCGGCGCGGTCGAGCCGGTCGGCGATGTCGCGGCAAAAGCCGTCATCAACGCCGACGATCGCGGTGCCGCCGGCTTGCACGCCGGCAACGAGGCGCTCCTTCACCGCAGCGTAGTGCGCGATGGTGCCGTGGCGATCGATGTGGTCCTCGCTGACATTAAGCAGGATGCCGACGGAGGGATCGAGCGAGGGCGTGAGGTCGATCTGGTAGGACGACATCTCGATGACGTGGACGCGGCCCATGCGCGGCGGCTCCAGCGACACGATCGCGGTGCCGATATTGCCGCCCATCTGGGTGTCGTAACCGGCGACCTTGGTCAGATGTGCGATCAGCGCCGTCGTGGTCGACTTGCCATTGGTGCCGGTGATCGCGACGAACGGCGCATCCGGCGCGTGGCGGCGCCGCTCGCGGCAGAACAGCTCGATGTCGCCGATCACCTCACAGCCCGCCTCGCGCGCCTTCAGCACGCTCCAGTGCGGCACTGGATGGGTCAGCGGCACGCCGGGCGCGAGCACCAGCGCGGTAAAATTCGCCCAGGACACGTTGCGCAGATCGGCAGTGATGAAGCCGGCCTGCGCGGCCTTGGCGACATTCTCGGCATTGTCGTCGGCGGCGATTACCTCGGCACCGCCGGCCTTCAAGGCGTGGCAGGAGGCAAGCCCCGAGCCGCCGAGGCCGAACACCGCGACCGTCTTGCCGGCGAAGGACGTGACGGGGATCATCGATCGATCACCGCAGCTTCAGCGTGGAGAGACCGGCCAGCGCCAGCATCACCGAGATGATCCAGAAGCGGATCACGATCTGCGGCTCGGTCCAGCCAAGCTGCTCGAAATGGTGATGGATCGGCGCCATCCGGAAGATGCGCTTGCCCGTGAGCTTGAACGACACCACCTGCACGATGACGGAGACCGCCTCCAGCACGAACAGGCCGCCGATCACCGCCAGCACGATCTCGTGCTTCACCGCGACCGCGATGGCGCCGAGCATGCCGCCGAGCGCGAGCGAGCCGGTGTCGCCCATGAAGATCGAGGCCGGCGGCGCGTTGAACCAGAGGAAGCCGAGGCCGGCGCCCAGCAGCGCGCCGCAGAGCACCGCGAGCTCGCCGGTGCCGGCGACATATTTGATCTGCAGATATTCGGCGAACACCGCGTTGCCGGCGAGATAGGCGATCATCGCAAAGCTCGCGGTCGCGATCATCACGGGAACGATGGCGAGGCCGTCGAGCCCGTCGGTGAGATTCACCGCGTTGCCGGAGCCGACGATGACGAAGGCGCCGAAGATGACGAAGAACCAGCCGAAGTGCAGCACGGTGTCCTTCAGGAACGGGATCGTCAGCGCGGTCGATGCGGGATCGCGGTTCAGCCGCACCAGCGCGTAGCAGGCCACCAGCGCGATCGCCGCCTCGATCAGCAGGCGAAGCTTGCTGCCGAACCCGGTCGTGGTCTGCTTGGTCACCTTGAGGTAGTCGTCATAGAAGCCGACGAAGCCGAAGCCGAGCGTCACCGCCAGCACGATCCAGACATAGGGGTTGAGCGGATTGGCCCACAGCACCGTGCCGACCGTGAGGCCGGACAGGATCATCAGCCCGCCCATGGTGGGCGTGCCCTTCTTGGCAAGATGCGATTGCGGACCGTCGGTCCGGATCGGCTGGCCCTTGCCCTGGCGGATGCGCAAATGATCGATGATCCAGGGCCCGAACAGGAACACGAACAGCGCGCCGGTGACGACGGCGCCGCCGGTGCGGAAGGTGATGTAGCGGAAGACGTTCAGGAAGGTGCGGACGGCACCGAAGCCCGGAAATGTGTTGGAGAGCTCGATCAGCCAGTAAAACATTCAGACGGTCCTATGGCGCCTTTGCGCACGCGGTCTTGGCCTTGATCTTCTTGAGCTTGGCCTCAACGTGCCTCACGCGCATTCGCTGGTCTTCATCATGGGTCGCGCGACCTCCGGGAAACCGGACGCTTCGCGGCGCAAAGGGTGGGATTCGGGAACAGCGCCTTCCAAGCAGTTTACGCCTTTGCCTGCAAGGCGGCCACCAGGCCCGGCACAAACTTGTTGACCCAGAACATCTTCTTGCTGCCCTTGACAACCACGACGTCGCCTGCCTTCAGCAGGTTCGCGACCTCACTCGGCTTCAAGGTGGCGGGATCGTCGTGCCAGCCGAGGCCCTTGCCGGCCGGGAGCACATCGTAGAGATGGCGCATCAGAGGGCCGACGCAGTAGATCCCGTCGATCCCGTCGAGATGCTTGGCAAGGCCGGTGTGATAGTCTGGTGCATCATCGCCCAGCTCCAGCATGTCACCGAGCACGGCAACGCGACGGCCGCCGGTCACATTGCGCGCCTGGAGGCTTTGCAGCGCAGCGGCGACGCTGGCCGGATTGCCGTTGAAACTGTCGTCGATCACGGTGATACCGCCGACCGCCTGCTCGACGCCGCGGCCGGTCATGATGCCGACCCGATCGAGCTTGATCGCCAGCGTCGCCGCATCGAGACTCGCGGCGCGGATGGCGGCGAGCGCGGCCAGCGCATTCTGCACGCGGTGCGGCGCGCCCGGCGTCAGGCTGAAGGCGATCTGCTTCTTGCCGATCATGGCCACGACCTGCCAGCTCTCGCCATGCGGCGCGTGCGTGACCTCGTGCACCTCGGCATGCTCGCCGAAGCGCACCACCTTGCCCTTCCATTCGGATGCCTTCAGCCCGGCCGGCAGCACCAGCACCCCGTCCTCGGGCAGGCCGAGCGCGATCGACACCTTCTCGCGGCGGATGGCTTCGAGCGAGCCGAGCTTTTCCAGATGCACGGGCTGGACGTTGACGACGAGTGCGACGGTCGGCTGCGTCAGTTCGCTGAGCCGCGCGATCTCGCCTTGCTGGTTCATGCCCATCTCGACAACCCAAAGGCTGGCATCTAGCCTGGCATTGCACAGCGTCAGCGGCACGCCCCAGAAATTGTTGAAGCTCGAGGGGCTTGCATAGGCGTTCGGATAGGCCGCCAGAAATTCCTTGGTGCTGGTCTTGCCCGCGCTGCCGGTGAGCCCGATCACAGGCCCGCGGAAGCGGGCGCGGGCGGCGCGCGCGAGGCCCCACAGGCCGTCGATCAGCGTGTCCTTGACGACGATCTGCGGAATGCGAATGCCCGCGATCTCGTGCGGCACGATCATCGCGACCGCGCCGGAAGCCTCGGCCTTGTCCGCGAACTCCCAGCCGTCGCGCGCGCTGGCGAAGGCCGAGACGAAGCCGCCGCTCGGTGTACCGCTCAGCGCGACGAACAGGCTGCCGGGCTTTACCAGCCGGCTGTCCTGGGTGACAAAGTGGATCGGCGTATCCGGAAATGATCCGGCAGCGCCCAGCGCGCGCGCGACTTCGGCAACCGTCCATATCGGCGCGCTCATGCAACCCTCGACGCTAATGCGGCGGCGACCGCCTCGTGATCACTGAAGGGAAAAACCTCTCCGCCGACGATCTGCCCGGTCTCGTGCCCCTTGCCGGCGACGAGCAGTGCATCGCCTTCCTGTAGTTCCTCGATCGCGGTTTGGATTGCCGCGGCACGGTCGCCGATCTCGCGGGCGCCCTTCGCCGTGGCGAGGATCGCGGCGCGGATGGCTTCCGGTTTCTCGCTGCGCGGATTATCGTCGGTGATGATGACGCCGTCGGCATTGCCGGCCGCGATCTCGCCCATGATCGGACGCTTGCCGGCATCGCGGTCACCGCCGGCGCCGAACACGACGACCAGCTTTCGTTTCGCATAGGGCCGCAGCGCCTGCAGCGCCTTGGCCAGCGCATCGGGCTTGTGCGCGTAGTCGACGAAGATCGGCGCGCCATTGCGCTCGCCGACGCGCTCGAGCCGGCCCTTGGCGCCTTCGAGATGCTCGAGACTCGCAAACACGTTGGCCGCATCGCTGCCGGTGCCGATCGCAAGGCCCGCCGACACCAGCGCGTTCTCGATCTGGAATTCGCCAACCAGCGGCAGCCGGACGGCGTGGCGCTTGCCGCGATGCTCGACCGTCAGCTTCTGCGAAAATCCTTCGACCTTGGCGTCGGTGAGACGAATGCCATCGCCTGCCCCGTCGCCGTTGCGGCCGACCGCGATCACGCGCAGGGCGCGTGCCTTCGCAGCATCGATCGCTTCCGCCGAGCAATCATGATCGGCCGAGATCACCGCCGGGCCGCCCGGAGCAACGAGTTCCCGGAATAGGCGGAGTTTCGCCGCAAGATAATGCGCGACAGTCGGATGATAATCCATGTGGTCGCGCGACAGATTGGTGAAGCCGCCGGCGGAGACGCGCACGCCGTCGAGCCGATACTGATCGAGCCCGTGCGAGGACGCTTCGAAGGCGAGGTGCGTCACGCCCTCGCGCGCGATCTCGTCGAGCTGCCGGTGCAGCGCAATCGGATCCGGCGTGGTCAGCGAGCCATAGACGGTGCGCTTGGGCGAGACGAGGCCGATGGTACCGATGCTGGCGGAGGCGTGCCCCAGCCGCTCCCAGATCTGGCGCGTAAACGCTGCGACCGAGGTCTTGCCGCTGGTGCCAGTCACCGCGGCGATGGTCGCGGGCTGCGACGGGAAGAATTTTGCCGCAGCCAGCGCCAGCGCGCGACGCGGATTGGCGACAGTGATGAACGGCACCTTGCAGGCAGCCGGCGCGTGGTCGCCGACGACAGCCACGGCGCCTGCGGCCACCGCGGCATCGATGAAGCGCGCACCGTCGGTCTTGCTGCCCGCGAGTGCGAAGAAGAGATCGCCGGCCTTGACCACGCGGCTGTCGAGCGCAAGGCCCGTCGCCTCGAGCGCCGCGATTGCGGGCTCGATCGCGGCATCATTGCCTAAGAGGTCGCGCAGCTTCATGGTCTTCCAGTCGCCGTACCGAAACCCGAATCTTGAGGGAAATCCCCGACTCAGCAGCGGCTACGGCCCACCCGATTGATTACTGGGTTGTCCTGGATGCTGCAAGAATAAGGCGCTCGGACGGCGGCAGGTCGAACCGCGGCTCGACACCCAGAAGCGGCGCGATCCGCTCGATCACCTTGCCGCCGGTCGGCACAGCGTTCCAGCCCGAGGTGATGAAGCCCTTGGTTTCGGGAATCGCCTGCGGCTCGTCCAGCATGATCAGGATCTGATATTTCGGATCGTCGCAGGGCATGATGGCCGTGAACGAGTTGAGCACGCGCTTCTTGGCATAGCGGCCGTTGATGACCTTTTCGGACGTGCCGGTCTTGCCGCCGACATAATAGCCCTTGACGTCAGCGGTCTTGGCGGTGCCGATTTCGGCATTGAGCCGCATCAGGAACCGCATCTTGTCGCTGGTCTCCGTCTTGATCACGCGCTTGGCCATCGCCGCAGCTTCGGATTCGCTGCGCTTCATGAAGGTCGGCGGAATCAGATAGCCGCCGTTCACCAGCGCGTTGATGCCCATCACCGCCTGCAGCGGCGCCACCGACATGCCCTGGCCGAACGCGATGGTGACCGTGTTCAGCTCACCCCATCGGCGCGGGATCAGCGGAGCCGCGCTCTCCGGAAGTTCCGTGCGCAGCCGCGTCAGCTGGCCCATCTTGGCAAGGAACGCCTTGTGAGCCTCGACCCCCTGGCCGAGCGCGATCCGCGCGGCGCCGATGTTGGACGAGTAGGTGAACACTTCCTTGGTGTTGATGAAGCGTCCGAGCGGATGACTGTCGTGGATGGTGAACTTGCCGTAGTGCAGGTTTCCGCGGGCATCCCACGACGTGTTCAAATTGATCTTTCCGGAATCGAGCGCCATCGCCAGCGTGAACGCCTTGAAAGTCGAGCCCATCTCGTAGACGCCGGTGGTCAGGCGGTTGATGCGATCCGGATCGTGCGCTTCCTTCGGATTGTTTGGATCGAAGTCCGGAAGCGAGACCATCGCCACGATCTCGCCGGTCTTGACGTTGGAGACGATGCCGGAGGCCGCCTTGGTGTGGAACTTCTCCTTGGCCTTCAAGAGCTCGTCCCGCAGCGCGTGCTCGACGCGCAGATCGATCGAGAGCTCGATCGGCTTTTGCAGCCGGTCGGTGGCAAAGCCCGCGCGATGGAGATCGGCGAGACCCTGGTTGTCGAGCCACTTCTCCATGCCGGCGATGCCCTGGTTGTCGATGTTGACGAGACCGATGAGGTGGGCGACCTCGTTGCCGGTCGGGTAGACGCGCTTGTTCTCGCGCAGGAAGCCGATGCCGGGAATGCCGAGCTTGTGGATCGCCTGCTGCTGCTTCGCCGTGACCTCGCGTTTGAGCCAGACGAAGCCCTTGCGCGTCCTCAGGCGCTCGCGCACCTCGGCCTCGTCGAGGTCGGGCACGGTCGCCGTGAGAAGCTCGATCGCCTCGTCCTTGTCGATGATGCGGCGCGGCTCGCCGAACAGGCTCGCCGCCTTGACGTCGGTCGCAAGAATGGCACCGTTGCGGTCGACGATGTCGGGGCGTGCGGTCGCCACCACCTCCTGCGCCGCGGCGCGGCGTGCGCCATGGGCATCGGCGCCGATCGCGAACATCACGAGCCGCCCGCCGATCAGGGCGTAGACCGAGGCGAAGGCGAGCATGGCAAGACCAACGCGCGCGCGTGCCTTCGCGGCGCGGTCGACATTGCGCCCGTAGAGCAGGCTGCGGATCAGCCGCTGGCGCCAGGGTTCCGTCGGTTTGGCCGGAATCGCACCGCTCATTGCTTGTCCTCGGGCTGAGGCACGGAGCCCGTCACATTGTCAGGATCGCTCGCGGCTTCGATGGTGTTGAGCATGGCGCCGATCGGATCGGGCTCGCCCGGCCTGAACATCCGCGGCGGACGCTCCGGCAGGTTCTTGAGCTGATCATATTGCGTGCCGTTGACCGGCTTGAGCTGCAGATGCCGGTCGGACAGGCCTTGCAGCCGATGGGGCGCATCGAGCTTGGCCCATTCGGATCGCAGCGAAGCGATCGCGTCGCGCTGCTCGCGGATCTCCGCATGAAGCCGCAGCACTTTCTCGGTGCGCGCAGTGGAATCCATCTTGATCCGGTAGACATAGGCCGCCGCGAAGATCAGCGCGCCGATGACGAAGAGGTGGATGATGCGCATGCGCTAGCCGCCCCTCATCACGTCGGAGAGTTTTGGCCAGGACGATGGTTCGCCATCCTGATGCGCGGGCGCCGAGGTGCGCTCGGCGGCGCGGAGCTTTGCGGAGCGCGCGCGCGGGTTATGCGCGACTTCGTCCTCACCGGCGATTACGGGCCGCCGCGTCAGGAGCTGGAAGCTCGGCGGAACCTGCGCCACCTCCGGCAAATGCCGCGAGCCGCCGCCAGTCTTGGAACGCTCGGAGAGGAAATTCTTGACGATGCGATCTTCCAGCGAATGGAAGGAGACCACGACGAGGCGCCCGCCCGGCTTGAGCACGCGCTCGGCCGCAGCGAGCGCGGTCTGAAGTTCCTCGAGCTCTTCGTTGACGAAGATGCGCAGGGCCTGGAACGTCCGCGTCGCCGGATGAATGTCGCCGGGCTTGGAGCGCACCACCCTGCCGATGAGGTCGGCGAGCGCGCGCGTGGTCGTGAACGGCGTCTCCTGCCGGTCCGCGACGATGGCGCGGGCGACGCGGCGCGAATGCCGCTCCTCGCCGAGGAGATAGATGATGTCGGCGAGATCGCCTTCCGAGGCGCGGGCGACGACGTCCGCCGCGGTCGGCCCCGCCTGCCCCATCCGCATGTCGAGCGGACCTTCGAGCCGGAACGAGAAACCGCGACCGGCCTGGTCGAGCTGCATCGAGGACACGCCGACGTCCATCACGACGCCGTCCACGGCGTCCACGCCTTGCGCGGCGCAGACCTCGGCAAGATTGGAGAATCGGTCCTCGACCAGCGTCAACCGGCCCGCGGAGCGCTCGACCAGTTCGGCGCCGCCGGCGATGGCGGTGCTGTCGCGGTCAATGGCAATGAGCCGGGTTCCCGGCACGTCGAGGATGGCGCGGCTATAGCCGCCGGCGCCGAAGGTGGCATCGACATAGATACCGCCATCGCGCGGGGCGAGGTGGGCGATGGCCTCACGGCCAAGAACGGGAATGTGCGGAGCCGGGCTCATGCGCCAGACCTGCTGGAGGCCCAGCCTGACGTCCAAGCGAGATTGGGGACGAACAAGCCCATGACGCCTCGAATGACTCCGTATCGCGGCGGTTCCACGACCGCACCGTCCAGCATGGTTACCGCGCCCAGTCGTCCCGGGCTGCAAACCCAGTGTTCCCAGCGGAATTTGTCGGGCAGCCATGGGATTTCGAGCCAAAATACGCTTTGGCCGCCTCCGGACGCGGGTCGGCTCTTCATCCCTCAGTAACGGCCCTTAGCGTTAAGAAAGCGTTGCTCGGCTGGTGACAAGTCGAAAAGCTGATGCGGCGGTGATGCTTCATCCACACACTTGCGCCAAAATGCATCCGTTAACCGCGCTGCGCGATTGCGCGGGGTGGAGGGTAAAGGAATAGTAAAGAGAAGGGCTTGGCCCACTCTCCGTCCCACCTTGGTTTGCCTATGCCGCCGTCCGGTTCGTCCACACCGTCTGGATCTGATTCGAAGCGTCAACGCGTTCTCCCGGTTCCCAAGGCCGCGGCGAGCATGAGGGCGTTCGAGCCGGATTCCTCGATCGTGTCCGACATCATCCCCTCGCCGAACTATGGCGAGCGCAGCAAGGCACGGCAGCCCGATATGATCGTGCTGCACTATACCGGCATGCCCGATGTCGAGGGCGCGCTGGCGCGGCTGTGCACGGCCGGGACCGACGTCTCGGCGCATTACGTCGTGCTGGAGGACGGTCGCATCGTGCAATGCGTGCCCGAAACCAGGCGCGCGTGGCACGCCGGCGTCTCGTCCTGGGCCGGCGAGGACGACATCAACTCGTGCTCGATCGGCATCGAGATCATCAATCGCGGCCATGACTGGGGCTATCCGGAATATCCGCTGCGCCAGATCGCCGCCGTGATCGCGCTGTGCCGCGGCATCATGCTCCGCCGCAAGGTGCCGGCCCACCGGGTACTCGGCCATTCCGACGTCGCGCCCGCGCGCAAGAAAGACCCCGGTGAAAAATTTCCGTGGCACTCGCTGGCCAATTCCGGCGTCGGTCACTGGGTGACGCCGGCCCCGGTCGTACGCGGCGAGACTCTGATGCTGGGCACCATCAGCGACGAGGTGCTGAGCCTGCAGCAAGCGCTCGCCAGATACGGCTACGGCGTGCCGCTGACCGGCAAATACGACGCCGCGACCATGGAAGTCGTCACCGCCTTCCAGCGCCACTTCCGCCCGGCGCGGCTGGACGGTGTCGCGGATCATTCGACGCTGTCGACATTGCAGGCCCTGCTGGCGAGCCTGCCGGCAGAGGGGACGACCGTCGCGTCGAAGTGACGGGCTAGTTATTCATCTCCCTCACCCGCCGCGCATAGAGCCGCCGCAACGGCTCGAGCTGTGTCGCCGCAGTCGCGGCCCGATACGCCTCGCATGCTTCATCCTTGCGCCCCATTCGCCGCAACAGATCCGCGCGCACTGCGGGCAACAGCTCATAGCCGCGGAGCCCGCCTCGGGCGCTGATCGCATCGACGAGATCGAGCGCACGTGCCGGCCCATCGACCATCGATACGGCGGCAGCGTGGTTGAGCTCGATCACCGGAGAGGGAGAGATGCGCAGCAGCACCTCGTAGAGCCCGGCGATCTGCCGCCAGTCGGTCTGCTCGAAGCTCGGCGCGCGGGCATGCAGCGCGGCGATCGCGGCCTGCACAGCATAAGGCTGCGGCCGTCCGGGCACGCGCAGCGCATCCTCGACCAGGCCCAGGCCCTCCTCGATCTGCGCGCGATCCCACAGCATGCGGTCCTGCTCCTCGAGCAGCACGATATCGCCGGCCGCGGTCTCGCGTCCGGCGCGGCGCGCATCGTGCAGCAACATCAGGGCCAGCAGGCCCTTGATGCCGCCGCGATCCGGCATCAGCCGATCGAGCAAGCGGCCGAGCCGGATGGCTTCGGCCGCAAGATCAGGCCGCATCAGATCCGCGCCAGCGGTCGCGACATAGCCCTCGGTGAAGACGAGATAGATCACGGCGAGCACGCCATCGAGCCGCGGCGCCAGCGCCTCGCGCTCGGGCACCTCGTAGGGGATGCCGGCGAGCCTGATCTTCTGCTTGGCGCGGACGAGCCGCTGCGCCATCGCCTCCTCGCCCACGAGAAAGGCGCGCGCGACCTGCGTGGTCGACAGCCCGCAGACGGTGCGCAGCGTCAACGCGACCTGAACTTCCGGTGCGAAGGCCGGATGGCAACAGGTGAAGATCAGCCGCAGCATGTCGTCGTCGAGCGTTGTCGCCGGCTCGTCGACCGTTTGTGCGCTGAGCTCGATCTCGTGCAGGAGCGCCTGCTGCTTGCCGCGGAAGACAGCCTGGCGCCTGACACGATCGATCGCCTTGTGCCTGGCGACATTGACCAGCCAGGCGCGCGGATTGTCGGGGACCTCGCACGCCACCCAGCGTTCCAGCGCGACGGCAAAAGCATCCTGAAGCGCGTCCTCGGCGAGATCGAAATCGCCGACGAGGCGGATCAGCGTGGCCAGCGCCCGCCCCGCCTCGTCGCGGAAGATTTTGTCGATCTCGCCTGGGGTCATGCGGCGACGCGCGGCCAGGCCGTCACTTGTCGTAGACCCAGATCGGCCGCACCTCGATCGAACCGACGCGCGCGCTCGGAATCCGCGCAGCGATCTCGATCGCGGCGTCGAGATCCTTGGCCTCGATCAGATAGTAGCCGCCGAGCTGCTCGCGGGTCTCCGCAAACGGTCCATCGGTCGTCAGCATCTTGCCGTCGCGCACCCGCACCGTCGTCGCGGTCGTGGTCGGTCGCAGCCGATCGCCGGCCTTGAAATTGCCGTTCCGGATGATGGATTGCGTGAAGGCTTCATACTCCGCCGACATCTTCTGGCTGGTTCCGGTGTCAATCTTCGCGTACTCGGCCTCGTTCTGGTAGATCATCAGCAGATATTGCATCGCTTCACTCCTGTTGTTCGGCTGTGTCGCCGACATCCAGTCGAACGGGGCACGCAGCAAACGACATCTTCAGGATAAATTATTTCGGGCGGATCGTGGGCCGCGATATCGGCTTGACGAAACCGTCACAAATGCCCCATGCGTTGTCAGTCAGTCGGCCGGACGGCCGCTCCGGCAGGTGCCGAAAGGCCGCCGGGGAGGAAAGTCCGGGCTCCCTTGACATACGGTGCCGGATAACATCCGGCGGGGGCGACCCCAGGGAAAGTGCCACAGAGAACGAACCGCCCGCCTTCGCCCCTACGGGGCTTTGGCGCGGCAAGCCCTCGGGCCTGCCGCGTCGTAGCAGCGAACGCTGCGTAGACGGGTAAGGGTGAAAAGGTGCGGTAAGAGCGCACCGCGGGTCCGGCAACGGAGCCGGCATGGCAAACCCCACCGGGAGCAAAACCGAATAGGGACGGCGTAGCGGGCTGTTCGCGCAAGCGATAACGCCGCGGGGCGATGTCAGGCCCGCCGTCCGGGTAGGTTGCTCGAGGCCATGTGCAAACATGGCCCCAGAGGAATGGCCGTCACGTATCGTTCGCGCAAGCGGACGATGCCTTACAGAACCCGGCTTACAGGCCGGCTGATATTCTAAAGCGTTTTCGAGCGAAGTGGGTTTCCGGTTCGCGTGAAGAAAACGCGTCTTGCTACGAAGCAACGAGGGGTTCGATGCTGACCGCATCGAACCCCTCACCATTTTCAGGAACGCCTTAACGTCGCCGCACCTCAGGCCGCGCGCGTGTCCGCTTTTACCAGCACCGGCGCGAGCTCATCGGCTTCACGCCGCTGCTTGCTCACTTCAAATCCGTGCATGCCGATCTGCCATTGCAGCCCGACGATGGCACCCTTGGTCGGCTGCAGCAACGCGAGCGAGGCGAACAGCGTCACCGGCAACCACACCACGAGTTGCAGCCAGACCGCCGGCGCATAGGCGGTCTCGACTGCGAGGATCGCGGGGACCACGAGATGGCCGACCACGACGATCACGAGATAGGCGGGGAAGTCATCGGCGCGCTGGTGGAACAGCTCCTCGCCGCAATGATCACAGCTATGGGCGACCTTCAGGAAGCGGCCGAACAAATGTCCTTCGCCGCAGTTCGGGCATTTGCCACGACAACCGCGCCACATCGCCTTCGCCAGAGAGACTGAATCGGCCGCCATGACCACACCTCTTCCTTTTAGACGATCCATACAATAATCTTTTGTATCCATACATTCAAAGAATATGGACCTAAATTGCATGGATTGGACCCCGACAATCTCGGAGCTATCAGGGCCGCGCTACCAGCGCATCGTCGAGGCCATGGAGGCCGACATCGCCGCCGGCCGGCTCGTGCGTGGCCAGCAACTGCCGACGCAGCGCGCGCTTGCAAAGGCGCTCGACCTCGACCTCACCACGGTGACGCGCGCCTACACCGAGGCGCGGCGTCGCGGAATCATGGAGGCGCGGGTCGGACAGGGCTCGTTCGTGTCGGAGACCAGCGCGCGCCGCGCGGTCGACCTGCCGCATCCCGTCGCGATCGATCTTTCGATGAACGTGCCGCCGCATCCGCTGGAGGCGCAGCTCGACGAGCGCATCATCGCCGGGATGGAAGCGATCCGCGCGCAATCGGGCCTGACGGCGTATCTCAACTATCAGCCGCCTGGCGGCAGCGCGCATGAGCGCGAGGTCGCCGCGCGCTGGATGCGCGCACGGGTGCCGCACGCGCATGCCGACAGGCTCGTAGTCTTTCCGGGCACGCAAACGATCCTCTTCAACCTGCTCGCCCATCTGGCGCGGCCCGGCGACATCGTGCTGACGGAGGCGCTGACATTCCCCGGCATCAAGGCCGCAGCAGCGCGGCTCGGCATCAAGCTCGTCGGCATCGCCATGGATGACGGCGGCATCCTGCCCGATGCGCTGGCAAAGGCCTGCCGCGCGCACAAGCCGAAGGCCGTCTATCTCATCCCGACCCTGCACAATCCGACCACCGCGACGCTTGTCCCCGAGCGGCGCGGCGCGATCGCAAAGATCATCCGCGATACCGGCACGATCCTGATCGAGGACGACGCCTACGGCCTGCTCGACCGCTCGGCATCGCCGATCGCCAATCTCATTCCGGAGCGGACTTATCTTGCGACCACGCTGTCAAAATGCATCGCGCCGGCGCTCCGCGTTGCCTATCTGGTGACGCCCGACAGCGAGGCGCAGCGGGAGATGCGGACGTATTTGCAGGCGACCGTGCAGATGCCGGCGCCGCTGATGGTCGCGCTGGTGACGCATTGGATCGAAAGTGGCATTGCCGATCGCATCATCGCGGCCATCCGCAGCGAGGCGGTCGGCCGTCAACAGCTCGCGCAGCGCGCATTGAAAGGCTTCCAGCTCCTGGCCAAGCCCGCGGCGCATCATCTGTGGCTGCGGCTGCCTGAGGACCGGCCCGATGTCGCGGCGCATCTGTTGCGGAACGGACTTGCGGTCGTCGCCGGCGATGCCTTCACGGTCGATGGGACACCGCCGCATGCGGCGCGCGTCTCGCTGGGCGCGGCACGGAACAGGTCTGAACTAACGGAAGCGCTGCGCATCCTGGTCGGCGCGCTGCAGAAGCCTGCCGACACCAGACAGATCGTCTAGATCATCGACGATGACGGCGATGGCCGGAGCGCACGACCGGTGCCCCAGGCGACGGATAGGCCTGCAAAGCATATGCATCGCTGGGCGCGCCCCGCTGACCGAGAGCCGCCCGCGCCGCAGGCGTGAGCTGGCCGCCATTCAGCACGTCGCGGTCGGGATGAGCGGCCTGATAGGCCGCAGGCTCTGAAAGCTGCGCCTGGGCCATTGTCGGCATCAAGGCGGCCGCCAACAGCGCGGCTGCAGCGGCGATTTCAGTGCGGGTCATGGTCATTCTCCATCGTCGCTTTCGGGGCCGTCCGATCCGAGCTCAGATGGCGGCGGCGGGCCCCGATTTGAAGTACGACCGTCATGTAGGCGTGTCTTTCGCGAACGCCCGGCGTCGCAGATCACGCTTGCGTGCAGGGCGGATTGACTTGCACAGCAGCAAGCATGCTATGCGGGCGACGGCGATCAACAGTTCGGGATCGCCCCGGCGACGAGGACATTCTGTTGGAAACGCTCACCTACGCGCTGCTGTTGCTCGGCGCATTGGCCGGCGGCTTCGTCTCGGGCCTGGCCGGGTTCGGCACGGCACTGATGGCGCTCGGCATCTGGCTCTACGTGCTGCCGCCCTCGCTCGCGGTGCCCCTGGTGCTGATCTGCTCGGTGATCGCGCAAACCTCGACGCTGCCCTCGATGTGGAAGAGCTTCGATCTCTCGCTGGTCTGGCCGTTCCTGATCGGCGGTCTGATCGGCGTCCCGCTCGGCACCATGCTGATCGCCTCCGCCGATCCAAAAGTGTTCAAGCTGAGCGTCGGCATTTTGATTCTGGTCTTCTCGAGCGCGCTCTATCTGAACAAGAGGCCGCTCGCTATCAAGTTCGGCGGCCGCCTCGCCGACGGCGCGATCGGCTTTGCCGGCGGTATTCTTGGCGGCCTCGCCGGGTTGTCCGGGCCACTGCCGATCCTCTGGGCCAACATCCGCGGCTGGAACAAGCATGAGCGGCGCGGCATCTTCCAGCTCTTCAATTTCACGGTTCTCGCGACAGCACTGGTGCTGCAGACCGCATCGGGCCTCGTCGAGCTCAAGGTGATCTGGCTGGCGCTGGTCGCGTTTCCCGGCACTTTGATCGGCGCCTGGGCCGGCGCGCGCGTCTATCACGCCCTCAACGACAAGCATTTTGGCGACGTCGTGCTCGGCCTGCTGTTCCTGTCGGGCCTGACCCTCGTCTGGAACAGTCTCGGCGCACTCTAATTCTGCGTCTTCCTGGCAAGCGCCATGCCGCCGGCGACACCGACGCCGAGGACGTAGACCCAGCCCGGCGTGAAGTCGAACAAATGCGTGTTGAGCAGCGAGGTCAGCATGTTCTGCACCACGACCAGTAGGCCGATCCAGCAGGCCAGCCCCGCGCCGCGAAACAGCGAGAGATGCGCAAACCAGAGCGCGTAGAGGATCAGGACACCGACGACGCCCCACTGCACGGCTACGCTGAGGGTCTGATTGTGCGGGTTGCTGACGACCTCGCCGCGCAGCGGATCGATCTTCGCATCGGCGGCCACGCTTGCGAACAGGCCGCGGATCGAGCCGGTGCCATGGCCGACCAGCGGCGCATCGGCGATGAAGCGAAGGGACTTCCGCCAGTATTCCAGACGTGAACCCATGCCGCTGACCTGACGATCCTGCACGCTCGTCTCATAATCGGCCTGAAACTTCGCAACCGTCATGCGCAGATGCGGCGACACGCCAAAGAGCAGCACGGCCAGCAGCCCCATCGCGCCCGCGGCAAGCAGCGCCGCACGCAGGCGCAGATACAGCAGAGCGAACAGCACTACCAGGATCGGCAGCGTCACCAGCGCCGTGCGCGAGACCACGACAAAGATCATGTTGGCGAGGAATCCGATCGCGAGCACCGCGAACAGCGCCGCGGTGGCGGCGCGGCGTTGTCGCAGCAGCGACACGATCGGATAGACCAGCGCGAGCGCACAGAGCGCGAATTCCTGGCTCTGGTCGATATAGTTGCGCACTGCGATCCCGCTTTCGGCCCTGAAAGGCCCACGCGACAGATAGAGCTTCAGCGAGAGTGCGGGGTCGAAGGCGACGGCGAAGGAATAGAGCATCAAGGCCGCGCAGGACGTCAGGAAGGCAGAGAACACCCAATGGCCGTAGGGCCAGCGCTCGAACTGGTAGATCAGGAGCGGAATGACCAGCAGCTTCGCCGCCGGCCCGATCGCGTGGATTCGCTCCGGCCATAACGCATCCGACCAGAGCGTTCCGACGGCGGCGAGCGCGACCAGCGCGATCGGCAGCAGGCAGATCGGGCGAAGCAGCGAACGTGGAAACGCGCGAAGATCGACGAATGCGAACGCGATCAGCCAGGGTATGAGCGCGAAGATCAGCCCGGTCGTGGTCCACGGCAGCAGCAGCGCGATCAGCGCAACGAAGCGGGCTGGCGTGCGATAGCGCGCCGCCCAGATCGCGGAGAGCCATGACGCCGCCCGCGGCTCGTTGGTCACTCCGGTCATTGGCCCTTCTGCAGCCCACCATCCTCAACCGCCCGGCAAGTTAGCCGGAGCAGCCGGGATGGAACAAGCCACCGTTACGCAGGCTCGCGGGCGAGAGGCACAATGGGTTCGGCGCTCGCCTGCTCTGGGGCCTTCTCCTTCGGCGCCGGAGTCAGGCGCTTCCTGAACTCGCGGCGCAGCAACCACAGGCTCAAGCCCGCCTGCAACATTGTCGCCGCGACCGACAAATACCAGACGTACTCCATGCGAAAGCCCGGCCGCGTCGACAGCCAGATCGCCGGCAGCGAGTAGGTGAAGACGCGCGTCGCCGAGCTCAAGAGCACCGGCCTGGTGTTGCCAAGGGCCTGGAACATGCTCGAGCAGGTGAAGATCAGCCCCTGTGCGACCATGTTGAGCGAGATGATCCGCAGGAACAGGTAGGCGATGTCCATGGTCTCGCGGTCGTTCGAGAATCCGGCGAGCAGCAGCTCCGGCTTCACTTGCGCAAGGATCATGAAGCCGGTCATCGCGATCGTGACGATCAAGGCGGCCTTGACGAAAGTTTCCCGCACGCGCGCAGCGTTGGCTGCGCCGACATTCTGGCCGGCGATCGGCCCGGCCGCCAGCCCGACCGCAAGCGCCGGCATGTTGATCAGGCCGAGCACGCGCTGCCCGATGCCGAAGCCGGCCTGCGCCGCCGCGCCGAAATCGCGCAGCACGTAATAGACCACCGCCATGAAGATGAACATCATCGCGAACTCGCCGCCGGCCGGCAGGCCAACATTGAGAATGCGCTTCAAATGGTGCGGCTGCGGGCGCCATTGCGCCGGATTGAAAGCGACATAGCGCTCGACCTTGCGGAAATACGCCAGCAGCACCAGCACGCCGATGGCGACCGCGATCGAGCTCGCCAGCCCCGCACCGGCGACCCCGAGCGCATGACCGGTGCCCCAGCCCGTGATCAGGACCGGCGCCAGCGCGATATTGATGGCCACGGCAAACGCCTGCACCAGCATGGTGGGACGCACGATACCGGTCGCGCGCAGCGCAGCCCCCATGACTTGGGTCGCGAACTGCAGCGCGAGCGCCGGCATGAACCACAGCAGATAAGTGGTCCCGGCCTCGATCGTGGCCTGGTCCGCTGCGATCGAACGCATGTAGGCGCGCGACAGCGCGGCACCTGCGAGCAGGGTCGACAGTCCGAACAGCACCGACAGCACGATCGCCTGGTTGAAGATCAGGTTCGCATCCGGCCGGTCCTTGCGTCCCACGGCATGCGCGATCAGTGCCCCCGCGCCGACACCGAGCACCTGCATCAGCCCGTTGACGAGAAAGCCAGCATTGCCGGCCGCGGCGACGCCCGCCACGGCGGCATCGCCCAGGCCCGACACGAAGTACAGATCGACCAGTTGGCAGATCATGATCGAGATCATGCCGGCCATGATCGGAGGTGCCATGGCCAGGATGTGTCTCACGATGGAGCCGTTCGTCAGGTCTTTCATCTCATTCCATCCTTGACGCATTCCTTGACGCATTCCTTGACGCATTCCTTGACGAATTCCTTGGCGGCGTGACGGCGCGACCTTCGCCCCGCTGCCGCCCCCTCACTCCGCCGCTGCGACGCGCCCGAGCTCCACCACCTGGCGCTCGAACAGGCCGCGATAGATGCCTGCAGGCTTGCTCGCGAGCACGGCGTGGGTGCCCTGCTCGACGACCTCGCCGCGGTCGAACACCAGGATGCGATCGAGGCTGCGCACCGTCGACAGCCGGTGCGCGATCACGATCGAGGTGCGGCCCTTCATCAGCCGTTCCATCGCCTCCTGGATCAGCGCCTCCGATTCCGAATCGAGGCTCGAGGTCGCCTCGTCCAGGATCAGCACCGGCGCGTCCGCCAGGAACGCGCGCGCCAACGCCACGCGCTGCCGCTCGCCGCCCGACAGTTTCACGCCACGCTCGCCGACCAGCGTGCCGTAGCCCTTGGGTAGGCGCAGGATGAAGTCGTGCGCGTTCGCGAGCCGCGCCGCCTGCTCGATCGCCTCGAGGCTGGCGCCGGGCCGGCCATAGGCGATGTTCTCGGCGAGCGAGCGGTGAAACAGGATCGGATCCTGCTGCACGATCGCGATCTGGCTGCGCAGCGATTGCTGCGTCGCCAGAGCGATGTCCTGCCCGTCGATCAGCACATGGCCGCCGGTGACGTCGTAGAGCCGCTGCACCAGCTTGACGAAGGTCGTCTTGCCGGAGCCGGAGCGTCCGACGAGGCCGACACGTTCACCGGCCCGGATCGTCACCGACAGCCCGTCATAGAGCGGCGCGCGATGGCCGCCATAATGGAACGTCACGTCGTCGAACACGATCTCGCCGCCCTCGATCGCGATCGGCCGCGCATCGGTTGCATCGGCGATGCCGATGGGCTCGGCATGGATCGCCACCAGCTCGTCCATGTCGTTGACCGAGCGCTGGAGGTTGTTGATGTGCATGCCGACGTCACGCAAATAGGCGTGGATGATGTAGTAGCTGGTCAGCACATAGGTCACGTCGCCAGGCGAGGCATGTCCCGACATCCACAACAGCACCGCGCCGCCGATCACGGACGTGCGGAGGCAGAGCAGCAGCGACAGCTGCGCCATGGACGTGTAGTTGTAGCGCAGCCAGGTCCGCCGCACCCGCACGCGCCATCGGTTGATGACGCGGGCGAGCCGCGTATCCTCGCGCGCTTCCGCGCCGAACGACTTCACCACCGCGTTGCAGGTCAGGGCATCCGCAAGCGTGCCGCCGACCTTGGTGTCCCAGGCATTGGAGACTCGGGCGGCCGGCGCGATGTAGCGCGTCGAGAACACGACGGTGATGGTGACATAGAAGAACGCGCCGACCGCGATCACCACGCCGAGCGAGGCCCAATGCAACCCGATCAGGACCATCGAGCCGATCAACACCAGCAGCGAGGGCGCCAACGCCATCAGGATGGTGTCGTTGAGCAGGTCGAGCGCCCACATGCCGCGCGTGATCTTGCGCACGGTGGAGCCCGCGAAGGAGTTTGCGTGCCAGTCGGTGGAGAAGCGCTGCACACGGATGAAGGCCTCCTGTGCGACGTCCGACATGGTCTTGAGCGTGAACGGCACGATCGCCTGCAGGCCGGCCAGCCGCAGCGCCACGGAGGCTGCGCCCAGCGCCACGATGGCGCCGAAGGCAACCAGGGCGGCATGCTGCGCATCGGGATCGGACGGGCCACGCGTCAGCGCATCGACCAGCCGGCCCGAGAAGACCGGCATGAACAGGTCGGCAATGGTCGCACCCAACAGGCCGCCGGCCACGATGAGCCCCCGTCCCGGCTGCTTCAGCCAGTGCCGGAATACGAAGGGCAGCACCAGGCGGATCGCCGCGGGCTTTTTTGACAGAGCGGTCATGACATCATCCGGCCGCCTTTGGCGCGGGCCGGCTCCATCGATGGACATAGGCCGGCCGCGAGGGCCGAGACGGCGTCACTTAAGGTTGGCTTTGGCTTGGGAAAGAAAGCGATCGGGACGCTTGGTCGAAAACTTGGCCCAATCGAAACTGGCGGAGGAGGCCTCTAACAGGCCGCGTACATACCGAACCAGAACATCATCGAGCGCGGGCGTACGATCTGCGAAAGCGACGAAATCATGCAAATCTCTCCCCGGTTCGAATGAATGAGGTGCGCTTTATAGATGTGTCGTTTGCGACTTGCAACGGGGCTCGCGCGAGATCACGGATGAGTGTTGCAATTTGGTGTGGGCGGCCTTGGTGCGCTCCACAGCCGTCCCACCCTCCGCCGTGATGCTCCGCGAAAGCGAGGCATCCAGTACGCCGCGGCGGATGTGGTGAGAGCGAGTTCACCAACGCCGGCCTCTGGAATACTGGATCGTCCGGTTAAGCCGGACGACGACACCGCGTGTGTGGCAACATCAATGCGCGTCGCCGCCGCCGGTCATTGGGGCCGGCTTGCTCAGCAGCGTCACCAGCAGGGTGAGGCCGAGATAGAACAGCGTCAGCACGAAGAAGGCATCGCCGAAGCTCATCACGACGGCCTGGCGGTGCACGAGCTGGGAGAGCTGCTTCATCGCCATCAACGTGGAATCGCCGAGGCCCTGGAACTTCTGCATGAACATGGTCAGGGTTTCAGTCGCCGACGCATTGCCCCAGGTCACGCGCTCCTGCAGGCGGGTGATGTGCAAATCGGTGCGGTCGTTGAGCACGGTGTTGATGACCGCTAGTCCGACCGCGCCGCCGAGATTGCGCATCAGGTTGAACAGGCCCGAGGCGTTCTTCACCCTATCAGGCGCCAGCGTGCCGAGCGCGATGTTGTTGGTGGGCACCATCGCGAACATCATGCCGATGCCGCGCAGGATCTGCGGCACCAGCAGCTCGTAGAAATCGTAGTCGCGCGTGATCCAGGTCATCTGGTAGGAGCCGATCGCGAACACGACGAGGCCGAACGCGATCATGTAGCGCATGTCGACCTTCACCATGAGGCGGCCGACCAACGGCGCCACCAGGAACATGGTGATCCCGGAGACGAACATGGTCTCGCCGATCATCAGCGCGCTGTAGCCGCGCACTTCGGCGAGATAGCGCGGATAGATGTAGGTCAGGCCGTAGAGGCCGATGCCGATGCAGAACTGCAGGACGCAGCCGATCGCGAAATTGCGGTTGGAGAAGGTGCGCAGGTTGACGATCGGCTCGGCCGCCGTGAAGACGCGCCAGAAGAAGGCGATCGCCGAGATCGCGCAGATCCAGGCGCAGATTGCGACCGAGGTATCCTGCATCCATTCATATTGCGGCCCCTCCTCCAGCACATATTCCAGCGTGCCGAGGAAGCCGGCCATGAACAAGAGACCCCACCAGTCGAAGCGGTCGAGCAGCTCGAAATGCGGCTCGTCGAAATCGACCAGCGCCAGCACGCCCAGGGTGATGCCGATGCCGGGTACGACGTTGATGAAGAACAGCCAGTTCCACGACATCAGGTCGGTGATGTAACCGCCGACCGTCGGCCCGATGGTTGGGGCCAGCGTCGCGACCAGCCCGATGATGGGACCGACGATGTGGAATTTGGAGCGTGGAAAAACGGTATAGGCCGAGGCGAACACCGTCGGGATCATTCCGGCGCCGAGGAAACCCTGCAGAGCGCGCCAGAGGATCATCTCCTCGATGGTGGTGGCGAAGCCGCAGAGCAGGCTCGAGGCGGTGAAGCCGGCCGCCGAGATTGCGAACAACAACCGCGTGCCGAAGGCGCGCGACAGGAATCCGGACAGCGGGATCGCAATGACCTCGGCGATCAGATAGGCGGTCTGAACCCAGGAGACCTCGCTGGAGCTCGCTGACAATCCGGCCTGGATTTCGCTCAGGGAGGCCGAGACGATCTGGATGTCCAGGATCGACATGAACATCCCGAACACCATGATGATGAACGCGAACAGCCGCTTCGGCGCGATGCGCTCCGAAGCGGGATCGGCCATCATGGCGGGCGAAGCGGTGGTGGCGTTGGCCATGGTCTGACCTCGCAGCGCTCAGGCTGTGGCTACTGCGGGTGGATCGCGGTGGGATCGTCGAGGTCGACCTCGCTGTCGGCGTCGGCCGCGCCCTTGTTGGTGTCGACGGTCGCATAGACCGACATGCCGGCACGAAGCAGGTTCTGCTTCGCCACCGACTTCGGCACGCGGATGCGGACCGGCACGCGCTGCACGATCTTGGTGAAATTGCCGGTGGCGTTGTCGGGCGGCAGCAGAGTGAACACCGAGCCCGCACCCGCCGCAATGCTGTCGACGACACCGGAGAACTTGCGCATGCCGTAGGCATCGACCTTGATCGTCACCGACTGGCCGGGACGGATGCGCTTGAGCTGCGTTTCCTTGAAATTGGCATCGATATAGACGGCGTCCAGCGGCACGATGTTGCCGAGGCGCTGACCGACCGCGACGAAGTCGCCGGTGTTGACGAGGCGATTGGAGAACGTGCCGTCGACCGGCGCGCGCACCGCGGTAAAGGCGAGGTCGCGCTCGGCCTTGGCGAGCGTGGTCTTGAGCTCGGCGAGCTGGGCCTGCGCTTCGGCCTGCTGCGCTTTGGCGACATCGACATTGCTGATTGCAACGTCGTAGGCGGCCTGCGCGGCCTTGACCGCAGCGGCGCCCTGGTCGCGTCCGGCTTCCGAGCTCTCGAAGGTGGCGCGCGAGGCAAACCCCTTGTTGCTCAGGGCCTGCTGGCGCTCATAGTCGAGATCGGCGCGCTTGAGGCCGGCCTCGGCCGAGACGAGCTGTGCCTTGGCCTGCGCCACCTGGCTGTCGAGCGCGGCGACCTGGCGGCCGATGCGATCGATGGTGGCCTGCTGGGTCGCGATCCTGGTCGCGGCGGCATCGACCGCGATCTTGTAGTCACCCTCGTCGATGCGGAAGACAATGTCGCCCGCTTTCACGGTCGTGTTGTCGCCGGCAAGGATCGAGGCGATGTGGCCGGAGACGCGCGCGCCCAGCATGGTGTTGTTGGCGCGGACATAGGCGTCATCGGTGGAAATGTAGAAGCGGCCAACCAGCGTGTAGTAGCCGGCATAGCTCGCGGCCGCGAGCGCCAGCAGGAGGCCGACGCCCATCAGGACGAACTTGCGCTTGCCGGATTTGGGAGCGCCGGCAGCGGGTGCCTCCGGCGCAGATGCGGCCGGCTTGTCGGTCGCGGGCTTCTCCGGCGCCTCGGCAGTGCGGCGCTTGGCTTCCTCGGCCACGTGAGCGCGCAATTGCTCGGCAAGGGGGGCAGCGTTCTCGATCGCGGCATCACCGTCCGCGTGCTCCTCCACCGTTTCCTGGCGAAGGACGCGCGCGGCCTGATCTCTCGATACGGCCATAAAGGCCTCCCCAAAAAAGCGCGATCAAAGGGACAGCCGGCGTGCGGCCTGTTCCCTCTCGCTAATCCAAATATCATTGACCGAACGGTTCGGTCAATATACATAATAATCCCGGCCGGACCCTACTGACGAGAATCCTTTATTCGGGTTTCATGGCCGCAAACCCGACTCAAAAACCTGCCGAGACCCTGAACCAATGGTTGTAGCCGGCCGCGATCATCTGCACGTCATCCAGGAGGAGGACGGCTCCAAACGTCGCCAGATCCTGGATGGCGCCCGCAAAGTGTTCATGGATCTCGGCTTCGACGGCGCCAGCATGGGCGAGATCGCGCGCGCCGCACAGGTCTCCAAGGGCACGCTCTACGTCTACTTCGCCGACAAAAGCGCGCTGTTCGAAGCCATCCTCGAGCAGGAGGCGCTCCAGTTCGGCCAGGTCGTGTTCAATTTCGATCCCGCGCGCGATGCCGAGACCACGCTGAAGGAGTTCGGCCGGGCCTACATCCACTTGCTCTGCCGGCCCGGCGGCGGATCGGCGATCCGCACCGTGATGGCGATCGCCGAGCGCATGCCCGATGTCGGCCGCCGCTATTATGCGCGAGTGCTGGACAAGACCATCAACCGCCTCTCCGATTATCTCAAGATCCATGTCGCCTCCGGCGATCTCAGGATCGACGATTGCGACCTCGCAGCGTCGCAGTTCATGGAGCTGTGCAAGGCCTCGCTGTTCCTGCCCTTCGTGTTCCAGGCTGCGCCCGCGCCGTCGGAAGAGCGCATGACCGAGGTGGTCGACAGCGCGACGCGGATGTTCCTGGCCGCGTATAAGGCGAAGTAGCGGCGCGTTGCGCAGACCAGTCAGGCGGCCCTATATTTGCGGCCATGTCCCGTGATCTTCGCCCGCCCGTCGATATCCTCCATTACGAGATCGTCCAGGAACAGGCCTCCGCGCTTGGACGGATGGGCCGCACACTCGAACAGGCACTGACGCGCTTGCGCGAGTTCGACGCCGCGCACGCGCGCTCGGAGCTGCCGGCATCGATGCAGCCGGCGCGGCGCAAGCTCGTGCTGGAAGCCGGCCAGGCGCTCTGGATGTTCGTGGTGCAGCGTGAGGCGTCCGGTCTGCGCGACAGCCGCCATATCATGCGAACCTACAACGTGCCGGGCGAGGTGCAGCTCTGCATGGGGCTGGTCCCCGCACCGGCGAAGCCGAAGTAGATCGTAGCCTCCGTGAGCGCAGCTACAAGAGCAACTGCTCCGTCTAATCGTCGGCGTAGTCGTCTTCCTCGCGCTTGTGCCCCGTGCTCTTGCGCGCACCGAGCGAGCCGGTCACGGAAGGCTCGCGCGCATTCGCGTACGGCCTGCGCGACTGCGCACGCGAGGCGACCTCTTCACCGGAGACGGCGGCGGGCTGACAGATCAGGCGGCGGCTGGCACGGCGCATCAGATCGACGTGGATGTGATCGTAGTGATAGACGTTCGACCCCGGCGCGAGCACCGTGGTGAAATGCGCGCAGGCACCCGACTGCACGTCGCGCAAAAATCCCTGCTCCTCCGGCATGCCGCGCCAGCCATCCTTCACGGTAACGCGGCGGCCGTCGGCGAGCACGAAGGCGGAAATGTCGAGCGCGTTGCCGAAGGCGTGTTCGGAGATGTGAGAATGCGGATTGCCGTTCATGCCGCGGCAGGAATAGGCGGAGATCTGCTTGATCTCGGCGACGCGGACGCCGAACCAGCGCATCGCGGAGGGCTGCACGGTGTCGGCGAGCCAGCGGTCGAGCTCGGACACGATCGGACAGGCGAGCGTCGCGGTCGGCTTGATCGCGACCGGACCGACGGCCGTGACGGGATTGCCCTGCGCCGGGCCAAGGCGCGGCGGCGGCTGCTGCGCAGGCGCCTGGGAGTAAGGTGCAGGCCGCGCCGGATAGCTCGGCGCATTCATGTAGCGTGCCGCTCCCGCGGCGTCGGTGCCATCGGGCGGCAGGTCGATCTCGTCCTCCTGCGCCGCCACGCCGGGCGCGTTCAGTGACACCGGCCCGCTCGAGCTGCCATAGCCGGAGGGTTGGCGCACCGCGCTTTCGGGATAGTTCGATCGTTGCGGATAGGACGATGCCGGATAATTCTGGCTCTGGGGGTAATTCGACCGCGGCTGCGTCACCGGCCAGCGCGGCTGGCCGCCGATGCTGCCCGGCGGGCGCAGCTCCTCGTCGGCAAAGCCGTAACTGCTCGAGGCTTCGCCGATGGCGGCGACCTTGAGCGGAAACTCGGCGCCGCACATGCCGGGCCCGGAGATCGGGTCGATGCGGACGAGATCCGGCCCCTCTTTCACCGCGCCCGATTTCAGGCATGCGGCTTCGGCCTCGGCCCGCCACGGTTCGCGTTCGGCCTGGAAGAAGCCGCGTCCGCAACCCGCTAGCGAAACAAGGACGATGGAGCCGACGAGATACAAACGAACTCCGCGCGTCATGCACGCACGTTCGGTGAATTTACTTAAAGACTCTTCAACACGTTGATTTCAGAGTTCTTTAACCATACGGGCCGGCGCGCGCCTGGAGTCGGCAGGACCGAGCGACAGCAAGCCTGACTTTTTCGCGAGGAGAGTCTCTGTTAACCATAATGCCCGCGCGCAAAGCGGCGCGCACGGAGGGAGCGACCTCATGACGTTCGCCGGGAGACTGAGCATAGTCACCGCGTACCTCGCCATGGCGTTCGTTGGCGCCATCGTGCTCGGCATGATCTAGCATCGATCAACCACATCGCGGCCGCTTACCCTCCCCTGGAGGGGGAGGGTCGGCTCACATGAAGCGCAGCGGAATGTGAGACGGGGTGGGGTGACAGTCTCTCCTCATCGAACAGTGCCCGAGTGGAGAGATCACCCCACCCCGCTCACGCTTTGCGCGATCGACCCTCCCCTCCAGGGGAGGTAAGAGAAACGCTACGACCGCGCACTCCATTGCCGCGATGTCGTGATCAGTTGCTCTCGTGGCGCCTCGATCCGCGTCCAGTCATTGCCGGAGCACCAGAAACGGCCGAGCGCACAGGCTTCGACATGGAGCCTGCCGGAGCTCTTCAGCGTCATGGTCGCGTAATAGGTGTTGCCGCTGGAGCGGCTGTAGATGTTGCCGGTCCAGACGTCGTGCGACTTCGGCTTCATGTTGACGAGCACGCTCTCGCCGCGGCTCGACGTCTCCGTCAGCGCGTAACCGCACAATGCAGGACCACAGCGCTCGATGCGGACCGTGCCCTTGGCGCCGGGGCTCTCCCATTCGCCGAGCGGCATATGGGCCGGCTCGTCGTCGCTGGGCTGTGCGACCGTTGCGGTTTGCTTGATCTCGGGACTCGGGAAGGGCGGCGGCTCCAGGCGCGGCGGCAGGTCGACCCGCGGTGGATTGAGGTTCGACGCCGCGAGTGTCGGCGTCTCGACCCCGGTCGGCGGCACGACAACGGGCTGCGACGTCGTGGCAGCGACAACAGGGCCGGTCGGCGCTGGCGATGCCGCGACGACGCTCGCTTGCGCCGGTTTGACCGGCGCCGGGGGATAGACCGGCTGCAGCGCCGCGACCGCAGGCGGCGCTGCTGACGTCGTGTTGACGTCCTCTGTCGGTCGAAGGCTGCGGCTGGACACCGAAACACAAGAAGCAGACCGGCAATTGCGCGGCGACTCAACGCGGAAGCGGTGACCGCCGATCGAGAAAGAATAGGAGCCGGCCACGGCCGCGGGCGTGATCGCCATCAGTGCGATCAAGGTGCCAAGCGAAGTCGCAAGCCGTTTCATCCACACCTCCTTGAGTGTCGCCACGAGCTTACGCAGAGGCGTTGCCACTGAATGTGCGGTGTCGCACCCAGACGGCGCGCATCGTTGTGACCCCCATCACAGAACGCCCGGCCGGTCCGGCGTAGGGTCGAACCACGCTTCATCCACCAGCGACTTCGGTCCATATCGGGATCACGCCATTTTCGGAGGTTGTCATGAACAAGCTCACCATCGCCGCCGCCGCGCTCTTTCTGGCGTCGACCGCCGCCGCTCAAGCCGGCGGCAACACGATCTCGTTCCAGATCGAGGGCCAGCACATCCGCATCGAGACGCCGCGCAACTGCGCCTCGCTCAACTGCGTGACCATCGTTGCGCCGGGCCTGTCGGACAAGCCGATCAAGCTGAACAACATCAACCTGAAGGGCCTCGGCGGCTCCAAGGACGATGACGTCGACACCACGCCGGCTCCCGCCACCACCGCGCAGCCCGCCCCGGCGCCGCAGCCCGTGCAACAGGCGCCCGTGCAAGCGATCGCGCCGGCCGCCCCCGTTGTTGCTCCCGCGGCCCCTGCGGCGACCGTCGCCGCCGCGCCGTCCATCGATGCGACGACGCAGCCCGCGCCCGTTGCGGCTCCTGCTCCGGTCGCCGCTGCGCCGGCCCCTGCTTATGTTCCTGCTCCGGCTCCGGCGGCCGCCGCGCCCGTGCAAGCCGCCAACACGCCGATCGGCGTTTGGGCGACCGAAGAGAACAAGGGCAATGTCCGCGTCGAGCAGTGCGGCGCCAATCTCTGCGGCTATGCCGTGAAGACCAATGCGCGCATCCTGATCAACATGAAGCCAGAGGGCTCGAAGTGGAGCGGCCGCATCCACGATCCCGACTCCGGCCGCAATTACGACTCGACCATCGCGATGAAGGGCCCGAATGCGATGCGCGTGCAGGGCTGCGCCTTCGGCGGCATGTTCTGCGGCGGCCAGACCTGGAAGCGCGTGAGCTGACATTATCCTCGCCATCCCGGGCGATGCGAAGCATCGACCCGGGATCTCGCGCGTCGGCCCCACTCTATCCCCTCACCCTGAGGAGCCTGCATAGCAGGCGCCTCGAAGGGCGAGGCCCGGATCGACAGCGGGCCTGCATGGTTCTCGCGGCGACGCGCAGCGTCGTCCGCCACGCGCGCAAAGGGGCGCGCTCCTCCACCATAAGGAGAGAGAGCGCCGTTTGAATGTTCGGCCCTCCTCCTGCTACACACGTTCATCCGCCATTCAGGTCCTCCCGGCTGATATCAACCGATCTCGCCTCGCGTTCTCACCGGGACTTCCTCGTGACATCAATGCTGGCTTGGCGCCGCTTCGTGTTCGCGCTCGCCCTGCTGGCCCTGCCGCCGGCCGGCGCGAGCGTTGCGATCGCATCCGATGCGATCGAAGTTGCGCAGGCCCAGCCACAAGCGCAGCCGGCGCCAGCGTCCTCCCCGGCGCCGTCGGCTTCACCGACACCGGCCGCGGACGCACAACCCGCCGCCGTCGAACCGATCGGCAACGTCGCGACAGTGACGGGCATCGCGACCGTGATCCGTGACAAGAATTCCTATCCGCTGCGCGTGCGCGACGACATCTATCTCAACGACGTCGTGCAGACCTCGTCGAACTCCACGGTTGGCATCACTTTCGACGACGCCACCACGTTCAATCTTTCAGCCAGCTCGAAGATCACCATCGACAATTACGTCTATGAGGACGGCGGCAAGCAGAACTCCGCGATCTTCGACGTCGGCAGGGGCACGGTCGCCTTCGTCGCGGCTGCGGTGGCGAAGACCGGCAACATGAAGATCACGACGCCGACCGCGACGCTCGGCATCCGCGGCACCACCGGCGTCGTCGACGTGCCCGAGGGCGCGGCAGCGAGCAACGCGCGCAACGTCAACATCAAGCTCTATCCCGACGCCGACGGCCGCGTCGGCCACATCGACGTCGACGACCGCAGCAGCGGCACGCGGCTCGGCGCACTGACGCAAGGCGCGAGCGGCTTTGCGATCCGGCCCGGCGCGGGCATTGCCGGCGCGATGCGCTTCGCCGCGGTGCCGATCACGATTCCCGCGCAGCAGATCGCGCGCGACCGCGGTTTCGTCGGCCAGGTGCATCTGGCGCAGACCACGGGCCGCCAGATCGTTACCGAGCAACGCGACTTCCGCCGCGCCAATCCGACCGCGCTCAGCCGCATTCCGCGGCCGGTCCAGCCGCCGCAGCAACAACAATTGCGGCCGACGACCGCGCCGGGACAGCAGCCGCAGCGGCCGAACGGCCAGCCCGGCCAGAATAACCGTCCCGGTCAGCAGCAGCCGGGCACGCCAGGTCGGCAAGGTGCCCAGCCGCCGCAACGGCAAGGACAAGGTGGCGCGGTGCAGCCGGGTGGCCAGCGTGCGGGCCAGGGGCAGCAGCCGCGAGGCCAGCAGCAAGGCCAGCCGCAGCGCGGCGAGCAGCAAGGCGCCGGGCGTCCACGTGCACCGCGCGAAGGACAGGGCGCAAAGCCAAACGGCACGCCGCAAGCACAGCCGCAGCGTGGTGGGCAAATTCAGCCCGGAGGAGTCATGCCGTCACAGCCGGGCGGGACTCATCCGCAGCCGCAACTGCCGCGCACCGGGATGCAGCCGGGCCAGCCGCCCGCAGCTCAACAGCCGGGCATGCAGCACCCCGGCGGCTTCCAGCAGCGCCTCCCTGCCGCGCAACGCCCCGCCGCACCGCGCAGACCGGCGCCGGCTCCGAAGGAGAAGGAGCGGCGGTGATAGTGCCGCCCTCGCCGCGCCGCTTTCTCCTTCGTCATTGCGAGAAGCCCTTGCGACGAAGCAATCCAGGATCTTTCCGCGGAAGGATCCTGGATTGCTTCGCTGCGCTCGCAATCACGATGTGGAGGGAGTTGGCGCTCGCCCAACCGCATTAACTCGCGAAAGCAGCGCGCTTGAACTCACGCCTCGCCGCGCAGCCAGGCCTTCACCTTCTGCAGCAGACCATGCCGCAGCTCCTCGACGGATGCGGCTTCGGCGGGTGTCAATGTCTGCAAGGCGGCATCGATGTCGTCGCTCGACGGTACCGGCTCGGCCACCGGCGCGGACGCCAACCCCGCGGCCGCAAGCGCGATCGGGCCGATCTGGGTCAGGAAGGCGCGCTCATATTCCCGCGACAGGCGCGCAAGCGCGTCGTCCAGCGGCAGCCAGTCGACCGCCTTGATGTCGTTCGTCAGCTTGCGGACCGGACCGCCGTCGGCCTCCATTCGCCAGAAATGCACGACTTTTGAGCGGCCGCCGGACTGGTAGACGAGCGTGCCCAGGAATTCGTGGATCGCGACGTCGTGGCCGGTCTCTTCAAGCACCTCGCGGTGCGCGGCCTCTTTCGGAGTCTCACCGTCGTCGAGCTTGCCCTTGGGCAGGACCCATTCATTGCGCTTGCGCTGACGCACGACTGCAACCAGCGGCACCGCTCCCCGCCGCAGCACAATACCACCCGCCGCCATCACCGGCGCTCGCGCCATCACTCACATCCGTGTCGATCTATGCATCCCCGAAAGACGATATAGGCGGCGGACGCGGCGGATTGAAGGCTATCCTCTCCTCAACAGCGCCTCTCCTGCACGAATGCGCGTGCCCTCGGCGATGCCCTCGCAAAAGGTAAAATCGCCGGGCGCGAGGATGATCATGGTCGAGCCGTGCTCGAACCAGCCGAGCTCCTCGCCCTTGGCCACGTTGACGTCGCAGGGGAAATTGACCGGCCCGCGGGTCTGCGCGTTCAGCACCATGTCGAGGAAGTGCAGGCGGATGCTCGCGACCAGGATCGCGGCGACCGGCACCAGCGTCACCGCCTCGCCGGTCGAAAGATGCGTCCGGATCACAGCGCGCTCGTTCTTGCAGAAGAGACGCTCGACCCGCTTCAAGGCGATCGGATTGACGTTCCAGACATCGCCATGGATCAGCGTGACACGCTCGATATGCGCGTCAAACGGCGCATGGAAGCGGTGATACATGCTCGAGGTCAGCCGCAGCGTGACGAAGGAGCCGTTGCGGTGCTGGTCGACCAGCGCGGAATCGCCGAGCAGGTCGAGCAGCGAATAGGGCGCGCCCTTGACCTGAAACAGCTCGGTGTCGGCGATCTTCCCGTGGGCGCCGACGATGCCGTCAGAGGGGCTGGCGACAGTGGAAGGATCCGGATCAAAGGGTCGCAGGCCCGGCTTCAGCTCCCGGGTGAAGCAATCGTGCAGACTCCTAAAATGCGTCTTGCGTGCCTCGGACAGATCGAGGTCGGAGAACAGCTTCCACAGCGCGATCGAGAAGTCTCGCACGAGCGGATTCTCGATCTTGGAGAACCAGCCCATGAAGCGGGTCAGGGCCGCGCGCGGAATGCGGTTGGTCAACAGGAAGTTGAGGTCTTCCTGCTGGGTGAAAGAGGCGATGAGGGCTTTGACTGTCATGAATCTGTCAGCTCACAGGGTTAGCGCTTGTTGTCATGGAAACGACACTGCCGATTCTCTCGATGTCCGTGGCCGCCGCAGCGTCCGCTGCCGCCGTCTTCCCGAAGATCAAGGCGCGGGTCGAGTTGTCCCGCGCCAAGCACCGCTCTCTCGCCGGGCACTCCAAGATGTCGCGCCGGGTGGCGAAGCTGCTCCCGTTCTACGAGTTCAGCGGGGATCAGTATTTCGGCTGCGATGGCGCGCCTGATAACGTCGTGACGCAGCGCAAGGACGCCTTCTTCCGTCTCGCCAAACTCTACGCCGAGCGCTATCCCAAGGGACGCGCGATGACGAAGGAAGCGGCGGAGACAATCTCCGACCTGCACTTCACCGAGAGCTACCGCGTGCCATTCCAGTTCTCGCGCCTCGTCCGCGAGCACCTGGGCACCTCGACCTTCATGGAATCGTCCAGCGGCGTCACCGTCACGGATGTCGACGGCAACACGTCCTACGACCTCACGGGATCCTACGGCGTCAATATCTTCGGCAACGACTTCTACAAGGAGTGCATCGAGGGCGCCGAGAAGCGCGCGCATGCGCTCGGTCCCGTGCTCGGCCCCTATCATCCCGTCATCCTCGATAACGTGCAGCGTTTGTGCCAGATCTCCGGCCTCGACGAAGTCTCGTTCCACATGTCCGGCACCGAAGCCGTGATGCAGGCGGTGCGGCTTGCGCGCTACCACACCAAGCGCACGCATCTGGTTCGTTTCGCCGGCGCCTATCACGGCTGGTGGGGCGACGTGCAGCCCGGCGTCGGCAACCCGATTCCCGCGCACGAGACCTACACCCTCGCCGAAATGTCCGAGAAGACGCTGCACGTCCTGCGCACCCGCAAGGACATCGCGTGCGTGCTGGTCAATCCGCTGCAGGGCCTGCATCCCAACGCCAACGCGCCCGGCGATTCCTCGCTGGTGGATTCCTCTCGCGGCGGCAATTTCGATCGCGCGGCCTACACCGAGTGGCTTGCGAGGCTGCGAGAAGTCTGCACCGAGCGCGGCATCGTGCTGATCTTCGACGAGGTCTTCGTCGGCTTCCGCCTCGCCGCTGGCGGCGCCCAGGAATATTTCGGCGTGCGCGCCGACATGGTGACCTACGGCAAGAGCCTCGCCGGCGGCCTGCCGGTCGGCGTGGTCTGCGGCAAGCGCGAGCTGATGCGCCGCTTCCGCGACGACCGGCCCGCCGACATCTGCTTTGCCCGCGGCACCTTCAACTCGCATCCCTACGTCATGACGGCCATGGACGAGTTCCTGAGCCGGCTCGCCAGCCCGAACTTCCGCGCCATCTATGACGGGCTGGACGCGACCTGGAATAGCCGCGCGCAGAAGCTCAACCAGATGATGACCGACGCCGGCCTGCCGGTGCGGTTCGCCAACTTCTCGTCGATCTGGACGGTGAAATACACCACGCCGTCCCGCTACAACTGGATGCTGCAATATTATCTGCGCGCCGAAGGCCTGTCCTTGAGCTGGGTCGGCACCGGCCGGCTGATCTTCAGCCTGAACTACACCGACGCCGACTTCACCGAGGTTGCCGAACGCTTCGTCCGCGCCGCCGGGAAAATGAAGGCGGACGGCTTCTGGTGGCACGACGGCGTGCTCACCAACAAGAACATCAAGCGGCAGATTTTGAAAGAGATGCTGGCCAAGCGCTTCGGGCGCTGAGGCCACACTGCGCGGGCTTGCTCCGCCTCTCCCGCTTGCGGGAGAGGCCGACGCGCCCCGGGCGATGCGAAAGCATCGTCCCGCGCGCGGCGGGTGAGGGTTCTCGCCGCATAGGGGCACCCTCAGCAATCCCCGACAATCCCGACGCCGAGACACCCCCACCCCAGCCCTCCCCCGCGAGCGGGAGAGGGAGCCCACTGCCAATGCCGCTACATCGTTTGCACCACATGCGATTGCCTTGGCGCAAGCGGGGAGAGGCGAAGAAGAAGCCCCCAAGACGTGGATGCCCGGGACAAGCCCGGGCATGACGCAACCATTAGACATCGGAGTATGTCGTGTACGCAGCGCGCTCAGGCGTGCTGCTCTTCGAGCGTGGGCTCGCCGATGAGGCCCAGCGTGTGCTCGGGGTTGAGGTGCAGGCCGGGGTCCATCAGCTCGCCGCGCATCAGGGCGAGCGGCGCGCTGCGATAGAGCATCAGATCGTGGAAGGGATCGGTCAGGATCTTGGTCATCCAGACGAGGCCGGTTTCGACGTCACGGATGAAGAACAGGTGCACGGTGCGGAACAACAGACCGCCGCCGCCGACCACGAGCCAGATCTTGGCGACCTGCCGCATGAAGTCGGTCGCGCTCGCCCAGGGGGTGAACAGGCCGAACAGCGTCGGATCGGCGAACAGCACCAGCGGAGAAGCCGCCCAGATCGCCATCAGCACCACCTTGCGCTGCAGGTTGTAGCCGACCTTGATCTCTTCCTTGTGCTCGTGGGTGGCCTGGTTGATGTGGTCGTAGCCGTGCGGCTCGAAGAAGAAGTGACCGGCCTGGCGCGAGGTCATCGAGACCAGCCAGCCGACCAGCGCGGAGACGACGGGATCGATGAACAGCCAGACATAGGCGAAGAGAAAGCTCAGCGCGCTGACGAAGTGCAGGCTCTGGTTGATGCGGCTGTGGTGATAGTAGCGATGGTCGTCCCAGCGCTGAATCCGCAGCTGCTCGAGATAGTTCTTGATCATGCTCTCCCCCAAAATGCTTTCGGGTACGGGATTACAGGGATTCGATGTAGGCCGTGTGACATCATCATTTTGTCATGTGACGATGTGCAGCGGCGCGATGACGCACTTAACGCGTGAGCTTCAGCTCACGCCGCTTTGGCAACGTCGACCTTGCGGAAGCGCACCAGCGAGAAATGGCCGAGCGGCGGAATCAGGCGGCGCTCGGCGAGCTCGATGCCGTGGGCGCCGGCCAGCCATTTGGCATAGCGCGACCAGGCGAACTCGGCGGTGCGGAAGCCGAGCGGACGCACCACCGGCTGCAGCTTCTGCTCGATGAAGCGGCGCATGCCGGCGTCGGCGCTGACGCGGGTGAGGATGATCAGCTCGCCGCCGGGACGCAGCACGCGGGCGAATTCGTCGAGCGCCTTCTCCGGGTTCGGCACGGCGGTGACGACATATTGCGCCATCACGACGTCGAAGGAATTGTCGGGGAATTCGAGCTTCTCCGCATCCATCACCGCGAGCCCCTCGACGTTCTTCAGCTTGCCCTCGGTGACGCGCTGGCGCGCCTTGTCCAGCATTGCTTCCGAGATGTCGGTGCCGAAGATGCGCAGGTTCGGTGCATAGAGCGGCAGCGAGATGCCGGTGCCGACGCCGACCTCGAGCACGCGGCCGCCGATCTTGTTGGTGGCCGCGATCGCAGCCTGCCGGCCCTTGGCGAACACACCGCCGAACACGAGATCGTAGACGGGCGCCCAGCGGTCATAGGCCTGCTCGACCGTGCCACGCGTGAGGTCGAGCTGCTGGGTGCCGTCAAGGTTCATGATCTTAGCCATCGATGAGGTTCTCGCTGTGGTTCAAAATGAAAGATCAACCGCGCACCGGCCGCCGCGCCATGCGAGGCGAGGCGCGCAGGACGCGGCTGGGCTGAAGTGAGGTGAGATTGCCGACGAACTGGCGCGCGCTGTTTTCCCAGGAACGCTCCAGCGCGAAGTTGCGGCAGGTCTCGCGCGACATGGTGAGCGCGCGCAGGCACGCGGTACGCAGATCGTGGTCGATCGCGCCGATCGGGTGATCGGCGATGACGTCCTTGGGGCCCGTCACCGGAAACGCCGCAACCGGCGTGCCGCAGGCCAGCGCCTCCAGCTGCACCACGCCAAACGTATCGGTCAGGCTCGGAAACACGAACACGTCGGCGGCGGCGAGATGCGCGGTGAGATCCGCGCCCTTCTTCTCGCCGAGGAACACCACGTCCGGATATTTCCTCTCGAGCGCCGCCTTCTGCGGGCCGTCACCGACGACGACCTTCGTGCCGGGCAGATCGAGCGAAAGAAACGCTTCGAGATTCTTCTCCACCGCGACTCGGCCCATGGTCATGAAGATCGGCCCCGGCAGATCGAGCCGTGCCGGATGATCGGGATGAAACAGCTCGGTGTTGACGCCGCGGGTCCAGAAGCCGAGCCGCTTGAAGCCGCGTTCGGAGAGCTCCTGGCGCAGCGAGGGCGTCGCCACCATCGTCATCGCGGCGGCATCATGGAAGTGGCGCAGCACGGCATAACCGACGGCGGCGGGGATGCCGGTCCGCACCGCAACATATTCGGGAAAGCGAGTCGTGTAGGACGTGGTGAAGGCAAGCCGGTTGCGACGGCAATAGGCCCGCGCGGCCCAGCCGATCGGACCTTCGGTCGCGATGTGGAGCGCGTCCGGCGCAGCCTTCTCGATCCGTCGCGCGATCTCCTTTCCACTCGGCAGCGCGATGCGCAGGCCCGGATAGGTCGGCAGAGGCCAGGACGGAAAGCCGTCCGGCGTCAGGAAGTCGATCTCGACATCGAGGGCCTTGGCGGCGTTCGCCAGCGAGGTCAGGGTGCGGACCACACCGTTAACCTGGGGATGCCAGGCATCAGTCGCGATTAATACCCGCATGGGGAAATCCCGAGAGTTTGATGATTCTCGGTTTCCGACCATCAACGAAGGATATTTCAGGCGTGTGACGTCACAGAAGTGTCGGCCCACCGTTTTGTTCGTTAACGGGCGCCTGTGGCCACGAAACTGTCATGAAACAATCCTTGCCGCCGTGAAACCGTTTTCGGTTTTCCGCGCAAATGTCCCGAAACGTTTTGCCGTTAGTGATCTTGCGCAACGGAGCACCGCAACGGTGCCGCGGTGGCCGAGACCACCGAGCAAACAGGGGCGATCACATGTTCAATCTGGACACGTTCAAGACGTTTTCGCGCGCCGTTGCTTTTGGCGCAGTCGCGGTTTCCGCGATCGCATTCGCAGGCGCAGCCAAGGCCGCGCCAGTGCAGCTCTTCCCCTTCTTCCAGCCGCTGCCGCCGTTCGCCGCGCCGCAGCCGATCCAGCCCTATCAGCCCTACCAGGCGCCGACCTATCAGACCGAGCCGTCCGAAGATCAGGATGCCGTGGAGATGCCGGCACGCTTCCGTCGCCAGACCGTGTCCTACGCGACGCGTGAGGCCCCGGGCACCATCATCATCGATACGCCCAACACCTATCTCTATTACGTGCTCGGCAACGGCCAGGCGCTGCGCTACGGCATCGGCGTCGGCCGCGACGGCTTCACCTGGTCGGGCACGCAGTCCGTCACCAGAAAGGCCGAGTGGCCGGCCTGGACTCCGCCGCCGGAAATGATCGCCCGCCAGCCCTATCTGCCGCGCCACATGGCCGGTGGCCCCGGCAACCCGCTTGGCGCCCGCGCCATGTATCTCGGCGGCACCATCTACCGCATCCACGGCACCAACGCCCCCGACACCATCGGCAAGCGCGTCTCTTCCGGCTGCATTCGCCTGACCAATGATGACGTTTCCGACCTCTATTCCCGCGTCAACGTCGGCACCAAGGTGATTGTGCTGCCGATGACGGAACGGAGAGCGGAGCTCGGAACCGCGACGCGCTGAACCGACAGGACATTGTGACGCAAACGGCCCCGGAACATCCCCGGGGCCGCTTTCGTTTGCCCTCGACATTCCGGCGCGCGCTTGCTGCGGCGCGGGTCCCCGATGGAGGCGCAAATGCAATCACGCCTGCAGACGTCACGAAGTTCATCGCTGCGCACGATTGCGGCCGCCGGAGCAGTGACACTGCTTCTCTCGACCCCCTCGCTCGCGCAGCAGCTTGCGGGCAACGAGGCAGCCCACCAAGCCTTCAACAATTCCTGCCGCACCTGCCATTCCGTGAAGGAAGGCGACAACCGTCTCGGCCCCAACCTCAACAAGATTCTGGGACGCAAGGCCGGCGCGCTCCCGGACTATAATTATTCCTCTGCGATGAAGGATGCCGGTTTCGTCTGGGACCAGGACAAGCTCGCGCGCTTCATGGTCAAGCCGGACGAGGTCGTTTCCGGCAACAAGATGCAGCCCTATGGCGGCATCTCGGCGGAGGAAGCGGGGAAGATCGTTGCTTATTTGCAGGCAGGTGGGACGCCCTAACGAATCCGCCGCTCCGCAATCAACCTCAGCCACGCCGCCGAGTGAAACGCGCTCATCAAGAGATACATCGGCACCATGCCGCCGAGCACAGATCCCTGCCCGGCGCCGCACAGCATGTCCGGCCCACCCCCGATCATGGCCGTCAGCACGGCCATGATCGCGAAGGTTGGCGTCGCCGCCAAGGCCAGCCACTTGGCGAGATGGCGCGCAGCCACCACGCCATCGCGACCGGCGCCGGCCGTTGCGTTGAGCGGACTAGTCACGTCCTTTCGCGGCCTCGTCGCGAAAGGCCTTCTCGCCGGCGTCGGAGATCTCGACCCATTTTTTGTCGGGCGCCGCGCCTTCGGTGTAGCTGTCGTGCCAGTTCCACCATTTGTAGGTCGGCGTCTGCGGATAGCCCTTTGGCGAATCCTCCCAGACCTCCTGCCGTCCGAGCGGCGTGATGTCGAGATAATTCCAGGTGCCGCCCATCTGCTCGTCGCCGCGGCTCTTGACGAAATAGGTGCGGAAGATGCGGTTGCCGTCGCGGTAGAACACGTTCGTGCCATGCCATTCGTCGACGCCGAAATCGGCGTCAAAGCTGTCGGTAACGGTGACCCACGGCATGGTCCAGCCCATCCGCTGCTTCAGCCTGATGATGTCGGCCTGCGGCGCGCGCGAGGCGAACACCAGCGTGGTATCGCGGGCATTGAGGTGCGCGACGTGGGCGACCTGATCGGCGACCATGGAGCAGCCGCGGCAGGCGTGATCGGGCCAGCCGAACACGCCGGGCTCGAAAAAGGCGCGGTAGACGATCAGCTGCCGCCGGCCCTGGAACAGGTCGAGCAGGCTGACCTTGCCGCCGGGCCCCTCGAACGCATAGGTTTTGCTCACTTCCATCCACGGCATGCGCCGGCGCTCGGCGGCCAGGGCGTCGCGGGCACGGGTATGGGCCTTTTCCTTCACGAGCAGTTGCTGACGGGCGGCCTCCCAGTCCTGCGGCGACACCACCGGCGGTGTTTGCATGCCTGCCTGTCCGTTATTCCGTTCGTTTTGGGCTAATGTCATCATGACTCTCCGAATCTCTTGCTTGACGTCTTGCCTGAGCGATCACTCCGCGTCTCGCGGAACCGCTCGCCCTTCACCGCACCTTGTCGGCCGTCAACGAATTCTGGCACCTCGCGGTTGCGCGGTGGGAGTAACAAGTGTGGCGGGATTGACATGGAGTCGCTGATCACGGCCGCCGCGCGCGCGCTCGAGGCCGGCGATCCGCTCGGCGCGCTGAACCGCGTCGCGCTGCGCAACGATGCGCCGTCGCTGGCGCTGCGCGGCATCGCGATGGCGCAGCTCGGCGATCTCGCGAAGGCGAAGACGCTGCTGCGAAGCGCGGCGCGCGCGTTCGGTCCGCGCGAGGCGGTGGCGCGCGCCAGATGCGTGGTGGCCGAAGCCGAGATTGCGCTGGTCTCGCGCGATCTGAGCTGGTCGGCGAAGACGCTCGCGGCGGCACGGACGACGCTCGAAAAGCACGGCGATGTCGCCAATGCCACGCATGCGGGCCACATCGAGGCACGCCGTCTTCTTCTCGTCGGACGGCTCGACGACGCCGAGCGTATCCTCGCCGAGCTCGGTACCTCTCCGCTTCCGCCTGCCCCGCAGGTCGTCCGCGAGCTCGTGGTCGCCGGCATCGCAATACGGCGGCTCAGAACCAAAGACGCGCGCGCGGCGCTTGCCCGGGCGGCCCACGCAGCGAGCCTGGCGGGCATCCCTGGGCTGACAGCCGAGGTCGAGAGCACGAACCGCGTGCTCGATACGCCCGCAGCACGCCTGATCACGGATGGCAACGAACGTCCGTTGCTGCTGGAGCAGGTCGAGGAGCTCGCGACCTCGGACGCGCTGGTCGTGGACACGTTCCATCATTCGGTGCGCAGGCGAGGCACGATCCTATCGCTCGGGACTCGCCCGGTGCTGTTCGCGCTCGTCCGCCTCCTGGCGCAGGCCTGGCCCGCGGACGTCTCGCGAGAAAAGCTCATCACCGGAGCGTTCGGCGCAAGGCACGTCGATGAATCGCATCGCGCGCGCTTGCGCGTGGAGATCGGCCGCCTCCGCGCCAAGCTCAAGCCTGTGGCCGATGTCGGCGCCACGAAGCAAGGCTTTGCGCTTACCCCGCGCAAGACGCGCGAGATTCTCGTGCTGGCGCGGCCCGTCGAGGAGAAGCACGCCGCTGTCCTCGCCTTCCTCTCCGACGGCGAGCCGTGGTCGAGCTCGGCGCTCGCGCTGGCGCTGGGAACCAGTGCGCGCACGGTGCAGCGCGCGCTCGACGAGCTGGCGCGGTCGAACAAGGTGCAGTCGTTCGGACATGGGCGGGCGCGGCGCTGGATGACGCCGCCGGTCCCGGGTTTCCCGACAGGCTTGTTACTCCCCACGCCGCTGCTGAAGACGTAAGGTAGGAGCACATCACAGGGAGCGAGACATGAAGCGTTCAGCCGCCGAAATCGTCAGGGAGTACGGGCCGTTTGAGGGCGTCGAGGCCGTGCACGGCGTCACCTATGATGGCAGCCATGTCTGGTTCGCATCCGGCGACAAGCTGAATGCAGTCGATCCTGATAGCGGCAAGGTCGCGCGCTCCCTCGATGTCGCCGCCCATGCGGGAACGGCGTTCGACGGAAGGCACTTGTTCCAGATCGCCGAGGATCGCATCCAGAAGATCGATGCGGCCTCGGGCAAGGTGCTCACCAGCATCCCGGCGCCGGGTGGCGGTGGCGATTCCGGCCTGGCCTGGGCCGAGGGCTCGCTGTGGGTCGGGCAATATCGCGAGCGCAAGATCCATCAGGTCGATCCGGACACGGGCAAGGTCCTTCGCACCATCGAAAGCAAGCGCTTCGTGACCGGGGTGACCTGGGTCGACGGCGAGCTCTGGCACGGTACCTGGGAGGGCGAGGATAGCGATATCAGGCGGATCGATCCCGACACGGGCAAGGTGCTCGAGCAGCTCGACCTCCCCGCAGGGACGATGGTGTCAGGGCTGGAGTCCGACGGCGGCGACCGCTTCTTCTGCGGCGGTGGCCCTAACGGCAATGTGAGAGCGGTCCGCCGTCCCCGGCGCGGCTAGCCCCGACGATGGTCGGAATGCACGGCAGCGATGCGGTCGCTGCCGTTAACCCATTCGCCCCAATTCCACCCCATCGGTGCGCTCTAGCGCCCTCCTCGCCTGCCCTGTAAAATCCCAGCCGGGGCGGCCTGGGGGATCGATGCGACTGACGTTCAACTTGAAGACCATCACGATCGCCGTCGTAGTGCTCGCGGCGTCGTTCTTCATCAGCTTGAAGGCCATGGACTGGCTGTCGCCGCGCGCGACGAATTCCGCGCCGCCGGTGGCGCAGCTGCCGCCGTTGCCGCCGGTCGCGAAGAGCTCGATCGTGGTGGCACCGGTCGCCATCGCGCTGTCGGCGATCCGCGACCAGGCCGAGAAGGCCGCCCCGCGCAATTTCGCAGGGAAGGCCGACAATCCGATCTCGCAGATCCTGGAGAACGCCGATATCGGCTGGACTGCCGTGCGCGGGCCGATGGCGACTGCCGGCGACAAGGACGTGCTGACGATCTCGACACCGCTGAGCGGCAAGCTGAACGTGACGGGCTCGCTGTCCTCGAAGGCCACAGGCGCGCTCGGCGACGCGCTCGGCAGCGTGCTTGGCGGTGACGCAGCGAAACGGATCGGCGCTGTCAACATCAAGAATTTGAACGCCAGCGCCGAGATCAAGGGCAACGTGGTCGTCACCTCGCGCCCGAAGCTTGCGGCCAACTGGCATCTCGAGCCCAATCTTGGCGCCCAGGTCAATCTCGGCGATACCAATCTCAACGTCGCCGGCGCCAAGGTCAACGTTCCGGCGCAGGTTAAGCCGCTGATCGACAAGAATGTCGGCGAGCAGATCAACATCGTCTCCGAACGCATCCGCAACGATCCGAGCCTGCGCGAGAATGCGAAGCTGCAATGGGCCAAGGCCTGCCGCTCGATCCCGCTGCAGGGCTCGGGCTCGACCGCGCTTCCGCCGCTCTGGCTGGAGATGAAGCCGATCCGCGCCATTGCCGCGCAGCCGCGCGTGGACGCGCAGGCCGTGACGCTGCTGATGGGCCTGGAAGCGGAGACGCGCGTGACGTCGGCGCAGACCAAGCCGGACTGCCCGTTCCCCGACAAGATCTCGATCGTGCCGCCGACCGGCACCGGCGTGAACATCGGCGTGCCCATCGACGTGCCCTTCACCGAGATCAACAAGCTGATCGCCGCGCAGATGGTCGGCCACACCTATCCCGAGGACGGCTCCGGCCCGGTCGACGTCACCGTCAAGAGCGTCAACGTGATCCCGTCGGGCGAGCGCCTGCTGATCTCGCTTTTGGTCCGCGCCAAGGAAAAGAAGAGCTGGCTCGGTCTCGGCGCCGAGGCGACCGTGCACATCTGGGGCCGGCCGGTGCTCGATCAGGCCCAGCAGACGCTGCGGCTCACCGACATCCAGCTCGCGGTGGAGTCGGAAGCCGCTTTTGGCCTCTTGGGTGCCGCGGCGCGCGCGGTGGTGCCGCAGATGCAGCAGGCGTTGCTGCAGAGGGCGACGCTCGACCTGAAGCCGATTGCGGCGAACGCGCGCGAGAAGATCGCTGGCGTCATCGCCGACTTCCAGAAAAGCGAGGACGGTGTCAAGGTCGACGCCAAGATCGACAGCCTGACGCTGGCCGACATCGCCTTCGATTCCAAGACGCTGCGCGTGGTCGCGGAAGCCGGCGGCACGCTGAATGTGTCGGTGACGAAGCTGTCGGGGATGTAGCTCGCTTTCGCTCGCCGTATCTGGGCGCCTCTTGATCGGTTGCGCCGCTGGCATTCTGATCGGAGGGTGCTAAGCTGTTCCTCGCAACCTCGAATGAGGTGCCGACAGCACTGTATTGGGTAACGCGAGGGACAAGATGGAAGCCGGCATGGTCACGCCTGCGCCGGCACTGGTGCGCTTCTCCGGCATTCAGAAGACCTATGATGGCGAGCATCTCGTGGTGAAGAACCTCGACCTCGACATCAGGAAGGGCGAGTTCATCACGTTGCTTGGCCCGTCGGGCTCGGGCAAGACCACCACGCTGATGATGCTGGCCGGCTTCGAGGTTCCGACCCATGGCGAGATCTACCTCTCAGGCCGGCCGATCAAGAACATGCCGCCGCACAAACGCGACATCGGCATGGTGTTCCAGAACTATGCCTTGTTTCCACACCTGACGATCGCGGAGAATATCGCCTTCCCGCTCTCCGTGCGCAAGACGAACAAGGCGGACGTGGAGGAGCGCGTCGGGTCGGCGTTACGCATGATCAAGATGGAAACCCTGGCGCACCGGCGGCCCGGACAGCTGTCCGGCGGCCAGCAGCAGCGCGTGGCATTGGCCCGTGCGCTGGTCTTCAATCCGCAGCTCGTGCTGATGGACGAGCCGCTTGGCGCGCTGGACAAGCGCCTGCGGGAGCAGATGCAGTTGGAGATCAAGCAACTGCACGAGACGATGGGCATCACCGTCGTTTACGTCACCCATGATCAGAGTGAAGCGCTCACGATGTCGGACCGCATCGCCGTGTTCAATGACGGCATCGTGCAGCAGATCGACAAGCCCGACGCGCTGTACGAGCACCCGGTGAACAGCTTCGTCGCCCATTTCATCGGCGAGAACAATGTGCTGGCCGGCACCGTCGAGACGGTCGACAAGGATTATTGCCGCGTCGCGCTGGCTGCCGGCGGCACTGTCACCGCGCGGGCGATCAACATATCAGGCGCGGGCGCATCGACCTCGCTGTCGGTGCGGCCGGAGCGGATCACCATTATCCCGGAGGGCACCTCCAGTGACGGACCGAACCGGCTGCCGGCCAAGGTGCAAAACACCATCTATCTCGGCGACCACGCGCTGGCCGTGCTGGATGTCTCGGGGAATGCCGAGTTCATGGTCAAGCTTCAGCCGGGCGCGCATGATAGCCTGACACATGGTGCAAACGTGTTCGTCACCTTTCGCCCCGAGGACTGCCTCGCCCTCGATCCCGTCTGATCCAGCGATCGAACTCAATGCAACGCACATGAAGAAGGAACAATGACCATGCTGAAGCGCAAGATTGGCAAGATTGCTCTGGGTTTCGCCGCGGCCTTCACCGCCAGCGCCGCGCTGGCCACGGTCGGGCAGGCGCGTGATCTCACCGTCGTGTCGTGGGGCGGCGCGTATCAGGATGCCCAGAAGAAGGTCTATTTCGAGCCGTTCAAGAAGGCGGCCGGAATTGCCATGAATGACGAGTCCTGGGACGGCGGCGTCGGCGTGCTGCGCGCCAAGGTGCAGGGCGGCGCCGCCACCTGGGATGTCGTCCAGGTCGAGAGCGACGAGCTGGCGGTCGGCTGCGAGGAAGGTCTGTTCGAGAAGATGGACTATTCCAAGATCGGCGGCGAGGCCGCCTATATCCCGCCATCCGTCAATCCCTGCGGCGTCGGCGCCATCCTCTATGACTTTGTGCTCGGCTACGACAAGGACAAGCTGAAGGAGGCTCCGAAGGGCTGGGCCGACTTCTTCGACACCAAGAAGATTCCCGGCAAGCGCGCCCTGCGTCAGGGCCCGAAGACCACGCTGGAGATCGCGCTGATGGCCGACGGCGTCGCGCCGAAGGACGTCTACAAGGTGCTGGCGACCGACGAGGGCGTCGACCGCGCGTTCAAGAAGCTCGACACCATCAAGAGCGACCTCGTCTGGTGGAAGGCCGGCGCCCAGCCGCCGCAGCTGCTCGCCTCCGGCGAAGTCGCGATGACCTCGGTCTACAATGGCCGCATCGATACCGCGAACAAGAACGAGAAGAAGAACTTCGGCATGGTCTGGGACGGCGCGCTGTTCACCCTCGACAGCTGGGTGATCCTGAAGGGCAGCCCGAACAAGGACGCGGCCTACAAATTCCTGGATTTCGTCGGCAAGGCGGAGAACCAGTCCAAGCTTTCCGAGAACATTGCCTACGGCACCTCGAACAAGGACGCCGCCGGCAAGCTGCAGCCCGCCGTTCTGAAGGACCTGCCGACGGCGCCTGACAACATCAAGAACGCGGTCGAGATCAACGTCGGCTTCTGGCTCGAGAACATCGACCGCCTGACCGAGCGCTTCAACAAATGGGCCGCGAAATAGCGCGCGGCTCAAGGCTCGACCAATGACGGAAGCGTCCCTGACCGGCGCCAATGCGTCGACCGAGGTGCCGCTCAAGCGCCGATTGAGGCGCGCAGAGCGGACACGCCAGGTCAAGGCGTTGGCACTGGTCCTACCGCTTCTCGTCTTCCTGCTCTTCACCTTCGCGGGCCCGATCGCCGGCATGCTGTGGCGCGCGGTCGATGACCGGGAGGTGCGTCAGGTTCTGCCTCACACCGTCGCGGCTCTCGCCGACTGGGACGGCAAGGACCTGCCGGACGAAAAGGCGTACGCTGCGCTCGCAAGCGACATCGTGGCGGCGCGCGCCTCCGGCACCATTGCGATTGCGGCCAAGCGGCTGAACTACGCACTCAACGGTTTTCGCACGATCCTGACCAGCACGGCACGCAATCTGAAGACGATGCCGGAGCCCGGCACGGCCAAGGAGACGCTGGGCAAGATCAATCCGGTCTGGCGCGAACGCGCCACCTGGACGACCATCAGGGACGCCAGCGGCCCCATCACGGGCTTCTACCTGCTGGCGGCGCTCGACCTGGTCAGGAACGTCGACGGCGCGATCGTCGCGGCCCCGCCGGACCAGGCCATCTATCGCAGCCTGTTCACCCGCACCTTCATCATCAGCCTCAGCGTCACCGCGCTCTGCCTGATCCTCGGCTTCCCGGTCGCCTACCTCCTGGCGACACTGCCGCCGGGACGATCGAACCTGCTGATGATCTTCGTGCTGCTGCCGTTCTGGACGTCGCTCCTGGTTCGCACCTGCGCCTGGATCGTGCTGTTGCAAAGCAAGGGCGTCGTGAACGACAGCCTGCACTGGCTCGGCATCATCGACGAGCCGTTGCGCCTGATCTACAACCGCTTCGGCGTCTGCGTGGCGATGACCCACGTACTCCTGCCCTTCATGATCCTGCCGCTGTACAGCAGCATGAAGGCGATCTCGCCTGCTTACATGCGTGCCGCCGCCTCGCTCGGCGCGCCGCCGTTCACCGCTTTCTTGAGGATCTACCTGCCGCAGACGCTGCCCGGCATCGGCGCAGGAAGCCTGCTCGTCTTCATCCTCGCGCTCGGCTACTACATCACACCGGCCCTCGTCGGCGGCGCCGCCGATCAGATGATCAGCTACTTCATCGCGCTCTACACCACCGAAACAGCCAATTGGGGTCTTGCTTCGGCGCTCGGTGCGGTGCTGCTGCTCGCCACCATTCTGCTGGCACTGGTCTACGGCAAGCTGGTGCAGGGCCAGCAGGTCACGGGAGGCATGAAGAATTGAGCGACAATGCTTCTCTCCGCACGCCGAGCCAGCGCATTGCGTGGACCGCAACCATCATTGTCTCCGCGCTGGTGTTCATCTTCCTGATCGCGCCGATCCTGGCGATCATGCCGCTGTCCTTCAGTTCGGGCTCGTACCTGACCTATCCGCTTCCGGGCCTGTCGTTGCGCTGGTACGACGACTTCATCAGCTCGCCGCGCTGGATGAATTCGCTGAAGAACAGCATGATCATTGGCGTCGCCTCGACGCTGTTGTCCATGGTGCTCGGTACGCTCGCGGCGCTCGGCCTGGCGCAGTGGAAGAGCCGGTTCAAGCCGCTCGTGCTGGCTTTCGTGCTGTCGCCGGTCGTCGTGCCCGGCGTCATCACCGCGGTCGGCCTGTATTTCTTCTTCGCGCCGATCGGACTGACCGGCAGCTATCTCGGCTTGATCCTGGCCCACACCGCGCTGGCGACGCCGTTCGTGGTGATCACGGTCGGCGCGACGCTGCAGAGCTTCGACACCAATCTGGCACGCGCCGCCGCCTCGCTCGGCGCCTCGCCGCTGGAGGCGTTTCGCCGTGTGATCCTGCCGCTGATCCTGCCCGGCCTCGCCTCGGGCGCATTGTTCGCCTTCGCGACCAGCTTCGACGAGGTCGTGATCGTGCTGTTCATGGCAGGTCCCGAGCAGCGCACCCTGCCGCGCGAAATGTTCAGCGGCATCCGCGAGAACATCAGCCCGACGATTACAGCAGCGGCGGTGATCCTGACGGCGGTCTCGGTGATCCTCCTCGCCACCCTCGAAGGCCTGCGCCGGCGCAATGAACGGCTCAAGGCCGGCGGCGCCTGAGCGCTCTTCCTTCTCCACGATTGCAGGGTGAGGGGAAGTCTTCGCAAGGACGACGGCAGTATCGTAGGGTGGGCAAAGCGACTTGTCCGCCGTAGCTCGAAGAGCGAAGGCGGAAGCGTGCCCACATGTCCCTCGATCATGCTGAGATGGTGGGCACGGCGCAAATGCGCCTTTGCCCACCCTACGATCCTGAGCTCGCTGATCCTGCTGAGCCTCATCAGCTGCGGGGAGAGGCGAAGGGAACACTGCGCGCCCCTTCTCTTTTTGCATTCCGCTATGGCGCGCATCGCTTAGCTGCCGCGGTCGATTGTCGCTAGAACAGTCCCCGCAACAAAGCCCGAACAACAACACAGGGAGAAGAACAACCATGCAAAAACTCATCGCCGCCGTCGCGGCCGGTTTCGCCCTTGCCGCTACGTCCGGCGCGGCGCAGGCGCAGATTTCCGACGATGTCGTCAAGATCGGCGTGCTCACGGACATGTCCAGCCTCTATGCGGACGCGACCGGCAAGGGCTCGCTCGCCGCCGTCGAGATGGCGGTCGCCGATTACGGCGCGAAGGTCGCGGGCAAGCCCGTGCAGGTGGTCGCCGCCGACCACCAGAACAAGCCCGACGTCGGCGTCAACATCGCCCGCAACTGGTATGACAACGACAAGGTCGACGCGATCTTCGACGTGCCGACGTCATCGGTGGCGCTGCCGGTCTCGGCGCTGACGCGCGAGAAGAACAGGATCAACATCAATTCCGGCGGCGGCTCGTCCGACATCACCGGCACCGCCTGCTCGCCCAACACCGTGCACTGGACCTACGACACCTATGCGCTGTCGAACGTCGCCGGCAAGGCGATGGTCAAGCGCGGCGAGGATAGCTGGTTCTTCGTCACCGCCGACTACGCCTTCGGCATGGCGCTGCAGCGCGACGCCGCCAACGTCGTCAAGGAGAGCGGCGGCAAGGTGCTCGGCGAAGTCCGCCATCCGCTCAACTCGTCGGATTTCTCCTCGTTCCTGCTCCAGGCCCAGGCCTCCAAGGCCAAGGTGGTCGCGCTGGCCAATGCCGGCGGCGACACCACCAACGCGTTGAAGCAGGCGTCCGAGTTCGGCCTGACCCAGGGCGGCCAGAAGATGATCGCGCTCCTGCAGGAGATCACCGACACGCATTCGCTCGGCATCAAGGCAACCCAAGGCCTGATCGTCACCGACGCCTTCTACTGGGACATGAACGAGGAGACCCGCGCCTTCTCCAAGCGCTTCAACGAGAAGGTCGGCCACATGCCGACCATGATCCAGGCCGGGCTCTACTCGGCGACCATGCACTATCTGAAGGCGATCGACGCCATCAAGAGCGACGAGGCGCCGAAGGTGATGGAGCAGATGCGCAAGACGCCGGTCAACGACTTCTTCGCCAGAGGCGGCAAGATCCGCATCGACGGCCGCATGGTGCACGACATGTATCTGTTCGAGGTCAAGAAGCCCGAGGAATCCAAGGGAGAGTGGGACCTCTACAAGCTGATCGCCACCGTGCCCGGCGACGAGGCCTTCCGCCCGCTCGACAAGGGCGGCTGCCCGCTGGTGACGCACTGAAAGCCGTCTCCCTCGCCCCGCTAGCGGGACGAGGTAAGAAATAGACACGACAGCGCGCCCGGCGAAAACCAGGCGCGCTTCGTTTAGGAAGTTACGCGGGCTGCATTACTCCGCGTACTTGAACTCCGGCATGTTCTTCAGCTCGTCCTTGCTGGCATTGAACACGGCGTGGTCCGGATACCACTTCGAGGTGGACGACGTCGTGGTCGCAGCCGGCCTGTCGGTGCCGGTCGCAGCGCCTGTCGTGGTCGATGCGGCGGGCTTGGCGCCTGGGTTCGTGCCGGTGCCGGTATAGGCGACGGCCTCGTTGACGAACTTCAATTTCTCATAGGGCACGGCGACCAGATGCTCGCCCATGCCGAGGAAGCCGCCGACGCCGATCACGGCAATCTTGACGTTGCCGTTCTTGTCCATCAGCAGCTCGTTGATCGAGCCGATGTTCTCGTTGGCCTCGTTATAGACCTTCAGGCCCGACATCTTCGACGTACGCCACTCGCCGGAAGCGGTCGTGGTGGCCGTCGTCGCGGTTGCCGCGGTCGGCGCCTTGTCGGTGGTGGCGGTCGGCGATTGCGCGAACGCAACGGTCGCAAGCAGTGCGGTGCCGGCGAGGCCGGCGGCGATGGATTTCGTCAGCATGTTGTCCTCTCCTTCACAGAAAAAACTCGTGTGGAGAAAACAGCGCTGATCACACGCAGTTCCGTGCGCGCCGCAATTTCGTCGCGCTATGCGCGAGCGCGGAAACCTCGCAGGGACTGTTCCTGCGTCACCCAGGAACATTTTGCGGCGCACGGTTCCCCGCCGACGATCATGCGCCCTGGGTGAAGCACGATCGTGGCGAGGACTCGCGCCGACCCGCGTCGCTCAGGGTCAGCTCTTGTAGTCGATCAGAAGCGCGGAGAGGTCGGAATTGCCGGACGAACTGCCGTTGGCGCCGTAGGACGAGCTCGATGATTGCGACTGCTGCAGCGCCTGCAGGAACTGCTGGAGAATCTCGGCCGTGGAGGCATCGGTCGACGTCCTGCTGGTCGAGTCCGCAGACGACGCCGAATCCGAAGCGCTGTCGTCCGGCGGCGGACCGGGCGGAGGTCCGCCTGCACCGCCGGCGCCACCCGGCCCGCCCGGACCGCCCGCGAAGGCGGACTGAAACACGCCCTTGAGCGCTTCGGCCTGATCCGACGTCAGCGTGCCGTTCGACACCTCGTTCGAAATGAGGTCGTCGATCTTCGACTTCATGTCCTCCTTGGAGGGACGCGTGCCGCTCGACTGGTCGCTCGAGCGGCTCTGCTGGACTGCCGTGTCGATGTCGGTCAGCGCCGTCGAGAGCGCTGACTGGTCCGACGACGAGATCGTGCCGGCGGACACTTCCGATTGCAATTCCTGCTGCAGCCGCTGCAGCGGCGAGGGGTGGTTGTTGGCGGAGGCCGCCGAAATCGAGGTCATGATGGCTCCGTGGATTTTGCGGGGTTTCGTCGCGGACCACGCCACGCTATGGTTAACGGCCTTAACGAGACCTTGCCGCTTCGCGACGGCGCGATTGCCGCCTGTTGCGGGAAGCCCGGCAGAAACAATCCGAAACAAAAATCTTCGCCATTTGGCCCGAATCCTGGACAAACAAAGCGCATGGCCGTTCCCAATCCCAACATCCTGGTCGTCGAAGACGACCGCGAAACCCGGACGTTGATTGCGAAGTACCTGCGCAACAACGCCTGCAACGTCACCGCCGTGAGCGACGGCCGCGAGATGTCGCGCGCCATGGCCGATCACCGCGTCGACCTCATCATCCTCGATGTCATGCTGCCGGGCGAGGACGGCCTCAGCCTGTGCCGCAAGGTGCGTGCCGAGGCGCAGACGCCAATCATCATGCTGACCGCGCGCGGCGAGGACGTCGACCGCATCGTCGGCCTGGAGATGGGCGCGGACGACTATCTGCCGAAACCGTTCAACCCGCGCGAACTGCTCGCCCGCATCAACGCGGTGCTGCGCCGCCAGGCCGCGGCCCAGGCGGCGAGCTCGATTGAAGGCGCAAGCACGCTGACCTTCGAGGGCTGGCACATCGACCTGCGCCTGCGCGAATTGCGCAATCCCGAAGGCGCGCGCGTCGCGGTGACCAGCGCCGAGTTCGATCTCCTGCGCACGTTCTGCGAACGGCCCGGCCGCGTGCTGTCACGCGACAGCCTGCTCGACCTCACGCAAGGGCGCAGCACCGGATCGTTCGAACGGTCCATCGATGTGCTGGTCAGCCGCATCCGCCGCAAGATCGAGCCCAATCCAACCGATCCCACTCTCATCAAGACGGTGCGCTCCGGCGGCTATCTGTTCACGCCGCGAACGCAGGTGGCGAGTCCTCAAGGCACTCAAGCAGCGAGCATTGAAGCGGTTGTGGCGCCCCTGAGCAGTTGAAGGGGACGCCAACGATGAAGCCGTTCGGATTCTTCCACCTCAAGGGGATCGGCGGGCAGATCGCCGCGCTGGTGCTGGCTTCGACCGTCGCGCTCCATCTCGTCGTCACCACCGCCTTCCTGATCAGCCGGCCCGACCGCCCCGACACGCCGCCGGACGGAGCGCATCAGCTGACCGATGCCGCGTTGCTGCTCGGCTCGGCCGAGGCCGGCGAGCGTCCGCGCCTCGTCGCTGATCTCGCGCGCGCCTTCCCCAAGCTCGGCATCGAAATGCTCGCGCCTGGCACCGCAAGCGTCGCAGAGAGCGACAATCAGCATCTGCGCGGGATGCGCCGTCATCTCGGACGCGGCTACAGGGCGGTCCAGCTGACCTCGGGCGGCACAGCATCCCGCGTCGGCGTCGAGTTGCCCGACGGCACCGTGATCGCCGGACATGTCGAGGGCGACCCGCGCCCGTGGTTCTGGGGCGGCCCCTGGCTGACGGCGCTGATGACCGCCTTCATCTGCGTCAGCGTGCTCGGCCTGTGGGCGGTGCGCGCGCTGGCAGCACCGCTATCGTCATTCGCCAACGCCGCCGAGAATTTCAGCGTCGACGGCGAGGCGGAGCCGCTGCCGGAGCGCGGCCCGGAGGAGATCCGCTCGGTAGCGCGCGCGCTCAACCGCATGCATGAGCGGATCGCCCGGCTGATGTCGGATCGCACCCGGATGCTGGCCGCGATCAGCCACGATCTGCGCACGCCAATCACGCGGCTGCGCCTGCGCGCCGAATTCATCGAGGACGAGGGCAACCGCAAGCGCATGCTGATGGACCTCGATCAGATGCGCGCGATGCTGGAATCGGTGCTGTCGCTGTTGCGCAACGACCGCAAGGTCGAGGCGGTTACGCTGGTCGACATCGCCAGCACGCTCCAGCTCGTCGCCGACCAGTTCGGCGACATGGGCCATGTCGTGCATTATGACGGGCCGGCGTCCGCGACCGCCGCCGCGCGGCCCGACGATCTGCATCGCGGCGTCACCAACCTGGTCGAGAACGCGGTGCGCTTCGGCGCCGAGGTGACGATCCGCCTCGACATCTCGGGCACCACGCTCGTCATCGACGTCGAGGACGACGGCCCCGGCATTTCGGATGCCCGAAAGCAGGAGATGCTGGAGCCGTTCGTGCGCGGCGACGATGCGCGCACCATGGACGAATCCACCGGCTTCGGGCTCGGCTTGTCGATCGCGCGCGCCATCGCGCTCGCCCATGGCGGCGAGCTGTCGCTGCACGACCGCAACCCACATGGACTGATCGTACGGATGCAATTGCCGCTCTGGCAGCAGCCGCGGCTCGCCGCCTGACTCACGCCGCGAGCGGCGGGTGCTCGATCGCGGTCTCGTCGAAGATGGCCACCGCCTCGAAGCGATAATTGCAGGCGTGGCAATTCCAGAGATAGGAGACGCGTCCCTCGCCCGGCTCGATCCAGTCAGGCTGCGGGATCGGCGTGCCACATTGGGCACAGGGGTTCTGTCTGGGGATGTCGCCGGCATACAGCCTGGCCATGTTTGATTTTGTCATGGCACCTCTCCCGATTTGCAGCGTCTTCTTACTCGCTTTCGCTGGCACGCGCGAATAGACAGGCGTGCTGCCGCGAGCGGGGATCGTCCGTCCCCGAAGCTTTCTTGCGCCAGCTTTGAGTCGTAACAGCGGCTCGGCACCGCAAAATCGGGCGATGGCGGCGTTTGGTCACATCATCGCCGCGTTCCGAAGGCCTAACGGCGGCTGGGCGCAGGTCACCTAGGGGACCTCAGGGATATCTGATGAAAATTTTATGCATTGCCGCGCTGCTCGCGGCCGGATTGACATTGCCGCAGGCCGCAGTCGCGGGCGAAGCCGAATATGCCGAGATGGTCGCGGCGCATGCCCGCGCCAACGGCGTGCCGGAAGCGCTGGTGCATCGCGTGATCATGCGCGAGAGCCGCTACCAGCCGCACCTCGTCGGCCGCGGCGGTACCATCGGGCTGATGCAGATCAAGCTCGCGACCGCCCGCGGGGTCGGCTACACCGGCGACGCCGCCGGCCTGCGCGATCCCAACACCAACCTCACTTATGCCGTGAAATACCTCGCCGGCGCCTATCGCGCCGCCAATGGCGACCATGCCCGGGCCGTGCGTTATTTCGCCGGCGGCTATTACTACGCCGCCAAACGCCAGCGGCAGCAGGCCGTGCAAATCGCCAATATGGGCGATACCAATATGGGCAATATGGGCCAACCCTGGCTCGAGCCGAACGGCAACCCGCAGCCGATGTTCGGCGCCACTCCGCACAGGAAGCTGGCCCAGCGTGTCCGCAATGCGCGGGCGCAGGCCTCGCAATAGCCGCTCGTGTCCCGGACGCGCTGCAGCGCGTAGCGTTGCTGCGCAGAGTCGGGACCCAGCATCCCTGCATCAGCAAGGGCCCCGGCTCAGCAGCGCAGCACTGCGTGATGCGCTGCGTCCGGGGCATGAGGGTTCCCGCAACACGCGTTGACCACCCCGCCTCCGTGGCATACATTAGAGCCGTTCCGAGGGGTGCTCCGAGGAGGAGCTGAGATACCGCTAAATGGGCAATACCGCCCAGGACCGCGGTGACCCTTTGAACCTGATCCGGGTCATGCCGGCGAAGGGACAGGGATGTTGCAAACGACCAAGCGACCGGACTCACCGGTATCCATCATCGGCGCAGGCATCGCCGGAGCCTGGCAAGCCCTGCTGTTCGCGCAGGCCGGCCATGCCGTGACCTTGCACGAGCGCGGTGACGAGGCGATGACGGACGCCACCAGCCATTGGGCCGGCGGCATGCTCGCGCCCTATTGCGAGGCCGAGGTCGCCGAACCCATCATCAGCCGCCTGGGGCTGCGCTCGCTCGACCTCTGGCGGCGCGAGCTGCCCGACACGCCCTTCAACGGCTCGCTGGTCGTCGCCCATCCGCGCGAACGCAACGATTTCGAGCGTTTTGCGCGCATGACCGAGGACCACCGCCGGCTCGATGCCTCAGGCCTCGCCGCGCTCGAACCCTCGCTGGAGGGCCGCTTTCGCGACGCGCTGTTTTTCCCGGCCGAGGGCCATGTCGAGCCGCGCCGCGTGCTGCCGCAGTTGCACGATCGCATCCGCGCCGCCGGCGGCACCATCAAATTCTCCAGCGACGTCGCAGCCGGGGATCTCGACGGCATCGTGATCGACTGCCGCGGCCTTGGCGCCCGCGACGAGCAGAGCGAGCTTCGCGGCGTCAAGGGCGAGATGATCCTGATCGAGACAGACGAGGTGCAGCTTGCGCGCCCGGTGCGGCTGATGCATCCGCGCTGGCCGCTTTACGTGATCCCGCGCGAGGACAATCTGTTCATGCTGGGCGCGACCTCGATCGAGGCCGAGGACACCGGCGTCAGCGTCCGCTCCGCGCTGGAGCTTTTGGGCGCGGCCTACGCCGTGCACCCCGCCTTCGGCGAGGCCCGCATCGTCGAATTCGGCTCGGGGCTGCGTCCCGCCTATCCCGACAATCTGCCGCGCATCGGCATTCGCGGCCGCAGGATCAGCGTCAACGGCCTCTACCGCCACGGCTTCCTGATCGCGCCGGCGCTCGCCGAGCTGACGCTCGCCTATGTCGAGCGCGGCCAGATCGACAACGAGGTGATGCGATGCTTGTGATCGTCAACGGCGAGCAGCGCGAGGTGACTTCGGGAAGCGTCGATGCGCTGCTCTCGGAGCTCGACTACGAGGGCACCCATTTCGCGATCGCGCTGAACTACGACGTCGTGCCGAAGAGCCGCTGGGCCGAGACGGCACTGAAAGCCGGCGACGAGATCGAGATCATCACGCCGCGGCAGGGAGGGTGAGGTGATGCCTGTCGCCACAAACGACGCCGTCATCCTGAGGTGCGAGCCGTCTTCGGCTCGCCTCGAAGGATGGCCGCAAGCGGCGCTGTCATCCTTCGAGGCGCGCAAGTGCGCGCACCTCAGGATGACGGTCTGTGCAAGTCGCCCGCAAGGAAATTGAAGCCATGGTGACCTTCTACGGCAAATCCTTCGCCTCCCGCCTGCTGATCGGCAGCGCGCTCTATCCCTCGCCTGCGATCATGCAGGAAGCGATCCGCGCCTCCGGCTCGAACATCGTCACGGTGTCGCTGCGGCGCGAATCCGCCGGCGGCAAGACCGGGGACGCGTTCTGGAAGCTGATCCGCGAGCTCGACGTCACCGTGCTGCCGAACACCGCGGGATGCCGCAGCGTGCGCGAGGCGGTGACCACGGCAAAGCTCGCCCGCGAACTGTTCGGCACGAGCTGGATCAAGCTCGAGGTCATCGCCGACAACGACACGCTGCAGCCCGATGTCGTCGGCCTCGTCGAAGCCGCCACCATCCTGATCAAGGACGGCTTTGAAGTGTTCCCCTATTGCACCGAGGATCTCTCGGTCGCCAACCGCCTGGTCGATGCCGGCTGCAAGGTGGTGATGCCGTGGGCAGCTCCGATCGGCAGCGCGAAGGGCATCACCAATCGCGATGCCTTGAGGCTGCTGCGCGAGCGCCTGCCCGACATCACGCTGGTGGTCGACGCCGGCCTCGGCGCTCCCAGCCACGCCGCGCAGGCGCTGGAGCTCGGCTATGACGCCGTGCTGCTCAACACCGCGATCGCCAAAGCCGCCGATCCCGTCGCGATGGCAAACGCCTTCCGCCTCGGCTGTGATGCCGGCCGCACCGCTTATGAAGCCGGGCTGATGAACGCCCGCGACTTCGCCTCCCCCTCCACCCCTGTCGTTGGGACTCCGTTCTGGCATGCCGTATCCTGATCGATTTTATCCCGTCGTCGACAGCCTCAAATGGGTCGAGCGACTGACAAAGCTCGGCGTCGGCACCATCCAGCTGCGCGCCAAGGAGCTCAACGACGCCGACGCGCTGCAGATCGTCACCGACGCGCTGGCCATCACCAAGGACACGCAAGCCAAGCTGGTCGTGAACGACTATTGGCGCGCCGCCGTCGTCGCCGGCGCGAAATATCTGCATCTCGGCCAGGAGGATCTGGCGGAAGCCGACCTCAAGGCCATCCGCGAGGCCGGCCTCTCGCTCGGCATCTCCACCCATGACGATGCCGAGCTTGAAACCGCGCTCAAGGCAACGCCCGACTATGTCGCGCTCGGCCCGATCTTCTTCACCACGCTTAAATCGATGCGCTTCGAGCCGCAGGGCATTCCGAAGATCACCGAATGGAAGAAGCGCATCGGCAACATCCCGCTGGTCGCGATCGGCGGCATCAAGTTCGAGCAAGCCGCGGAGATCTTTGCGGCGGGTGCGGATTCCATCGCGGTGGTGTCCGACGTGACGCAAAACGCCGACCCCGATGCCCGGGTGCGCCAGTGGCTCGGCCTGTCGACGGAGGCTGCGTGATGTGCGTCCGCCCCTCTTCAACCCGTCACCCCCGCGCAACGGCGCAGCCGTTGTCGCTGGAGGTGGCCGCTTCTTCAGCGGCCCTCGAAGGGCGGCGGCCCGGCTCTTTCATCCTTCGAGGCTCGCTTCGCGAGCACCTCAGGATGACGAGATCAAACACTGGACAACAGAATTAAACCGGAGGATCACATGAACATCCGCTCCAACCCCGAAAAGACCGTCCCCGCCGTCACCACCGGCCCCCTGCCCTCCTCGCGAAAAATCTTCGCCTCGCCTGACGCTGCGCCCGACCTGCGCGTGCCCTTGCGCGAGATCATCCTGTCCGAAGGCGCGGGCGAGCCGAACCTGCCGGTTTACGACACCTCGGGCCCCTACACCGATCCGTCCGTGACGATCGACGTCAACGCCGGCCTCGCCCGCAGCCGCAAGCAATGGGTGCTGGAGCGCGGCGGCGTCGAGGAATATCAGGGCCGGCAGATCAAGCCGGAGGACAACGGCAGCGTCTCCACCGACAACGCCGCGCGCGCCTTCAGCGCCTATCACCAGCCGCTGCGCGGCCTCGACGGCCACAAGATCACCCAGCTCGAATTTGCCCGCGCCGGCATCATCACCAAGGAGATGATCTACGTCGCCGCCCGCGAGAACCTCGGCCGCAAGCAGCAGCTCGAGCGCGCGGAAGCAGCCCTCGCCGACGGCGAGAGCTTCGGCGCGTCGGTACCCCCCTTCATCACGCCGGAGTTCGTTCGCGACGAGATCGCGCGCGGCCGCGCCATCATCCCCTCCAACATCAACCATTCCGAGCTCGAGCCGATGATCATCGGCCGCAACTTCCTGACCAAGATCAACGCCAATATCGGCAACTCGGCGGTGACGTCTTCCGTCGAGGAAGAGGTCGAGAAGATGGTGTGGGCGATCCGCTGGGGCGCCGACACCGTGATGGACCTCTCGACCGGCCGCAACATCCACACCACCCGCGAATGGATCTTGCGCAACTCGCCGGTGCCGATCGGCACGGTGCCGATCTACCAGGCGCTGGAGAAGTGCAACGGCGATCCCGTCAAGCTGACCTGGGAGCTCTACAAGGACACGCTGATCGAGCAGTGCGAGCAGGGCGTCGACTATTTCACCATCCACGCCGGCGTGCGCCTGCAATACATCCACCTCACCGCCAGCCGCGTCACCGGCATCGTCTCCCGCGGCGGCTCGATCATGGCGAAGTGGTGCCTGGCGCACCACAAGGAGAGCTTCCTCTACACGCATTTCGACGAGATCTGCGACCTCATGCGCAAGTATGACGTCTCGTTCTCGCTCGGCGACGGCCTGCGCCCGGGCTCGATCGCGGACGCCAACGACCGCGCGCAGTTCGCGGAGCTGGAGACGCTCGGCGAGCTGACCAAGATCGCGTGGGACAAGGGCTGCCAGGTCATGATCGAAGGCCCCGGCCATGTGCCGATGCACAAGATCAAGATCAACATGGACAAGCAGCTCAAGGAATGCGGCGAAGCGCCGTTCTACACGCTTGGACCGCTGACCACCGACATCGCGCCGGGCTACGACCACATTACGTCAGGCATTGGCGCTGCCATGATTGGCTGGTTCGGCTGTGCCATGCTCTGCTACGTCACGCCGAAGGAGCATCTCGGCCTGCCCGACCGCAACGATGTCAAGGTCGGCGTCATCACCTACAAGATCGCCGCGCACGCATCTGACTTGGCCAAGGGTCACCCCGCCGCGCAATTGCGCGACGACGCCCTCTCCCGCGCCCGGTTCGACTTCCGCTGGAGCGACCAGTTCAACCTCGGCCTCGATCCCGACACCGCGAAAAACTTCCACGACGAGACCCTGCCGAAGGAAGCCCACAAGGTCGCCCATTTCTGCTCGATGTGCGGCCCGAAGTTCTGCTCGATGAAGATCACCCAGGACGTGCGGGACTACGCCGCAACGCTGAACGATCCGAACAGCGTCGGCATGTCGATGGCCGGCACCGCCGAGGACGGCATGGCCAAGATGAGCGCGAAGTTCAAGGAGATGGGCGAGAGCCTGTATCTGGATGCGGAGAAGGTGAAGGAGAGCAATCGGGTGTTGTGAGGGGGCAGGATAGGCTTTCGGGACGACAAATGTCGTCCCGAAAGTCGCAACACGATGCGAACAGTGCATGCGGTTTGAAGTATTGCCAGGACTGCCACCTTACGGCCCGCCGGCCATATCGTTCACAGAACGTGGCGATAGCGAGTTCCGTGAAGGTTTGGTTATTCGCTTCTATCCGAAGAGGTCCGACCCGTGGGTCGGCAATTTCCTCGGTGGCATGTCCGACTACACCAATGTGCTTGACCACCCTAACGGTAGGGATGTGATCGTCGTCGCTTGGGGCGAGACCTTTATTATCGATCCGGAACACCGTGCCATTCGAGAGCACGTTGCAAGTGATACCCAGCGAGCAATCCCTGCATCGGCTCTTGGCTAATCCTTTTCCAAGGCCTCGTCGGCTTCAACGCTGTTCGGTCAGACAATTCACGATGGAGTAGTCCGCGGATTTCGTGGGATAGCTTCCGCAGCATCTGCCTTCAGGAAACCGAACTTACCGGCGAAGCTTGGACTCCGATCGGTGATACTTGGGTGCCGTTCACGCTCGATCTTCTGACCGGCCGTTGCACCGGCGGCATCTATGAAACGGACATGGCTCGGGCTGTGCACATAACGCCAAAAGCAGATTAGCAATCGTAGCCTGGATGAGCGTCAGCGACATTCGGGATTGACAGTTGCCCCGCATGTCGCTGGCGCTCATGCGGGCTACAACGTTGCGGATAATTGATTTGCCTACCCCCCTCCTCGACCGCCTCCCCGACCAGCTCCGCCCCAACCTCCGCCTCGTGTTCGTCGGCACCGCCGCCTCGACGCGCTCGGCCGAAGTCGGACACTACTACGCTCATCCCGGCAACCGCTTCTGGCGCGCGATCCATGAGGCCGGGATCACGCCGCGGCGCTATCAGCCGAGCGAGTTCGCTTCGCTGATCGCGCTCGGGATCGGCTTCACCGATCTCTGCAAGACGGGCGCCGGGATGGATCACCAGATCGCGGCGGAGACGATCGACGTATCAGGCTTCAGGGCGAAGATCGAAAAATATCGGCCGCGGACGATTGCGTTCACGAGCAAGAAGGCGGCGAGCTTGTTTTACGGCCGGCCGTCAGCTGCGATCGCGCTGGGGCGGCAGGCGCGCGATGAGAGCTGGCCGGAGATCTTCGTGCTGCCGTCGCCGTCGGGTGCGGCGTCCGGGCATTGGACGATTGAGCCGTGGCGTGAGCTTGCGGCGTGGATTGGTGCGTAGGGTGGGCAAAGGCGCTCTTGCGCCGTGCCCACGATCTTTCCATGGGTCCGGCAGAACGTGGGCACGGCGCGCGAAGGGCGCGCCTTTGCCCACCCTACGGCACTTCAGCCCACGCCTTCAGCTCCCGCGCGAGGTTGACGCGGGCTTGCCGATCGAACCTCGCGGCGAAATCCGGATCGGGAAAGATCACCTCGCGTGCAGCAAAATGGCGGAGCACGCGGGCACGGCCGATACGATAGTCGTCTTCGCCGACGTGGATGAATTCCCGGCGGATCGCGGCGGCATAGGCGTCGTAGCGCGCGGCATCAGTGCCGAGAATGCTGAGGTCGATCGAGATCAGGATCGCACCGAGACGATCGCCGGCGGCAATTTCGTGCGTCTTGGTCAGGCGGATCAGGCGGCCGACCTCCTGACGAAGCTCGGCGCGGACATGCTGCTCGGCGAGCTCCGCGCTGCGCTCCTCGTTATCCGACCGGGTCGGGTCGTACACGACGTCGTGCCACCAGATCGCCTCCGACAGCGTCTCGCGCTCGGCGACCGAAAGACCTTCGACACGCGCGAGCGCGGCGAGGCAATCCTCGATATGCGCGAGATTGTGATAATGGCGGCCGGGCGCCGCATAGGCCGCGGCCAACTGTTCCCGATTCATCGGCAAGGCATCATTCATCGAACAGTTCCTTGAACAGCCTCTTCGCACGTTCGAGGCCTTCCTCCGTAAACACCACGGATTTCACCTTGCCGACGGGATCGTCAATCATGCCCTTGTCATGCAGGCGGCCGAGCACGTCCCAATCAAACCCCTTCCAGGCCCGATAGCCGTCGTGCAGAGTCAGGTAAAGCAGGGCGAGCGCTGCGTCGTCGATCTTGTCGTTGTTGATGGCCATCTTGATCTCCTCCGGAGCGGGCGGAGGATATCCTATTGCGTAACAGGCAATCTGCAATGGCGACTCAGCGGCGTGGGGTGGGCAAAGGCGCTCTTGCGCCGTGCCCACGATCTTTCCGTGGGTCCGGCAACGCGTGGGCACGGCGCGAAGAGCGCGCCTTTGCCCACCCTACGGGATTGGTCTTTTCGGTACGGGGACCAACCGCAACAGATAGATCACGCGGTGATGGGGTGGACGGCCCCCTACGGCATCAGTGTGCCAGAATGAGGTTGTCACACACCCATTCACAGGAGCCGTCCGTGAGCCAGATTATCCGTATCGGGATGGATACGTCGAAGTATATTTTCCAACTGCATGGCGTCGA